>NZ_JARFYN010000081.1 GCF_030272695.1 Martinezella calliandrae
CCAAACACTGACCCGCATCGCAAATGGCTGGCCAGCCTCTGATATCGAGCAGCTCATGCCGTGGAACTTCAGCGCAGACGCTATCGGCTAACCGCTTACGTTAGAGAATGATTTTTTATCCAGTGCGCTCGGCAAAGCCGGATTGCTGAGCGGAAAGAAATGATCAATCGCGAGCACAAACTGTCGGTCGTGCGCCAGGCGAAGCTTCTCGGGTTCAGTCGTGGCAGCGTCTATTATTCGCCGCGTCCTGCGTCAGACGGCGATCTGGCTCTGATGCGGCGGATCGACGAACTGCATCTCGATTATCCCTTCGCCGGAAGTCGCATGTTGCAAGGGCTTTTGAAGGCGGAAGGGCTTGTCGCGGGGCGGCTACACGTCGCGACGCTGATGAGGAAGATGGGCATCGAGGCGATTTACCGTCGTCCCAATACGTCGAAACCGGCACCCGGTCATAAGGTCTATCCATATCTGCTCAAGAAGCTGGCGGTCACCAGACCCAACCAGGTCTGGGCAATGGACCTGACATACATCCCCATGGCGCGGGGCTTCGTGTATCTCTGCGCCGTCGTCGATTGGTTCAGTCGCCGAGTGCTTTCATGGCGGCTGTCGATCACGATGGAGACGGCCTTTTGCATTGAAGCGGTCGAGGAAGCTCTTTGCCGATATGGCAGGCCAGAGATCTTCAATACCGACCAGGGATCACAGTTCACCTCCATCGACTTCACCTCAGTGCTTAAGAAGGCCGGGATTGAAATCTCGATGGATGGCAAGGGCGCATGGCGCGACAACGTCTTCGTCGAGCGCCTCTGGCGGTCGATCAAATACGAGGAGGTCTATCTCCATGCCTACAAGACCGTGTCCGAGGCTCGCGCTGGCATCGGCCGCTATCTGACCTTTTATAATACCAGACGCCCACATTCATCCCTTGACCGGCAGACGCCGGATCAGGCTTACTTCAACGCGTTGACGCCAATGATGGTGGCGGCATAATCGAGGCGGAAATCCACTTAGCGTAACGCCCGGAACTGTTCAGACAAACCGAGCCACCTCTAACATCGGTTCATGGAGATCGATGAGGACAAAATCGACGACGCAGTTTTGGTGTTGCTATGGTTGACGCTGCATAACGAGCGTTGCGCCTGGAAGGGTTTTGATTGGGCAACGACGGATCGGCTTCACAAGAAGGGCATGATCGGCGACCCAGTCAACAAGTCGAAGTCATTGGTGTTGACCGATGAAGGCCTGGAGCGCGCGGAAGCGTTGTTCCGGAAGCTGTTTACGCGGCCGTCGCAACAGCGGTCTTTTGTGCCTTCCATTCCCATGGAAGGAGTTCGCGCAGGTGAGAGACGGGAAGATCGGCGATACGGGCGAGCACGTCGGCGAGCCATGCTTTGGAATTGACGTCGTTGAGACTGCAGGTGGTGATGACGGTGAGCATGATGGCGGCACGATCGGCTCCACGCTGGGGACCGGCGAAGGTCCAATTCCGGCGCCTATGGAAATATTTCCATAGAAGGCGCAACTCGCTGTTTGCTGGCAGTTGCGGGGAAGCAGAAAGCTGGGCGGTCCTCGCGTCTCTTCTTCAAACAGCCCGGCTCAACGAACTTGATCCCTATAAATCGCTAGTTGACGTCCTTGAAAAGATCGTCCTCAACGACGTGAAAAGCCACGAGCTTGATCAGCTTTTGGCCGGGAATTGGAAAAAGCAACGAGAGGCGGAAGGGAAATCCTTGGCGAGAGCAGCGTGAAACGACCCCGGCGCCTACCGATAATGTCGCTTGACGAGCTGGAGGGCTGGTTCGACACGGCCAAGCCAGCACCGCATTGCAGGGGCGTCTCCATGTTGAACGGCTTTCTGACGGGGCTGGCCGCAGGGCCGGTCTTCCTGCTGCCCAATGACTGGATGTGGCATGTTGTCGGCGAACACGAGCAGCGAGCATTCATCGGCAACAAAATACAGGCTGTCATTGATACGATCGTTGATCACTACAACCTGATAGCCCACCAGCTCACCAGAGCTGGTGCTTATGCGCCGATCTACATGCGTACGGATGACGAGGAGGTTCTCGCTGGTGATTGGGCGGATGGGTTCTTTGGCGCGATGAACCTCAGCCTTGAGCAATGGTCACCGCTGTTTGCGGATAAGAAGGCCGGCGAGCCGCTCCTTATCATCTTGACGCAAACCACCGATCCGCAACAGGCTGAGATCATTACGACGGCTTACCCTAAGCCACCGGAAGCCCAACTGCTGTTTAAAGAAGCCTGGCGAGCGTTACCCAAAGCCGTCGAGGCCATTTACGCCTATAGCAAGCCCCTGCGCTTTAACCCCGCCGCTCCTGCAAACCAGGCTTAGTAAGATATCAGCATGAGTATCATGCTTATGCTGATAACTGCAGAAGATCCCACGAGCCCGCAAACGCGACAAGGCCGTCAATACAAATAGCCGTGGGGCGCTCGTGCCGGATACGCTTATTCCGTCATACCGGTAACAAACGACGCGGCGCGACAGAGCCCCGCGTTTCGTCTCCGCCGTTTTTGAATGCAATGGAGAATGCAGATTGTGACCGTAACGCCTATCGGCACACCGGTGCCACAACCTGCACCCGCCGTCGTTCGTTGATGGCCCTGCCCCCTCCTCCAAGAAAACACAAGTGCGCCGCCTCCATTGTCGGGTTCGTCAATTTCGCGACACCCCCCTGTCCGATGTAATCCTATCTCACCTTCGTTAACCAATTGAAACACAACGATGATTTTTGCCTCAGCGCCCTCGGCATAACTGGCATGACTTTTGAAGCTTTCTCGATATCGACAGGACAGGAATTGCCAGCGGTGAGCAACTCACCGCCGCGACCTACGAGGAAACTTATGCTCAACGAAGGCCGGACTGCGAAGTCCGAAATTGTCGGAAGCCAGCTCATCGAGTTAGTCGCAGCTATAGATGAAATTGCCGTGTCGTTCCCGGACAGCATAGCGATTAAGCACGGCGGGGAAGAACTGACATATGGTGACCTGCGCGTGCAGTCGGATCGAATTGCGAGCACGCTGCGGGAGCGCTGCGCGCAGGTCATTGGCTATTGCGGTGAACGAAACCTCCATTGGGCAACCACCGTCGTCGCAATTCTGAAAAGCGGCTCAACATATTTGCCGCTCGATCCATCCTTGCCGGCCTCGCGCATTTCTTCGATGATCGAACAGAGTGAATGCACCCTGGTCATCGGGCCGGAAAGACCTGACGCGCTCGGTCTGTTTCAGGAAAACGGCAACTACAGCCGAGAATTCTTAACGGTGCAGACAGCGCTACTCGGCGGCCGTGCCTCTGCTGCGATGCCGACTTCGGTTGAAAGCCGTCTCGCTTACATTCTTTTTACGTCCGGCTCGACGGGCAAACCCAAGGGAGTGATGGTCAAGCGCGTAGGCTTAAACAACCATTTGATGGCCAAGATAGATGCACTCGAGCTCAGCGATAAGGACTGTGTCGCACAAACTGCTGCGCCCGGCTTTGACATCTCACTATGGCAGCTTTTGGCAGGGTTATGTGTCGGCAGCCGCATCGCGATCATAGATGACGCGACAGTGAGATCTCCGATGGCCCTTCTTGAGGCCCTGCAGGCACATCGCGTAACAATTGTCCAGTTTGTCCCATCGGTGCTCGCGGTATTCGTCGAATATCTGCAGACCCTCTCAGCCAACGAGCGGCTTCTTGGCGTCTTACGCATGGTGTCCACGGTCGGCGAGCCGCTGACGCCTGCATTGGCGCGCGGTTGGCTGACACTCTATCCTCAAATACCAATTCTCAATCACTACGGCCCGACTGAATGTGCGGATGGAGTCACGCATCATTTGGTATCTCTCCCGCCCAGCACAGCCGACGCCTATGTCCCCATCGGTAAGCCGATTGCCAACCTTAAGGTTTATATCGCCAACGGGTTGCGTCTGTGCAAGACGGGAGAAGTTGGGGAAATTTGTGTTAGTGGAGCCGGTGTCGCTGATGGTTACGTCAACGACAAGGGGCGTACCAGGGAAGCCTTTTCGGCAAATCCCTTCTCGGAGCACCCATCGTATCGGCAGCTCTACAAGACCGGCGATCTCGGACGCCTCAGGGCAGACGGCCTGCTGGAGTGCCTTGGTCGACGAGATCGTCAGATCAAGATCCGCGGGCACCGGATCGAACTTGGAGAGATCGAGTCTCGCCTCAGCGCCCATCCTTTGGTAAATGCCGCTGCCGCTATTGCACCCGTCGCAGAGAGCTTGAAGCTCACGGCTCGGGATATAAGCAACAGCGACCGACAAACAGGACCACGACGAATCGTGGCCTATGTGTCGGCGTCTGCCGAACTTTCGGAGCGTGAACTCAGGAGCTTTGTTGCCGAAGCGCTTCCTGCCTACATGCTGCCGGAACGCATCATTCGCGTCGACCGGATTCCTGTTACCCGAAACGGGAAGGTGGATCTCGCGTCCTTGCCTGATCCGACGACCATTCGGCCCGAGCTGCCGAATCCCTTCGAGGAACCAAAGACGGAACTCGAAAGCACCCTACGGGATATTTGGTCTAGCGTTCTTCGGATCAAGGATATCGGCGTCAGCGACCAATTTATGGACCTCGGAGGCGACTCGCTCCGAGCGATGCTTATATTGGCTCAGGTTCAGAGGCAGCTCGGGACAAAGGTGGACTTCAGGATCGTCCTGAATGGGACCGTCAGGTCGCTTGCGACGTCGATATCAGGCCAGTCCGGCACGACGCAGACGGTGCTACCAGCTTGCGGGAAGCTCAAACGATCACCCCTGACGCGAGTGCAGGAACACCTTTGGTTTCTCTGGCAGCTCGATCCGACCGCAAAAAACTACATGATTCAGGGCGGTGTGCATATCCGAGGTGCCATCGATCTGATCGCGTTCAATAAAGCCTGGAGCGACGTTGTTCAGACGCATGACGCGCTTCGCGCACGTTTCATCGACGAGGACTGGCCGGTTCAGATTTTTGATGATCCGCCGAGCGCCGATCCGGAGTTGATAGACGCCACCCACCTAAGTGAACGGCAGGCCGAGGAACTTGTGACGGAACTGCGACGGACGGAGCTCAACAACCCTTTTGATCTCAGTCAGGGCCATTTGTTTCGAGCGCGGATGATCCGTCTTGGCGCGGACGATCACCTCATGCTGATAACCGGGCACGAAATCATCATAGATGCATGGTCAATTTCGGTCCTGCTCAGAGATTTGCAAACGAGATACTCCCAAGCCGCCGCCTTCTCTCCGACGGATCGCCCATCACTGTCGACCTATGCGCTCTGGGAAAGTGCCAATGTTACGCCGGAGTCGTTGAAGGGCCAACGCCGCTATTGGCGTCGGCAAATAGGCGACAATCCTCCCGTACTTTCGATCGGGAACGATCGAGTGCGGCCGAAAGTGGGTTCCAACCGCGGGAACTCGCATGCGGTTCTTCTTGGCGACGAGCTGTCTGACCACGTGCGAGACTTTGCGCGCCGGCAAAGGTGCACGACTTCGGCTGTCCTGTTGGCATGTTTCAAGCTTCTATTGCGCATGTATAGCGGCCAAGACGACGTTGTCGTTGGCATGCCGCACGTCGTGCGTAGCCAACCAGGCACCGAGGAAATCGTGGGCTTTTTCCTCAACATGCTGCCAATCCGAACGAAGATCGACATCAATCAGTCTTTTGCGGCTCACGTAGCTCACGTGCAGGACCTCATAAGCGATGCCATCGCGAACTCGGACTATCCATTCAGCTGGATGGTCAGAGATACCCGGTTCCTGCGCGAACATGGTCGATCGCCGATCTTCCAAGTCATGTTCAACATGTACTCCGAGCCTCCGGAGCCATTGGGCAAGCGCGATCTGGAACTGACATTTCGCGAATACGACACGGGTTACGTTAAGTTCGACCTTACCCTTTATGCACAAGACGAAGGCGATGAAATTGCAATGCAACTGGCTTATGCGCAAGACACATTCTCAAGCGATGTGATCGCTCGCATGGCCGATAATCTTCGCCATCTCATTGCTGCCTGTGTCGAGAGGTCTGCCGAGCAGATTGTCGCCCTGAGCGGCCCCAGCCCGTCGGAAATCGCCATCCTAAACTCGCTCAAGGGCGACGAGCAGTCATTCGAGAAGGAGCCTTCGCTTGTGGAGGCGTTCAATCAGGTAAGCGCTTCAAACAGCGATCGGGTGGCGTACTTCGGCGAGTTCGGAGCAATCACGTTTGGCCAACTGCACCACCGAATGGCTACAATCCAGTCGCTTCTGCGAACTTGCGGGGTGGGAGCGGATGACATCGTTGCCATGCTGGTCGACCGGTCGCCGGATGTAGCGGCAACAACCTTGGCAATCAGGAATTTGCAGGCAACGATCGTGCCGATCTCGCCTGATTACCCAAGGGAACGGGTCGGCCACATCGTAAGACATAGCGGCGCGAGGCTCCTTATTCATGCGGGCACGGACGCGGAGGTCGATTTCGGCGTGCCGTGCGTTGATCTGGCTGTCCTCCAAGCTGCATCCGGCCCTGGCCGGGTCTGGCACCGAACTGTCGAGTTGCCCAATCAGGACGCAGCGAGCTTAATTTACACTTCATCCTCGACTGGGAAGGCGAAGGGCGTTCTCGTACCCGAATCTGCGATACTCAACCGGCTGAACTGGATGTGGCGATGCTTCCCTTTCGACGGCTTCGACGTGATGGTGGCACAGAAGTCAGCGACACTCATTGCCGCGCTATGGGAGTATTTTGGAGGGCTGCTGAAGGGAGTGCCCACGCTGATCCTGACGCAGGAGCAGGTGCTCGACCCCGACCTCTTGTTGAGGGCATTGGCACAGCATCGCGTCACGCGGTTGTTTGCCGCTCCGCCCATTCTGTCCGGTTTAATCGCTTCTCAAAAGCGACATCCGGAAACAACCAACTTGCGCCTGGTCACAAGCAGCGCCGAACTGATGCCGCCATCGCTTCCGATTCGCTGGCGAGAGTGCTTTCCAGATGTGCCGCTGTGGAATTTTTACGGCACGACCGAGTGCGCGTCCAATGCAGCAGTGTACCGAACATCAGACGCCGACGACGGCTCTTCAGCTGTGCCGGTCGGGCGCCCGATCGACAATGTAAAAGTCTACGTTCTTGACGCACACTTGAAGCAGGTTCCCGTCGGAGTCGCAGGTGAACTCTGCGTTGCCGGACGCTGCGTGAGCACCGGGTATTGGAAGGATCCAGAGCGAACAAAACACCGTTTCGTTTCAAATCCGTACGACGAAAGTCAATACAGCATCCTTTATCGCAGCGGTGATATCGCCCGCGTCTCCGCCAAAGGCCTCCTGGAGATTTGCGGTCGAGCAGATAACCAAATTCAGCTTCGGGGTTTCCGAATTGAGCTGGAGGAACTTGAAGCCGCGCTCGTCGCTCATTCCGGCGTTGCGCAGGCCGCCGCATTTGTCCAGGGCGAGGACGATGATCGGCGACTGGTTGCCCTTGTGGTCCCAGCTCTCGACGGCCTGACCTCTGGAGCCATCGTGAACCACCTGCGGCAGACACTGCCCTCCTACATGATTCCGTCGGATGTTCGGATCGTGCACCGTATGCCGCTCACCGCGAGCGGGAAGATAGATCGGGCGCGTCTCTCGTCCGTCTCGTCCCGCAAGATGCGAAGGAGCAAATCCGCTAAGCCACGGACGGAGAGGGAGCGACTCCTTGCCGATATCTGGCACGAGCTGTTGGGCGCCAAATCTGTCGGCATCGATGATAGCTTCTTTGATATCGGCGGAAATTCGCTCCTCAGCGTTCGGTGCGTTACACTGGCGCGTAAAGCGGGGCTGAACTTGACTGTCAGCCAACTGCACCGGACACCAACAATCCGCGAGCTGGCAACGCACCAGACCTCGGCCACGACTTGTGCCGAGCCCGTTTCCGATGACCCGCTACCAATGACCCCTGCAGTCTCACATTGGAATAGTCGTGTCGGAATCGGCGATCACTACAACATCGGCGATCTCTTCTTCATGCCCGCCGGCCTCTTGAATGTCTCCACTCTTGAACATGCGCTTGCGCATGTCATCGGCCGGGAGGAAGGACTGCGGCTCCGCATCGTGCAAACAGAGAACGGCCTCTCTCAAGTGATCGGATCGATACCCCAAGCCCTCGTAGAGGAAATAGACCTTGTCGGTGTAGACACATCGGAACAACTCGCGGTCATTGAGCGCTCCTGTGCGGAGCGTCAGCGCTCGTTTCGATTTGACGGTCGCACACCCCTTATCAAGGTCTCAGCTTTCCGGACGTCGGAAAGCGGCGATTACTATTTGCTCGTTCTGCTGCATCACTTCGTAGCAGACGGGGTCGGATATAGATTGTTCCTGAATGCACTGGACGCAGCTTACAATTCGTTTGCTGCCGGCCAAACCGGAGCGGTTACAGAGACCACGAGCCTGACCCAATGGCTGAAGCGTTTGGACAGATACGCGAATGGCGAAGCCGAAACGGAGCTCGAGCACTGGGAAGGCATTCGATATGAACGGTTTGACATGGGTGTGAGCGACGCCGGGTCCTGTGCGGCGGGCTTTTCAACCGAAACGGCCAAACGGCTCCACCATGCAGGTTCTGAGAAGTATATCGATGAAGACTTCTGCACGCCACTCTGGAAAGATCAGGCGACACATCATCTAAGGATCGATGAGAAGACAACGGGGAAACTTCTCAAGGTTGCGGCGAGTTCTGCGTATTGCGAGGATTTTGATCTCGTGCTTGCGGCTATTTCGGGGGCATTTGGCCGCGCTTTTGGAAATTATTCCCTCTGGATTGACAGCCTCACCTCGACGAGGGGACATCTATTCGATGATATCGACCCGTCTCAAATCATCGGTTATGTCGGTGAACTGGTGCCGCTTCCGTTATTCCTTAGCGGAATGGAGTCTCGTCTGGACCGCGCCCGCTCCATATATCGGCAACGCAGCTCACTGCCGCGCCAAGGCATAGGTTTCCGTGCTCTGAAGTTCTTGAACCAGAATCCCGCTTTGCGTAAGCGGATCGATCGTCTGCCGTTACCCCGCATCGGGCTAAACTATCGAGCTAGGCTGCAACATCATTATCCCCGCCATCTGCTACGCAAAGATCCAGACCCATTGTGGCTCGGCGAAGATATGGATCAGTCAGTTATGAACTACCTCTTCTGGTTTCGCATCGGATACCAATCGGGCGAACTACGAATCGAAACGAGATATGATCCACGACAAGTTGGCTTCGAAACGACCCGCAATCTCTGCACAATCTTCCGCGACGAACTCCTCCAGATTGTCGATGCATTAGGAGTGAATGCACAACGGGCCAACTACGGATGAGACCGCCGGAGCGATCGATGAAGAGCAACGAAGAGCGCATGGCTTCGCCGGCGGAGCATACCAGTTTCTTGGAGGGCAAGGTGTCCAGCCTCATCATGCGGCTTGCCATTCCCTCCATTATCGGCTTGTCGATCAATGCACTTCAGCAGTTCGTGAATGCAATCTTTGTCGGAAGGCTCGGCGCGCAGGCTATCGCCGCCGTCAGCATAGCTTTGCCCTTGGTCGTCCTGCTGACCGCAGTTGGGCAGGGGATCGGCGTCGGCACGGCATCGTTCGTGTCGCGCAATCTTGGCGCCGGCAATTCTTTGGAGGCGAATCGCGGCGCGAGCTTGGCGCTCGCTCTAGCGGCTCCGATCGGAGTTGCACTTACCGGCGCTCTGCTTTTCAGTCTGCGCGACGTCCTCGCTTTGCTCGGCGCCGGTCCGACAATAATGCCGGCTGCACTCGACTACGCATCGACGCTCCTATTTGGTTACACTCTGATACTGTTGAATATGGTTAACGGCTTTATCGTGAGGGCTGAGGGCAATACACGCTTCAGCATGTGGACCATGATTACGGCTTTTGCGCTGAATGCCCTGCTCGATCCGATACTGATTTTTTCCCTGCATCTCGGAATTCGTGGGGCGGCGCTCGCAACATTTTCGTCGCAGCTCGCCGCCACCGGCCTTTACGTTCTATATTTCGTGAAGCAACTGGGAATTGTCCGTGTCCGGCCCTCCTACATAACTTTGAAGGGTGACCGCGTAAAACAGCTCGCCGCCATTGGAGCTCCTGCAACCATCACCGGCATTTTGTCTGCTGTTGCGTTCGTGCTCTTGAACAGGGCCGCTGCACAATTCGGCGACAATTCCGTTGCCGCGGTGGGCATAGCTGCACGATTGTTGACAATCGGGGCCCTCCCAATCATGGGCCTATGCATAGGCTCCCAGGCGGTTCTCGGTTTCAGCTGGGGAGCACAGGATTTCGCTCGGGTACAGAGGGCTGCGAAGTTCATGCTCTCCATAGCCGTTGCATTTTCAGCTACCTTTTCTGCCGTGGTCGTGATTTTCGCTCGGCCAATCGTCCGACTTTTCAGCAGTAGCGAGGACTTGACTGAAATCGCTGTCTCGACCTGCTTTATGTTCCATCTCTTTTTCGGGCTTTTTGGTGTTCAGTATGTAGCGATAACGATGCTTCAGTCCTTCGGGAAAGCACGTCTGAGTGCGGTCGTTTCCTTCGCGAGGCAAGGATATCTGTTCGTACCAGCCATACTGCTATTGCCCGCAATTTGGGGCTTCAAAGGACTATTAATCAGCCAGGCAACTGCTGAGCTCGTCGCCGGGCTGCTTGCGGTGTTTGTCATAATCAGGCAGTTCGGCGATATCAAAGGAATGCTCGTTTCCCGGCGAGCGGTTGGTTAAGGCTGAGAGTTGATGCGAATGTAGCGATGATCACGGATCCGCTTGGGATTGACCCAGCCAATCCAAAAACGAGGGTCATGCTTACCCATGGCAATTTGATTTTAACGCCGAGGGCGAGAATGCGCCAATCCGCCAGCGCGATTTTTCACGAGTTCCCGAACAAGTAGGATGTGCTCGAGTGAGAGGAAATCTCATGCTAGAAAAGCTGCTCCCGCCTAATGTCGCTGTGCAAACTTCTCGAGCAAGTGACGGCCCCGAAATCCAAGTGATGGCCGAAGAAGAGAGTGCAATTGCCACAGCGATCAAAGGCAGAAGGCGTGAATTTTCGATCGGGCGGGCATGTGCCAGGGCGGCACTGTGCAAACTTGGCTTTCCGTCTTGTCCGGTCCCAAGCGGGCCTAACAGGGAACCGCTTTGGCCGTCTGGAATCGTTGGCAGTATAACTCATTGCGTCGGATTCTATGCAGCGGCGGTGGCCATGAAGAAGGACTTCATTGCGCTTGGAATCGATGCCGAAGTCGATGCGGAGCTGCCCACAGGAGTATTGTCGCTCATTTCGAGCGACGAGGAGCGACATTGGATCGCGAATGCATCCGGGCATGTCAATTGGGGACGGCTGCTCTTCAGCGCTAAGGAGAGCATCTTCAAGGCGTGGTTTCCGCTTACACGTGAATGGCTGGACTTCGAGGATGCCGTGGTCACCATCATTCCGGACGACGGCTCATTCGTCGCTCAGCTTCCACACACGTGCGTGCCGGCAAAGGATTGTCCACGGGAACTCCGCGGCCGCTTCATGATTTCAAATGGCCTAATACTAACCGCAGTATTGCTTGACGGCCCGCAACCATTGGATGAATCTTTTGCGGTTGAATGGGTCGCAGCAGACGGCGTCGAGCCTGGATAATAAGGCGTTGCGGGGTTTGCTCCATGGCACAGCGAAGTTTCAACACGCACACACAAGACCAACTTTCTTCGGACCGGTTCGACAGACAATCTCGGCTTTGACTGTTTTAGTGTCGGCCGCTGCGATGCTTTAAAATGTGTCGAGGAGTATGGCGAGCGCATGAGAATAAGCCGCTGCTTTGATGGCGTGCCGATTCCGATGAAGCCGCCCCTTTGTTCCGAGATGATTGCGCCCCTTGATTCCGGGATGATCTCGCCCCCTTTTTAGTGGGGTCTGCAGGCGATGATTGTTGTCAGTTCATTTAGGCAGGGTGTCAAGCTTTTCGGGGCAGGTTTCGGCGTAGGCTATCGCCGCTCAATTCGATGCGATGAGCGTTGTGAACGAGGCGATCCAGTATGGCATCGGCGTAAGTCGGGTCACCGATGATTTCATGATGCCTGTTTCCTCGATCGTCTATTGCGTTGAGCGCGAGCGCGTAGAATGTCGATCTGGTCCTCCGTCAGTTCGATCTGCCATGGTTGTCCTTTCACTAGCTGCCGGCCTTGAATCAGGCCTCGTGCCAGGTATTTGAAGATGGTCTGCGGCGTAATGCCAAGAGCTGCAGCAACTCCTTGAACGGAATAGGTTCCGTCTGGCCACCTGACGGGGTTGGAGCTCGTTCCGTTGATTTTGACGGTTGGAATGCCCCAACGCCTGCGCAAGAGCCAGACATTGTCACCTTTGAAGGCGCAATTCTGTGCGGCACGGAAGCCTTCCGCGTTCAGTACCGACGCAATTTCCTTGTCCATTTTGCCTGCGGCGTTCAGCTCCGTCACGCGCGCTCGTAATTTGTCGATATCGATATAGTCGCCATAGGTATGAACGCGCCTTTGGACAGAGTGCTCGCTCGTCGCTCCCGTTTGCCACAAGATCTTGATCCAGACCTGTCCTTGCAGCCGTTTTTGATCGAGAACGACCTCGCAGATAATGAGGCGTAAGATGCTCTTTCGCTCGGCCGCCGTGGTCGATGGGGCATGCCAGATGCCAGGCAGGTTCTCTCCGAGTGCCAGTAACCCGTCGCGATCTGCCTCGCTGAGAACCAGGGGCTCGTCGGACCGCCACCGTTCATAGTCCTGCTCGATAGCCTCGGCCGCGCGCAACTTTTCCTCCCATCCGCGTTCCAGCGAACGGGCCACCAAGCGGTTCTCTGGCTCGACTGCATCATATTGGCGCCGTGCCCTTTCCGCCTCGTAGCGCGCACGTTCGCGCCGCAGAGCCCATTGACGCTCGAGTTGACGGGCCTCCTCTTCCATCTGGCCCAGTGCGGCGACGGCGATAGCAATCCTGTCCGGCGTCAAAGCCTTAAGTAGAATGCTTTCGACGCGTGCATCGACCGGCAGAGCGCGCACCTCCTGGCATAACGGCCCTCCGTCGTGGCCGCGGTCGGCGCGGCATGCGTAGACGGGATAGTTTCCCGCAGGGCCGCTATAGCGCAAACTCATCCGGCGACCGCACCGCCCGCAGACAGCGATGCCCTGCAGCAGCGCGGCGCCCTTGCGCGGCACGCCCGAATGGCCGGCTTCGTAGCGGTTGATGTTGTTCTCCAATCGCCGTTGGTTCTCCATGAATTGCTCCCAGCCGATGTAACCAGGATGGGCCGCTTCCAAACAGACCTCCCAGTCCGCGATGGGGACCTTAGTCGTCCGCGGTCGATAAACGTCCTGACGAACGCGTCCGCCGGTCTGCCGCCGCCGACCATAGACATAGGCCCCAGCATAGCCGGGATTATGGAGAATGCTGAGCACGCGCGGGTTGCTGGCCTCACGCCAAACCACTTCGTGCGGCGCCGGACCACGAAGGGGACGCATTGGCAACGGCAAATTCTCCTTGCGTAGATAGCGCATCACCGCTCGCGCGCTCAAGCGAACAAGCCGGCCTCGTCGGAGGTTTCCACTGAACGAATGCCGGCGAGGATCTTCTGTTGTTCAAACGTCATGATCTCCACCTATCTACCCCTCTAAGCTTTCCGAACCAGAACCGCAGCCGTACGCTCTAGTCTAGTGCCTGTCCATAAACAGCAAGCTTTTGGAATTATTGCGAAAATCGCGTTTTTTGTTCGGGCAAGGCCCGGCGGTTTTGGGTACACTTTAGCATCAAGTCACTGATTCTAAAGACAAGCCCGCAGCCACCGGAGCCGACAATGCGCCAAGAACGCACCGTCCAGGGCAGCATATTCGATCTTTTCGCCGAGCACGACATCGGTCGTGAACTGGAGGCGATGTCGCAGTGGCTGGATGGCCATCGCGATCTTTTGAAATTGGTGGCGTCCGATCTGTGCCGACAGGGGGTCACGCAGACTGGCCGGCAGGGTTTGCCGTCGGAGGCGGTGCTACGCTGTGCCCTCCTCAAACAGTACCGCCAACTGAGCTACCAGGAACTGGCGTTTCATCTGGAAGATTCCGCCTCGTTTCGGGCCTTTGCCCGGCTGCCATGGGGATGGAGCCCGAAAAAGTCGGTCTTGCACAAGACAATCAGCGCGATCCGGGCGGACACCTGGGAAGCGGTCAACAAATTGCTGCTGGCCAGCGCCCGACAAGAGAGGTTGGAAAGCGGCAAGGTCGTGCGTATGGACAGCACCGTCACGGCGGCGCTGATCCACGAACCAAGCGACAGCAGTCTGTTGTGGGACTGCTTGCGGGTGATGGTTCGTCTTCTGCAGCAGGCGGGTTCGCTTGGCAGCACCATCCCCTGGCACGATCACTGCCGCGCGGCGAAGAAGCGGGCTCGGGCGATCGAGTATACCCGCGGTCGCCCCAAACGGGTTCAGCACTACCGCGCGCTGCTCAGGATCGCCCGGAACACCCTGGGTTATCTGCAGCAGGCGGCGGCACAGTTGCCGCTGACGGCGGGTCCAGCGGGTGAACTCTGGCAGGCCCAGGTTCGCCACTATCAGCCGCTGATCGCGCAGATCGTCGCCCAGACCGAGCGGCGGGTGCTGGCAGGCGAAGCGGTGCCGGCCGGCGAGAAGCTTGTGAGCCTGTTCGAGCCGCACGCCGACATCATCGTCAAGGGCAGCCGAGACGTCGATTACGGACACAAGATCAATCTGACCACCGGCGGGAGCGGACTGATCCTCGATCTCGTCATCGAAGCCGGTAATCCGGCCGACAGCGAGCGGTTTTTGCCCTTACTGGAGCGCCACATCGCCTTCTATGGCGAAGCGCCGCGGCAGGCGGCCGCCGACGGCGGCTATGCAAGCCGTGAAAACCTGCGCCAGGCCAAGGCCTTGGGTGTTGGTGACATGGCCTTCCATAAGAAGAGCGGCCTCAAGATCGAAGATATGGTCAGGAGCCGCTGGGTGTATCGCAAGCTCAGAAACTTCCGGGCCGGCATCGAGGCCGGCATCTCCTGCCTGAAGCGAACCTATGGCCTGGCCCGCTGCACCTGGCGCGGGCTCGAGCACTTCAAGACCTACGTCTGGTCCTCGGTGGTCGCCTACAATCTCGCCCTCTTCGCCCGCCTCAGGTCGACCTGACGCCGGTCATCGCGCCGCGTTCACCACCAACACGCCGCGAGCGCCGGCCGGTACTCCACGACCCTATTGCGGCCAAATCGCCCTCCGGCCACAACCTGCAAGCCCTGTGCCATCCCACGTCCCGAAAAAACACCGCTTCAGCGGGCAAAACACCTCTAAAAACCATGAAAACAGGCGTTTATGGACGGGCACTAGTCTAGTAGGTTTTCGACTGGGACGACATGCTCCGCCGACAAGCCAGCTTTGCGACATCGAGACAACAACATCGGCGCTTCATTCTATGGGAACCTCTCTGGCTGATGCGCCTCCATCATTTCTCGAGGCAGACTTCGGCGGAATATGGCATCCATACCACCATTGGCGGCGCAACTTCCATGAGATCTGGACCCCGTACAAATCGAGGTCGCCTGGGAGGCTCTCGAGCGCAGCAATGATCGTCTTTTCTTCTCATCGGCCCTACATTCTCCAGCAAAGCCGCGCGGTTCAGATAGCCGTGTGGCGCTTGTCGCGGTGTTTCGTCGAATCGTTTAGAACCATTGAAATGGCTCGCGCCAGTTTTCGTCTGGGCTGGGCACGCATCCTGCTGAATATTTCTGGCCTACTGAGATCAATGTCGTTCCGCAACCGGAACCAACCCAGGCCGCGGGTGATCGTCAAGGGCAGGCGAACCGATCCCGACCACAAAACACCTAAAGAAAGTAACGGACCCATACATTTGGTTCCACGTAAACTCCGAGGTCTTGCTCAATTGAAATCAGTACTGGAACTAATGCTCCTTCGACGTCTATCATACCTGAATTTTGAAGCTTTGCCTGCGTCCATTGTGACCATTCGGCGATGGTGCCGACGACAGTCATGGAATATGGGGCAATCTTGTCTATTTTGCCCCCAGCGTTGAAGTGCGTTCGCAACCATGAGTCAAGCGGAGATCCGTCGTCCCGTTGCAATTTGATGTACTCGGACATTGGCATTCGTGAATAAAGGTGCTTTTGGGTTGGCCGGACAGGGACCGATATCTCGGCAAAACCCATTCTCTTTGCGCATACCTTTAGTGCGTTGAGCATCGCCAGCGCGTTGCCAATTCCTCGCGCTCTTGCGGCAAGAGTGATTTCGAGAGCGCTCATCGCAGTCGGCTTTCGATCGATTAACCGATCTTCATGGGACCACCGAATAACCTCGTCCCACCCACCGTCGGGCAATTCAGTACGTCCCTTGACATTGAATGCAAAAGGCACTCCGAAAGCACGTCCGACTACTTCGTCATCGACAACTCCGGCGAACGCATAATCCAGATAGTCAGAGAAAATAGGAGTTCCAAAGTAGAGTTTAGTTGTAGGATCGTGCCGTATGAACTCAGGCCATACATCGTTCAAATCTTTCGAAAACACCGCCGGGATCAAATCCGGGCGGGCCCGCAATGAGAAAATCTCAAGCTTCACGTTGCAACTCCATTTTACTCAGTCAATGCTGTTGTAAGCCACCAGATTACTTGGCAAGGAAGGCAGCTTTTTCCAATACGAGAAGCCCTTGTTCGATCAGGGAAGCGATCCCGCGATCTCCCTCTTCGACGGCCTTCACGATTAACCGCGCGCTGAGAGAAAGTCGCAAGGCAGAAACACGAATTCCTTGCAATTCGCCGCACGAGACTGGCTGACCTAGTTCACAGCGCATTGAGGATATCGGGTTGTGTGCTCTGCCTGCTGCGGGGCTGATGTCCTTGCGCATCTGATAATAAATCTCCTGTGTCGTTTCTGTAGACACTGGAGTTCGTTTTCCTCTCGGATCATTATGGAATAACAGAAAGGGAAAGATTGTCTGCACTTGATCCCAGGCTGCACCTTCCGCGAAGGGCCGGCACTGTAAGGCTGATTGTTCTAGGAGTTCAAATTCCTGAGTATAGTGCAGTGCGGAGACGATCGCATCGTGAAAGGCACGCACGACCTTTTCGATGTCTTCTTCTGAAATATTACGGAAAGCGCGCAAGTCCGCGAGGGCAGCTTTCCACCGCAGAAGCAACCCGAAGTTACTCGAATTGGGAAGCGAGCGGACGCCATTCCAATGCCGCGGCCATTCTGGTTGGAGGCTAGCTATCCCGACTGCGGGATTCAGCGACTGCGTCATCAATCGAGAGGCTGCTGCCTCCGGTATTAATAACATCGCCGAAAAAGCGGGACCGTTTATGAACTTGGATCCGGTAATGACGACCAAACAATTTGCAGTCAGGTAACTTTGTAGCGTGGATGGCGTCAGCCGGAATTGAGATGCATCGACAAGAATTTCGATGATATCAGGCCAACGGCGCTTTAGAGCCTGCGCTCGTATTGGACACGGCGCTAATATTCCGGTTTTGGAAACATCGGTTAACGTAATCAAAATGCGGTCGTATCGCGCCACTGCGAGCGAGACCATCGCTTCAAGTTCGTCAGCGACAACCGCAGTTGATCGCAGGCTGCAATCCTTCGCGCGGATATCTATTGATTCAACATCAACGGACTTACCGAGATCGCTTTCCGCTCCCTTCAAAGCTCCGGCGATCCCACTTCCCGTTTCGGTCGATTGAACCATAATTGCGAGTGTTTTAATCTTTGCGCTCTCATCCACTAGCCGCGCGGCAAGCATGTGTGCGTCGGTACCTGATGACGACACAATCATTTCAAGTCCTGGAAGATTTGTGAGCCTGCAGAGATCAGCGAATTCGCTGCGCAGTGTGGATATCTCCGCCATGTAAATTTCTGCGGGCTCTCTATTCCGCAAAGCCTCCAACAACCTGGTCCGAACCTCTTCGGCAGCATCGAAACCGGCTTCGGAGATCGTAGATGCCGTCGCAGAACCAAATGCAGCTAATCCGCAATCCGGAATCGGTCGGCACCCGTATTTATTGGTCATTGCTATTGGGTCGAGCTCAATTCGCTCGTCACCTCCCTTGGTGAGCAGCTCAAAGGTAGATGGAAGATAAATGTCGTGCCGAAATGAATGGATCATCAGGCTACATCCCTCTCTCGATCATTGCTAAGGCTCGTTTACGTCAGCCGCTAAGGCCATTGATAGTAAGAATGCTAAAACCCGGCGGTTCTTCCGATCACTCATCAGGGTTACATGATCGCCGGGAACCGGCACGGCATGAATGGCAGCGACATCTAAGACCCTGTCCCAGCCGCGCATAGGTGACGTTTCTTCCGCCGCCATTGAATCGCCGACGCGCACGCGCCGTCCCATCGAAGGCTCGCTGGCGTAAAATTGATGTACCTCGACTGGCAAAGCTGGAACGTTATAAGACTGCAGCGCTTGATGAAACTGCGCATACATCGACGCCGTATCGTAGAGTCCATGGTCTTCCGCTATTGCACCGATTTCCTCAGCTTTCTGGAGCAACTCAGTAATTGAGCAATCTTTGGCAACACGCTCCAGGAAGTAGAAGCGTTCATCATCTAGCGTTTCGAGAGGCTCGAAAATCATCTCTAGCGCGATTTGCGCATCCGAAATGCTTGGTGGAGTAGCGGGGAGGCTGGCATCAATCAAAGCCATGAATTGCACAGCATCATCGACGCTTAGTAAGTGTTGGGCAATTGCATAAGCCAAGATTGCCCCTGATGAATATCCAGCAAGACGGTACGGGCCTTGCGGCTGGATTTTTTTTATAACCGGAGCTACCTGCGCAGCTATTCCTTCGAGCGTTGGCGGATCATTTTGGTTGAACGATGGCCATGGCAGAGCATACACAGGGCAGTCTATTTCCATGTCTTTCACCAGGGGTAGAACATATGAATAATCTCCATAACCAGTCGGAACGAAGAACAGTGGTGATCGAGATCCCGTCGTCCGAACGGGCAGGACTCCAGGTATATGACGGAGGTGGTCCAATTGAACTTTCGACGCAAGTTCCTTCAGAACAGGCGCTTGGAAGAGGTTAGCGGCGTTAAGCTTAAGCCCAAGATCGAAGGCGCGACTGAGCAACTGCACGGCCATGAGCGAGTGTCCGCCGAGTTCGAAGAAGTTGTCGTGACGTCCGACCCGCTCGAGGCCGAGCAGCTCTTGCCAGATCGCGGCCAGCGTCGTCTCGACCTCGCCCTGCGGCGCCTCATAGGCGCGCCGTGCATAGGCGGCGTCGTCGGGAACCGGCAGCGCCTTGCGATCGAGCTTGCCGTTCGCCGTCAGCGGCAGCGCCGCCAGCTTCATGAAGGCCGATGGCACCATGTAATCGGGCAGCAGGCTACCCAGATGGGCGCGCAAGGAGGCAGCAAGCGCACTTCCATCCTCGTCGTCCGATTCGGCCTCGGGCGCACAGACCACATAGGCGACGAGGTGCTTGTCGCCGGTGCGGTCCTCTTGCGCCACCACGACGGCCTCGCGCACCAGGGCATTCTCGCAAAGCCGTGCGGCGATCTCGCCCGGCTCGATGCGGAAGCCGCGGATCTTCACCTGCTCGT
>NZ_JARFYN010000082.1 GCF_030272695.1 Martinezella calliandrae
ATCATAAAACCGCCGCACACGACGCCCGTAAAGCGCGTGCCAGCGATAATGGACTACGAGCTCTTGCTCGATATGGGCAGAATGTCCGCCCGACTGCAACCGGCAGAAAATCGTGGTTGTTCAGCGACACCGCCGACGGAGCCAAGGCCAGTGCCGTGATCTACAGTCTGATGCTCACCTGCCGCGCATGTGGCGTCGATCCGCTGGCATGGCTGCGCCACGTGCTCACCGAGTTGCCGCAGCGGGACGAAGCGGCCGACATAGGCGACCTGTTGCCGATCAACTTCTCCAAAACTTCTGCGGCATATTAGAGCTGGATATCGCTATCGACGGGGCGATCTAGCGCTGCAACAGCCGTCAATGCGCATCGAAAATCGCGCTTACCCTGAACCTGCGGCCCTCGCCGAATGATTACCGAAAACCCATGGGGCTATCAGGAGTTCCGCGAGGCGCTTGCCGATCCGGCGCACGAGCGACATGCCGAAATCCTCGAATGGTGGGGCAACAACGATTACAATCCCGACAGCGCCAACTTCAGCCAACTCAACAAAGCTGTCGATGACCTGGCTGCAAAATGGGCCCGAAAAGCGCGCCGAAAAATCTGAAGGCATGCAAAAGAACCTAACCTGAGCCGCATTGCTCGACCATAACCCGGCTGAAGTTCACGCGCGAGCCTTCATCCGCGTGATTGCTCGGATGCATACGGAACAAACACCGCATTTTCAGACAAAAGTGCCTTCTTCTTCAGCTCTTCAGCTCACTACGCCAAGTGTAAATCTGCTGCAGCATCAGACCGTGTCGCTGCGCAACCTCGGTAATCGTCGCCTCGTCGATCCCAACCGACCATGACAAGCTCGAGCTTCTGTTCGTCGCGCCACAGGCTCGGGCGTTGCTGCCCAAGAATCCCGATACGCATCACATGCCTCACCCAGGACACGTCACTAACGACGTCGTTAAACACGTGTCATAGGCCATCGAGACCCTATGCGGGAGGCGGCAATATCGGACCGTTACCGTTGCTCGTCCATGGAAACCCTATCACAGATTGGGACAGAAAGGGCAACATGGAAGCAAAACAGCGGTTACGTTACTCGTAGCAATTCGGCCGAATATCTCGAGCACCTGAAAGGCTTTCCTCAGCAAGCGGGATCTAGGGCTGCCCGAGCGTTCCTACTCAGCCGTCTGATGCCTCGAGCGAATAGCCGAGCGACCTAATCGTGTGAATAACGCTATTTGACGAAACCGACTTAAGCGTCTTTCTGAGCCGGCTGATATGTACGTCAACCGTGCGTGCACCGACATGGATGTTATTCGGCCAAGCCAGTGTGATCAATTCCTCCCGACTGAAAACCTTGCCCGGACTCTCGAACAGGTGCCGCAGCAAGTTGAACTCGATTAATCCCAAATGAATGTCATGCCCGTTACGCCTAATTCGGTGCGAAACGACCTCCATCTCTAGGCCACCGCGGTAAAGTCGGTGGCCGTTTTCAACCCGGTTGAAACCACGCCGCTGCGCATGCAAATAGTCGAGCAGCCTAGCCGGCACTAGCGGCCGCACCATAGTCTCGTCGACACCGGCTTTCAACAAACCGATGAGCTCGTGCTGAGCGTCGCGCGAGACCAGAGCAACCACAGGGATCCCGCTGGTCAGTGGCTCCTGCTTAAGCCGCGCACATATGATCGATTCTGTTCCGCTTGCTGCATGACAGTCCAGCAGTACCGCCAGCAGCTCCTGTTTCACGGCCACCGCAACCACTTCGTCGACAGCGCTGGCCAGTTCACTCCTAAAGCCATCGACCTCCAGAATGTGGCTGAGAATCAGATAGAGCTCTGGATCTCGTGAACAAATCAGGACCAGTGGCTTCATCAGCGGCGCCGTGCCTTCAGGAAAACGGGTGAGCCGAAGCGCGGTGGATGCCGTTGGAGCGTGAAAGCGGGCGGGCGAGCGGAGGCAGCGAAAAAGGCAATGAACTCGTGCAGCTTCACCGTGGGGGAGCATGACGCTGCCATAATAGGACCTCCCGGAAAGATTTCGGGCGGCAAGATGAACACAACATGGAAGAGCATCGGCACCAGATCGGCACCAAGCGCTGCGTGGGGGTGATTGCGCGGGCGCTCCGTCTGAACGATCGAGTGGCGTCGCTACCGCAGACTCGGCGCTTCGCCAAGCGGCTTTCGCCGGCGGGATACGTGATCCAATCCATCATGGTTTACCTCAAGGCGTCCAACTCAAAGAAGGCGCTCGTCAATAAGACATGACTTCCCCGGCTGCGCGATCAATAAGATAGAATCGCTCGAGCATATTCGTTTTTTCTATCAGGATCGGGTCGCCACGACGCCGGCATAATTCCTGCAGCCATCCATACATTGCTTGGCAGTCGATCTTGTAGAAGAAGTGAAGCTTAGCCAAAATAGAGACGATCTCTCGATAGTTAGCCTCACTGATAATTTCTGAAAGGCCCAGCACGCATTCGAGCGTTTCCTTGGACCATTTCTCTCGAGCATCAACCATCGCATTACTTTCTAATGGTTGTTTGGTTTGGCGCACAACCGCTTCGGGGAGGTGAGTTCCCTCGAAGTCGACCATCAAATGGATTCGTGGAGTTAGTGAGAAGCACCCCGCACTGTGAGGAACGCTCGCATCGAGAAACCAGATTTCGCCTAGTCCCATGTGGTAGATTCTATCGTTCTCGGTGTTCATGCATCTCTCATTTGTCGCCAGAACCAAATGCACTCTCACGAACTCTGCATCCAGTTCCAAGTAATCACGGTGCGGAATGATACAAGCGTTCTCGGATATACGTATAATTCTGGCGTAACGCATCGCGTTTGTATCAAAATGTGTCTCCAGCAATTCATTGAAATACGATAAGGATTGGCCCAAGGGCGTCGCGATCGCTGGCACGTGGTGGCTGACCACAGTGTCCTCATCCTGCGTTCCCGATCGGTTGCGCAGAATACAGGCCTCCCACTTCCCGCAGGCGAAATCCGAATATGCGGTCGAGAACTTTGCTTGTGCTAACGTAGCCAGATCCACTTTCAGACGCTTTTGGTCAAACTCGACCAGACCCAATATTCGCGTCGTCATTTTCAACCTCCGAATCTACTGAGTTCCAAGTTAAGCGACCCTTTGGCTTATGGGATATGCGCGTTGCGCTTCTTCCCGAGCCTCTTCCCGAAGAAAGCCGTATGGCTCAACTCGCATTGCGCGCACCAGCACCGCTTCCATATCTCTTACGGCCACGAGCCTTGCGTAGGTTCCAGCCAGTTCAAAGTCACGCGTAACGTCCTTTAGTTCGCGAATATCGCGAGCGACGTCGCGTGCGAGATACCTGTACTCCGGCCTCTCTGCAATATCACGGACATAGACGGATGATGAGACACGAAGCGGCCCCGTGCCGAAGTCGACGAGGCCATCGATGTTGATCGTCTTCATATAAGGAACACGGGCCAACATTTCGCAGCGGTGCACGTGCGTAGCAACCGATGTGCCGAGGCCCATGACAAAGCCTCCAGCCCTACTAATAAACTCGAAAATTGAGTCGTCACCAAACGGGGTGCGTTGCCACCATTCGGCATCGCATAATTCGCGTGTTTTTGGGCCGGTCACAACCATCGAATAAGCGGGATGCTTGGTACGCCCCCCAGATAGCTCCCGCATCACCAGATCGGCCAACACGCCTGTTTCGGACTTTGTCTCCGTAAAGTGAAATTGCCGCGTGTCGCAGTAGCTCAATGTGAACGCTGGGATGATAATTGTAGATGACGTGGCGAGGCGCTCTATCGCCTGGAGTAGAATCGATGCCACGTCACTCGGAGTTAAATTTCTTATCGCTGCAAGCGACGAGTGTAACACGACTATGCTGGGGGTCTGCGTTTCAATGCAATTGATAATTTGCTCGAGCCCATCGCGAAATTCGGCAGCATGCTCGCCTTTGCGTACGGCGCCTGCTTGAAACACGCTGCGATCGACGGGTTGAAGTTCCCTTGCCCAGTGCTCGATCGTCGAATTTTGCTCTAGATAGACGTCCTTGTTGAACATCAGGCCGATTTCGGCCAATTTGACCTGTAGCTCAAGGAACTTCAGCGAATCTATGTCGAGCTTCTGAACCTTCAGACTGGGGGATACCCATTTTCCAGTGACTGCGTTTATCGCTAACAGCAAATGGTTCAATGGAGACGCGGTTGCTTTCTCGGTATGTGGGGCGGCATCCTTCACGGTCGCCTGGAGCGCCTTCTTGGCAGTTCTCTCGAGGGCACGCTGATCGAGTTTTCCATTTGAAGTAAAAGGAAGAATGTCGAGAGGTACTACAAGCCTCGGAACACGGTCATTCGGCAGCGCCTTCGAAAGCCGCCGGCGAAGTTGATCCACGTCGGCGTTCGCGGGCGTCACTATACAGACCAAATCCTGGCCTGTATCGTCGTCCCTATCTAGCAGGATCACCGCTGAGTCTGCACATAAGCCCGTCCGGTCGATTGCGCTGGTAATTTCTCCTTTCTCCAGTCGCACTCCTCGGTACTTGATCTGGTCATCCTTTCTTCCGAGCATACGCAATCCATGTTCATCCGATGCTACGACATAATCGCCGGTGCGATAAAGCACTTGTTTGCCGTTGGTCGTTACGTGTGGCATGAAGTGCAGTTTCGATTGGCATTCGTCAGCTATATAGCTTTCGGACGTCTGAGCGCCTCCCACCCAGAGCTCGCCCTCGGCCTCAAGACCCACGTTGCACTGGTTCTCGTCCAGAACGAAGAAATCGATGTTGCACGCTGGCTGACCGGTGAACATCGGGAGGTCTGCCTCGCCACGAGGGCAATAGTAGTAATTGACGGCGACACAGCATTCGGTTGGACCATAGCTGTTTACTAGCGTCGCGTTCGGAAGAATTGAGTAAAACCGCCGTCTGACGGAGTCCGGTAGAGGTTCACCGCCGCTGATCACGTATTTGAGGTGAGTGAACCGCTCCGCCATGTCAGGAAGACGCTCGAGAGTTCCCAGGAAACATCGCAGTAGTGTTGGAACCATCTGAATAACGTTGGTGCCGCTTTGAATTAGAAATTCGGTTGTTTGAACGATCTGTGCTCCCAGTTGCGTGCTGGGCAAGACAATCGTCCCGCCGGTCGCAAATGGTACAATAAATTCGGGAATCGAGAAATCGAATGTTGGTCGCGAAAGTTGGGCAATGCTGACTCTCTCCGAAAAATCAATCATGTCAATATACCAATCGATCAAATTAAGGAGAGCTGCTTGTGAAACTGGCACCGCTTTCGGACGGCCTGTGCTCCCGGAGGTGTGCATGATGTAGGCGATGTTTGTGAACCGTGACTTTCCGCCGCGCAAGTGAGTCCGTTTGACGCAAAGTGACCCGTTTGAATCATGGCTAACGATGGCAATGGCATTCGTTTTGGAAAGTATGTAGCCCACTCGCTCATCCGACTCCGAGGGATCAACAGGCACGAATGCGATGCCCAGTATTTGGGTAGCAAGGATAGCCGTAACCAAATCAATTGATCGGGGCAGTTTGACAACGGCGGCGTCACCCGGGCGAACCCCGATCGCCTCGAAGCGTTCCTTAAGGCGGGATGCGAGGGTCGCCAGCTCGCCGTAAGTCACGTCGCCATCTTTTGTTCTGACGGCAGTTTTCGCCGGAAATTTGTGCAAAGTCTTGGCGATAACGTCGGCTATGTTGTCGTTGCCAAAACGCAAGGGTCTGCGCAAACCGGAAAGTGTGGGTGTTAGAGCATACTTGCGAGAGGCTGTCATTATTTTGCTTCCTTAGCAGCATAGCTGGGTTTACTCGCATTGCTTGGCGGTCCGCGGTATAATTTGGCAACAGCTGTCTGTCTTTCGCGCAAACGAGGGACATTAAGGTGGTTGTCATCTTTCCACCAACGTATATCGTACGTTTCTACCACATTCAGACAGAGAACCACTTTCGCTTTGCGTATCGGAAACTGAAAGGATTATACAAGCGCGCAAAAAATGTTGTGTAAATTATTTGTATACTTTGACTCACGTTGCGGCCTCGTCTAACTAGTTTTCGTATGAACAAGCATATTTAATAGCGCTCTCAAGCACTTGCCTTAGGTCTGCGTTGGCTTTGAGGGTTGGGACCGCATCAGGGTGCTGGTTTTCGCCAGAGCGGAGTTGCTACGGTGATCGCGAGCACGGCGCGGGGCCCGCAGAAGCGGGGTGATGACACTGGCACGCTTTAGGCAGGAAATGCCGCCCTCGATGCCGGCACGGAAGTTGCGTGGCTTGCGATAAGGCACGGTTTCGCCGATCAGGACGCGCCGCTCCCTGCGAGCGATGATGCGCTCAACAGCGGCCGATAGTGAGAGGCCTCGATCTGCCACGGTTCGGTAGAGGGATTGGTCGCGACTGATGTCAGTTCATGGGAGAGTTGGACACGGTCCGGCCGACCGCGAGTGAACTGAATATTGCTGGCGCACTTCCTGGCCGCGCGGCAATGGTCACGCCATGCCATGCCGGCGCCGCCGATCAGGGTGTCGCCCGCTTCAGCAGGCGCACAGTGATCCGCACGGTGTCCCGCAGCAGGCTGCTGTCGTTCGGCTAGTGCCGCAGTGACGGTGCTACCCAATCGCACGACACTGCCATCCTCCATCGCTAGGAAGTGTGGCCCGCCCCGTCTGCGGGCTTTTGATGCATTCGAGCATGGCCGTCACGCTGGACGGTTTGCCGCTTGGCCTTTCGGCCATCAAGTTCTGGACGCGGTCGAAGTTCAAGGAACCGCTGCGTTGAAGAAAAAGGTCAACCTGACGCGGTTGCCTATAGAAGAGAAGGAGTGCTTCCGCTGGCTACAGAACATGCGGGAGTCGATTGCGCTGTTCGGTGATGCCGCGCGCTGCATCCATATAGGTGATCGAGAAAGCGACATCTATGAGCTTTTCTGCATGGCCCATGAACTCGGCACCCATTTCCTGGTGAGGACTTGCGTTGATCGGCTGGCGGGCGACGGCGAGCATACGATCGCCGTCCAGATGAATGAGGCCGAAATCAGCGGAATGCACGAGGTCGAGGTCCGCGATGCAAATGGCAAGCCTGAGACGATTGTTGTCGAGATCAGATTCCGCCGCATCCATGTTTTGCCGCCGATCGGTAAGCAGAAGCGCTATCCAGCACTTGATTTGACGGTGATCCACGCCCAGGAGCAGGCGGAACCAAAGCATCGGCCAAGGATCGACTGGAAGCTGATCACCGATCTACCCGTTCCTTCCCACGAAGACGCCATCGAGAAGCTCGACTGGTACGCCATGCGCTGGAAGATAGAGACCTTCCATAAGATCCTGAAATCCGGTTGCAGGGCCGAAGAGGCCCAACTGCAAACCGCCGAGCGCTTGGTGAAGCTCATTGCCGTCTTCTGCATCCTGGCCTGGCGGATCTTCTGGATGACCATGCTCAACCGAGCCACGCCGGATGCCGACCCCGCGGTCGCGATCACGCAGATCGAGATATGAAGCTGCTCGACCATCTTCTCCCCGACAAGGACGATCCGCTCCCAGACAGCGCTGGCACTTTGTCCACCAATTTGATCAAGCTTGCAAAGCTCGGCGGCTATCTGGCTCGCGCCCATGATCCGCCACCGGGCAATACCGTCATGTGCCGAGGCTTATCGCGCCTCACCGATATCAGGATCGGCATGACCATCGGCGCTGAACTTCTGGGTAATTGAAAGCCTGCTCGGATGGATACCATTTGTCGGATCCACGACACAACGGTGTTCAGGTTTATGGCCGGTGTAAGCGTACAGAAAAATGCCTTGGGACAGCTATTCTGCGGACTTGGCGCGATTCTTGAAGATGCTCTGTGTCCGGCGCACAGCTCTCGGGCGTCATAAGCTTCGACAGATACCGTGGGAGACTCTGCCATCGTGCGCCCAAATAGCAAAAAGGCTTTGTGAGTTGACTTCGAAAGTGTGATCGAAAATATGTCCGACCAGACGAACGAGCGTTCAAAGTACCAGCTTAAACGACAGAGCATACCTGAGGAATTGGCAGAGTCGTTACGCGAACGCATTCTCAAAGGGGAATTTAAGGAAGGTGACCAGCTCGTCCAAGAAGCAATCGCGGCCGAATATGATTGTAGTCGAATGCCTGTCCGCGAAGCATTTCGCCAATTGGAAGCAGCCGGGCTGATTGTGTCCAGGATTCATAAGGGTGCCTTTGTCACGTCACTGCCAACAGACCAAATTATGGAACTGTTCGAGCTGCGGGCAATAATGGAGTGTGACCTTCTCAACCACACGGTGAGCCGAATGGCAGATGAACAAGTGATTCGGGCCGCGCAAATACTGGAAGAACTCGACGAAGCCTATAGCAGGAGGGACATCGGAAAGGTTAACTCCTTAAACTGGGAGTTTCACCGCAGTCTCTACTCGCGAACAGAGCGCCCCCAGACTTTGGTGCTTATTCGGGGTATAAATGTACAGATCGAGCGCTACATTAGGCGTCATCAGATTTTGACCTCTCGCTTTGAGGAAGCAGAGGAGGAACATCGGCAAATCTTGGCTTCGTTTAAATCCGGCGCCCCGTCCGTCATAGAGTTGATGAGAGAGCACATCATCCAAACAGGTCATAGTCTTGTCAAAGCCCTCAAAACCGCTAAGTAGTGCGTCGGTTTTCCCTGCACTTTACGCGATCCAATTGCAAGGATCCTGCCCGTCTTTTAGAATGGCCGGTCTGTATCACTCGGATAATCGATCTGTTCCAGCACATCTGACGCGGCCTTTATCAACCAAAGGCAGCTACGGCCGATTTGATAGTGATGCCGCCGTCCGGGCTTCTGCGCATCTGGCGACCGGTGGAGCGCGGAACACTTGCAATAACTGCAGTGCGGGAGGCACCCGCGACCAAAGGGTTTTCATACTTTCCCTGCCATTTCGGCTTTTTTCGCATAGCCTGGCCGGTTACGACACGTTGGGACCAGCGGAAGCCTATTTCATGGAAATACAAATCGGCGAGTTCCGGGCTGATGTGATGAAAGACACCTGCGATGGTTCGGCGGACCCGAGCATTGAACCCTTCAACTGAATTGACGTGGACGGTATCACGGACATATTCGCGGCTGGAGTGGTTGACCGTCTCGTGTGCGGCAAAGCTCTCGCCAATAGCCATGAATGCCTTTGCCTCGTCACTCATCAAATGTGCCTGAAGCTCGACTTGTGGTGCAATCGCGCCTACGGCAGCACGCAATGAAAGGCCGGTAACGACAGCGGCGCGAGCATCGCCCGCAGCGGAACCCGGGGTGACATCTGCTGGTCGCTGAACAATCGCCACGACCCGCGTCTTCTGCGTTTTTACTTGCCCTTTGCGGCCTCTTCCGAGCGATGGATCATCGGGATGCTTTCGTGGCCTGCCACCGAGATAGAAATGGTCAATCTCTACCGTGCCGTCGAGGATGTTCTCGCGCGCCACCATGAGACGCATAGCATGACCGATCCGCCAGGCCGTGGGTTGGCTTACACCGAGCGTCTCGGCGAGACGAACCGAGGACAAGCCTTTGTCCGATTGCAACAACAGCCACATCGCCTTGAGCCATACGCGCAAGGGAAGTTTCGTGGCGTGCAAGGGCGTATGGGTTGTCACCGTGAACTGGAAACGGCAATCACCGCTGGAGCATTGATAGAGACCCGGCCGCGCACGGCGCTTGCCAGTATCGCGGCCAGCTATCGCGATCGAGCGTTTGTAACCACAGGCGGGGCAGATCCTGCCATTCGGCCATACCATGCTTTCGAGCAAACGACGGCAATGCTCCTCGTCCCGGAACGCGGCGACCATGTCGTCAACCGTCCGAATATTGGAAAGCGTTGCCAGCATCATTTCAGACATAATTACCTCCTTCGGGACTGACCGAAGAATCGCATGGAAAGCACGACTTCACAACAAATTTGCTGTCTTTGGTTGATAAAGGCCTCTGACGCTACCGCAAGAGTCGGGTGAAACGGTTGCCAACCACCCGACCACTGGCTGCGTGCGCTCGTTGCTCCAGACGCTGGGAAAATCTGCGGCCAGCGCCCGAATCCGTTCCTGCGCAGCGCCGTCCAGCAATGACTGGTCTGTTTCGTTTTGACGCTCATGTTCGCGCTGAAGCGCATCGAGGTCGCGTAGCTTGCCATTCCAGTCCGCTTCGAGTGCGTCGGCAACCAAGCGGTTGTCGGGGTCGACCTTCAGATAGCGGCGGCGTGCGAGTTCAGCCTCATACCGGGCGCGCTGTAACCGTTTGTCGCGGAGCGAGGCAGCTTGCTCGACACGTTGTGAGATATCCTGCTGCACCGCCAGCGCGACCTCTATCGCCGTCGGTGAGACCGCGCTCAGGAAGGCCGGTGTCGAATTTCTCGGTGCCGGCGCCAAAGGCGAAGGGGTCAGATTGACTTCGTAATGGTGCGCCGGGGAGGAAGCGCCCGCCATAACTCAAAACCGGACGCTCTAGGATGGATAGGGGGACACCATGTTCCCCGGTCAATGTTGATCAATAATTACAATCCTTCGACTCTACCCTATTGGACGCCAACCGTTTACGGTTGTGCAGGAGGATGCTGATTCCGAGCCGCCGGTGGCGATAACAACCGACATTGGGTGGCCGGTATCAGCTATTAATAGCAGATCGGGGTATCGAATTGGCGCGCAAATTGAAGTCCGCTGAACAGCAAGACACCAAGCTCAGCTTTGAGGCCGACCTATTTAGGTTGGCGGATAAGCTGCGAGGGAATATGGAGCCCTCTGATTACAAACATATTGTGCTTGGCTTGATTTTCCTGAAATATATATCTGATAGCTTCGAGAAGAAGCATCGGGAACTACTGGACGAGTACCCGGAAGGCGCTGAAGACCGCGACGAATATTCTGCCGAGAATATTTATTGGGTTCCTCGCACAGCTCGCTGGTCTCATCTTCAGTCGAATGCCAAACTGCCGTCAATCGGACGCTTGATCGACGAAGCGATGATCGCCTTGGAGGCACACAATGATGCCCTAAAGGGGGTTCTTTCTAAAGATTACGCTCGCCCTTCCTTAAGCGCTGTGATGCTTGGAGAGCTCATTGATCTGATATCTGGGATCGAGCTCAAAAATGCCGACGGTCCAGCAACCGACCTTTTGGGACGCGTATATGAGTTTTTCTTGTCTGAGTTCGCCGGATCAGAAGGCAAACGCGGTGGAGAGTTCTACACACCGCAATCTGTGGTTGGTGTTATAGTAGGAATGCTGGAACCGTACAAAGGGCGTGTATATGATCCTTGTTGCGGCTCCGGGGGCATGTTTGTGCAATCAGAAAAGTTTGTAGAGGAACACGGCGGTCGGAAAGGCGACATAGCCATCTATGGACAAGAATCCAATCATACGACATGGCGTCTTTGCAAGATGAACCTTGCGGTTCGAGGGATCGACAGCGATATAAAGTGGAACAGCGAAGGTAGCTTCCACAAGAACGAGCTTCGAGACCTAAAGGCGGACTACATCCTCGCAAATCCTCCTTTCAACATCTCCGATTGGGGCGGTGAACGTCTGCGGGAAGATGTGAGATGGAAGTACGGAGTTCCGCCGGTCGGAAACGCGAACTATGCGTGGCTCCAGCATATTATTCATCACCTAAGTCCAACGGGTGTTGCTGGCGTTGTACTGGCGAATGGCTCGATGTCTTCTACCCAGAACGGCGAAGGAGAAATCCGACGTGCGATGATTGAAGGCATAGGTAAAGAAGCTGGCGTTGTTGATTGCATGGTGGCGCTACCAGGCCAACTCTTTTACTCAACGCAGATACCCGCGTGCCTCTGGTTTCTAGCGAGGGATCGGTCGAATGGTCTCGCTCGGAATTGGAAGCTTCGCGATCGCCGCAACGAAATCCTATTCATCGACGCGCGAAAAATGGGCGTCATGATTGACCGCACGCGTCGGGAGCTTACGGCTCAGAATATCGAACTGATCGCTCAGACCTATCATGCTTGGCGCGGTGAGGCTGAAGCGGGCGTATATGCTGACATGCCTGGTTTCGCCAAATCAGCTACGATCGAAGAGGTCCGGGTTAACGGCTACGTGCTAACCCCAGGACGCTACGTTGGCAGCGAGGATGTTGTTACGACTGATGAGTCGTTTGTCCAGCGCTTTACACAATTGAAAGCCAAACTGGAAACCGAATTCGCGACAGCTGCCAGCCTCAGCACGAAAATTTCGGCGAATCTTAAGAGGCTGTCGGTTGATGGCTAATGTTCAGTACGTTCCACTTTCCCAGGTCGCGACCCTGATGTCGGGTGGCACACCTTCAAAGAATAATCCAGATTTTTGGAATGGTGGCATACCCTGGTTAACGCCAAAAGACATGTCCGCATTTGATGGGACGACACAAGATCGCGTCACCAAACGTGCAATTGGTAATGGTACGCGAGTTGCCCCAGACAACGCAATATTCGTGGTTGTTCGCGGCATGTCCCTTCACAGCGAGATTCGTATCGTGCATCCGCGTCTGCCAATTGCGTTCAACCAAGATATCAAAGCAATCGTGCCTGATAGTATCAATAGCAGGTTCCTGTATTTCGCCCTGGAAGCGCAAAAGACCTATCTGCTTGGTTCGGTAGAAGCCGCTGGGCATGGCACTGGCGTCCTGCCCACAGACAAATTGAATGCAACTCCAATCCCCGATCGCTCGCCCAAAGATCAAGATGAAATAGGAGACTTATTAGGCGCAATCGACGATAAAATTTCGTCCAATGAGTCTATTAATTCATTTTTGGAAAGCGGTATCAGAATGCTTTTCAAAGATTGGTTTGTCGATTTTGGTCCGACAACAGCAAAACAAAGCGGGGATGTAGCTAACCAAGTTCAAAGTTCAGTCAACTATATCCCGAAGCGTCTATTTGAGCTGTTTCCCGGTTCTTTCGACGAGAATGGGATACCGGCGGGGTGGAATCCTGCGCCACTCGATCAGATTGCTTCATTCCTGAATGGGCTTGCATTGCAGAAGTATCCCGCAACTGGGTCCGAGTATCTGCCCGTTGTTAAAATATCTCAGTTGCGATCAGGGTCTACCAATGGTGCAGACAGAGCTTCAGTTAATATACCGGCCGACTACGTTATCGATGACGAAGATGTAATATTCTCTTGGTCTGGAACATTGATGCAAGATATTTGGACCGGCGGTCCAGGAGCTTTGAACCAGCATCTATTCAAAGTGACATCGGACCAATACCCTAAATGGTTTCATTACTTCTGGGTTGATTACTATATGCCTGAGTTCCAAGCGATCGCGGAATCAAAGGCTACCACGATGGGGCATATACAGCGGGTACACCTATCGCAAGCTCGCGTCGTCGTACCCGGCCCAGAATTTATGACCGCGGCGAATGAGACGATTGATCCGATGTTTAGACTAATGATAGCCAACCGGCTGGAAAATCGAACACTTACGAGCTTACGCGAAGCGTTGCTTCCCAAGTTGATGTCGGGCGAGGTTGAAATTAATGAAGCACGCGAGGAGCTACAAAGCTGATGAGCAGAGACTGGTATCCAGGGATCGTCGCATTTTGCGAATACTGGGCGCCAGCGCCCACTTTGCAACAGACCTTAGACACCTTCGAAAGTGAATTTGCGTCAGGGAATGATGCTTGCATTGATGCTTCGAAGGGACTGATCGACTGCGCATGCAGGACGATCATTGAATCACTTGATGATCCCGCCAAGCCCCTAAAGCCTACGCGGGAAGATATCCCCACAGGCGAGCTAGTCGGCCTGGTGATACGCCTCCTAGGTCTAGGGGATATTCGGGATAGAGCGTTCATTAATCTTGTAAAGGGACACAACAACGTCACCGAAGCCCTGAGAGTTCTAAGGAATTCGTCAGGAACTATCAGTCATGGAAAAGATGGATTTCTCGCCAAGCTTTCTCGGCACCATCAACGGTCATCGATACTTGCTGCGGATGCTATAATTACATTTTTGCATGAGGCGTATTTAGAAATTAAGCTAGATCTATTGAATCCGGTCGAGCCCTACGAGAGATTTACGAATATAAACGAGCTAATCGACAGTTATGTCGGTTTTAAATCTGCCAAGATTGAGGATGAACTCCTTAATATCGTTTTGAAACTTCCTGATGCAGAAGAATATAATTTGTCAATTGAACCCTCGCGCCTACTCTTCGGCATTGATAGGATCGCTTACAAGCAAGCCTTTGAGGCATCAGAGCAAGCCTCATTGTCCGGTATTACTGAAGCCGAAAGCGCGTGATGAGTTATCTGTCTGAGAACGAGCTTGAGAGCCTCTTGCTGGATGAGTTTGTAGCCCTCGGCTACAATCTGGCCGCCGACAGCGTGATCGGTCCGGATGGATCTGAGCCAGAGCGTGACGCGTATTCTGATGTTGTTCTCTACAAGCGGCTCAAACTAGCAGTCGATCGATTAAACAGCCATATACCCGAACTGGCGCGGCTTGATGCCATCAAGCAGATCATGGCCACTGAAAGGCCATCTCTCCTGGAGGAAAATCGCCGAATTCATCGTCTTCTCGTCGAAGGGGTTCCGGTCGAGTTTTATGGCGAAGACGGGACGATCCGCGGTGATCTCGTTCAACTGCTCGACTTCAATCAACCGGCTAATAACGACTGGATGGTTAGTGGCCAATTTTCACTCGTTGATGGCTCCTACAGCCGTCGGCCTGATGTTGTGGTTTTTCTTAATGGGTTGCCCGTTGCGGTTGTGGAACTCAAAAAACCTGGTATCGGGGCGGATAAGCTTGGAGAAGCTTTCAACCAGCTCCAAACTTACAAGATTCAAGTTCCATCGCTTTTTCGGACGAACGCTTTGCTCATCGTTTCGGATGGCATGCGAGCCAGAGTTGGTTCACTTAATGCAACTCACGAACGCTTCATGCCTTGGCGGACGATAGATGGATACGCCACAGTTCCATCAGGCACGCCTGAGCTACACACCCTCATCAGAGGAGTATTTGAAAAGCATAACCTTCTTAACCTGATACGGAACTTCACAGTCTTTGCCGACGGCAGCGGCGGGACAAAGAAGATCGTTGCAGGCTACCACCAATTTCATGCGGTTAAGCACGCGGTGAGCAAGACTATTGAGGCAAGCTCGCCTGCAGGTGATCGCAAGGTTGGCGTGATTTGGCACACGCAAGGCTCCGGTAAGAGCTACTTGATGGCTTTCTACGCCGGATTGCTCGTGAAGACGCCAGAGTTGGAGAATCCAACGATTTTGGTCGTCACAGACCGAAATGATTTGGATGACCAGCTATTCAGCACATTTTCAAGTTGCAAGGATTTGCTGAGGCAAACGCCAGAGCACGTCGACAATCGTGGTCAACTCAATGAGATGCTCAATCGTGCTTCAGGCGGCGTAATATTCACCACACTGCAGATGTTCAATACTGAAAGTGAAGAGGGTATTTTTCCGACGATTTCAACTCGAAGAAATATCGTCGTCATCGCCGATGAAGCTCATCGTAGCCAATATGGTTTCCGAGCCAAAATAAGCAATAGTGGTAAAATATCTTATGGCTTCGCAAAGTATATACGTGATGCGTTTCCCAACGCGTCATTCGTCGGGTTTACAGGAACCCCAATCGAATCTGGCGATGTGAATACCCCCGCAATATTCGGAAACTATATTGACGTCTACGACATTAGCCAAGCAGTCCAAGACGGTGCGACTGTTCCTATATACTATGAGGGCCGACTTGCACGCATTGAGCTGCCGGAGGAAAATAAGCCGATCGTTGATGAAGAAATCAGCGGACTAACGGAAGACGATCTCGGGGATGAGCAAGAGCGCATCAAGGCGCGTTGGGCTACTGTGGAACGCTTGGTCGGCGCCGAAGCACGCTTAAAACTAGTGGCCGCAGACATCGTGACGCATTTCGAAAGCCGTTTAGAAGCCATGGACGGAAAAGCCATGGTCGTGTGCATGAGTCGCCGAATCTGTGTTGAGCTGTACAACCACATCGTAGCGCTTCGACCTCAATGGCACAGTAGCAGTGATGCGGATGGCGTTGTCAAAGTCGTGATGACCGGGTCAGCAGGCGATCGGCCTGAATGGCAAGAGCACATCGGAAACAATAGAAGGCGTGCCGATCTCGCAAAGCGAGCGAAAGACGCGTCTGATCCTTTAAAGCTTATCCTCGTTCGCGACATGTGGCTAACTGGATTTGATGCTCCATCGCTTCATACAATGTACGTCGATAAGCCTATGAAGGGGCATGGGCTCATGCAGGCCATTGCGCGCGTAAATCGCGTCTTCAAAGACAAGCCTGCGGGGCTTGTGGTGGATTATATCGGCATCGCGCAAAGCTTAAGGAACGCGCTACGCGATTATTCGCGATCTGACCAAGAGAAAACCGGGATTGATGAACGTGAGGCTGTAGTCGCCGTTCTACGCAGCTATGAGATAGTTAAAGCGATGTTCGATGGCTTTAATTTTTCCACCGGATTGAGCGGATCTGCCCAACAACGTTTAGCCGCTTTAGCAGGAGCTGTTGAATGGATTTTGTCTGCTCAACACCGAGACGCTGCCGCAGCCCCAACCGAGGAAGGAAAGAAGCTGGCCTTAAGGCGCTACCCGGATGCAGTACTGAATCTCTCAAAGGCTTTTGCCTTGGCGGCAGGTAGCGACGAAGCCAAAGCTATTGCAGCGGATGTAGGCTTTTTTCAAGCTGTTCGTGCGGCTCTAATTGGTTCGAAAGAAGGTGGGATTGGAACGGAGGCGGATCGCGATTTTGCAGTTCAGCAGATATTAAACCGAGCTGTGGTTTCGACGGAAATCATCGATATCATGCGAGCGTCAGGACTCCAAAGTCCAGACATCTCAATTCTTTCCGACGAGTTCCTGTCTGAAGTGCAGGCTTTAGAACGAAAGAACCTTGCTCTTGAGGCGCTTCGTAGGCTGCTGAAGGGAGAAATCCAGTCGCGAGCTCGGACAAACATCGTAGAGACGAAGCGGTTTTCCGAACGGCTAGAGCAAGCAATCGCTCGTTATCACTCCAATGCAATCACCACGGGAGAAGTCATACAAGAGCTTATCCGATTAGCAAAGGAAATGCGCGAGGCCTTGCAAAGGGGAGAAGCGGAGGGTCTGACAACTGAGGAAATCGCCTTCTACGACGCTCTAGCGGAAAACGATAGCGCGGTACAGATTCTGGGCAACGAATCTCTCCGGCTTATTGCGCACGAGCTGCTGACGAGTCTGCAAAACAATATCACTGTCGATTGGGCTCACCGAGAGAACGCGCGAGCGAAAATGCGGGTCTTGGTAAAACGCATACTCAGGAAATATGGTTATCCTCCCGACCTTCAGGATGCGGCTGTGCAGACTGTACTGCGGCAAGCAGAGGCACTGTCGGCGGCTTGGGTTACCGCATAATGAGAGTCAATCGTGCAAAATTTCTAGCAGGGGGTATTAAAGTCTCTTCGTGTGGCCTTCCCCCGCTGGAGTACCGCAGCTTTGGCGGACCAAAATTCTCACCGGGCAACACATACGATCGTTTCGAACGTGCCTCCATCATGTCAGAACGTATGAGGTGAGGCATACGGGATTGTTCGTGGGGCATATCTCTGCTGTTAATGGTCGTGGCAGCAAGCAGTCATACATCTATACTGGTGGGATCTGCGTACAGCGCATTCTTCTGGCACGAAGACGTTGGTATCCCTGGATATTTGCCGAAAGAGAATTGAGCCGGTCTTCGCTCTTTTCAGCGATGCTCTTTTTAGTTGCGTGAGATCCAATATCGAAGCGTATGTGATCCCGCTCACGAGTGGCTTTTTTTATTCCTATCTCCTTACCCCAAGGGGGCGGCTAACTGAAATTTTACAAGAACTTTACGACGTCATTGCGCTCGCAATGGTACGTTTCTCTAAAAAATCTGGGACAGGGTGGGGCACAAAGATCTAACGCCTGAGCACTCTACGGCAATGTCTGAAGTGTCCCACGCTATCCACTCAAGAATCGCCCCGAAGAGGCACGAGAGAAATGAATTCGTTTCTAGTACAACAAGATTCCGCGCCAACAAACCCGACTATAGTGCAATTGTCTTCTGCTACCCGACTGGTCGTGAAAGTTGGCTCCGCGCTCATTGCCGACACAGAAACGGGAGAAATACGGGCCGCTTGGCTTGATACGCTGATAGAAGATGTCATCCGATTTATCGCTCGCGGGCAGCAGGTGATCATCGTGAGCTCTGGAGCTGTCGCGGTTGGATCGCGTCACATCGGTGAGTTGGACAAGCGTCTAAGGACCGGGATGAAGCATGCGGCCGCCGCTATTGGCCAGGTTCAGATAATGCGTGCCTACGAACAGAGTTTGAAACGCCGTGGGTTCGGGGTAGGGGAGGTATTATTGAGTAGCGAAGACTTAGACGACCAGCAGCGCCGCCTAAATAATAGGGGAACCCTGCAACAGCTTTTCCAGGTTGGCGCTGTACCGGTCATCAACGAGAACGATACGACAGCAACGACCGGCATATGTGTTGGCGACAATGATCGGCTTGCGGCTCGGGTCGCTCAGATGGTGGATGCCGGCTTCCTTATTGTTCTGTCAGACGTAGATGGCCTCTTTACGGAAGATCCACACGGCAATCCGCTGGCTCGCTTGGTGACTGAGGTACGGTGCATCACTCCCGAAATAGAGGCAATGGCCGCTAGTTCGCCCGCTCGTTACGGTGTGGGCGGTATGGTCACAAAGCTGATCGCAGCGAAAATCGCCATGGACGCAGGGTGCGCAATGATCATTGCGAAAGGAAGCAAATCTTACCCGCTTACCGCCATCGAAAGGGGCGGGCCTTCAACAAGGTTTATTCCGCTCAATCAATACAGGGGAACGTACGACGTTGGTACCAGTCAGTTCGCATAAGGCTGTAAGTAGGTCGCGAATCACGCTGCCCCAGGACAGCTACGCGCGCGTGAGAACGGTGACACACGATCAAAGCGGGCCGTCTCCAAGGTGCTTTCCGCCACCTGGCAACGCTGCCGCGTGGGGCTGTTGAAAAAGTCTCATGTATCTGATTCAATTGAGTTATCGTTGATTCTCTGGAGCCTTCCGATGCTCGGCCGTAAGGAACGCGATCAGCTCGAACTCTACATGTGCGGC
>NZ_JARFYN010000083.1 GCF_030272695.1 Martinezella calliandrae
TAAGCGTGGGGCTCGGCTCCGGCCTATCCAGAGCAACCCCCGAATTCAGCTTACCGCGGGGGCGGGCCACCTTCATCCCAGGAACATACGGTCTAGCTGTTTGGAGCTTGGATCATGGGTGATTCTGAGATTAGCAGAACTTTGCCTATAAAAACCCGCGGAAACTTCTTGTCCATCGTGACCAATTCGCTGTCGGTTGAGGAACTGGTACCCGGCGGCGGGAAGCCCACCGATTATCATGAGGAGGGAATCGCAGCAGCTTGGGACCGGTGGCACGCTGCACACACACTACAACACAAGTTGTGCCGACGGCAGCAACGCCTCGAAAAGCTACTTTTAACGATGGTCGACGGATTTCCTAACGTGGAGCTGACGGTGCCGAATCGGCCGGGTCCTGTTTTCGCGCGTACAGCTGAAGACATCGATCTATTGCTTGCAGGACCTGCCTTGGACGAGGCGAGGGCGTCGGCGAAAGCAAAACTCGCGGACGCCCGAGCGGCTTGGGATATCGCGGATGCTTCAATCGGCTACAGTGTCGCCTTCGCCGCTGAAAACGAGGCTTACAGTCGAGCCTTGGCTCTGGCTGAAGAGCTTTGGCGGGCACAAGCACGAACGATTGACGACGTGATCGCCAAATTGCACTGCCTGATCGAAATGGAAGAACCCGGCTCCGATTTCGCGGAAACCCCTTGGCCGCAGTTACGCGCGATCCTTCGCGATTTACTGCATTTGCGTCCACCGGCCTGAGAGTAAGAGACGAACGCGTTTTGCACGCGCCGGAAAATTTAATGCCGACTTACGGCTTCGCCGCTGTTTTCCTGCACATGATCGGTCGGTATCTCATTTGTCGTGGCGTCGTAATTGGTGGAAGAGTCGTGGAAATCAATTCCCGCGAAGCTGGGCTTAATATTTTGTCATACGTGTCTAAAAATCGGACGCTCAACCGCTTGAGGCGCTCACGCATGACGGAAAGGCTGTTGCTCGAGGCGGAGATTCCGGCCCTTGTGGCGGCGGTTATCGAAGTGGGGTGCAACATTTGTGCTGTCGGCCCTAACATGTATCTTATCGGCGACGCTGACTTACAGCGGACAGCTGGACTTCGTGCTCCCAAAGCCCGATGCAATCGAGCGGAGATTCGGAGATCGTGATTTCCTTAAACTGGAGATCGCTGTTGGTACTGCGTTCATACATCGACCGAAGACCGCACGTCCCGATCAAAAGACACTCGCCAAGTGGAATCCATATATCATCAACAATGAGTGCCTCCGGCAGATTGGTCGGCGCGCCAAAGTGCCGCCGCGCCTGCCGAAACGAGCGAGTAGCGCCTTGGAGATCGGCTTGATGTCAGGGCGGGGGATCAATCGAAAGAGCAGCAGTTCGAGAAGCTAGACTAGTACTCGGCAAGCGCGGCATCGCCGCCGTCGCTGTAGCGATTGCGCCGGCGCTCGCGGTGGCCGTGATAAAGAGCCTCGGCGTTGGCCGCCGTGCTCGGCGGTTTTGCCGGCTTCAAGCGCTGCGTGGTCTTGGCGGGCTGATGGGCAAAAAACTGCCGCTTGTCGAAAAGGGAAACGTCTTCAAGACCATCCGTTGCCCCGCCGCTATCGATGAGCCTGTCGCAATGTCCTGAAGAAGACGCGCGCGTTTCGCCAAGAATCACCCCTGCAACGGCGGCAGGCCTGGACGGTCGAGACCGCCTGGCGACAGGGTGAAGATCTCGCAGCCCATGGCGGTTACGCCGACGGTATGTTCGTATTGTGCCGACAACGAACGGTCGCGCGTGACCGCCGTCCAGCCGTCGCCAAGTACTTTCACGTGCGGTCTTCCGAGGTTGATCATCGGCTCGATCGTGAAGATCATGCCTTCGCGCAGTTCAGGGCCCTCGCTGGCGCGGCCGTAGTGAAGGATGTTCGGCGAATCGTGGAAGAGGCTGCCGACGCCGTGGCCACAGAAGTCCCGCACGACGGAGCAGCGCTCCGCTTCGGCATAATTCTGGATGGCCTCGCCGATGGCCCCGGTACGAGCACCGGGCCGCACGGCGGCGATACCACGCATCAGCGATTCATAGGTCACTTCCAGCAGCCGCTCCGCCGAACGCTTGATCTCTCCGACCGGATACATGCGGCTGGAATCGCCATGCCAGCCATCGAGCACATAGGTCACGTCGATATTAACGATGTCACCTTCGCGTAGCGGCTTGTCGTTGGGGATGCCGTGGCAGACGACATGGTTGATCGAGGTGCAGGAGGATTTCATGTAGCCGCGATAGTTCAGCGTCGCGGGGTAGGCGCCATGATCCATGCCGAACTCAAAGACGAAGCGATCGATGGTGTCGGTTGGTACACCAGGCCGGACGATATCAGCCAGTTCGTCGAGGCAACGGGCGGTCAACTGGCACGCCTTGCGCATTCCCGCGAAAGCATCCGACCCGTAGAGGCGGATGGCGCCGGTATTTTTCGACGGCGCCGTTGCCGCTTCGATGTAATTCACCATGATCAGCCTTCAGCAGAAATCTTTATACTTTTATTTAATGCAGCTATGCCGGGTTCGTCTATCGGGATCAACCCTGTGGGCGTTATTTCCTTTGGCGAAACCCTGCATTTCAGAGCATAGACTTCGACGCCGCGTTTCAAAGCTCGCCCGAAGGCCGCGGCATAAGCCGTATCGAGATCGGCACAGATGCGAAAGCGCTGGCAATCGTGCCGCTGGATCACGAACAGCATGACGGCACGGTATCCCGCTTCCGCCATGTCGCCCAGTTCTTCCAGATGCTTGGCGCCGCGGGCTGTGACCGTGTCGGGAAATTCGGCAAGACCCTGCTGGCGCATGAAGTGAACATTCTTGACTTCGACATAAGTGGTTGTCCGCAAGGGGTCGGTCAAGAGCAAGTCGATACGGGAATTGCGGCCGTAGTTCTGTTCCCGGCGCACGGTCGTGTAATCACCGAGATCGGAAACCTGGCTGAGGGCAATCGCTTCCGACACCAGCCGGTTCGGCATCGCCGTGTTGACCCCGACCGTGGTGCTGTCAGCCTCGATCAATTCGAAGACATGCCGATATTTGCGCTTGGGACCATCGTGTTCGGAAAGCCAGATGCGCGAACCTGGTGCTGTCAGGCCCTGCATCGAGCCTGTATTCGGACAGGAGCCGGTGATGATCTCGCCGTTCTCCAGTTCGGCATCGAAGAGGAAGCGCTTATAGCGGGAGATCAGCCGAGCAGGGATGAGGGGCGGATTGAACAGCATGGAGGATGGCCGCTCAGGCGCGCTCCATGACGAAGCTGCCAGGAGCTTCCTCGAGGGCGTTCAGCGCTGCGCCACCGGGCTTGCGGGCGGGAGCCATGCGACTGTTGTGGCTCTTGATCCACTCATGCCAGTGAGGCCACCACGAGCCGGGCGTCTCCGTGGCCTCCATCAGCCATTGACCATAGTCGCCCTTGACCGGGCCGCCGGTCCAGAACTGGTATTTGTGCTTGTCCGGAGGGTTGACGACGCCGGCGATATGGCCAGACCCCGTGACCACGAATTCTACCGGGCCACCGAAGAATTGGCTGCCGACGAAGACGGACTTGGCCGGCGCGATATGATCCTCCCGTGTCGCCAGATTGTAGACGGGTATCTTAACGTCCTTGAGCGACAGTTTTTGGCCGTCGAGCATCATTTTGCCCTGGCTCAGCGCATTATCGAGATAGCAATTGCGCAGATAAAACGAATGATTGGCGGCGGCCATTCGAGTGGAATCGGCGTTCCAGAACAGGAGATCGAAGGGTAGAGGTTCCTGGCCCTTCAGATAGCTGTTGATGAAGTAGGGCCAGATCAGCTCCGAAGCGCGCAGCATATTGAAGGCTGTCGCCATCTTCGAACCCTCGAGATAGCCGAGCGCCTTCATCTGCTCTTCCAGCGCCTGGATCTGCTCTTCGTCGACGAAGACCTTGAGATCGCCAGCAAAGGTGAAATCGACTTGCGTCGTCAGGAAGGTTGCCGTGCGGATGCGCCTGTTCTTTTCCTTGGCATGCAGGGCAAGTGTCGCTGCCAGCAGCGTGCCGCCGACGCAATAGCCAACGGCATTGACCTCCTTTTCCCCCGTGGCCTTGTCGATGGTGTCCAGCGCGAAATCGATGCCTTCACGGGCATAGGACGTCCAGTCCTTGGCCGCATGGCGCTTATCGGGGTTCACCCAAGAGATGACGAACACGGTGTGCCCCTGTTCGACACACCATTTGATGAAAGATTTCTGCGGGTTGAGATCGAGAATGTAGAATTTGTTGATCCACGGCGGGCAGATCAGCAACGGTCGTTTCAAAACCTTGTCCGTTGCCGCCTCATACTGGATGACCTGGCAGACGTCACTTTGTGCGATCACCTTGCCGGGTGTCAGCGCCATATCCCGCCCGACGGCGAATTTTGTCATGTCGGTCTGGCGCAACCTCAATTCGCCGCGGCCGGCGCTGATGTCCTCCGCGAACATCTTCATGCCGCGCACCAGGTTTTCCGCGTTCGAAGCGACGGTCTCGCGGTAGAGCTGCGGGTTGGTCGCAACGAAATTGGCAGGCGACAGTGCCGCGGTGATTTGCTTGGTGTAGAAGGCGGCCTTGTGGCGCGTGTGCTCGTCCAGCCCTTCGGCGTCAGTGACCAACTTCTCCGCCCATCCGGACGTCAAGAGATAGGTTTGGCGCAGGAAATCGAAGAAGGGGTTCTTTTGCCAGTCCTCGTCGGCGAAGCGCTTGTCTTTCAGCGGCTCGGCTTCGGGTTCAGCAGCCGAATCGCCGCTGAGACGCTGCATGGTTTTTGTCCACAGGCCAAAATAGCCGGATAGCAGATAGGTCTGCGCCTCCAGTGTCCGGCGCGGATCGGAAAGCCAATATTCGCCGACCTTTGAGAGTGTCTTCACGATGTCGGTTACCGGATCGGCGACGGTGTCGATCTTCTCGCCGCGCTCGCGGGGTGCGAGCCAAGCTGATGCCGCCTTGCCAAGGTTTTCCAGCGCGCGAGCGAAGTTCACGGCCATCGCCTCGGGGTCTTTGACAATGTAAGCCTCGACCGACTTCGGATCGAAGCCGGGAAAGGTGGCATTGCCTTCACTTTTATCCCGCTTGCTGTCGGTCACGCATCATCCTCCCGGCGGCAGCTCTCTTTTGTTTTCCATTTGTACATCTTGGCGGAAAAGGAATACAAGTCGAATGAAACGCAACCCTGCTCTTGCGTTGACGCTGCGACAAATTTAACAGTCGCAACCCACGGCAAGGAACAGGGCAGGACGACAATATGGGCGGCGGCATGGTGGCAAGACTCAACCGGTATTCCGTACTCTGCGGTGCTTTTTGCGGCATTATTGCGCTGGCGCTTGTCGGCTGCTCGACCCCTGAAGAAAAAGCAGCCTTTGCAAAGAGACAACAGCCGCCGCAGGCGGTGGTCGTCAAATCTGCCCAAGGCAAGCCGGTCGATGAAGGCAACACGCAGCAGCATTACAAGGACGGATATCCGTCCTTTAACGCTCCTCCGACAGCAGCGAATGTCCAGATCAATGATCAGCAGGCGGCCGATCTCGTCAAGCAACTGACGGCGCTCGGCACGCAACGCAAAGACGGCACGATTTCTGAGGCCGAATATCAGAAGCGCGTCGCCGAAATGCGCAAGCTCGCGGCCGAGCACGGCCAGGACACCCTATCGCAAATTCAGCAAGAGAGCCCTCCTACCGGTAAGCCGCCAGTTCAAACGCAGAATTAGCCTTGCGTTTCAGGCGATTTGGACGCAAAGCGTTCAGACAGGCTGAATTTCGATGTGTCTTCCTGGGTTGAAAACGCTTTGCGTCTGTAACCGTCAAAGATTCACCGTATCCTTCGCGTCATTGTAGTTGCGGCGCCGCGATTCCGGAGTTCGTATCGCGGCTCACCGGGAGATTGACGAACTTCATTGCGGTTGTGAGGGCCGCTGTCCCATGGGGAAAGAAATGGAAGAGTTTCATAAAGTCCGGCGTTTGCCGCCCTACGTTTTCGAACAGGTCAATCGTTTGAAAGCGAGCGCGCGAGCGGGCGGGGCCGACATTATCGACCTCGGCATGGGCAATCCGGACCTTCCGACCCCCAAGGCAATCGTCGACAAGCTGTGCGAAGTGGTCCAGGACCCACGTACGCATCGCTATTCCTCGTCCAAGGGCATTCCGGGGCTGCGCCGTGCGCAGGCCGCCTATTACGCTCGCCGATTCGGCGTCAAGCTTAATCCGGATACGCAGGTGGTCGCCACCCTCGGCTCCAAGGAAGGCTTCGCCAACATGGCGCAGGCGATCACGGCGCCGGGTGACGTCATCCTTTGTCCGAATCCGACCTATCCGATCCATGCCTTCGGCTTCCTGATGGCCGGCGGCGTCATCCGCTCGATGCAGGTCGAGCCGGACGACAGCTTCTTTCCGCCGCTGGAACGGGCCGTGCGCCATTCGATCCCGAAGCCGCTGGCGCTTATTCTCAATTACCCGTCCAACCCGACGGCCTATGTGGCGACGCTCGATTTCTACAAGGAAGTCATCGCTTTCGCCAAGAAGCACGATATCATCGTGCTATCGGATCTGGCCTATTCGGAAATCTACTTCAATGATGACCCGCCGCCGTCGGTCCTGGAAATTCCGGGCGCGATGGATGTCACCGTCGAGTTCACCTCGATGTCGAAGACTTTCTCCATGCCCGGCTGGCGCATGGGCTTTGCCGTTGGCAACGAGCGCCTGATCGCGGCGTTGACGCGTGTCAAATCCTATCTCGATTACGGTGCTTTCACGCCGATCCAGGTAGCGGCGACGCATGCGCTGAACGGCGACGGCTCCGACATCGCGGAAGTTCGCAACATCTATAAGCGGCGCCGCGACGTGCTGGTTGAAAGCTTCGGCAAGGCCGGTTTTGATGTACCGCCGCCGGCGGCGACCATGTTTGCCTGGGCCAAGATCCCGGAAAAATTTCGCCATCTCGGTTCGCTGGAGTTCTCGAAGCTTCTGGTCGAGAAGGCCGACATCGCGGTGGCGCCCGGCATCGGTTTTGGCGAGCAGGGCGACGATTATGTTCGTATCGCGCTTGTCGAAAACGAGCATCGCATCCGCCAGGCGGCGCGCAATTTGAAGCGCTTCCTCTCCACTGCGGATGAGACAATGCATAATGTGATTTCGCTGAACGCCCACCGCTCGTAATTTTTCACGGCAGCCGTTTGCGCGGCTGCCGTGTTCCAAGACATTGATCAGGAATTATCCATGGCAGATGCCCTCAAAATCGGCATTGCGGGCTTGGGTACCGTTGGTGCCTCGCTTGTCCGCATCATTCAGAGCCGCGCTAACGAGCTTGCCGTCACCTGCGGCCGCCCCGTCCAGATTGTTGCCGTCACGGCTCGTGATCGTACCAAGGATCGCGGCATCGACCTTGCCGGCATCGAATGGTTTGGCGGCCCGGTCGATCTGGCGCAAAAGGCCGACATCGACGTGTTCGTCGAACTGATCGGCGGTGCGGAAGGCGCGGCCAACGCCGCCGTGCGCGCGGCCCTTGCGCGTGGCCTGCATGTCGTCACGGCCAACAAGGCGCTGCTTGCCTATCATGGCGTAGAACTGGCTGAGATCGCCGAAGAGAAGGGTGCGCTTCTCAACTTCGAGGCGGCGGTCGCTGGCGGTATTCCGGTCATCAAGGCGCTGCGTGAATCCCTGACCGGCAACACCATCTCGCGCGTTTACGGCATCATGAACGGCACCTGCAACTACATCCTGACCCGGATGGAGAAAGAGGGCCTGTCCTTTGTCGATTGCCTGAAGGAAGCTCAGCGTCTTGGCTACGCCGAGGCCGATCCTGCCTTCGACATCGAGGGCAACGACACAGCCCACAAGCTCGCCATCCTGACGACGCTTGCCTTCGGCAACCGTATCGCGGCCGACGACATCTATCTCGAGGGGATCACCAATATCTCCATCGAGGACATCCGCGCAGCAGCCGAACTCGGCTATCGCATCAAGCTGCTTGGTGTGGCTCAGCGCACCGAGACCGGCATTGAACAGCGCGTGCATCCGACAATGGTGCCGCTCGAATCGGTCATCGCGCAGGTCGACGGTGTCACCAATGCCGTGGCGATCGAATCGGACATTCTCGGCGAACTGCTGATGGTCGGTCCCGGCGCCGGCGGCAATGCAACGGCTTCCTCTGTGCTCGGTGATATCGCCGATATCGCCAAGAGCCAGCCGGGCGCGCAGCGCGTGCCGGCCCTCGGCCATCCGGCCAAAGCGCTGGAGCCCTATCGCAAGGCACAGATGCAGAGCCACGAGGGCGGCTATTTCATCCGTCTGACCGTTCTTGACCGAACTGGCGTTTTCGCCAGCGTTGCGACCCGGATGGCAGAAAACCACATTTCGCTGGAATCGATCGTGCAGCGTGCGACGCAGCATCTGGCGCCGGCCCATCATCAGACGATCATCCTCGTCACCCACGCTACGACGGAGGACTCGGTGCGCAAGGCAGTCGCCTCGATCAAGACCGAGGGTTATCTGGTCGGTGAACCACAGGTGATCCGCATCGAGCGGCCGAAGGAATAATTCCGACGACAGAGGCCCGTTCCTGTCGAGCGAAGCGGGCTGTCCAATTCTGGGAGAGATGGTGGAACAGCCGGCAGATCCTGTGCAGCGGGCATTTCTGGGCGTCGAGCGCTCCGCCTCCGGCAATCGCTGGATTTCCCGGCTCGACCAAGCCGGTCAGAATCGGGCGCTTGCTATCGCCCAAACTCATGGCCTGCCGGATCTGATCGCCCGGGTTCTTGCCGGCCGCGGCGTCGGCCTCGACGAGGCCATGGCTTTCCTTGACCCGACTATTCGCAGCCTGATGCCCGATCCGCGCTTGCTGACCGACTGCGAGAAGGCTGCGCAACGGCTGCTGCGTGCCATCAAAGCGGGCGAAACCGTTGCCATATTTGGTGACTACGATGTTGACGGCGCCGCCTCCTCGGCGCTGCTCTACCGCTTTCTCAGGCATTTCGGCGTGTCGGCCGGTATCTATATCCCCGACCGCATCTTCGAAGGCTATGGCCCGAATCCCGCTGCCATCAACCAGCTCATCGACAATGGCGCGGCGCTGATCGTCACTGTCGACTGCGGTTCCACCAGCTTCGAATCGCTCGAGGCGGCGAAAGTGCGGAACATCGACGTCGTCGTCATCGATCATCATCAGGTCGCGCATGAGTTGCCGCATTGCCACGCGCTGGTCAATCCGAACCGCGAGGACGATCTGTCGGGGCAGGGGCATCTCTGCGCGGCCGGCGTTGTCTTCCTCGTCTTGGTCGCAGCCTTGCGGCTATTGCGCGAGGCATCCGATGCCCGGGTGCGCTCTATCGATCTGCTCGCCTGGCTCGATATCGTCGCCTTGGCGACGATCTGCGATGTCGTGCCGCTGAAAGGACTGAACCGCGCTTATGTCGTCAAGGGCCTGATCGCCGCCCGCCATCAGGGCAATCCCGGTCTTGCAGCCTTGTTTCGCAAGGCGGGGCTCGGCGGTCCTGTCACGCCCTATCATTTCGGCTTCATGATCGGCCCGCGGATCAATGCGGGCGGGCGTATCGGTGACGCGGCACTCGGTGCCCGGCTGTTGACGCTCGAGGTCGCTTCCGAGGCCGAGGCAATCGCCGAGAGGCTGGACGATCTCAACCGCGAGCGCCAGGCGATGGAAGCAGCCATGCTGCAGGAAGCGGAAGCCGAAGCGCTAGCCGAATATGGCAACGGCGACGGCGCATCCGTCATCGTCACGGCGCGGGAGAACTGGCATCCCGGCATTGTCGGCCTGATCGCCTCGCGGCTGAAGGACAAGTTTCGTCGTCCGACTTTCGCTATCGCTTTTGACTCGATGGGGAAAGGCACCGGCTCTGGTCGCTCGATCAACGGTTTCGACATGGGCCGCATGGTACGCGCCGCCGTTGATGCGGGCCTGCTCGTCAAGGGCGGCGGTCATGCCATGGCGGCGGGCCTGACCGTGGAACGCGCCAATCTTGGTAAACTCCGCGCCTTCTTTACCGAGAAAGCCGAAAAGCAGGTCGCCGGCCTCGTCGCCAACGAAACGCTGAAGATTGACGGCGCGCTTGGCGCGGGCGGCGCGACGGTGGAATTGGTCGACCAGCTCGAAACAGCCGGCCCCTATGGCTCCGGCCACCCGCAGCCGATCTTCGCTCTTCCAAACCACCGCCTGCGCGATTCGCGCCTCGTTGGTCAATCTCACATCAAGATCACCCTGGAGGCCCAGGACGGCGGTCGTCTCGACGGCATTGCCTTCCGCGCCGTTGAAACGCCCCTCGGCGAACTCCTGCTCTCTTCCCGCGGCGCGCAAATCCACGTCGCTGGCACGCTCGGTGCTGACTATTGGCAGGGAGCAAGGCGTGTCCAGTTGCGCGTCATGGACGCCGCCAAGGCGCCGTGAGCTGCGCACGGACACCGTCGCATTAACGATGAAGAATCAAATTTTTAGGGAACGAAAGCAGTGGCACGCCCTAGGGGAGTCGAACCCCTCTTTACAGAATGAAAATCTGTCGTCCTAACCGATAGACGAAGGGCGCGTGCTGTGGCGCCCTTATAGTCAGCACCTTTTGTTCCCGCAAGCGGAAAATCGAGAAAAATCTATGGGTAGGCGCGGATTTTTCGAGGCGATTGTGGAAAACTCCGAGGTCAGTTTAACTGGTACGCCCTAGGGGAGTCGAACCCCTCTTTACAGAATGAGAATCTGTCGTCCTAACCGATAGACGAAGGGCGCAGGCAGCGCTTGCGATCATATAGGAATAGCGCAAAGTTGCCGCAAGCGGAAGCTGGATGATTTGTCGTCGCAGAATAGTAATAGCACCACGCCGGACGAGATGAACTCCAAAGTCGTATGTAATTGTTATTGCTGCTAATTTTCTGACGGCAGTTCTGCTTTGCACCGTCTTTGAACCCAGCCAACAACGCCGCAAGATCGCAAACCTCGACATAGCTCTGGCGGAAATAATGCAACCTTGCGTTTTTAACAGCATATCCGTATTTTAGCTCACGCCGGAATATGCGAACGATGCGCATGCCGTGCGCCGTCGCATGAATGTTGCCTTTCACAATCACAAAGGACCCTATCATGCCGGGCAAGTCTCCAAACGGTATTGATCGCCGCGATTTGCTAAAGGCATCCATCGCCACGGTCGGCGCCGCAGCCGCGGCCGCCGTCGCCGCTGGTACGGCGAACGCTGAGGACGCCGCGGCACCAGCTGCCTATACGCCATCAGGAACGGTTTATACCGGCGATGTTATCGACGGCAAAAAGGTGGTTAGCAAACTCGATGTCAACGACTTGGAGCCCGGCCAGAAGCACCTTTTATATTTCCAGGGTGTAGAGATGCCGACCGGACAGCACTGGTATGTGTCTGTGACGGTCGCCAAGGGAGCAAAGCCGGGCAAGCGCGGTGTCCTCACCAGTGGCGTGCATGGCGACGAGATGAGTTCCATACATACGGTGCAGGCCGTGATGAACCAGCTCGACCCGGCGCAGATGTCGGGCACGGTAATGGTGGTCACGGATGTGTCCAGCCCGGCGCTAGAAAGCATGCAGCGCAGATGGCCCAACCAGGGCAGAGGCGTCGATCTGATCGATATGAATCGGGAGTGGCCCGGGAACGAGAACGGCGCCACCGCACCCAGCCGACACGCCGGGCTTCTGTTCAACCGGCTGCTGCGGCCGAACGCCGACTTCTCGATCGACTTCCACACCGGGACAACCGGGTTTGAAGTGACCGCTTTCAATATTGGCGGCATGGATGTGCCCGAAGTCAAAGCGATGATAGATCTGTATCCCGTCGGCCAGATCTTCGACAATCATGTGTATCCCGGTGTCCTGCACAACGCGTTTATGGACGTGGGCATCCCGTCCTTCACGCCGGAAATCGGCGCTGCCCGAGTCCTAGACCTCGAAATGATTCCGCTCTTCGTGGAAGGCACCATGAACGTCCTCAAGCATCACGGCATCGTTGCCGGGCCAATGGGTCGTACAGGCAAGGACGTGACCGTTTTTGTCGGCAACAGCGCGTTCCCGATCCTGGCCACTGCCGGCGGGCTCGTTGAGCATCTCGTCAAGCTCAACGAAAAGGTCGGAGCCGGACAAAAGGTTGCCATCCAGCGCAATAGCTTCGGCGAAGTGGTTGCGGAGTATACAAGCAGCGTGGCCGGAGAGATAACGGGCCAGCGCAGCGACGCAATGTCCGAGCCCGGCAACCCTTTGGTATTTATCCTTTTCAACAAGCCGAAGCCGGAGGACGTCCAAGTCTATCCCGAGTAGTTGCCGCCAAGGCCGGTGACGCGGCTGTAGCCGTTGACGACTGGGTTGCCGGGAGATGGGATTCTCTCGCTGATGCTCGCTTTGCCATGCATCGGACTTTTTCAACAATCTCGGATCATTGTTGTCAGTTCAGCTGATGATGAGCGAATTTCCGCGTGGGGTCGATAGCCGAACCTGGTGCCGAGTCTTGTGCCGGAGTGGTGGAAATAGTGGCACGCCCTAGGGGAGTCGAACCCCTCTTTACAGAATGAAAATCTGTCGTCCTAACCGATAGACGAAGGGCGCGTGCTGTTGTGTGGCGCGCTTATAGCGGGGTGATTTCATTCCCGCAAGCGTCAATTTCGTTTTTTCTTGGAAAAAATGACAGAAGCATAACGATGCGGCGAAACTTGAATAAGCTTGCCTTAACAGGATGTTGCAAGGATTTGCGGAGAGGGCCGACTTACAGCCCCGCTCCGCTTTGCGCCTGTGTCAGCAGCGGTTTGGCATCTTGGCCCTGGCCCTTCGATGCGGCGATATGGGCCAGCATCAATGCCTCCTTGCTGTCGATTTTCCGGGCATTGGAGCCGCGGGCAGGCATGATTTTGGAGGGCGTGGCGTCCGCCGTCGGCTTCATCGGGCTTCCCGATGCGTCGGCGGCGTTGCGGATGACAGGCGGAGGGATCACCGCCTGGGACGTTTGGTCGACGGGCATGCCGCCATCGCCCTGTTGTGGCGCGACATTCTGCATCGCGCTAGGCGGCATGCTGTAGACGCTGCGCATGATCGGGGAGGGTCCCTGACCGGCGGCCGGCTGTGCGTTGGCGAGCGTTCCATCCGAATTGACGGCAATCGGCGCGGGCGCCGAATAGATGCTGCTTCTATTGGCGTTGACCGCTGTCGGTTGGGTCACCAGGCCGGCGATGCCCGCCGGCGCGTCGGTGGCAACAGGTGGCGCGCCCGCCGGAGCTGCCGGGAAGTAGGATTGACTGCCTGTCTGCTGGGCAACCATCTGCGCCTGCGCGCCATGCACGCTGTGGACCATCGGATCGTGATAGGCGACCTCGCCCTTTTGGCGCTTCGCCGCAGCTTTGGTGTTAAGGGCGTCGGCAAGCTGTTCGGCCGCGTTTGGCTGCAGCGTGACCTCGGCCGCCTGTTTCGGCTTGTCGCCTGTCGTCGCGCAACCGGCGAGCATTACAAATGACATGGCGACGGCAATAGCGCTTGCAAGCTTCTTATTGCCGGATAAAATTAGTAGATCGCACAAAGGACGTTCCCCGCTGAAAAACTGGCACCGGAACGGCCTCTTGCGAGGGACGATGATGACGCGCGGCGCAGACTGGGAACGATGACCGCACGAAATCCGATGCATGATGCTTCGAGTCGTCCAAGCATGCCGGAGAGCGGGTATGACCGGCAAGCGCGAAACCGATGGCTCCGCGCGTGCCGTAAGCCTCGCGAAAGCTAGCGTCTACCAGGCGCCAGTATTGGGCATCGAAGCCCAGGGTTCGGCCGGAGCAAGATCGGCGCCCTTCTGCAGAATCTCAATGGAAATGCCGTCCGGAGACCGCACGAAAGCCATGTGACCATCGCGGGGCGGCCGGTTGATTGTAATGCCATTGTCCATAAGTTTCTGGCAGATTGCGTAGATGTCATCGACCTCATAGGCGAGGTGACCGAAGTTGCGTCCTCCGGTATACTCTTCAGGGTCCCAGTTGTAAGTGAGTTCCAGACTGGGGGCGCCGCAGCTTCGCGACGCGTCCACATCTTCGCTAGCAGCAAGGAAAACGAGTGTGAAACGGCCTTTCTCGTTTTCGTAGCGACGGGTTTCAGTAAGGCCGAATAGAGTGCTATAAAAGTGCAGCGAGGCGTCGAGATCGGTAACGCGGACCATGGTGTGGAGATAACGCATTCTATTTCCTCTCTAATGTTTGGGCTGAGACGATCATGAAACGAGACACCAGCTTCAGGCAAGACTTGTCGCAATAATCTACGGATGGGAATAAACGAAAACTAGGACTTGCGCTTTTCCGTTACCAAGATGTTAATCTTGATTTCAAGGAATCAGTTAACCGTAACAGTGTGACGCGTAATCGAGGGCTGGCTAAGATGGGTGATAGAATTTCATCGAAGGGAATCGTCGACTTCGGAGAGATGTCGGGCGAAGCCGTCGAGCTCATCGAAATCTCCGGCGTCGTCAAATGGTTCGACGTCGCCAAGGGTTTTGGCTTCATCGTTCCGGACAACGGCATGCAGGATGTGCTGTTGCATGTGACATGCCTGCGTCGTGATGGTTACCAGACCATTCTCGAGGGAACCCGTATCGTCGCCTTGATTCAGCGTCGCGAACGCGGCTATCAAGCTTTCAAGATCCTTTCCATGGATCAGTCGACCGCCGTACACCCGTCGCAGATGCCGCCGGTACGGACGCATGTGCAGGTGACCGCGACAAGTGGCTTGGAGCGCGCCTTGGTCAAGTGGTTCAACCGCACCAAGGGATTTGGCTTCCTGACGCGCGGCGAGGGCACGGAGGATATCTTTGTGCATATGGAAACGTTGCGTCGTTTCGGTCTGGCGGAGCTGCGGCCAGGGCAGGTGGTCCTCGTCCGCTTCGGGCCGGGTGAGAAGGGACTGATGGCCGCGGAAATCCATCCGGATGCGCCAAGCCCGGTGACGCGGCCGCACTGACATGACCAGAATTGCGTTTTCTGCCGTTTTGAAGAGCGCCATCGTGGCGCTCTTTCTTGTCGGAGCATCCGCTCCCGCCTTTGCAGCGCAAGCGACCAGCGAGAAATCGATGGCGTTCGATTCGGAACAGTTGTCGATCCAGACGGCCAAGGGCACGACGCACAAATTCACTGTTGAATTGGCGTTGACCGAGCCTCAACTCGAGTTCGGCCTAATGTATCGCAAGAACATGCCGGCCGATCACGGCATGCTCTTCGATTTCGGTCAGCCACGCCCGGTCATGATGTGGATGAAGAATACCGTATTGCCGCTCGACATGCTCTTTTTGGACAAGAGCGGCGTAATCACGCACATTCAGGAAAACGCCGTACCCTATTCGGAAGCGATCATCAGCTCCGAGGGGGCCGTGCTTTACGTCATCGAGCTGAACGCCGGTACGGTCAAGAAACTTGGCCTCGCCGTTGGCGACAAGGTGACCAGCGCCACAATTTCCTCCAAGCTCGCCAAGTAGATTTTTCGTCGGGGATCAGCACTTCGATGCCATTTTAGCTGTTGCAGCGTGGAGATGAACCGTGTATCTCCGCACTCGTTCCGCAAAGCGGAACAACGCGATCTCCTGGAGGAGATATGCGAAGGGATACGGAGTGTAGCGCAGTCTGGTAGCGCATCTGGTTTGGGACCAGAGGGTCGGGAGTTCGAATCTCTCCACTCCGACCATCGTTTTTTCTTCTTAGCCGTGAACTGCTTTCAGGGTCACCTTGGCTTAATCGTCCATCTTCACTAAACCTCGCGAGGTCATCGAATTTCTCGGCGTCTAGGCGCATCAGGAGATGCCGCGTTTATTTGCCTTGGATCAACATGCCAAGCGGGCTGAGAGTCGTGACGGGCATATACTCGTAGGTCATGAGTCCTTCGGCAACCAACGGCAATGAGCCGAGTATTTCCTTGGCTTCGTCGAGCGTGGCGACGTTCATCAAGAAGATCGGTCCCATCTTTTCACGGAACCAGAACTGCTCAACCTTTCCATCAAGATAGAGCTTGAGCGTTGCCGGTACTTCGTCCGGAAAATGCCTCCTGACCTCCTCGATCGCGACGTTCGCGGGGATCGATGCAATAGCAAACACTTTCATTTTCAGTCTCCTGCGTAAAATCTGGTGAGGGGATTATTGGGGCTGCGAGGTCAATTCCTGCAGCTTGCCTAGCGGGCTAAGCGGGCCAAGGGGGATTAATTTAAAGCTCATGATATGAGCCTGACCCAAGGGCAGCTTTTCGAGCATTTCGTGTGCAGCCGCAGGGTCGGTGGCATTCAGAATGAACGCCACCCCTTTACGGTCTTGCAACGAGTACCACTGGTCGATCTGGCCTTCGAGATAGAGGTTGACTGTTTCTTTCGCTTCGCTTGGCAGGATCGCGTTGAGCTGAGCTTGATCAATGCCGGGATTAATAGTCCCGATAGCCAGAATCCTCGTCGTTGGCGTCGGTGCTGGCGCAGACTGCGCGTATCCTGTTCCTATGCCCGTAAGACTGAGGGCCAGTGCCAATCTTGTCACAAGAGCGCTTTTCATTTTGTCCTCTATTGTCGGCGACAAGACCAAGATGCGAGCCTAGTTTTTTGAGCGAGCATTGCTTGAGAGCAGCGCCTGTGTTGCTGTTGATAAATCGGTTGATCAGATGCGACCCCGATGCCGCGCCCGGGTCAGCGGGCTGCGGCTTGTTTCCTTTGACAGTGTCGAAATCAATCACCGGAACGAGGCGCGAATTTCCTCGATTGTCTGATTTTGGGCCTGCAAGTGCGGGTAGTGCCCGACACCGGGGAGTATTTTGAGGTCGGCCTTGATTCGATTTGCGAGTTCGATGCCCATTTCCTTCTTGATGTAAAGGTCTTCACCACCCCAGACCACGGTCACGGGCGTGCTGAGCCTTGCCAGGTTCGCCTCGAAGTATTTCTGGTCCTGCGTGAAATTGGAGTAATAGTGGTAGAAGGCGTCCACGGACGTCATGCCGTCATGGTCCCAGCTACGAGCGATATCGTCCTTGAATTCACGCGGGACTTCGTAACGGGCTCCCTCCGGAAGGCCGCGGAAGAAGGTATTCGCTAGGATTTCCTCGCGATTAGCGTTCATGAAAGCTCGAACCTGGTCGGAGGCGGGTTTCGACTTGAGCGCCTGCAGGTTTTCCCACATGTAGGCCGGTCGATCGAACGGAGCGAAGTCCCCGACGGTGAGCGACTTTGCGATGGTCGGTTCTGCCAGCGCCAGAAGCAGGGTCGGGAGTGCGCTGATGTCAGTTGCGTAGATGCTGAGCGTCGACTGGTCGATGCCGGCGCGATCGATATAGCCCTTCAGGACTTGCGCATAGGCGCGGGGCGAATAGGAGAACCGATCGACCGATGGGCGCGACGAGCGGCCGAAGCCCGGCCAATCAAACGCGTGGACTTCATAGTCGCAAGCGAGCGCGGGCGTAATTCCCTTCCACGCATGGAGGCTTTCGGGAAAGCCGTGCAGAAGGAGCACTGTCCCCTTCGACTCAGCCGGATGGACGACCATTCTTCGGAGCGTGATGTCCGCATCGATCGCGATGGTACCGATATCGGCGGCCCTCGGCTGTTGCGTCTGTTGCGACATGTCATCATTCCTGTTTTCGATGGTTGCGGACAGGGCGATGTCTGGTCGCCAGCCGGCTTGTGATGCACAAGATATGCGGTATCGGTCTCGTAGCCGGTAGCATGTGATTGCGAGAGCCAGGCTCTCAGATTCTATAAGCCCGGCCTATAAGCCCGGCGACTGAGGGTGATCTGCGCAGCAGGCCGCGCGCAGCCTTGGCACGGCAAAGTCTATGAAGGCTCGCACCTTGAGCGGAAGCAGCCCTTGGCGCGGATAGACGACGTATACCGGCCGCGCCTCGCCGTCATAGTCGGTCAGGACCGGGACGAGTGCACCTAATCGAAATTCATCCCGAAGCTGATAATCGAAAAGGCGCGCGATCCCGACGCCTCCCACCGCTGCCGTTAGATTGCCGGCCGCGGTGCTGATTGAGAGCCTCGTGCGCGGCGATGCTATCAGTTCCGTCGACATGATAGGTCCAGAATCTAGAGGGATTGCCGAAGAGGATCCCGTCGTGGTCAATCAAATCGAGCGGATGTTGCGGCGTTCCGCGCCGATCGAGATAGCGGGGACTGGCGCAGGTCAGCATGCGATAGTCACCGACCTTGACAGCATAGAGCGCGCTATCGGCGAGCGGCCCGAGGCGAATGGCAATATCCACCTGCTCCTCAATCAGATGGACCATCCGGTCGACGGCGAGGAAGCGGACGGTGACTTCCGGATATTGCTCCATGAAAGCGATCGCAATCGGGAGTATGATTCCCGTGCCGAATTCGACCGAGGTGGTGATCGCCAGTTCGCCACGTGGCGCGTGATACTCGCCCGAGGCCCGCCGCTCGGCCTCATCAAGATCGGCGACGAGCCGCCTTGCCGCATCGACATAGTCACGTCCGGCATTGGTCAGCTGGATATTCCGGCTGGTGCGGACGATCAGATTGGTACCGAGATGACGTTCGAGCTCGGCCACCTTGCGGCTTACGCTCGGAAGCGGCGCATTGAGCCTGCGGCCGGCCGCCGACAGGCTGCCGGAATCGACGACCGCAAGAATGACACGCATGGCGTCGAGCCGATCCATTTCGCCTCCAAAATCAACGGGCGGGCATCTGAGAAACAGCTGGGGAAGCAAGGTTTTGATCATGGCCCCAAATTGCGTCCCCGTCGATAGTTACCGGGGCGCGGCGGCGATGTCCCTGGCCACCGGTCGCAGGGCCGGCGGCAACCGTTGGCCGCAAGAAGATGCCGACAAAGCTTCCGGCTGCGCCGGCCTCCTCAATGCTAGCTACTAACCTGCGCCGCTCACAGCAATGTTGGCTCCGGATCGTCGTCGGACGGCTCTTCGATCGGCTCGATGATGTCGGGCCGATCGTTTTTCGGCGAACCTACGTCCTTGCCGATCGGC
>NZ_JARFYN010000084.1 GCF_030272695.1 Martinezella calliandrae
AGTCGTGGACTTGCGCGGGAAGCAGGAACCAGACAACAAGGCGGCGGCGTAGCTTTAATCAGCTATGCACTGGTTTGTTTAGGTTCTGGAGAGCGGTTGCCATACAGTCAGTTGCCGCCCCCCGATGCGCGCCGCTCGCGCCCCCTGCGCTTGATGATCTCGCTGAAGGTTTCCGTCATGGGGCGTGATTCTCCGCTGGCAATGCCTTCGTCCCATAGCAGACGCAATTCCTCGACGGTGTATCCGTGCAAATCGCGGCGTTCTTTCCACTGGCGCAATGCCTCGCGGATGACCTCACTGGCGTTACCGAATTCGCCGCCCGCAACGGCCTGATCGACGACCGCAGCCAATTCCGGTGACAGGCTGACGCTGCGTTTCTCTACAATCGCCATGATCAAATCCTCCAAACCGGAATACGGTAGCATTTGTTGCTACCGCGAACAAGGGAGCTAATAACCGCTTGCCGCCGAAAGGCGGCCTGGTCGTTTCAGAGTCCTGCGGACATTGAGAGCATCGGAGCGCCGAGCATAGCGACCGTTCACGGTCGGCGCGGGAATTCTCGCATGGCATGATCGGTTCAAAGGGCAGCCATAGGAGCGCGAGCATAGCGACCCGGAGGGACGCACGGGACTGACTGCACCCGACTTGCCATTCCGAATCCAATCCCTGAAACGACGCGACGGAGCCTTTTGCTCCCCGAGTGACATTCCATAGTTGACACCGTTTTGAGGGCTCCGTACACATCGGCGAACCCGCGAATGTAATCGGAAGTGCTTGGAAAATCGCGGTGCCTTGGAAATCAGGGCTTTGGGTTGTACACGGTGCTTCGTCCCTCCGGGCCCACCATTTTCATTTTTATTTCAATAGGTTCGTGAGCGGCCTGCTGTTCGATCGTTTCCAGCCCGTTGTATTCGGTCTGGTGCGTTAGCGCCTCGCAGTTGAAAATTAAGCTTCTTCAGCCGCCTGGGAAGACGAAGGTTCTGGCCTTCCGTCGGCCGCGAAAATCGGCAATACCGTCGTTGAAGCCTCGCCCAATCTCGTCAAAGTGACGGGCGCAAAAGTCATTGTAGAATCGCCCAATGTGCAGCTCGGCGGCGAGGGCGGCAAAAAGATTGCCCGCATCGGTGACAAGGTGGATGTGGGGGCCGGTTCGTCTAAGGGCCGATGGCCCATTGTGGAAGGCTCGTCGCGGGTCTTCGCAGCAGACTAGCTGGCGGCTTGTACGGCCAACGGCAGGGATTGAACCTGCAACCCAAGTATTCAGCTTGGGATCGCTGTGGCGATGTGTCTACCAATTCCACCACGTTGGCTCATTCATATAGTCGGATGCCTCTAAGGGGCTCAACCCCGGATATTAGCGGCCCAGGGCTTCAGGCACATTCATGCAAAAATTCAAGGTTCGCACCGGCTGCGAGATCGCCGGGCAGTGGCGCGCGTCGCAGTCAATATTGAAGCCGTGAGGGATCGGCAACATCATGGCTGGACAGCCGCCTGTCGCTTGAACGCCGTCGCAAGGACGTTAATCAAGCCCTCGGCGACCGAAAGACTGCTGGCCGCGAACGTCAGCGGACCTGAGCATGCCGGACGGAGATAGAGATGGCTGGACCGCCGTCGCACCATCTGATCGCGCTCTGCGAATGCCTTTCCTGAACCTCGGCAGCGGTATCTCCGGAAAGACGATTGTGGGAGCGGCCTGATCGCCATCGCTGGGGGTGAAGAGCAAGGCTATTGTGAAGATGGCGTTCACTACCTCCGACAGAGCAGTGAAATGCTTGGTTTCGAGGGCCAAAGCGGGAAACAAATACGCGACAATCAAATCTGCGACGTCGATCAACAGCAGGGCCGGAATGATGACTCCAGGTTTCCAACCGATGTCACGAATTCGTGCCGCCTGGATGCTCAACTGCATCCAAAAGAAGCCCGCCACCGGCGGGACTACAGCCATCAACGTTGTTGATCTCGACGCGTCCAGATGAAGACCGAACACATACAGAGCAGGCAAAAACAGAAACATTAGGAAAAATGCGACGGGAACGATGATAAAGCCATAAAGAAAAAATCTGAGCCGTCCCACCCGTCCGCGAAAGCAAAACAAGCTGTCAATCATCTATGAAGTTCCCGCGAGCCTTTCCACAGGAAATCAGGGAGTCCCTTCAATCGGCTAAAGCGAATAATGAGAATTTTAAGTATACGGCCGCAGGCGAACACAATTGCAGGCTTCTTTTAAAAGCATCATGGGCCTGAATGGTTTCAGCCAAAGTATCCAGCGCGCGCATAGTGCTCGACACGCAGAATTTGAGCCAAAAGTCGATGGCCCACGCGTGCTCACTTGGGCGACACAGCAGATGCGAAATATGTCCTTACTTTCCGTGCTATGAAGGAACTGCTTGGTGAAGACAAGCCGCTCGCAGCGACTACGCGTCCGGAGTGTGCCGCCGTTCAGACCGCCCAATTTGCTGAACTTGACGCACATAACTATCGGTTGTTCGTCAGCAGTTGGTAGGGGTAGGTTGACCGTAGTCACATCGATCTTGGGCTGCGGCTGGTATTTAGGTGGCTCGGTTTGTCTGAACAGTTCCGGGCGTTGCGCATGGCTGCAGCGCATTTCAATAGGAAGAAGCCGACGTATGTCGGCGTAATTCCGGCGTTAGGCAATGCCTTCGACTGGTTGATCCAAAGAGAGGTCACAAATAACGAAAATATCTCTGTGTTGGATTTCGAGGAGTTCCGGCCACAAGCCCAACGATGTCTCTCGGTAAATCGGTTGTCCTTGGCGGTTCGCTCGATCGCTTCGCCCGGCCTACGGAAGTTCGATCTCGCTGTCCACCACGTGGTTGAGGCCGGTGCCTTCCGCCGTTAGCGTCATGCGGACCTTCAAAGTCTTTCCGCCGACCCGCCCTTGCGCACCGTCTCCTCGATCTTGCGCTGCGACGTGACGCCGACTTCCTTCAGGAACTTGCGGATCGACATGTTGAAGGCGTCTTCGCTTATGGCGGAACTCCTCTATGTGCAAAAAGGGATTGTAATGGAAGGAAAATCGTCAAGGAAGCAGGCAATCGCGCCGTGCCACAGAATCTGACGTGTAAAATTTCGGCCACCTAGATCGGCGTTAGGGGCAGCTTCGGGTCGAGACGCCACCTTTGCGACATCAGTGACAAGGCGGAAGCGACAGATGACCGCTCCCGGCCCAAAGCAGACTAGACGCCGGGTTTTAAAGGCCTGGCGCATGAATTGCGCGATGGATTTTGACTGGCCGCTTCTTCGTTGGGCTGCATGTACGTCTGGCGACTGTTCGGTGCGCGTCGCCAGACGTACTATTCGCTGGTCGTTATGACCATCCGGAACCGCGCCGCGCCACTCATCATCCGCTCATAGGCTTCTGCAGCCCGCTCGAGCGGCATCGTTTCGATCATCGGCCGAATGTTGGCGAGGGCGCTAAAAGCCAGAGTGTCCTCCGAGTCAATCGAGATCCCGGACGGCCATCCCTGAACGCCGCGGCGGCCGCCAATTAATAGAAACGGGGAGACCTCGATCGGATCGGGTGAAGCGCCAACCACGATCATCTTGCCATCAACGGCCAGCCCACCAAGTACCGCGCTCATCGCCTGCGAATTGGTAACGGTCGACAGGATCACACGGGCTCCACCCAATTTGCTTAGCTCAGAGGCGACATCCTGGACCGTGCTGTCAAGGTAGTGATGGGCACCAAGCTTGCGCGCCAACGGCTCCTTGTCGGCGCCGCGTGCGATGGCGACCGTGCGACATCCCATCTTCGCGGCGAATTGCACCCCAAGGTGACCGAGTCCACCGATACCAAGCACGGCAACAGTATCACCAGCACGAACGCCACTGTTGCGCAATGCGTTGTAGGTCGTGATCCCAGCACATAGAAGGGGGGCGGCCTCGGCCGCCTCGAGCTCATCAGGGATTGCAGCCAGAGCTTCGAAAGGCGCAACCATGTAGTCAGCATAGCCACCATCATAACTGATCCCCGGAATTTGCGCATTCTCACAGGTTATGAAATCGCCGCGTCGGCAGGAGCGACAATGTCCACAATGGCCGCCATGCCAGCCAACTCCGACGCGTTGGCCAGGTTTACAATTGGGCACCCGTTCGCCGACTTTCTCGATAACTCCGACCACTTCGTGGCCTGGTACCCGCGGGTAGGAAATGCCGGGAAATGCCCCCATCACCGTAAAAGCGTCGCTATGACATATTCCGCACGCCTGGACCTTGATCAAAACCTGGCCGGCAGCGGGGTTCGGAACCTCGCGTTCGACAAGTTCTAACGGTCCGTTGGCGTTTTTGACTTCAACAGCGCGCATACTTGGCATGGAACCCTCCTCAGATTAGGTCATCTCACGTTCAGCAGGCATTGACATCGTCCTCACCATAGCAGGCTTTGGCATGCGTGGCGGCATCTAATGCGCTGGAGACTCTTCTTCACCCCGCTCACTGCCTCCGAGCACATGGGCTGACAGGCGTGCAAGCAAGGAAAGGGGACTCGCACGACCTATTTGCCGTGACACGGGAGCATCTCGAGTTGTGCGCGACGTGGCTTGAGAGGCCGCTACCTGAGGAGGAAGCTTCCATCTATCGATAGCACGGACGCATTATCGCTACGGAGGTTGTTCGGGAGATTGCATCAGCTAAAGCCGCGGGTCGGCAGTTTTTCTTGTTCTCCAAAGTTGCAAATGTCGGCTCACTACGACAGACTTTTGGAGATCGGCCGTGGATTGTGATGCGCTTCGGTATGACCAGTGGGGACGGATTAAGGAATGTGTGCCGGGCGGCACGAAGGGCAAACGCGGCCCGCGCACGAACAACCGGCTGTTCCTGGACGCACTGTTGTGGATGGCTCGGTCCGGCGGTCGCTGGCGCGACTTGCCCGGACTGCTCGGCGATTACCGTTCGGTGAAACGGCGTTATTACCGCTGGATCGAAATGGGCGTCCTTGACGAGATGCTTTCAGTTCTAGCCCGCGAAGCTGACCTCGAATGGCCGATGATCGATAGCACCATCGTGCGGGCGCATCAGCATGCGGCAGGCGTTCGTAAGGTTAAGGGGGGCGGATGCCCAGGGCCTGGGTCGGTCTCGGGGCGGATTGAGCACCAAAATCCATGCTGCGACGGAGGCGCTCGGTCTTCCGGTCCGCCTGATCGCCAGTCCCGGCCAACGCCACGACATCACGTTGGCCCAAGATCTCATCGACGGCATCGATGCCGACGCAGCCATTGCCGATAGGGGATATGACGCAGACCATCTCCTCGACAAGATTACCGCGGCCGGAACCCAAGTCGTCATCCCGCCCAAGTGCAACAGGAAAATCCGGCGCTCCTACGACGTCGATCTTTACAAGGAGCGCAACAAGATCGAACGCGCAACCTTACCCTGCGGTCAGTTGCTGAGCTTGCATGGGCTTTAGGATGGGAACCAGAGTTCACGATGAAGCGGCGGGTGGGTGCGGCGAAATCCAGCCACGCGATGGGAGACCGTGTTCATTTGCCGCCTAAAGTCGCTGCTGCTGGCGGCAATATCGCTGTCTATTCATCTCCTGCAGCAACAACCGCAGGTCCGGTCAGATACCTTGAGGCTGCAGAGTAATGGTTGTCGTAGCTGACGCAATTTTCTGCGATGATATTCGGCAGGAAGTTACTGGAAAGTTCATTTTGATCGGAGTTTATCCTGGTGATTTGGTACCCGGAAGAATACCATCAAGTGTTCCAATGGGCGCTATGGTCAGGGTTCACGGATTGCAAAAAGGCGTCCATGAGGTTGAAATGGTTCTGACATCGCCTAACGGCCAGCGCGTCATCGAAGAGAAGAGTACTTTTGACCTCATCGAATCGCATACTCCAATGGTTTTGATTTTTGCCGGTTTTGTTATGCCAATCGACGGACCGGGAGAGATTACGCTTTCCATGAAGATTGCAGGGGAAGAACCAATTGCGAGCAAATTACCTGTAGTTTTGTCAAAGACGACCGAAATCGCGCCGTCTTAGCGAGCATATTATTCGCCATTGCTACACTACGCGGCCTTTAAGCTATTTTTATTTTACTGCTTCCATTGTTCTCCGAGATGTCGGGCCACGCGTGGAAGCTCGATGAGAGCGAGGCAGTCAACAAGCCCTCGAACTAGACTTAGACTAGGCCGCGTGTTTCGGCCTACCGCTTTGGCGTGGCCGATAGTGGGCGTGCATCAAGAGCGGGTCGCGCTGGCTTGCGCGTAGCAACATCTTGACGGCATGGCTTATCGGTGCGCCAGCCCGGTAGTTTTTCCATGTGCGAAGGCTGACGCCAAGGAAATCCGCCGCTTCGTTATTGGAAAGGCCGGCTTCCTCCTGCCACTTTCGTAGATCGTCCAAGGCGAAATCGCGCTGGTCTTCTGCGATCTGGAAAAGGTGATAGGCATCAATCGCCAGATCCTCGCCAACCCATTCGACCGTTGCACCGTAGTCCGTGACGGTTGCGGTTTTCCAGACTTCCGGCGATTTCAGCGGAGCCAGCAGTTCGCCACCCATTGCGATCCAGCCGACAAGATTGGCGGCGGATGCCGGGGCGTCCTTCCATTGAATATCAAGCGTGATGTTCGATGCTGGCGTAACGCTTTCGATGCGGGGCATGTCCATATCTGTTTCCTCCCTCAAGCGATGGGAAAGCGGGGGTTTGTCCGGTTCTACTCGGCGGGCAATCGCCGCTTTGTTCTTTGCCGAAGGGCGGTATCTTGTGCCTTGCGGGCCCAGCTTGCCGTGCAAGATTTCCGGCGTGGCAATCTCAACCAGTGCATCCCCATCCGGGGTGATGACGTGGAAGTGCGGGGGCAAATGGTTGTTCGCGTAGACCCGAATGATGATGTTTCCGATTTGAACCAGTTTGCCCATGTGCCCCTCACTTCGATGGGAAAACATAGGGCATATTATGCACCATATAAAGACACCCGGCGCAATTTTTACCCCAAAATATGGAGAGAAATTATGGCTTACACGCTGTCGGCGCGGAGCAATTCGCGCCCTATTGGAGTTCACCCTGATCTTGTGCGGGTCGTCGGCCGCGCAATCCAGATCACAGAGGTTGATTTCACCGTGCTTGAGGGCGTCCGCGACATCGGACGCCAAAAAGAAATGGTATCTTCCGGCGCATCCACGACGATGAATTCGCGGCATCGGCGGGCGGAGAACGGCTACGGCCATGCGGTCGATCTCGCGCTGGTCGTCAACGGCTCCGTCTCGTGGCTGGCCTCACTCTCTACGTGGCGTGGCGGAAGCTCTCATGACGCCATTCGATTACATCAAGATCGGAGGCGGCATCGTGATCGGTGCCGCATTGGCGATTGCGCCGGCCTATCTGGTTGGCAGGCATGCAGCCAAAACAGATATTGCGGCAACGCTTCAGGCTGGCCGCGTCACCATCCTCAAAGACGGACAAAAGATCGATGAAAAAGCTCTTCAGGCTGACGATAGATCGGCGGCTGCGTGCAGCCCGACAGCCAAGGCGATTGAGCCGTGCGACCTTCTGGTGCCGATCGCGAAAGCTGGCAAGGCAATTGCGCTACGCCTAGCATTCGGTCCGGCTCACGAGCCTTTCGAAGCAATACGATTTCGGGATGGTCTTCTTCGCAGCAATGGGAGCCGTTTCGCTCATCTTGGTCGATGATAACAGCGGCCCCGATGCTTGTTTGACGCCCGTGCTTGGCTTTTCAATGATGCTTTTCGCGTGTGATAGTGCGCTGAGAGGTCGAAAGGTGGTCTGGTGGATCAGATGCTTCCATAGCCGTTTCGATAGCCGGCAGTCCTAACGGCAGTTATTCAACCCACTTTGATGGGTTGAATAGTTTCGAAAAATGCATTAATTGATCCATTGAAAGGGTCAGTTAATGCGCCTAACGCTTCAAACCCATTTTGATGCCCAGTGGCATCACGCCGCGACGCTAGAACTCAAGGACGACGCGGCCGGCTTCCAGGGCGCGTCCATCGTCGATTACGATCTCGACTATTTCGTCACTGTGGCGTCTGCGGAGTTTGCAGCTGGAAAGACGGTCCGTGACCATCGGGTCTTGTCAGTCCGCTATCCCATTGATCTTGAAAATCGATATAGCCGCAGCTGGCCGCCGTACCTCTTGGATCTTATGCCACAGGGACATGCAAGGCGAAAGCTTGCCGACCACCTTGGGCTTGCTGAAGGCGCGCGTGCTTCCGATCTCCCTTTGCTTCTACGATCGGCCACAGGCGGCATTGGCAATATCCGTATCAAGGAAGCGGCAGAGGCCGAAACGGAACGGCTGCGCGGTGTTGAGCGCCAAGGAGTTACGGAAACGGAAATCCTTGAGCGGTCAGATCGCTTCATGGAAGTCACCGATCGCTTTGGAATGCTCGCCTCCGGCTCCAGTGGCTTGCAAGGCGAATGGCCGAAGGTCTCCATGACGCAGGCAAATGACGGACTCTACTATCCTGACAGCTTCGTGACCGATGATGAGGCCGCGCGCCCCGTCATCGTCAAGCTGTTGCGCAGCAATGAGCCTGTGGACCGCCTGATTCTCGAAGGCAAAGCCCTTTATTCGCGGATCGCTCAAGAGATCGGCCTGAATGTCAGTGAACCATCAACCTATGCCGAAGGCGTCCTAATCATTCCCCGTTTCGACCGGAAGAAGAGAGAAGGCGGCGGGACCGTCCGGCTGGGCCAGGAAAGCCTCGTGTCCGCGATCGGCGTTGCCGATTTCGGCCATGTCGGCACGCATGAGGCCTATATCGACGTTCTCCGCCAACATTCGGCCGATCCCTTCGCGGACGTTGTTGAATACCTGAAGCGCGACATCGCCAACCTGGCGCTCGGCAATCCCGACAATCACGGCCGGAACTCCGCACTCAGCAAGCACCAAGACGGCACGATCCGCCTGTCTCCGCTCTTTGATTTCGCACCAATGCGGCTCGCCAAGGAGGGAATCGTTCGTTCCACCCGCTGGGCCATTATGCGTGACGGTGGTCGCGATCATCTTCCCGATTGGAAGCAGATTTGCACTGAACTGATGCCAAATCCTGCAGAGCAGAAAGCACTTGCGGCTGCGCTTTCCGAATTTGCCGAACATCTGCGCCAGGCTCCGGCTATGGCGAAAGACATGAGTGCGGCCTCGGAAATTCTGGAGCGCGCAATGGGACGCTGCATTGAGATCGCGGATAGCGTTCTGGCGGCGTGCCAGTGATGCCGGAGGACAGCTGAATGGCTCGCTGGAAAAAACCCACGAAAGACGAGATTCTCGAAAATCGGCGAACACTGGCGGAGCGCGCTCGAACAGGCGGCTTGAGGCTGCCTGGTGCTGTGGCCGAAATCCGAAAGGGCTTCGGCATGACTCAGGAGGAGTTCGCAAAAACGCTTGCGCTAACGCGGCGACAAATTGCTGAAATCGAAGCTGGAGTGGCGAACCCTACGCTGGAGACCTTGGAAAGAATAGGGCGCCTGTTCGGATTTGCCGTAGGCTTTGTACCGAAGGCCGAGAACCGAACGGACACTCAAAACTGACGGAACCCAAGGCAGCCGTATCACATGCGGAGCAAAAGTCGCTCGTCAGTGAGCGCAACGAACGCGCCACCTTGTGGACGGCGCGAGTTTCCGTCGATTGCTCTCGGTAAGCGGCGCGGGTGACCGCGTAAAGCTGGGTTACTGCTGCTCGAATATGGAGATGAGCCGTTGCTCGGATTTTTCGCCTCTCTGGTGGTGAGAGGCGAAACAGCATTTTTGAGAGCTGCGGATTGACGGCCATGATCGGGGTGATGATGGGCTTCGGTGTTGCCAATAAGATCCATGCCTCGCCACCCAGCCCCAGGGCAAACCCGATCGCCCAGGCGTCGACGATGGTTTTGCCCTTATCCTGCATGAAGATCGGATAATAGTTGCCAGGCGCGTTTGGCGAGAAGATGGTCCACTTCGTCATGCCGATTGAGCACGGTGTTGACGAGGCGTTCCTCGAGTGAGCCGGGCTTGGTTTGAGGCATGGTTCCCCCGAACACATTCGGCAGCCAGACACTCCTCCTTCGTCATCAGCCCCACCAGTCTCGCTGTTCGTCGCAGAGCACGACCTTCCAGTTGCGCCATTTGATGCCTTCTAATCGGTCAGCCACGTACACCAGGAAGGACTCGCGATTGGACTTGGCTTTTGCCAAGCAGGAAATCGCTCTGATCGACACCGTCAAATGGCGCGATCGTTGGGAACATTAGCGCCGACCAGCTTCGCGAAGGTGGTAAAGGTATCCACCTCGCGGACGATATAAACTGACGAGCGGTTCGATTCCTTTTGCGTGGGACGCAACTTACTGATTCTGGTCCTGATTCCAATTGCTGCCCAAGGACCCCTCGCAGTAAAGGACAGGGCAACCACCATCACGGGCTGGTATCAAGGAACCGGCGGCTTCCGTCCCGCTGCTGCATTGTGCGCCGTCAACGACATATCGGTCGTAGAGTGGCGCCCCCCCAGAGGACGGGGTGAAGTAGTGAAGGATGACCGCTCGCTCCCTGCTGAGGGCATCGTGGATCGCTGCGCATGTCATTGCAGCAGAGCTGTATCGATTGATGGCCAGCGCATCGCCTGCTGGAAACGCGAGTGCTGCAACCAGGCAGCCCGCAGTCCATAGGCAACTTCTCAATTCGCGATATGTCGGTACACCGGGCATACTCGTCTCCTTCCGTGAATGAACACGTGGTCAACTGGAATGACGGGCCTGATATTCGGTCGCAGATTAAATATGCGAAATAGCTAATATACAATCGCGAGTCTCCACGAGGAACGGATGCAGGAACACATTGTCGTGTACGAACAGCGGGGCCACCGCCGGCGAGCTTTGGTCGGGAACGCTTGACGCTCCGCGACAGTTAGACAATTAGAAGAGCAAGTTCCTTCCAGATCGCCGCGCTATAGCTCCGTAATCTACATTCCCAGGCAATCGTTATCGTCATCGCGGCGAACGATGGCGGTGAGAGGGTGAACGACAAGCTAAAACTGTGACCATTGATTGAAATATTTGGAAAATCGTGCGGCTTCTCTTGTCCGAAACGTCGTCAGCGCACTGGTGCTATCGGTGCGAACGGATCCCTGAACAAATCTATTGCACGATGGTATTGGTGGTCACGGCGACCACGAATTTCGCCTGACGGCCGATACCAAGGCACAATATACTTTTGGATGGCCAAGGCGTAGGTTTCTGCGGGCGAGCGCGCGCGGAAGACGGCTATGGACGGCAAGCAAAGCCTCATTCTCAACTCTGTGGCGGCCATGGTCTGGACGATGCGATCAGACGGTGGGACTCAGTTCCTGAACCGCAGGTGTGCGGAATACGCGGGCATCAGGGACGACGATTGCATCGGTTGGCTGGCGGCGATTGACCCAGCGGCCGTGTCGGCGCTCGTCGAGCGCATGCATTCCTGCCACTCGGGGGAAAGATTTGCCGCGATGGAAGCCCGCATCCGACGATCGGACGGCCAATACCGGACATTCTTCATTAATTGCAGCCAAGTTGCCGAAGGTCTCGATCGCGAGGCTGAATGGTGTGCGACTGCGATTGAAGTCGATGATGTTGTCCATTCACCCGCCCCCTTTCTGCGTTCCAATGATGATTTCCAGGCAGATAAGGCCGGCCGAGCGAGCGAGGAAAATTTCCGCAAGATCATCAATGCTCTTCCAACGCTCGCGTGGAGCACGCGACCCGACGGTTATTGCGATTTTCTCAGTGACCGCTGGCTTGAATATACGGGCTTCACACATGAGCAGGCCGAAGGATGGGCGTGGGCCGCGGCGCTCCACCCCGACGACGCGAAAGGCCTTGAAATCCATTGGAGAACCGCACTGGCGTCGGGCGTCGCTGTCGACGCCGAAGCCCGCTTGCGCCGTTTCGATGGAGAGTATCGATGGTTCCTTTTCAGGGCTAACCCTCTTCGGGACGACATGGGCAATGTCATCAAATGGTACGGGATCAACATCGACATCGAAGACCGCAAACGAGCCGACGAGGCACTGCGCGAAAGCGAGCGTGGCCTGCGCAAGATCATCAATACAATACCGACGACGGCCTGGACCACCCGCGCGGATGGCTACTGTGACTTCTTGAGCGATCGCTGGTTGGACTACGCAGGCCTTACGCTGGAACAGGCCGAAGGGTGGGGATGGGCCGCGGTCATTCATCCTGACGATGCGGAAGAGGCTTTAGAGTACTGGAGGGCTGCGCTCGCCGCTGGCACTCCCGTCGACACGGAAATGCGCATGCGCCGCTTTGACGGCGAATACAGGTGGTTTCTCATCCGGGGCAACCCATTGCGCGACGATCAAGGCAGCATCATCAAGTGGTGTGGGACGACCATTGACATTGAGGACCGAAAGCGTGCCGACGAGGCACTGAGAACAAGTGAATTCAATCTTCGAAAGATCATCAACGCCATCCCAACGGCGGCTTGGTCCACCAGGCCGGACGGATATTGCGAATTTGTAAATGACCGTTGGCTTGACTACACAGGGTTTACGCCCGAACAAGCCGAGGGATGGGCGTGGGCCGCAGCGCTCCACCCTGACGACGCGAAAAGGCTTGAAACGCATTGGCGGGGTGCGCTGGCGTCAGGTGTCGCGGTCGACGTGGAGGCCCGTATGCGCCGTTTCGATGGCGAGTATCGCTGGTTTCTTTTCAGGGCCAATCCCCTTCGGGACCAAGCAGGAAATGTCATCAAGTGGTACGGGATCAATATAGACATCGAAGACCGCAAACGGGCCAGCGAGGCATTACAGGAAAGCGAGCGCCAGTCACGCCTGGTCGTCGACTCGATTCCTGGGCTCGTAGCGGTGTTCGGGCCGGACGGAGAAATACAGGGCTTGAATCAGCAGTTTCTCGCTTATCTTGGACAAACGCTCGAGGAATTCGCAAACTGGCCAACCAATGGCACCGTCCACCCGGATGATCTTACCCGGCACGTCGAAACCTTGGATCATTCCCTTGCCTCGGGTCAGGTGATCGATTTTGAGACGCGACTGCGACGCTTCGATGGTGTGTATCGCTGGTTCCAGATTCGCGGCACTCCAACCCGGGACGGCGACGGAAAAATCGCCAGCTGGTATTGCCTGATGACCGACGTGGAAGACCTGAAGCGCATCGAAGCGCAGTTGCGCAACAGCAAGTCTTTTCTGGCTGACGCCCAACGCCTCAGCCAAACGGGGAGCTTTGCGTGGAAGCTCGCAACAGACGAGATGACCTGGTCGGACGAGACCTACCGCCTCTACGAGTTTGACCCAGACACTCCGATATCCTTCGACCTTATTAGGACCCGCGTGCATCCGGACAATCTGCCGGCACTGAAGCAAGTCATGGAACAAGCGAAACGTGATCAGGTCGACTTCGACTACGAGACCCGCTTGTTGATGCCGGACAGGTCGATCAAGTACCTGCGGGTCGTGGCCCACAAGCAAATGGATAAGGACGGTCAATGGGAACTGCGGGGCGCAGTTCAGGATGTGACCGCCAGCCGTGTTGCCGAGCAGGCGCTGAGCAAGGCTCGAGCCGACCTTTCACATGTGGCCCGTGTTTCCAGCCTGGGGGCGCTCACCGCCTCAATTGCACACGAGGTCAATCAACCATTGTCCGGGATAATAACCAATGCCAGCACCTGTTTGCTCATGTTGGATGGCGATCCTCCCAACATTGAGATCGCGAAGGAAGCGGCTGGCCGGGCGATCCGCGACGGAAATCGGGCAGCTGAGGTGATCACGAGGCTTCGCGCGCTGTTTGGCAAAAAAACCGTCGCGATCGAAACCGTCGACCTGCGCGAGGCCCTAAATGAAATTATCGCAATTTCCTGGGGTGATCTTCAACGTGCCAAAGTCATTCTGCGTACCGATTTCGCCAATGGGCAAATTCTAGTTGCAGGCGATCGCATCCAGCTTCAACAGGTGATCATGAACCTCCTGCGGAACGCCATCGAGGCGTTGAACGAAGTCGAGGACCGGCCGCGACATTTGCTCATCCGAACGGAACTTTGCGATGATGGTCGGGTTCAACTGTCGCTCAAGGATTCGGGAGTTGGCGTCGGGCCAGCTGATCTCGATAGGATATTTGAAGCCTTCTACACCACGAAGAATGACGGGATGGGTATCGGGTTGTCCGTTTGCCGCACCATTATCGAGAACCACAAGGGCCGACTATGGGCAAGTGTCGACGGTACTCCTGGTGTGACGGTCTCGTTCTCATTGCCTAGTATTCCTGGAGCTGCGAATGCTTTGCGTTCGACTGAAAGGCAAGATAAAAACACCGTGAGGATTTCATGAATCCGCTGCATCCCCTCGTATCGGTTGTTGACGATGATGAATCGGTGCGAGAGTCTTTGCCCGATCTGTTGAAGGCCTTCGGTCTCCGCGTTGAAACGTTCTCTTCGGCCGAAGACTTTCTGGTGTCGGGGAGTGTCGGAAATACGAAGTGCCTAATTCTCGATGTCGCCATGCCAAATATGACAGGTCCTGAATTGCAGCATGAGTTGAAGGCACGCGGCACCAACGTGCCGATTGTCTTTATCACTGGGGTGAGAGACGAGAATGTTCGCGGCCGACTCATCGAGGATGGCGCGATAGATTGTCTGTTCAAGCCGTTCAGTCACACAGACCTTCGCCAAGCGCTCATGACGGCACTGGATGAAGGGTAAGTTCTTTGCATTTGTCAATTCGAGAGATATGATTTCGAAACAATCGATGGGTGGTCAATATGCATGTTGACAAGAAGATGGCAGACACCATCCAGCACCCGGCGCCAATCGTGTTCGTCGTGGACGACGACAGTTCCGTTCGCGACTCTTTAGAATTGCTAATTGGCGCGTGCGGTTGGCAGCCCATCGTTTTCGAAACTGCCGAACAGTTTCTCTCGTCTGCGCAGCCTGCTACTCCGAATTGCTTGATACTGGACGTGAACCTTCCGGACCTCGATGGGTTTGAAGTGCAACGCCATGTCTCCGACCGAACAGACCTTCCGATCATTTTCCTCACCGGCTATGGTGACGTTCCGATGACCGTCAGGGCGATGAAGGGCGGAGCCGCGGAATTTCTCACGAAACCGTATGAAGTTGACGTGCTTCTGGAAGCCATTCGGCAAGCTCTCGACCGCAGCCGGCAATCGCAGGCGAGCGATGTATTTCTCCAGGGGTTGCGCGGCCGTTACGCCTCGCTTAGCCCGCGTGAGCAACAGGTGATGGCTCTGGTGGTGTCCGGCCTGCTCAACAAGCAGGTCGGTTTTGAACTGGGCATCAGCGAAATCACCGTAAAGGCGCACCGAGGTCAGGTCATGCGGAAGATGCAGGCGCGAACCCTTCCGGAACTCGTGATCATGGCCGCAAAGCTTGACGGCGCTCTCCACTGAATGTGAGGCTCTTTTGCTTGTGCAACGGATCGGGCTGAACGCCCGATCCGCAGTGCCGATGAAGGCTAAACCCGCGCTCCAGGTCAAATTTCCTTTCGCAGCGAACGAAAACCAGTTCTCAGTTCTTCCGTGAGGAGCATCGGTTGTTCCCACGCGGCGAAGTGCCCGCCTTTTGGGAGCTTGTTGAAGTGAACAAGGTTGGGATAGGCACGCTCCGCCCAGCTGCGCGGGGTCTGATAAAGTTCGTCGGGGAAGACGCTGACGGCAACCGGCACCTTGACGCCCTTGGGGCTGAAGAAACCGAGCTTGTTCTCCCAGTAGAGGCGTGCCGACGATACCGCCGTATTGGTTAGCCAGAACAGAGTGACATTGTCGAGCACGTCGTCGGGCGACATTCCCTCGGGCTGTCCATCGAACGATCGCGCGATCATTTCCAGACTGCGTGCGTCGTGGTCAAGAAGGAAGGTGGCGAGCCCGATAGGCGAGTCGGCAAATCCGGCCATCGTCTGCGGGCGCGTCCCCATCCAGAAAGCATAGTAGACATGCTTGTAGAAGAAGACGAGCTGCTCGTACGTGCTTTTTTCTTCATCGTCCAGACCCGCCGGGGCAGGTTGACCGGCGAGGGAGGCCTGGTCTATTTCGGCAGGAATCGCGCCGGGCATGTTGGTCAGAATGCCGAGCAGTTCCGGTGGTGCCTGCACGCCGATCAGGTCTGTGATGACCGCGCCCCAGTCGCCGCCTTGGGCGACGAACCGCGTGTAGCCGAGGCGACGCATGAGTTCGATCCAAGAAGTGGCAATACGCTCCGCATTCCAGCCGGTTGCCGTTGGCTTGCCGGAGAAACCATAACCGGGCATCGACGGAATCACCACATGAAAGGCGTCCGCTTCGATGCCGCCATGCGCTGTGGGATTGGTGAGCGGCTCGATGATCTTCAATTGCTCGACCACGGAACCCGGCCATCCATGGGTCACGATGATCGGCAGCGCATTCTCATGCTTGGAGCGGACGTGGACGAAATGAATGTCCAGGCCGTCGATCTCGGTGATGAAATTCGGATAGTTGTTGAGACGCGCCTCGACCTTGCGCCAGTCATACTCAGTCCGCCAATAGTCCAAAAGCTGCTGGATGGTCTTGAGCGGCACACCTTGTGAAAAGTCGGCGACAGTTTCCCTGTCGGGCAAACGCGTGTTCGCCAGCCGGCGGCGGAGGTCGGCGAGCTGATCGTCGGTGGCCTTGTAGCTGAACGGCCGAATTTCGTTTGTCTGGACGGAAGTAGCAGCGGTGCCAGCGAACAGGCCAACGGTATCGACGGCGGCTGCGACGGCTGAGCTGGCGAGTACGTCGCGACGTGTGATCAAACTTGATATCGACATAGTATCCTCCTGACTGACGCGGATTAGCTCCATGCGCGGTGAATTGTAGGAGGCTATCGACTTTCATCTATTGTGCGATGGTATCGGCGATACCATCGTATAGGTGTGCGTTCTGTCGGGTACTACAAGCTATTGGCCATTCTATCGCAGCCAAAATCTACGGGCAGGGCACGTGTTTGGATCACCAAAGCCTTTGGCACCAACGTTTGGCAGCATGTCCCCAAAGGGCGGTGCTGCGCAGCCGAAATTGCTCCGCATCGCAGCTCGCAGCTAGATATTCGTTGCCTAACGGGAAGTATTTCTGCGATCATTTAAAGATCCGTCGCGACGTTAGAACCGACCGATGTCCAGCGGGTTACCTCGTCAACGAAAGGAGCTGACCATGCCGTTTCCACCACCAAGATCCCAGGATTTGCGCCAGCGTTTGGAGGAATTGAAGGTGGCGGCCGAATACGCCCTGGAGGAAGTTGTCGCCTCAGCGAACGAAGCGGGGTGGGGCACGCAAGAGGTGCTTGGAGCACTGGTCGAGGCGGCTCGCTCTCTGGGGGACGCCAACAGTGCGGACCGGGATCCTGCTAATGACCCGCCGATTGGCGACGCAGTTCGCAAACAGATCGGGCATGGTGAACAATTCGATTGAAGCGTGTTGCCGATAATCCTTGTTCTTTTAGGCGGACGCCAAGCTTGATGGAGAACGCGATGAGCACCAACGACACGAATGCGACGCCCGAGCAGCGACGCCCCGAGGATATGAATCCAGTACCGGAGAAACCCGAAAAGGCGGACAAGGAATCGCTCGCGCCGGCAACCGTCCAGCCCGCTGGCAGCAAAGACGAGAGTGAGCGACCGATCGTCAATCCGATAACCGGTGCGGCCCTATGATGTTTCGGAGGTGATAGAGCCGACAAGCCTCCCGGCATCTAGGCTTCCCTGCCTTGTAAGCCATGTGGCGCTCACTTCTCGCGGGCTGCGAGCTGTCGTTGAACAAACTCCTCATCCAGCACTCGAACCTGCCTTATTCGCGAGGATTGAAAACGCGGTAGCGAAGCCATTTCGCGAGGTGACATCAAATTTTTGTACATCCCGGCAACCATCCTCAAGTTCGCGTGTTCTTCACACAGTCTCGAGGAGGACCAAGGAATGAAAACGAATCTATCCATTGCCGCACTGACAGTACTGCTTTCCGCTGGCGTCAGTTTCGCCCAACAAGCCCCCGACACGGCGACGCCGCCAGTTCAACAGCCACCCCAGACCGAAAAC
>NZ_JARFYN010000085.1 GCF_030272695.1 Martinezella calliandrae
GAGATCGTCGAACTGGCTGGAGTCGACGATGTTGCAACCTTGATCGGCCAGATAATTCGCTATCGCCGCAACGATCCCGCGCGTCGATTTGCAGGATACGGTCAATATGAATTTCATCATGCTGAATTTTCCTTCGCCATTCGAAGCGCTCAGAGTGCCATTGGCCGGGTTTCGAGCTCCGGCCCTTTGCGTCGGGATTTTCAAACGTCGAGCCATTGGCTCAGACATCAAGCGCGGAATCGCGTTCCCACTGCGTGAAATGCGAGCAAAAGGAATCCCATTCCCGGTGCTTGAGCTTGAGGTAGGCGGCGGAGAATTCCGCTCCGATCGCCTCCTTCAAGCCCTCATCGGCATCATAGGCGCGCAGTGCATCGAGCAGGTTGAGCGGCAGGCGCGGCGCGTCCTTCACGAGATGCCCCTCCGCATACATATCGATATCATAATGCGGGCCGGGATCGGCCCTGTTGCGGAGGCCGTCGAGGCCGGCTGCAATGATGATGGCTTGAAGCAAATAGGGATTGACCGCACCGTCCGGCAGGCGCAGCTCAAAACGGCCAGGCCCAGGCACGCGCACCATATGGGTGCGGTTGTTGCCAGTCCAGGTCACCGTGTTCGGCGACCAGGTGGCACCCGACGTCGTGCGCGGCGCGTTGATACGCTTGTAGGAATTGACCGTCGGATTGGTAATCGCAGCAAGCGACGAGGCATGTTTCATGATACCGCCAAGAAACTGCCTGCCTTCCGCCGAGAGACCGAATTCCGCTTCCCTGTCGGCAAAGACGTTTGTCCTGCCGTCATTGTCCCAGACCGAGATGTGGCAATGGCAGCCATTGCCGGTGAGCCCCTTAAAGGGCTTCGGCATGAAAGTGGCGCGAAGACCGTGCTTTTCTGCGATCGACTTCACCATGAACTTGAAGAAGGAATGCTTGTCGGCTGTCTTCAGCGCGTCGTCGAATTCCCAGTTCATCTCGAACTGGCCGTTCGCATCCTCGTGATCGTTCTGATAGGCGCCCCAACCAAGTTCGAGCATGTAGTCGCAGATTTCGGCAATGACATCATAGCGACGCATAACAGCCTGCTGGTCGTAGCAGGGCTTTTCAGCGCTATCGTATTCGTCTGAAATCTTCGAGCCGTCGGCGGTGATCAGGAAGAATTCCGCCTCAACACCGGTCTTGACCCGCTTGCCCGCCGCCTCGGCTTGCTTGACGAGCTTTTTCAACACGTTTCGCGGCGCCTGGGCGACAAGTTCGCCTTCCATCATGCAATCGGCGGCTACCCAGGCGACATCCTTTTTCCATGGGAGTTGGATGACAGAGGATGCGTCCGGTACGGCGAAAAGATCAGGATGAGCGGGTGTCATGTCGAGCCAGGTGGCAAAACCTGCAAAGCCCGCGCCCTCTTCCTGCATGCCGGCGATCGCCTGCGCGGGCACCAGCTTGGCGCGCTGGCATGCGAAAAGATCGGTATAGCTGATCATGAAGTATTTGATGCCTTTGTCTTTCGCAAAAGCAGCAAGATCCAGTGTCATTCTCGTTCCCCTTTGGATTTCTCAGAGACACTTTGGTTATGGATGCGAAACGGCCGGGACGTTTGCCCGGCCGCTAGAAATCAGTAGCCTCCCTTTCCCGGAATCCAGTTCGTGCCCGCAAGTGGCACCTGCGCCATGGCAGAAGCCTCGATGGTCAGCGCGCAGAGATCTTCTGGTTCGAGGTTGTGGACGTGGTTTTTGCCGCAGGCCCGGGCGATGGTCTGTGCCTCGAGTGCCATGACCTTCAGATAGTTGGCGAGGCGCCGGCCGGCGGTCGCTGGATCGACACGTTTCATCAGTTCGGGATCCTGCGTGGTGATGCCGGCGGGATCCTTGCCCTCGTGCCAGTCATCATAGGCGGCAGCCGTTGTCCCGAGCGCTTCGTAATCGGCGGTCCAGCGCGGATCGTTCTCGCCAATAGCGATGAGGGCCGCCGTACCGATGGAGACGGCATCGGCGCCGAGCGCCAGTGCCTTTGCTACGTCAGCACCATTACGGACACCGCCGGAAACGATAAGCTGAACCTTACGGTGCATCCCCAGATCTTGCAGCGCTTGCACGGCGGGCCGGATGCAGGCAAGCGTTGGCATGCCGACATGCTCGATGAAGACCTCCTGCGTTGCGGCTGTGCCGCCCTGCATGCCGTCGAGCACGACGACGTCGGCGCCGGCCTTCACGGCAAGTGCGGTATCGTAATAGGGCCGCGCGCCACCGACCTTCACATAGATCGGCTTTTCCCAGTTGGTGATTTCGCGCAGTTCGAGGATCTTGATCTCAAGATCGTCCGGACCGGTCCAATCAGGGTGACGGCTGGCCGAGCGCTGATCGATTCCCTTCGGCAGCGTGCGCATCTCGGCAACGCGATCGGAGATCTTCTGGCCGAGCAGCATGCCGCCGCCGCCAGGCTTAGCGCCCTGGCCGACAACGATTTCGATCGCATCGGCGCGTCGCAGATCCTTCGGGTTCATGCCATAACGCGAGGGAAGATATTGATAGACGAGGAGCTGCGAATGACCCCGTTCCTCCTCCGTCATGCCGCCGTCGCCCGTGGTGGTCGACGTGCCGGCTATCGTCGCGCCACGGCCGAGCGCCTCCTTGGCAGGGCCGGAAAGCGAGCCGAAACTCATGCCGGCAATGGTGATCGGGATCTTTAATTCTATCGGCTTCTTAGCGAAGCGCGAGCCGAGCACGACATTGGTGCCGCATTTTTCGCGGTAACCCTCCAGCGGATAACGGGAGATCGAGGCGCCTAGAAAGAGAAGGTCATCGAAATGCGGCAGTTTGCGTTTGGCACCGCCACCGCGAATGTCATAGATGCCGGTCGCCGCCGCGCGGCGGATTTCCGACATCGTGTATTCGTCGAAGGTTGCCGAAAGGCGAGGCTCTGTGGGCGGATTGTGATAGCTCATGAAACCCTCGGTAGGACCTAGTAGGCGTCGGCGTTGTCGACGTGGAAGCTGTAGAGTTTGCGGGCCGAGCCGTAGCGGCTGAACTCCTCGGGCCTTGCATCGGTGACGCCGGCCTTTTTAAGGAGACGGCCGAGCAATTCGACGTGCTCGGGGCGCATCTCCTTCTCAATGCAGTCGGCCCCGAGGCTCTGGACCTTGCCGCGCACGAAGATGCGCGCCTCGTAGAGGGAATCGCCAAGCGCCTCGCCAGCGTCGCCAAGAACGACAAGGTTGCCGGCCTGCGCCATAAAGGCGGACATATGACCGATATTGCCTCGCACGACGATATCGATGCCTTTCATGGAAATGCCGCATCGCGACGAGGCATTGCCTTCGATCACCAAAAGGCCTCCGCAACCGGTCGCACCTGCATATTGACTGGCATCGCCTTTGACTATTATCCGGCCGGACATCATATTCTCGCCGACGCCGGGGCCGGCCGAGCCGTGCACCGTGATAACAGCCTCTTCGTTCATGCCGCCGCAGTAATAGCCGACACTGCCGCGGATATCGATGCTGACGGGCGCGTGCACGCCGGCAGCGACCGCATGATGGCCACGAGGATTGACGACTTCGAACTGAAGGTCGTTATCGCCCTGTACAATGTCGTGCAGGGTCTGATTGAGATCACGAAGCGGGGTCACCGCAAGATCGAATATGGGCATATAATCGTCCTGAAATGAAATCGAACCGATTGGTTGAAGCTGCCATGCCGGCTTTCAGCGTTCCCAGAAATAAACAGTTGCCGGCTCCGGCTCCCAGACACGCGCCGCTTCGATGCCAGGCAGACTGACAAGCGCACGATATTCCGAACCGAAAGCGACATAGCGATCCGTTTCAGCCATGATGGCAGGCTTGCAGGCGATCGCATCGCGCACGACGCCGAAGCCCGACTTGGTGCCGACGACGAAGGTGAAAAAACCGTCGAGGTCGTCCACCGCGCTTTCCAGCGCCTCGCCCAGATTCTTGCCTTTGGCCATTTCCGCCGTCAGATAAGCGGCCGCAACCTCCGAGTCGTTTTCCGTCTCGAAGGTCATGCCCTGATGCTTCAGCTCGCGGCGAAGATTGTTGTGGTTCGACAGCGAGCCGTTGTGCACAAGGCACTGGTCGGAGCCGGTCGAGAAAGGATGGGCGCCAAGCGTCGTTACAGCGGACTCTGTCGCCATGCGCGTGTGGCCAATACCATGGGTGCCCGCCATCGAAGTGACCGAAAAGCGGGAAACGACATCCTTCGGCAAGCCGGTTTCCTTATAGATCTCGATCGCATCGCCGCTGCTCATGATTCGCACGTCGGGACGAAGTTGGGCGATTGCGGCGCGGCCTTCGTCGAGCTGATCCTTCGGCAAGGTGACGACCGCGTGCGTACTCTTGACCTCGATCGAAAGATAGCTGTCGAGCGTCCTCATCAATTCCATTTCCAGGCCAACGAAATCTTTCTTCGGATCGGCGGACTGGATGGTGATCTTCGCCTTGTCGCCATCGCCGTCGCCGTAGATGGCGATGCCGGCGCTATCCGGCCCGCGATCGGTCATCGTCACCAGCATGGACGACAGGAGCGCTCCGAGCTGAGGCTCCAGGCTTTTATCCTTCAGGAAGAGACCCACAATTCCGCACATGACCAAACCCTCTGTTCGCATCAGCAAAATGAGTAACAGGTCTCCTTATGAATTTCAACTAGCAAGAATATTTTTTTCTTTTAAAGCAAGTCAGTCATTCTTGCCCACTTGTGGATAGGTGATGATCGACAGGTAGCGGCTTGGCAGCTTGACGAGCACCTCCGGGCCATGCGGCGCGTCGGCATCAAAGAATAGGCTGTCGCCCGGTTGCATGGGGAAAAGCTGGTCGCCATGGCGATAAACGACCTCGCCTTCGAGCATATAGAGAAACTCCATGCCCTCGTGCTGGAAAGTCGGGAAGACGTCGGAATCAGCCGTCAGGGTTATCAGGTAGGGCTCGACGATGACGCCACTCGTATTGTTGTCGATATGCCCGAGCAGATTATACTGATGCCCGGCGCGTGTGCCGCGGCGTTCAAGTTCGATGCCCTGTCCCGCCTTGACGAAGACAGCGTTGCGCGGCTCCTCATAGCGGCGGAAGAAGGCGGTGAGCGGCATGCCGAGGGCGCGTGACAGCGATTGCAGCGTCGTCAGCGACGGCGAAATATTGCCATTCTCGATCTTTGACAACATGCCGAGCGATATGCCGGTCGCAGCGGCCAGATCCGTCACCGTGATACCGAGTTTCTTGCGGAAGGCGCGCACCTCATGACCGATCGCAATTTCGAGATTGTTTTCCTTCGGCTCGCGAACGGCATGCGGATCCTGGGTGAAGGCTGGCCGGCCGCCATGCGTGTGATCCTCCTGCTTCGTCGCGTCGCGCTTGGTTTTCATTCAGTTTTCCTTCGTCAGCAGATGTTTTTCCTGGAAATCACCCTATCGCCCTGGTGAAAATTTCTCAACCGTGAAGAAAGTCTAGTCCAGTCTCATATCCCGCGGCGCTTGGCCAAAAGCCTTGCGAAACAGTCGCGAGAAATGGCCCGCGCTGGAAAAGCCGGTCGCAACCGCGATTTCCGAAATCGACAGCGGGCTTTGCCGCAGTAGGCGTAGCGCGTGCTGCAGCCGGATGCGGCGATATTGCTCGAGAAAGGTCGTTTCCAAATGGGCGGCGAACAGCCTGTCGAGATGACGGGCGCTAACGCCGGCGATCCGTGCCATCGTCGTACGATCGAGCGGCATCTCGATGGTCTCTTCCATCTTAGCAAGGACGCTGAGCAACCCCGGGTGGTGCACGCCGTAGCGTTCGGCAAGCGAGGCCCGCTGCGGTGCGGCCGGCTCGCCGATCTCCGTATGCAAATACCAGTCACTGACGCGGCGGGCGAAATCCGCGCCGATGCGTTCGGTGATCAGCGCATGCATCATGTCCAGCGGCGCGATGCCGCCGCCGCAGGTGATGCGATTGCCGTCGATGACAAAGCGGGCCTGACGCGGCGTGAGATCCGGAAAGGCTTCGAGCAGCGCCGGCGCATGTTCCCAATGAATGGTGAAATCACGCCCGGCCAGCAGCCCCGCGGCGGCAAGCAGATAAGGGCCGCCCGAAATGCCGCCGATCCGCACGCCTTCGCGCGACAACTGCCGGAGGCAGGCATGCACGGACGGATAATGCCAGTCGCGCGGCGAACCGCCGGCGCAAACGAAGACCATGTCGAGACCAGTGCCGCGAGACGGCAGAGGGGCCGCGGGAACCACGGCGCCCGACGAGGACGGCGCCGACGTGCCGTCGGGAGAAAATATGGAGAGACGGTATAGCTCGCGTCCAGCGATCAGGTTTGCGGCACGAAGCGGCTCGGTCGCGGACGCATAGGACATCAGCGCAAATCCCGGCACAAGAAGGAAACCGATTTTCTGGGCGCTTTTTGTATCGGTCGGGCTCATGTCTCTTTTTTAGCGAATAATGTCCTCCATGTGCAAGTTAATACGCTTCAATCTGTCATCATGGGACATCTCTTTCGGATATCACCATGCGCTATTCCGCACTTTCGATCTTTCTGAACGGCCTTCGCGGCAACAAGGACTGGACCCCAGCCTGGCGCAGTCCCGCACCGAAGCCGCACTATGACGTCGTCATCGTCGGTGGCGGCGGCCATGGACTTGCAACGGCCTATTACCTAGCCAAGACGTTCGGCATCACCAATGTTGCGGTGTTGGAAAAGGGCTATCTCGGCTCGGGCAATATCGGCCGCAACACAACGATCATTCGTTCGAACTACCTGTTGCCCGGCAACAACCCTTTCTACGAGCTGTCCATGAAGCTCTGGGAGGGCTTGGAACAGGATTTCAATTTCAACGCCATGGTCTCGCAGCGCGGCGTGCTCAATCTTTTCCATTCCGATGCACAACGTGACGCCTATACCCGCCGCGGCAACGCCATGCGGTTGCACGGGGTCGATGCCGAATACCTCGATCGAACGGCCGTGCGTAAGATGCTGCCCTTCCTCGATTTCGACAATGCCCGCTTCCCTGTCATGGGCGGCCTGTTTCAGCCGCGCGGTGGGACGGTTCGCCACGATGCGGTCGCCTGGGGATACGCCCGCGGCGCCGACAGCCGCGGTGTCGACATTATCACAGGCTGCGAGGTGACCGGCATCCGCACCGAGAATGGCAGCGTCACGGGCGTCGTGACCTCAAAGGGCTTCATCGGCTGCGGCAAGCTGGCGCTCGCCGCAGCCGGCAATTCCACCATCGTCGCCGATATGGCGGGCCTGCGCCTGCCGATCGAAAGCCATGTGCTGCAGGCCTTCGTGTCTGAGGGGCTGAAACCCTTCATCGACACGGTCGTCACCTTTGGCGCCGGCCATTTCTACGTCTCCCAATCGGATAAGGGCGGCCTCGTTTTTGGCGGCGACATCGACGGGTACAATTCCTATGCGCAACGTGGCAATCTTGCGACCGTCGAGCATGTCGCCGAGGCAGGCATCGCCATGATCCCGTCGTTGACCCGCGTGCGTTACCTGCGCACATGGGGCGGCGTCATGGATATGAGTATGGACGGATCGCCGATCATCGACCGCACCCACATCGACAATCTCTATCTGAATGCCGGCTGGTGTTACGGCGGCTTCAAAGCGACGCCTGCCTCAGGCTACTGCTATGCCCACCTGATTGCCCGCAATGAGCCGCATGAAACGGCCCGGCAACTGCGACTTGACCGCTTCCGGCGCGGCTATCAGATCGACGAAAAGGGCGTCGGCGCCCAGCCCAACCTGCATTGAGGACATGACAAGATGGCAAGCCTGATTTCCTGCCCTCACTGCGGCCTGCGTCCCAAAGAGGAGTTTTCCATCAAGGGCGATGCAAGCCTGACACGTCCCGCCCCGACTGCCGGCCCCGAGGCATGGTACGACTATGTGTACCTTCGCGACAATCCGAAGGGGCGCCACAAGGAGTATTGGCACCATTCCTCCGGCTGCCGCCGCTGGCTGGTGGTCGAACGCGATACCTGCACCCACGCCGTTTATGAGGTGAGCGACGCCGCACTTGCCAAGCTCGGAGGCCGGGCATGACAAGCTATCGCCTCTCCGTCGGCGGTCAGATCGACCGCTCCAAGATCGTCAACTTCACCTTCGACGGAAGAGAACTGGCCGGCCACCCCGGCGACACACTCGCCTCCGCACTGCTTTCCAACGGCATTCAACTCGTCGGTCGTAGTTTCAAATATCATCGGCCACGCGGTATCCTGACGGCGGGTGCTGCCGAACCCAATGCACTGGTGACGACAGGGACCGGCGGCCGGACCGAAGCCAACAGCCGTGCCACCTTGATCGAGCTCCATGAGGGGCTGATCGCGCGCAGCCAGAACCGCTGGCCTTCGCTCAACTTCGATATCGGCGCCGTCAATGGCCTGTTCTCGCCCTTCCTCGGTGCCGGGTTCTATTACAAGACCTTCATGTGGCCGGCAGCCCTTTGGGAAAAACTCTACGAGCCGCTGATCCGCAAGGCCGCCGGCCTCGGCAGGGCATCCTACGAGGCCGATCCCGATTCCTATGAGAAACGCTGGAGTCATTGCGACCTGCTCGTGATCGGCGCGGGACCGACAGGCCTTTCCGCGGCCCTGACGGCGGGACGCGCCGGCGCCCGCGTCATCCTCGCCGACGAGGGTTTTGCGCTCGGCGGCAACCTCCTTCTCGAGGGCGGCACAGTCCTGAGGGATGCTCTCGACGAGCTGGAAAGCCTTTCTAATGTGCGCCTCCTGCCGCGCACCACAGTCATCGGCTGGTACGACGACAATGTCTTCGGCGCCGTCGAGCGCGTGCAGAAACATCTGGCAACGCCCGATCCCAATCGTCCGGTCGAGCGTCTCTGGCGTATCATCGCCAGGCAGGCGGTGCTTGCGACCGGCGCGGAGGAACGCCCTCTGGTCTTCGGCGGCAACGATATTCCTGGCATCATGATGGCTGGCGCCATGCGCACCTACCTCAATCGCCAGGCGGTTGCCCCCGGCGCCCGCACCGTCGTCTTCACAACGAACCAATCCGGTTACCGCACCGCCGCCGACCTTGAAGCCGCCGGGCTCGAGGTCGCCGCCATTGTCGACAGCCGAACCAACACAAGCGACGGCTGGTTGGGCCGCGCGTCGGTGCTGACCAATGCCCGTGTCGTCGACGCGCATGGCCGCAAGCGCTTGCATCGCTTGAGCGTCGCGACCGCCTCGGGCACTCAACGCATCGAGGCTGATGCACTGGCTGTGTCCGGCGGCTGGAGCCCGATCATCCACCTTGCATGCCAACGCGGCGCAAGGCCCATCTGGTCCGAAGAGAAAGCCGCGTTCCTGGCACCTGAAAGGCAAGAGGGCTTGCTGATTGCCGGCTCGGCCGCCGGCCTTGCCGCCACGGATGCCTGCCTCGGCGATGGCGCCCGCAAAGCCGTCGAGGCATTGAAGGCGATCGGCTTCGGCAACGTCATGCCAGCCTATGCAATGGTGGAGGAGATCTCTCCGGCCGTCGCGTCGCTCTGGTATGTCAAAGGAAGCAAGGACAAGGCGTTCGTCGATTACCAGAACGACGTTCATCTGAAGGACCTCGGCCTTGCCGTGCGCGAAGGCTACAGCCATGTCGAGCTCGCCAAGCGCTACACCACCAACGGTATGGCGACCGATCAGGGCAAGCTGTCCAATATCAACGCCATCGGCATCCTGGCAGAAGCGCGCGGCGTCTCACCGGCCGAGGTCGGCACCACGACCTTCCGCCCGTTTTATACGCCGGTCTCCTTCGGCGCACTAACCGGCACTGCGCGCGGCAAACACTTCCAGCCGGCGCGCAAGTCGCCGCTGCACAACTGGGCCAAGAAGAATGGCGCCAACTTTGTCGAGACGGGCCTTTGGTATCGCTCATCCTGGTTCCCGCGCCAAGGCGAGACCACCTGGCGTGAAAGCGTCGATCGCGAGGTGCTGAACGTTCGCAAGAATGCCGGCATCTGCGATGTCTCGACGCTCGGCAAGATCGAAATTTTCGGCAGGGATGCGGCAACCTTCCTTGACCGTGTCTATTGCAACGGCTTTGCCAAGTTGTCCGTCGGCAAGGCACGTTATGGCGTCATGCTGCGCGAAGACGGCATGATCTATGACGACGGTACGACCAGTCGTCTCGGCGAAGATCATTTCTTCATGACGACGACGACGGCGCTCGCAGCCGGCGTGCTCACCCATCTCGAATTCTGCGCCCAGACGCTCTGGCCTGAACTCGACGTCTACTTCGCCTCCTCAACCGACCAATGGGCGCAGATGGCGATTGCTGGCCCTAAATCGCGGGCGATCCTCTCCGAGATCGTCGATGAGGATTTGTCCGACGACGCCTTCCCCTTTATGAGCGCCCGCATTATCTCGCTCTTTGGCGGTACGCTCGAAGGCCGCCTCTTCCGCATCTCCTTTTCCGGCGAACTCGCTTATGAGCTCGCCGTACCCGCCGGTTACGGTGAATGGGTGGCGGATGCCATCATGGAGGTTGGCGAGAAGCACGGCATTTGCCCCTATGGCGCTGAAGCCCTCGGCGTGATGCGCATCGAAAAGGGCCACGTCACCCATGCCGAGATCAACGGCACGGTGACGCCAAGTGATCTTGGCCTCGGTCGAATGGTCTCAGCGACCAAGGCGGATTTCATCGGCAAGGTCATGCTGACCCGCGAAGGCCTGCAGTCACCCGACCGCCCGCGCCTTGTCGGCGTGAAGCCGATCAATCCCATCACGAGCTTCCGCACCGGTGCCCATATCCTGGCGGACGGGGCAGCCGCCACGCTCGAGAACGGCCAGGGCTATGTCACCTCCAGCGCATTTTCGCCAAGCCTGGGCCACACGATCGGCCTAGCTCTGGTTAAGCGCGGGCCAGAGCGTATTGGTGAAAAGGTCACGGTTTGGAACGGCCTTAGAAACGAATTCACCGAAGCGCTGCTCTGCAGGCCGATTTTCATCGATCCCGAGAACGAGAAACTCCATGCGTGATCGTCCCGAACACAGGCCGGCACTTGCCGGCAAGGCCGTATTCGAGAGGCCTGGCATCCGGTTGGAGATCCTGCCGGAAGGCCATCTACTGCATGTGATGGGCTCGATTGATGCCGAAAGCCTAGCCGGCTATCTTTCGGCAGCCGACCTTGCGCAAAGTAGCCTCCGCTCCGCGGGCTTCCGGCAATGGTTCGTCGTCGGCGACAACAAGCTTGCGCCCGTGCGCATTGCCGCGCTTTCATCAATCCTCCAAGGGAAGGCCTTTGTCTCCGACCAGAGCCATGGGCGCGTTCGTATCGCCCTTTCTGGCCCCCATGCAGCCGAAATCCTTGCGAAAGGCACCGCCGTCGATCTCGATCCTTCAGTTTTTCCCGAGGGCCGTTCAGTGGTCACGCTTTTCGGCCATGTCTCGCTGCACCTGACGTGCACCGGACTGGAGCGATTCGAGCTAACCGTGTTACGCAGCTATGCCGAACATCTCCACGAAGAACTGGAGCACCTGGCTGCTGCCATCTGACGCGAAAATTTTACCATGACGGAGTGCCTATTTGCGGCGCCGCTAGAAGTGGCGTGCGGTCCTGCCCGCCGGCATATTGCTGCGATCCGATCGCGCTCTGCGTTGCCGTCAGCTTTGGCACGGTGACTATAGACAAGACCGTTGTCTCCTCCATCAGGATGACCACCATGTTCACAGATGGCGGCAACACCAGCATCGTCATTTCCAGCAACAGAATGCGCCGGACGATCTGCCTCCGCGTCGGCTGACGCATTCGCCGGCCTCGATATGACCCTTGGGCACGAGCTCGAAGCCGGAGCGGGACGCCGCCAACAACAGGCGCGCCCAACTCGTCAATCTCGGCCTGTTTACTCAGAAAAAATGAGGCAAGAACGGCCTTGCGTGCCGGTCGTGAAAATCGCGCTCAGTTGCAATCGGAGTTTGGTTCCGAAGGCAACGGTCGACGCGCTCTATCCCGAGGCTTCGGAAAGTCATGACTTGATGAGCGATCGGATCCTGTCGAGGTCAGCCGGCATCACCGGATTGTAGACCACCATGCTGAGATCTGGACGGCCATCGACCGCAAAGGCTGAATATTCAAACGCGAGCGGGCCGAGAACCGGGTGTTTTATGTGCTTGACGCTCTCGCCATGGCTGAAAAGCTCGTTGTCGCGCCACATCCCCTTGAACTCGGGGCTCAATTGGCAGAGTTCATCAACGAGTGGTTCCACCTCCGCCGCGGCCCCTGCACGGGCCGCGTCCATTTTGAACGCGCCCACGACGAAGCGCGCCACGCTTTCCCAGTCATATTGCGCAGCGCGGGCGCGCGGATCGAGAAAGATGAAGCGCAGGATATTGCGCTGTTCCGGTGGCAATGATCCGTAGTCCATCGACATCACGGCCACCGCGCGATTCCAGGCGACAACGTCCCATGTCGCTGTCCTGATGAGAGCGGGGGTCGGCTCTAACGCATCGAGCACGCGCTGCAGCCGCGGCGTGACGCCTTCGTCTTTCCTGTAGCGCACTTCCGGTGGATGACCGAGGCCAAGCAGGAAGAGATGCTCGCGCTCGATATCGGTCAACATAAGGGCACGGGCAATCCGGTCGAGCACATCGGCTGAAGGTGCTCCGCCGCGCCCCTGCTCAAGCCATGTGTACCAGGTCGGGCTGATATTGGCGCGTTGCGCCACCTCCTCGCGGCGCAGGCCAGCGGTTCGACGCCGCGCTGGAGAAAAGCCGAAGGCCGCCGGATCGAGCTTCGCGCGCCGGTCCCTCAAATAAACGCCGAGCGGATTTTCGCTTGTGACGTGTTCGCGCATCCTGTTAGCCATTATACTACGATAATCTCACTACTTTACCAGGATAGCCTATCGGTACATATCTGTCTCCAACGAAACCAAATGGAGACTGCATTGATGCGTGTATTTGTCACCGGCGCGACCGGTTTCATCGGCTCGGCCGTTGTAAAAGACCTGATCACGGCCGGCCATCAGGTGCTCGGCCTTGCCCGTTCACAGGAGAAGGCTGCGGCTCTGGCTGCCACTGGCGCCGAGGTTCTTCGCGGGTCACTTGAGGACTTGGCCAGCCTCAAGCAGGGAGCGACCCAATCGGACGGCGTCATTCACCTGGCCTTCAACCACGACTTTTCGAAATTCGTGGCGAACTGCGAAGACGATCGCCATGTGATCAAGGCACTCGGCTCGGCGCTCGCCGGCTCCAACCGGCCATTGATCGTGACCTCCGGAACCCCGATGGCCAACACCGTGCCCGGTCAGCCGGCCAAGGAAGACAATGCGACCGTCGGTTCCGACGTGCATCCCCGAGCAGCCTCGGAGGAGGAGGCAAGGTCTGTCGCCGCGGGCGGGGTCAATGTCTCTGTGGTGCGCCTTCCGCAGGTTCACGACCCAGTCAAGCAAGGCCTTATCACCCCATTGATCGAGATATATCGAGCGAAGGGCGTCTGCACCTATGTCGGAGACGGACTCAATCGCTGGCCAGCGGCCTACGTGCTCGATGTCGCCAGCCTCTACCGATTAGCCATCGAAAAGGCTGTGCCGAACGCGAAATATCATGCGGTCGGCGAAGAAGGTGTGCCGATGCGCGATATTGCGCAAGCCATTGGCCGACGCCTGAGGCTGCCGGTCAAATCCATCGCCCCGGAAGAGGCCCAGGCCTATTTCGGCTGGCTCGCCATGTTTGCAGGCCACGACATGCCCGCTTCCAGCGAGCAAACGCGGAGGAAGCTCGGGTGGGAACCGATTGGACCCGGCTTGATCGCCGATCTCGAACAGTTGCGCGGCTTCGACAGCTGAAGCTGAAAACACCCGGACTATGCTTTCCATGCTCGCCCACAAAAATCGCCGACGAGGATGGGAAGCACCGGGTTCGCCTGGCAGCTTGCCTGTTTCGTCTCGATCTTCGCTATCTTGGCTAGCCCGGCTCTTCAATCGGTACCAGCGACTTGACCAGATTTATGATCCTAAGGCGCGTGCGCGTGTCTTTGATCTTGGCGAACGCGCGGTTTAATTCGATGCCCTCCCCCGAGGCGAGAAAGCTGGCCAGGCCATTCCCAGGAACGACAATATCGTCCTGCGGCGTTGCGGAGGTGTCCTCGAAGAAAAATGAAACCGGCACGTCGAGGCAGTCTGCGACGCGTTGCAGGCGGCTGGCACCGACCCGGTTTGTGCCCTTTTCATATTTCTGTACTTGCTGAAACGTCACATCCAGCCCTTCCGCGAGCCTCGTTTGACTCATGCCCAATATACGACGCTGCATTCGAATGCGTCGCCCGACCTCGACATCTATCGGGCTCGCGTCCTTCTTACCTGCTCCCTTTTGCACGATTCTCTCTTTCCGCCTGACAATGTCTTGATGCCCTGAATGGGCTAAAAACCGTCCATCGGACCTGGGGGCTCGATGGACGGGGGGCTGCGGCTTGCTCTCGGATCTGCTCCCGTGTTGCGGCAGATCCAACTGCCCATGACTGCAGTGCCGCGCGTCGCACTTCAATGAGATTGCAGCATGCCATGATGTTGCGCTCTGTTTTCCTGCGTATGCAGGATAAGATTTGCGCTATGCGAACATTCCTTCCTGCCCGACAGATAACGGGCGGAGGGTTTGCGGTATTCTTGACTTTTGCCGAATTTTTCGATGACTGCCTGATAGCCCGTCACGATGTCGTTCGCTTGATCACGGCACGGTCAGCATGTTGACGTCGCAGTTTTACTTGCTCCCGCCTCGACCCAGCTTCGCTGCTTTGGACGGCATCTCACCAAAGGATTGGTGATAGAGCGCTGCAAAACGTCCCATATGGGAGAAGCCCCAGCTCCGCGCGACCTCGGCAACCGATTGGGAGTTGGCGGGATCCGTCAGGGCTTTGCGCGCACCTTCCAGGCGGATTGCGCGTAGATAATTGAGAGGGGTAGTGTCCTTGAACTGCTGAAAAGCCGCCTGCAACGCCCGCACGCTCGTGCCAGCCGCCTCTGCGATATCAGCAACGCCCATCGGAGACGATATGTTGGCATGCATATATTCAATTGCTCTCTTCAAGCGCTTTGGTATCGCAGGAGAAATCGGTCCTGTCAGTCGCGTCGAATAATTATTTGGGACAGTTTCCAACAGCATGGTCATCATCGCCTGCAATAGGCGCTCGATGAACGCCGACGGGGTCTCATGCACCTCATCACCGTCCAGGCAACTCCAGACAAGATTTGCGAGTGCCGCTATCCGCGAACCTTTTGCAGTTGCCAGATTGATCGTGTCGGCAAAGTCGATGTTGTCAGCAACGGGCGCATCCAACAGTTCACTCAATTGCTTGATCATCGCAGATTTTTCGAACGCCATGCCAATGTGGCTACGGTCCGCATGAAGAACCAGCTTATCGAAGCACGACATATCACCCAAGAGGCCGACCGCCGGCTCCGATACAAGTTGTTTTCGACCCGCCTCAATTGCCATTATGCCTGAGGACGGAAGGTAGAGAGCGTAGGCATCTGGCCCGCCCGAGAGCGTGACCTTCATCCCAGAATGGCATCTCCCATTCCAAATCGCGCAGCGTCCAACGATATAATGCCGGTCTTCCACCGAAATCAGAGAGCGTCGCAGAAGTGGCTCCACCTTCACCGGCGATAGGGTCCTCGCATAGTGTTCCGTCATTTGATCGGCATCGGCATTCGTGATCTTGAAAACGGAATGACTGACAGACCTCATCAATTTCCCCAAACATGCGATCCCAGGAAACGCTCTCAAGGGTTCACGCAAAACAGCAGAAGCAGACCCGTAAATCCCCACCTATCCGCAGGCGCAATCCTAGACGAAGGACGGCACGATTGCACCATCGGTCGAAACGCCGTCCAAGACGCGATAATTGAGGTGGGGCAAATGCGAAATAATGTTCGCCAAGCACAACGCAGAGACGTAGCGCCAAACGTACTTCTCGAAGTCCACCTCTATCCAGTACGCGTATTCCATATCCGCTTTGCGAATATTAATCCGCCATTCGGATCTCCTGGTTATATTTTAAGTAATTATTAGCGAGGGGGCGCCAATATCAAAGTATTTTTTGGAGATAGCAATCTTGGAGACCGAGCCATAACGAAACATGTCTCTGCAAACTACAATAAAAGATACTTCAAGAATTTTTTGACGCTCCCCTAGCGATTCTGTTGCCTAAAATTTCACGGGCCCACCCCCGCTTCAGGTGATGCGCGAGTAGCAAACTTATTAGGTGAAGGCGCCGCATGACGATTAAAATTCGCAGACAGCCGTTCGGCAAGTTATACGAAATCTCCAAGCGACTGATCGTCGATAGATCGGGAAATTTCGGCGGGATCACAGCCTTGCTTGCCGTTCCCCTCGTCGCGACGGCCGGTCTGGCGCTGGATTTCACCAATGCGCTTTTGGTCAGGACAGAGCTTTACAACGCAGCCGACGCCGCAGCGATCGGCGCAGTTGCGACTTCTTCCCCCGCGGTGGCTGCAGCTATGGCCATGTCCGGTGACGGCACTGTTACCATTGGTCAGGATGACGCGCGAAAACTGTTCTTCGGCCAGGCATCCCCGGACCTTCGAAACATGCCGGTCAACATCAACGTTGCGGTAACGAAAACGGCGAACGTGGTTACGTCCAAGGTGACTTTCAACGCCACCGTACCGACCACGCTTCTACAGGTTTTGGGGAAAACGTCCATACCGGTAGCCGGCTCCGCCACCGCGCAGTACCAGACGGCAAATTTCATCGATTTTTATATGCTTCTCGACAATTCGCCCTCCATGGGGGTCGGAGCCACATCGGCTGACATCACGACTATGCAAAATAATACGAGCGATAGCTGCGCGTTTGCATGCCACAACCTGGACACGACGAACAATTACTACAACTTGGCAAAGAAACTCGGCGTAAACATGCGCATCGACGTCGTGCGTCAGGCCACCCAGAAGCTGACGGAGACCGCCACCACCAACCGCTCGACTCCGGACCAATATCGTATGGCCGTTTACACCTTTGGAAGCCAGGCCGAAAAGGCTGGACTAACAACCGTATCCGATCTATCGGCCGACATGACGCAAGTGAAAAATTCCACCGATACGGTGGACCTGATGACCACTCCCTACCAAAATTACAATAACGACGAGCTGACGAGCTTCGACACGATGCTGTCGCAACTGAAGACGGTGATCGGCACCGGCGGCGGCGGTACGACCAATACCGATCGTTCAAAAGTGCTCTTCTTCGTGACCGACGGGGTTGGGGACAGTCACAAGCCAAGCACGTGCACGAAGACAACGACGAGCGGCGGCCGTTGCCAAGAACCGATCGACACGTCTTTCTGCCAGCCGCTGAAAAACCAGAACGTAAAGATCGCCGTTCTCTACACGACTTATCTACCGCTGCCAAAAAACGGCTGGTACAACACGTGGATAGCGCCATTTCAGTCGCAGATTTCCACGCGCCTCCAAAGCTGTGCCTCTCCCGGCCTATATTTTGAGGTAAGTCCGACGCAGGGTATTGTCGATGCGATGAATGCGCTGTTTCTCAAGGTCATTCGCTCGCCACGGCTCACGGGCTAAGCGTTGCAACGGGGTGTCGGCGCTGAGCCCCTTGCTTGCGGATATCAGCACGGATGCGATGGAAGTATCGAAGACGGCAGCCGACATCTTAGCGTCGCAGCCGCACGGCCTCAGAGTGACGCTGTGATACCGCCGTCGACATAAAGACGTGCCCGTTGACAAAAGAGGATGCATCGAAGGCAAGGAAGATGCAGGCGCCGACCAGTTCTTCGACGCGTCCCCAGCGACCGGCCGGCGTGCGCTTCTGAAGCCATGCCGAGAAATCGGCATTGCCGACTGCGCCTTTGGTTGCCGTATAGGGTGCGATCGAGGGCCGCGCCAGCGCAGTCTGGACGCTGGCAATATTGATGATCTTGCCGGCGCCACGCCAAAGGCGGCGCCGATTTCAGCTTCGAATTTATCTATAGCGTGTCGAGACGGGCAGATTGTGAACCGTGCCCTCGAACTGAGCCGCAGCCTTGGCAAGCTTTCCAGCATCGCGCCCGTTGAGCACCAGCTCCGCACCCGATGATCCTGGGTCATGAAGTCAGCGCTATGGTTGCGGCGGATCTTCGCGGTTCCTTCCGCTTCCACGAGGAATTCGGCACCGCTGTCGAATTGATGCGCAAGCGCCTGATCGATGTCAGGCCGCTGATCACCCATTGCCTGCCGCTTGCCGATGCCATCGGTGCGTTCGGGATCGCGTCAGGTCGCAGCCGCGTCATGAAGGCACAAATCGTCTTCTCCTGAGCCAGGATTGATCTGCGTTAGGAGTCAGAAAAACCAAACGGTGCATCGGTGCGACGATAGTCGTCCGGCAGAATTTGGCGGCCGATGGGCGGCTCGGAGCGCGACGTGCATGTCGTGCGCTGGCAGAGCCGGCAGGCAATTCCGATAGGCGTCGGTGCCGCGGCCTGAGGATGGTGGCGGCTGTAAATCAAGCGATCGGCGTGATGGGCTTCGCAAACGAGGGCGACGGCACGCTCAACGCGCGGCGCCCCAAAGGCGCCTCCGCCGGAACTGACGGTGCGTGCAATCGAGAAGAAGCGCTGGCCGTCCGGCAGTTCCAACCACTGCGTTAGGACCTTACGAGGTGTTGTGAAAACCTGATGGACGCTCCACAGAGGGCAGCCGCCTCCGTGGCGGGCAAACGGAAAATTTCCGCTGTTGAGCCTCTTGGAAACATTGCCGGCGACATCCACGCGAATAAAAAAGAAAGGAATTCTCTCATGTCCCGGCTTCTGAAGCGTCGTCAGCCGATGAGCCGTCTGTTCGAAGCTCGTGCCGAACTGACGCGACAGTGCCTCGATATCATAGCGGCGTGTCTCGACCGCCTTCGCAAAAACCGCATAGGGCATGATGATGGCGGCGGCACAATAGGCCGCGAGGGCTCGATGTGCGAGCCTGCGGGCGCTCTCGGTTTCGAAATTGCCCTCCTGCGTGGCAGCTCCGATCTCCTGATCGAATTCGAGATAGGCAAGCTGTTGAGCAAGCTGAAAATTCTGACTTGCGCTATCCAGCGTTTCGTCGAGCAAAAGGTCTTTTCGATGCCAATCCAACCGTCTGAGTGAGCCGGCCATCACGTCGGACGGCAGCCGCCTTACTCGAAGCTGATGACGCTGCTTGAAATAGTCCGCAAGCCCTCCCGCCTCCGTGATCTTCGTCGACAGCTTTTCCGCGGCGACATCCAGGACCGGAAAACAGTTGCGCCGCGCGGAAAGGAAGTTGCGCACGGCCGCGACCGGATCTCCCGAGGCCCCGGCACCATCGCCGAAACCTCCCTGCCTTCGATCGGCGAGAGCGAACTGCTCCTCCTTGTAGGCCGTGTAAAGGCGCAGCATGGCTTCGGCAATGCCGGGAAAACTATGCACGGCATCGGCTATTTCCAAGGGCACCAGGTCAATATCTGCAAAGATCGGGTCACGCATGGCTGATTGAAGTCTTGCGATCAGGTCAGGCCCGGTTTGTTCAGCGAAAACGGAGAAATCGACTTTGTAAGCTTTTGCCAGGCGCAACAGCGTCTCCGCCGTAACGGGCCGCTGATTGCGCTCCATGAGGGCGATGTAGGAAGGGGAAATCTCGAGGTCTGCCGCCATATCGGCTTGTGTGAGCCCGAGATCGCGGCGCAGCCGTCGCAGACGTGGTCCGAGGTAAACACCGTGCTTGTCCATGCTGACATTACAACATTACAAGTCTGTCTTGTAAAGTTTGACAACATGACATCGAGAGGCCTCTCCGCATTCGCCAAATGAGCCTAACTCTATTCGCAATCGCAGCATAATGCCCTGTGGAGGAACGATGTCGTACCAGACCTTTATCGAAGACGCCGATAAGCTCATTCAAGCAAACGAAAAGTGGACGGGCATTACGCCCGAGGCGGTCGCCCGCATGCGTCTGCAGAACCGCTTCCGCACCGGCTTAGATATTGCCCGGTATACCGCGGCGATCATGCGGCGGGACATGGCCGACTATGATCAGGATCCAAGCAAATTTACACAGTCACTCGGTTGCTGGCATGGCTTTATCGGGCAGCAGAAGGTCATTTCGCTGAAGAAGCACTTCGGTTCCACCGAACGACGCTATCTCTACCTTTCGGGGTGGATGGTTGCAGCTCTCCGGTCGGAATTCGGGCCGCTTCCGGACCAGTCGATGCACGAAAAAACTAGCGTTCCCGCTCTGATCGAGGAACTTTACACCTTCCTTCGCCAGGCCGACGCACGTGAACTCGGCATGCTTTTCCGGGATATCGACAGGGCTCGCGAAACGGGCGATAGCGTTCGTCATCGCCAGTTGCAACAGGCCGTCGACACCTATGAGACCCACATTATTCCGATCATCGCCGATATCGACGCCGGCTTTGGGAACGCTGAAGCGACCTATCTGCTCGCAAAAAAGATGATAGAGGCAGGCGCCTGCGCGCTTCAGATCGAAAACCAGGTCTCCGATGAAAAGCAATGCGGCCATCAGGACGGTAAGGTCACGGTTCCGCATGAGGACTTCGTCGCCAAAATCCGCGCTTGCCGCTATGCTTTTCTCGAACTCGGCATCGATGACGGCATCATCGTTGCGCGTACCGACTCCCTTGGCGCCGGCTTGACGAAACAGATCGCGTTCAGTGCCAGGGAAGGCGATATCGGCGATCAGTACAATTCCTTCCTGGATTGCGAGGAAGTCGCCAATGGTCAACACCAAAACGGCGAAGTTCTGATAACGAGAGGTTCCAAAATTCTTCGGCCCAGGCGGCTGCGTTCGAACCTCTATCAGTTCCGCGAGGGCACAGGTGCTGACCGCTGCGTCCTGGATTGCATCACGGCTCTACAAAATGGCGCCGATCTTTTGTGGATCGAAACCGAAAAGCCTCATATCGAGCAGATCGCTGGCATGGTCGACCGCGTTCGCCAGGTCATTCCGAATGCAAAGCTTGTTTACAACAACTCTCCCTCGTTCAATTGGACACTGAACTTTCGCCAGCAGGTATTTGATGCCTGGAAGAACGATGGCAGGGACGTTTCCGGCTATGATCGGCAGAAGCTGATGAGCGAAGAGTATGATGACACGCCACTGGCGATAGAGGCAGATGAGAGCATCCGGACATTCCAGCGCGACGCCTCGCTGCGCGCCGGTATCTTCCACCATCTCATCACCTTGCCGACCTACCACACCGCGGCTCTTTCGACAGACAATCTTGCCAAGGAGTATTTTGGTGACCAAGGCATGCTCGGTTACGTCGCCAACGTCCAGCGCAAAGAAATCCGCCAGGCAATCGCCTGTGTCAGGCACCAGAACATGGCAGGCTCCGATATCGGAGACGACCATAAGGAATATTTCTCGGGCGAGGCTGCGCTGAAGGCAGGCGGCAAACACAACACGATGAACCAGTTCGCCGCGTAAGAAACAGTCGAACACTTGGAATAGACGGGCGGGCGACAGCGTCCCGCTCCTTTCAAAAAGGAGAAGAAAATGTCCGAATATCAAGAGGCAACAATGCCGAACCAGCCGCAGCGATCACGTGCCGTTTTTTCGCAAGAAGATTTTGAGCTCATAAGGGTGGCGATCGCACACTACTTGCATGAGGTCGAAGGCCAGCGCGACGCAGTCAAATATTCGAACCTCTATCACCGCCTTGGTCGCATAGGCTAAGCAGAAGCTTGACCGTTGGTCCAGTGGCAGCGGATGTGTGATGACGCTTGCGGTGGTCCTCACCGCGGGCGTCATCGGCGGATTTGCGGATTAGACTGTATTGGCCACTCGACTTGAGCCTCCAAAGTCAACTGCAGCTGTGCCTGCTCGTTATCCAAACAGTCGCTTGTCCCAAAAAACCGGGTGATGCAGGCTGGCTGAGATGGCCCGGAATTCGGGGTGAGCTGGATTGATGATGATATTGTTGTCGAGGCGCGCTATCACACTGGGCACGATTAAAATCGCGCTTCGTTTCTCCAGGCACCATTGCTCGCCGAATCTCTTGCTGTCCGTCGCAGGCATCGTATCCCAACCTGGAAGCGCTGGTTGGGAAAAGACCTCATAGGTCAATCCTCGTGGAATGGTAATTTCCACATAGTGCTGGTTCGGAGGTAACTGGCCACTGCCATGGACCAGCTTCTCCAGCAGGGCAGTCGAATAATGTTCGCTGCTATAGATGACTGGACTTCCCGGTGTATTCCATCGTCCCGGCGCGATTGTCGAACCGGTAGCATCGAAGATCGGAAACATTCCTTTGGGATCACCGATCCTGAAGGACGACAGCGTGCGATCAAGGAACTGAGCCGTCACGCAGCGCTGCCGTATTTGAGGCGGGCAAGAATATCGAGCACCAATTCCGCACCGATCTCATTTTGAATAACCACATCAATCGGCCTTCTGTCCTCGAGCATCGGGTGAGAGCGAAACAGAAAATCTCGTGCGGCGTCAGCCGTCTGCCAGACATCGACGGCGAGATTCCATACGCGTGCGGCCCGCGCAACCCGCATTCCTTCATCCGACGACAGACGATGCGAGCTCTTTCGCCGCTCGTAGGTCGCTTTCGGAACAAAGCGGTATTTGAACTGGCTATCGTTCGGAGCAAGCAAACTCGACACGTGCTCCAAGGCAGAGATGGGCAACCCGCCCTCAATCCGAGACATTAGCCCGAACGGCGAACGGGCTGATGTCTCCTTGGCTGGCAGGCCAAGCACATCGGCAACATTCTCGAACGCTAGCATTTTCGTCTCCTTCGATCCATTTGAGGCCAAATATAGTCTCACCCAAGGCTCTCTGCAAGTGAGAGACCGTGAGGCCCGCTTGTTTTGCCGCTCAGCGAGGGATGCGGTGGCCGAGCGGCCTGCCGTCCGGCAAACTCGAATCTGTTCAGAAGGATGGCCGCACTTGCGGTGGCTAGCAGAAGCCTACAATGAATAATGGGCGATTCTGCCTTCCGAGGAGTATATTCGGACGGCATACAACAAGGACAGCCATTTCGCCGCGTCGGAGCAGCCCGAATTCTTCTGCGCAAAACCGCCGGCGGCTGCGCCCGGGGCCCGAAGCTCACATCTAGGACGGCTTGCCGCTTCGTTCTCCCCAGGCGGAGATCCGGATATTCGAACCCGGCTGCCGCACATGAACTCATGCATGGCAACCACAGTGAGGAGCTAAAAATGAGCAATACTCAAGTGCACAGCGAAGCTGCAATTGAAATCCCGAGGTCGCAGGTAGTCGACACGAAGCTCGAAGTCATCGTGATCCCCGTTTCGGATGTCGATCGCGCCAAACGTTTTTACGCTGACTTGGGCTGGAGGCTTGACGCCGACTTTAGCGAGGGTAACGACTACCGCGTGATCCAATTCACGCCGCCGGGTTCGGGATGTTCGGTCATCTTCGGCAAGAACGTCACCGCGGCCGCACCCGGTTCCGCCCAGGGATTGTACCTGATCGTCTCCGACATAAGGGCTGCTCGCGACGAGTTGCTTCGCCGCGACATCGCGGTCAGCGAGGTATTTCATCCCAGCGACGGCATGTACGCGGGCACAGACGAACCCTATCTCTTTGGACGGCTTCGGGTCAGCGGCCCTGATTCCGAGCAACGCAGCTATCGCTCGTTCGCCTCGTTTAGCGATCCGGACGGCAATGGCTGGCTATTCCAAGAGATCACCACACGCTTGCCCGGACGCGTCGATACGAACGAAACCAAATTTACTTCCGTGGGCGACCTCGCGAGTGCGCTCCGGCGCGCGGCGGCGGCGCACGGTGAGCACGAAAAGCGGAACGGCGGTCAGTACGATGAGAACTGGCCGGACTGGTACGCCAAGTACATGGCCCGGGAGCAGTCCGGCGAGGCGTTGCCCTCATAGGCAGTGAATACGACGTCACCGTCGCAATTTGCCTCGAGTCTCATTGAACTTGGCAGATCACCTCCAAATGATCGGCGTCGCATTGCACGACGCCGATTCTGATAACTTCACGGCGGAAGGCGTTCATCTCGGCCGACGGATAGCCCGGATCTTGCCGCTGCTCCCCCCGCCGCAAAAGAACTGATCTCCACCATCGGACTCGAGCCCCGATACGAAGACGCCCGCAGGCATATTGACGCGCTCCAAGACCTTTTCCGTTACGGGATCCACCCGCCGCACGTCGCTCTCCTCGCCTTCCCATGTGGCGTGCCAGAGCTCGCCATCGACCCAGGTGACGCCGGTGACAAAGCGGCTGGATTCGATGGTGCGAAGAATCGTCCCCGTTTCGGGATCGATCTGATGGATCTTGCGGCCCTGATACTGCCCCACCCAGAGCGTACCCTCAGCCCATGCGAGCCCGGAGTCGCCGCCGTTGCCCGGAGCCGGGATCATCGAAATCACCTCGCCTGTCTTCGGATCGATCTTCTGGATGCGATCCTCAGCGATCTGAAAGAGATACCGGCCGTCGAAGGCCGTTCCGGCATGAGAGGCGACATCAATCGCTTCCACGACCTCGCCGGTTGTCGGGTCCAGGGCGTTGAGTTTGTCTCCAGACGCGAACCAGACATGCTCGCCGTCATAGGTGACGCCGTTCACACGACTGGTAGCCGCAAAAGGCCCATATTCGCGGAGTATTTCGGCTTTAGACTGTTTCATCGCCTCATCTTAATCGCTGTGCAGAAAACCGTGGAGTAACAAAATTGACAGGAATCGACGCGAGCGGCGCTCTATGTCAAGTCGTCGGCATCTTATCGAATTTCGGCAGTGCTGGATCGAGGTGATCCCAGGCATGTCCGGCGGCCGTCCAGGACACCAGCTGCGGCTTATAGCGGCTTGGGTCGTCGAGGCTTGCGGGCGTGACGATAAACACATCCGGCATGTCGGGAAATGTCATGTAGACGGACGAACCGCATGTCGGGCAGAAGCCACGCCGCTTTACAGTTCCGCCGTCACCGACGGTCTGCCAATGTGATGGTTCTCCTTCGACCTTCACCTCGGCTGCGACAAAAGTCAGGTGCGATTGATGTCCGGTGCCGCTGTCGCGCTGACACTGCCGGCACTGACAGTCAACCATGACAGCAGGTTCACCCGCGATCTCATAGTGGATCGCACCACAGGCGCAGCCACCGGTATAAAGATTGTTCATATTGTTCTCCCGTTGCTTCAATGCGTTTGCGAGGACGCCTCTTCGGCGATCACTATGTCGAGCTTCTTGACCACCTTTTTCCAGCCTTCGCCCATGTTGCGATAAGCGGTGTCGTTCTTCGGAAGCACGAAGCCGGAATGGACGAGGCGCAGGCGCGTGCCTGCCTCGGCCTTGGAGAGGGTGAAGGTGACCACCGTCTCCAGTTTTGAGCCATAGCCGTCATTGCTCTCATGGCCGCCCTTCCACGCGTAGGACAGCCGCTCATTGGCCACCACCTCAAGCACCTCGCAGTGAATGGTACCGTCCCATTCGCCAGCCGGCGTGGTTTGAAAGGTGAAGTGGCAGCCAGCCACAGGCTCGAAGCCCTTCGGCGCCATCAACCAACGGCCGATCAGCTCGCCGTTGGTCAAGACTTTCCAGACAACAGTCGGCGCATGCGGGAAGACTTCTTCGGCCACGATGGCCTGCATGTTCGGGCTCACGGCTTGGTTCATGGATCGATCTCCTTCAGGAGGGTTCTGAGATTGGTGAAACGCTCGCGCCAGAAGACGCCATAGTGGCTCATCCAGTCCACGAGAGGCGTCAAACCTTCCGGTTCGGCGCGATAGTAGACATTCCTGCCTTCAGGCCGCTCCGCGACCAGGCCAGCTTGTTTCAGCGATTTGAGGTGCTGGGAGATAGCGCCCTGCGTCACGCCGCTCCCCCGTGTCAGTTCGACCACCGTAATTTCATCCGAACTTACGATCCGCTCGTAGACCGCTCGCCGCGTAGGATCTGCAAGTGCACGCATGACATTGGTAATGGAGGCCGGTTCGATCATGAAAATACGATAGTTGAGACTAATTGATTAGTCAACACTATTTATTTTCGACGATGCTGATTGCCCCGCAACTCATCCCTGCACCACGGTGCGGAGCATTGCTGAGAGTGTTTTATCTTCAAGCGCTCTGAGGGGCAGGCCCCGCAAGCATCGTGCGGTGATCCAATCCGCAAATGATGTGTCTTGTTGGGACCATGCTACTTAGACGGATGCAGCATGTAGACGATACATTTCCCGGGAGACCGGATGGTCGCAAACGCAATCGACCCCGTCCTTGGCGAAAGACATTCGGCCTATCAAATGCAATACAGCGGATGCGACAGGAGCCCATCGCACCCGCTTCATGCCTTTTCTTCGACGATGGCAAACTTCTCGGCCTTTCACCTCAACAGCGGCACTGCGATCCAGGCAGTTTTTGTCTTTAGGATCATACGGATCGCAGTGGCGTTGTCGTATTTGTGAAGCGCGATTTGCCGGATTCCGTCTAATTTGTAGCCTCTCTGACAACGCGCCAGTTGGGGAGACCATAGGGTTTGGGCCAAGGATAGAGCTCCTTGTCATCGAAGTAGACAACGGCCGTCAAATTCGGAAATTCGGGATATCGCCTGGCAGCGTTCGCCGCCCAATTACCGACATATGATGCGTCCCCTTCGTAACCGAGTTCGGCAACGACGACGGGCTTAGCAAAACCCTGGACCAGCCGGTATTTGGGCGCCAGCAATTGCGCAAACGTCCGATCTGCGCCGAAATGATCCTTGTCGAATTGTTGCAGGCCGAACACTGACAGGCCGATAACGTCGACGACATCATTTCCGGGATAGAATGCGGCAAGGCCGGGCTCGCCCTTGGGCGACCACATATATTTCGCCGACTTGTCATGCTTGCGACAAACATCCACCATTCGCCGGTAGGCAGCGACGTAGCTGCTCGGTTGCCAGTGCGACCAGGTGAACCGGTTTTCGATTTCGTCCATCTCCTGCGCCCAGCGGATGGTCACATCACTCTTAAGCGTCGCCGCGGTCGAGCAGACGGCAGCCATGTTGCTGTCGTACTTGCCAGCGAGGATGCCTTCGAGCAGCTTCTCGGATGTTGTTCGCCAATCTGTCGACCAGGACCACGGCTCCACCGTGATCAGAAGCTTCCGTCCCCGCTTCTGGGCGTACTCATCGGCGAGCGTCAGGGTCGACAGATCGACATCTTCCCAAGGGAGAAACACATGCTCGATCTTTGAGTTCTGGTCGTTGCTGAAATCACCGTGGGGATCATATGCGCCGAAATTTACGGAATCCGGACCGATTTTCGGCCGCTTGTCAGTTATCGGGTCGGCCTGAACCGCTCCGACAGCCGGGATTCCGCGGGGTATACTTGCCGCCAGGATTGTTCCCGTCGTCGCCAGAGTTACAAATAGGCCGACCGCTGCTGCCTTGGTTTTCTTGTTGCTCATTGGGTCTTCCTCCTGTCAACAAAACACTGGAATCGTTTGCCTGCTCGTCGGTTCTGATCCTCAGATCGGATCCGACTGCTCTTCTTCATCAAGCTCGGTGTTCGACATGGCGGGCAGCCAATGCGGCTTGAACGTGAACCGGTGGAGGTCTTGCCTGCCAAAGCCCGCACCAGCCACCGCATAGGTCGCTTCATAAAGCCTCAATCGCCCGGCGCCCCACGTCAGAGACGCCAATCCTTCCGTTCCGCGTTCAACGGTGGCTAAACCCGGAGCAGCGATGAGACAAAGGAGGCCTGCGGCCATGACCGGCCGATACGTATTTGCTCTGATCTTGACGACATTTTCCCGAGAGTGCTGGATGACTATTGTCAGCAAAAGAAGGGTGTAGAGCACCGAATTGATAATGCCGAAGATATAGAAACCCCGCGTTTCACCAGCGTTGCTGACAAGAAGAACCGGCGCCACGGAAGCGAGTGACAGAACGGCGTAGGGTATCAAGACCCGCCAGGGCAGCGGGTCCACTTCAGAGGCGCCTTTGGGCGTGATGCGAAAATCGACATAAGAGCCGGTCATCCAGTCCCTGACGGCAGCGACCGTGCCAGCCAGCGCCCACGGCCAACGTGCGAAAAGGAAAAACACCGCCTCCCAGCTCAAAATCTTGGCATCGAACGGCCGGAATGAACCGCTGGCTCGCCAACGATGGGCCAAGACCGTCAACGTGATAGAGAGCGGCGCGAAATGCGCAAGAAATTCGGGATAGCCCACCGCAGCGAAGTTCTGATGGCAGGCCAGCGCGAGAATTGGCATGACGAACATCAGGGCCATGAACAGCGCGAAAAGCGGATACCACAACTGAGCGAACAGAAATTGGCACTTCAATCTCAGGGGCAAGCGCGAAAGGTAAATCGGTGTATATCGCAGCAGCAGCATGACAAGGCTGCGTGACCACTGAAATTCCTGAGTGATGAGATCCGCAAATGTGCGGGGGCCGTCACCATGCGCGATGGCATCAAGCGCGTGCACACCACGCCAGCCATGTGCGTTCATAATCAACGTTGTCGAATGGTCTTCCGCAAGTTCCGGTCCCAGTCCACCAATTTCCTTGAGGGCGGCGGTGCGCACCGCATAGTGGGATCCGATGCAAAGAGGAGCGAGCCCGCAATTGTAGCCGGCCTGGAGGGAGCCATGCATGCTCGCCTCCGCGTAAAGCCGCCCGCGTGCAGCCCAGCTTTCAGATGCATTGCGATCACAGATGCTCGGCGCGGAGACGTAGCCAACTAAGGGATCGCCAAAGGGGCGCAGCATTTCGACGAGATAGCCGGGTTGCGGAACATGGTCCGCATCGAGCTGCACGACGAAATCGTAGCGGTCGTAGCCGTAATGATCGTAGAAAAAGGCGAGATTGCCCTCCTTGCATCGCGTGCGGCGCGGCCAGCTTGTACGGTGATAATCCGGCCTGTTCTTTCGCGTCGAAACCAGGACGCCGCGCTGTTTGCACCAATTCAACGTCTCGGGGCTCGGATCTTCATCGGCGAGCCATGTATCGTGCAGAAATGCTTGGTCGAGCATCGCTTGCAAGGTCGTTGCCACGACGGAAAAAGGCTCGGACGGGGCTTTGGTCACAATCATGGCGACACGGCTGCCGACCGGCAGCTTCAGTTGTCCGCTGGGTTTGCGCGCGCGGTAGAATATTGCAATGAAATAGGCCGGCAGAAGGGTGACCCAAGCCAATATGGCTGTAACCAGGGTGAAGCGCCAAAAGCCGGTATAATGCTCTGGCTTCAGCCACCAGGTCCAGAAATAAACAAGCATTGCCAGCCAGATCGCAGCACCGACAAGATATTCCCTGCGGTACCGACCTTCGAGAACCGGGACTAGCGGCTCAGACGTGTCCGACGCGATTTTATCAGCAACATCCGTCATGCCCGAGACTCCAAGCCAAAGAAGGGGGCCGCGGTGCGGATGATCGTGTCGATGTCGGAATATTCCGGCGAGAAGCCGAGCGTTTCACGCGCTAAGGCCGGATCAGCGTATAAAGCCGGCGGGTCACCGGCCCGTCGTGGATTGATGTCAACCGGTACTTGGCGACCAGTGACGCGGGCGATGGCCTTCAGGATTTCGCCTATCGACAAGCCACGACCGGTTCCGAGATTGACTGCGAGGTTCGGCCCACCGTTGATGAGGTGTTCAAGCGCCAGAACATGGGCGCGCGCCAAATCCGTCACATGGATATAGTCGCGGACGCAGGTTCCGTCTTCCGTATCGTAGTCATCGCCGAAAATGCCGAGGTGCGAGATCGCCGCGCTGGCCGCGAGTAGTGCTCTTGGAATGAGATGCGTCTCCGGCTCATGCCATTCGCCGAGTTCGCCATCGGGATCTGCCCCGCAAGCGTTGAAGTACCTCAGCGCAACATATTTCAGGTCATAGGCCGTCGCATAATCCCGCAGGACCTGCTCGGCAATGAGCTTCGTCCTGCCGTAGGGATTGATCGGCTGCTGCGCCGTTGTCTCCGTTATCGGGAGAGCCTGTGGAGTGCCATAGGTCGCGCAGCTCGAGGAGAATATGATCTTGTCGATTTTGGCCTGACGGCAGGCATCCAGGAGGGACACTGTGCCGATGACGTTGTTTCGGTAATATTTCGCGGGGTCTTCGACGGATTCTCCGACATAGGCGGACGCAGCAAAATGCACGACTGCATCCGGCTTGTATTGCATGAGGGTCCGCGTCAAGCCGCTCGTGTCGAGAATGTCGCCGTGCACGAAGGGTCCCCAACGCACTGAGGAGCGATGTCCCGTGACCAGATTATCAAAGACGATCGGCTCTATATCGTTCGAGTGAAGCAACTTTGCCGTGTGGCTGCCGATATATCCGGCGCCACCGGCTACCAGAACTTTTCGTTGCGACATCACGCGGTCCCTACCCATTCATGTGCTTCTACGGTCAGGAGGCGGTCGAAATAGCAGATCGTCCTTTCCAGGCCGGTGGATAGCGGCACCAAGGGCTGCCAGCCCAATTTGGTCTGTGCAAGCGATATGTCGGGCCGGCGCTGCTGCGGATCGTCTGTCGGCAACGGCTTACGAATGGTCTTCGAGCGCGAGCCCGTCAGTTTGATTACCTGTTCGGCGAGTTCCAGAATGGTGAATTCACCCGGGTTCCCAAGATTGACTGGCCCGGTGAATGATGGGTCGGTCGCCATCAATTGCAGAAAGCCCTCGATGAGGTCATCGACAAAGCAGAACGAGCGTGTCTGCGAGCCATCGCCGTAGATGGTTATGTCCTGGTCTTTCAGAGCCTGCACGATGAAGTTTGAAACAACACGGCCGTCGTCGGGACGCATGTGGGGGCCATATGTATTGAAGATTCGCGCGACCTTGATCTCGACGTCGTATCTCTGATGAAAATCATAAAACAGCGTTTCGGCGCTGCGCTTACCTTCGTCATAGCAGGATCGAGGACCAAACGGGTTCACGTTCCCCCAATAACCCTCAACCTGCGGATGTACAAGCGGATCGCCGTATACTTCCGACGTAGAGGCTTGGAAGATGCGGGCACCGGTGCGTGCAGCCAGTTCCAGTAAATTGAGCGCACCGAAGACGGATGTCTTCATCGTATGCACCGGATCAGCCTGATAGTGGGGAGGTGATGCGGGGCAGGCAAGGTTGTAGATCTCATCGACTTCGATATCGATCGGATCAACGACGTCGTGCCTTATGACGCTGAAGCGCTTGAAGTCCCGCAGGTGGCTGATATTGCGTTCCAGTCCCGTCGAGAAATTGTCGACGCAGATGACCGTATGCCCCAATTTGAGAAGGCGCTCGCAAAGATGCGATCCAAGAAAACCTGCGCCACCGGCGACCATAATGTGCCGAGCCTGCTGCTTTGAACGAAGGATGCGTATTTCGCTAATGAGCGTATCGGTATTAATACGGTTATTGATCGGACGCATGACTTTCATTGATCTAACCCCAAAGTCTGCCTATTCTTTGCCGATCGAAGGCACACTTGTGGTGCGCAAAACCGGATCAAAGCGTTGTATTCGGCGTTGTTATGATGGTTTTTTTATACTTTCTCATATTCTAACTGTCGTTAGACGCGAATCCTGAAACTTGCCGTAGCGTCCATATTTGCAACAGCAGGTCTTGCCGATCGCGATTTTTGGAATCGGCACGCAGCTACGGGTCTTAAGTTGAGAAATCTGGCTATCGTGCGCCGACAATTGGCGCCGTCGGTTGCCTATGGCAGCCGCCCGAGGGGAGCACCCCTGCCAGGCACTAACTGCAGATGGCTTGCATCAATGTCCGAGTGAATTGAGCCAGTTGCCAAATGGGTTTGAGCTGTTTTTCACATCCACGGGCGATACTGTCCGTGCGAGAAAGGCCGGCGCTGCAACATTTCGAGCCTCGCGAGGCGTATAACCAAATTCCTTGCTGAATGCCCGGCTGAAGTGAGCCGCGGAAGTAAAACCGACAGCGGTGGCAATCTCGAGGATCTGCTGTCGGTTCACCGTGTCGCTGAGCGCGACATGTGCTGAAAAAAGGCGGCGCTTCTGTATATAATGGAGGACGCCGCCGCTCGACTCGAACAATTGGTAAAGTCGGGTGCGCGAAATGCCGAGTTCCCGGCAGATTGTATCGGGCGTCAGATTTTGCGAACTCAAATTTTGCTGGACGAAACGGCGCACCCGCTCCATCAAGGCTAAATTACTCTGCGGTTTTTCCGGACCGGCGCTTCCCGCTGGTGACGACAGACACGTCACCAACATATCGCGCGTTGTCTGGACAACACGGGGAAGGTCTGGCGCAGTCATGCTGCCGAGCTTTGCCTCGATGCTACCTAGGTAGTCGATCAAGAGGTTAATATAGGTATCGGAGAATACCATATTGTTTTTAATGTCACTGACGACTGTCGTGTCCAGAAAGAGCTCCCGCGGCAGGTAAAAGGAGAGACTTTGTGATTCTGTCACTCTTCCTCTAAAAGGATGCCCCAGAGACCTTAGCTCGACTTTACCCGGCCCACCCTCAGAGACTTTACCATCAACCTCGGTCCAGCTTCGGCCGCTGCGCAGCAGTACGACATGCCAATGGTCGATTGAATTTGACCGCAGCATTGCCGCCGAACGCGCGTAGGAATGCGCAGGCACCGATTGCTGGACGACAAGCATGCCGCCAAGATTCCAAGCCGTGTGATCGGCCGAAAAGCCAGCATCCTCCGATACACCGTCCGGCAGCCTGATGTCGATCAGAGGCGCCAAGTACGCCTGCCACGCCGCATATTGGTCGCTCAACGGCAAGCCGCGCGTGGAAAACCGTAGAGGTTCGAGGGCCGGCGGCAAAGGCGGACTTGCTTCCGGAGCGGTCTCCGATGACCGGGGCCAACGCCGGCGTTCGACGGGAACTGGTGGCAAATGCCCATTCTGTGGCGAGTCAGGCAAAATTTCCTCTCAGCAATCAATGGGTTATTTGTACCACCCTAAGTTTCTATAAGCAAACATTTTAAAACCAAATTGTTTATGATTGATAAGTCATACATTCATGCAATCTGGCGGCGCAGCTAAAGCGCCCTCCAGTCGGCGGGAATGTTTTCGCGGCAGGGCCATTGCCTCTTGGCGAGCCGTAAAAATCAGCCGCTTGCAAGATCAACCACAAGCTGCTCAAATTAGCGAACGGCCAAATACCACAATTATTCCAATACCACAATTATTCCAATGCCAATCCATCGCAAATCATTTGCCGGGCAGACATCCAACAGACGGGAGGGAATCGATGACTGTATTCCGAACGCTGATATTATCGTGCATCCTCGGTGCGATCAGCACGGGTGCCTTTGCCGCCAATGCTATCCCAAGTACAACGTCGAGACCGCCGGCCAAATCAGTGCCACTGACTGCCGAGGAGGTGTTTCAGCTCTACTACAATCGCACCTGGATCTGGAAGGACGGTGCAGGCTATTTCGCAGCGAAACGGCGCGATTTTAGGGCCTGGTCCGGTGAAGGAACGGGTTCATACGGCGTCGGGCATTGGTTTGTCACCGACCCGGGCAAGCTATGTTTCAAGGCCACCTGGTATGCGAAGACTGGAAACGCCCCGGCATTGACGTGTTTCAGTCATCGAAGAAGAGGCAATGTTATATTCCAAAAACGCGAACCGAACGGTGATTGGTATCCATTCAAGACAACTCCGGCCAAAGTCGACGATGAATATAGCAAGATACGACCCGGCGACTACGCAACCGCTGGATACAACCGCATGCGGATAAAGCTGTCGCAAGGCAAGTAGATCGAAGCGCAATTAGATCCCGTTTCGAGTAGCGACCTACGCCGTGGCAAGGTGGGTTCGCCAAAAAAATCTCCACGTTGGGAATCACGGTTTGACCCAATCCGGATGTCTTTCCTTGGGGTCATTATTGATCTTGCACCCTGGGCCTCAGCTTGTTGGCGCCGACAAGCGATCTACATTCGGTCCTAGTACTACAGTTGCGTTTCGTTTGAAATCATGATTCACTTCCTGCATTTGACAGGAGGGAATTCAATGTCGGTTGCGGGTTGGTCTGGATCAGTG
>NZ_JARFYN010000086.1 GCF_030272695.1 Martinezella calliandrae
CGTGGCGCCGGCAAGATCATCAATATTGCCAGCGTCCAGACTGCGCTGGCGCGGCCCTCGATCGCACCCTATACGGCAACCAAAGGCGCAGTCGGCAATCTCACCAAGGGCATGGCGACGGATTGGGCGAAATACGGATTGCAATGCAATGCCATCGCGCCCGGCTACTTCGACACGCCATTGAACGCGGCATTGGTCGCCGATGCCGATTTCTCGGCATGGCTTCAGAAGCGCACGCCGGCCGGTCGCTGGGGACGGGTCGAAGAACTGGTCGGCGCCTGCATCTTCCTTGCCTCCGATGCATCCTCTTTTGTCAACGGGCACGTGCTTTATGTCGACGGCGGCATCACAGCGTCACTCTGAGGCCGTGCGGCCGCGACAGTTCGTCATCATGGGGGTTTCCGGTTGCGGCAAATCGTCTGTTGGTGCGGCGCTCGCTTATCGTCTGTCGGGCATTTACATCGATGGCGACGATCTTCATCCGGCGGCGAACGTCGCCAAGATGAGAGCGGGCCTGCCGCTCACCGACGCGGATCGATGGCCCTGGCTGAACGGCGTCGGCGAGTGTCTTGCGCAAGCAGAGGAAACGGTGCTGATTGGATGTTCAGCGCTGAAGCAGACTTACCGCGACAGGATCCGCGCAGCCGTCGACGGGCCTGTGCGCTTCATTCATCTTGTTGGCAAAAAGGAAGTGATTGCGGCTCGCCTGCAAGCGCGAAAAGGACATTTCATGCCGGCGGCGTTGCTCGAAAGCCAGTTCGCTGCACTTGAGGCGCCTGGGCCGGGTGAGCAAGCAATCACCGTCGATATCGATCAACCGTTTGATGCGGTCATAGCGGCTATTATCGCCGCGTTGGAGGAGGAAGAGCTATGAGCAGCAAAGTTGCGCTGATCGGCGCGGGTGCGATGGGCGGAGCCATCGGTGCGCGTCTAGTTGAGACGGGGAATCATCTGACCGTCTTTGATCTCGACGGCGAAAAGGTGGCCGCGCTGACGGCCAAGGGAGCCAGCGCTGCAGAAAGCGCGGCACTTGCCGCTGCCGTATCGGACTATGTCATTCTCAGCTTGAACTCGCCGCGGATCGTGCGTGCTGCGGTATTCGGTCCCGGCGGCGTCGCCGAGGGCGCCAAGCCCGGAACGCTGATCATCGATATGTCCTCCATTGATCCCGATGCGACCAAGGAGCTGGCCGCGGACGCTCAGGAAAAAGGCCTGCGTTGGGTGGATAGCCCGCTCTCCGGCGGTGCGCCAAAGGCGCAGATCGGGCAATTGACGCTGATGGCTGGTGGCCGCGATGAGGATGTCAGGGATGCGTATGAGGTGCTTCGACACGTCGCCTCGAATTACACCCACATGGGCCCGCCCGGTGCCGGCCAGACGACGAAACTGATCAACCAGGTGCTCTGCGCGCTGAACTTTCTTGCTGTTGCGGAGGCAACCCAGCTGGCGCTCGATGCCGGCGTTGATGCCGCCAAGATCCCGCAGGCGCTGAAAGGGGGACGAGCCGACAGCGCTGTTCTCCAGGAATACATGCCGCGTTACGTCGCCAAGGACTACCGCCGGACGGGCCGCATCGACAACATGGTCAAGGATCTGAACGGTGCGCAGGACCTCGCCCGGCGCACCAACACCGCCATGCCGCTGACGGCCGTCTGCGCTGAAGTGCACCGGATGCTGACGGCAGCCGGCCTCGGCGGCGAGGACCAGGCCGCATTGATGGAATTTTTCAAGGGGCCGAACAAGGAGATCGCCGAATGATTACCCGATACGCATTATTCGAAGGCAAGGTTAAGGACGGCGAGGCGTCCGCATTTCGCGACGCGGTGATGGAGACCATCCTGCCGAAATGGAAGCAATTTCCCGGTGCTCTTGATGTGCGCGTGACCTTCGCCGAAGTGCGGGACGAGGGGGCTCCGGAATATCCGATGATTCTCGCCGTCAACTATCCGGATATGGCTGCAGTGGAAGCCGCGCTCGCGAGCCCTGTTCGTGCCGAAGCCCGTGCGGCGACGGAAGCGGTCCTGTCCCGGTTCTTTGAAGGACGTATTCATCACCATGTCACGGTCGCCCACGAATTCGTGCTCTGAACTCATTCTTTGCTGACTATGTTGGGTGCGGAGCCGAAAGGCTCCGCATTTTCATTTCGGGTTGGCGAAGGGTTCCTCTTGCCATCCGAAGTAAAGGCATATTACTCTTATGGTAACGATAACACGGGCTATAGATGAGCAAAAATCGCAAACCGCCGACCATGGCAGACGTTGCCCGCGTGACGGGGGTTTCCCCGATGACGGTGTCGCGTGCATTCAAGGCCGACAGTCTGATCAGTAAAGAGAGAAGAGAGGCCATCCTCCAGGCTGCCGAGGATCTCGGTTACGTTTTCGACAGCACGGCCTCCAACCTGCGCTCACAGAAGTCCGGCTTCGTCGCGGTTACGATTCCTTCGATCAACAACGCCAATTTCGCCGATACCGTCGGCGGGCTTTCCGATACGCTGGCTGCGCGCGACATGCAGATCCTGTTGGGGTATACGAACTACAACACGCAGGAGGAGGAGCGGCTCATTGAGCAGCTCTTGCGCCGCAAGCCGCAGGCGATTGTCGTGACCGGCGGCAAGCATACGGACCGCGGGCGACGTCTGCTGGAAACGATCAATATCCCCGTGATCGAGACCTGGGATATTCCCGCCGAGCCGATCAACCATTATGTCGGATTTTCCAACGCCGGCGCCGTTCGTGACATGGTGGACCACTTCGTCCGTGTCGGCTATCGCCGCATTGCTTTCATCGGCGGTGATGTCGGGCGCGATACGCGTGGTAGCGAGCGACGGATCGGCTTCGCTGCCGCCATGCAAGCGCATGGGCTTGATGCATCGCGCCTGATCGCCGCCGGCCTGCCGCCCATTTCGATGCGCGAAGGCGCCAACGCGATGGCGAAATTGATCGAAACCTATCCGGATACTGAGGCGGTCATCTGCGTGTCGGACCTTGCGGCCTATGGCGCGCTGACGGAGTGTCGTCGTTTGGGCGTCCCTGTCCCGGAACGTTTTGCGATTGGCGGGTTCGGCAATTACGAGATCGGCGAAGTTTGCGTACCCACTCTGACCACGATCAATGCCTTCGCACGGGAAATCGGCGAAAGGACCGCACGGTTGATCCTCGATATTCTTGATGGCAACGAGGGCGTCGACGACGTGAGGATCTCACCCGAACTGATTGTACGCAACAGCAGCCGATAAATTCTTACTGATAGGCTCGCCGAAAAAGAGCAACGCCTGAAGGTATTGCGGAACCGTTGAATTGCAGGCAATCCCAATTCGTTTTGGGAAGAACTGCTCCCTCCCGCCGGACGATTCCGGAACTCTTGGCAATCTACGTGAGCCACCAAGGTCAACGAAATGTTCGCCTCGGTTGTCGTTGTGGGGGCATGGAAAGCACGACGAAAGCGCCCTATCTCCTTGATGAGACCCGCCTCGGCTACAGAGGCGACCGCTGTCGCAAACAAGCAGCGCGAGCGGAAAGGGAAGGAACAGATGATCTTTTCCGAACTCCAGCAGCAGATACGCGATCTTGCCCGCGACTTTGCCCGCGAACGCCTGGCGCCAGGCGCAGCCAAGCGTGATCGGGAGCATCTCTTCCCGCGCGAAGAACTGAAGGAGATGGGCGAACTGGGTTTGCTCGGCATGCTGGTACCGGAAGCCTATGGCGGGTCGGATACGGGTGTCGTCGCCTATGCCATGGCACTTGAGGAGATTGCCGCAGGTGACGGCCCGTGCTCCACGATCATGAGCGTGCATAGCTCGGTCGGCTGCGTTCCGATCTTGAAGTTCGGTACCGAGGAGCAACGACAGCGCTTCCTGCCGAAACTGGCGAGCGGCGAATGGATTGGCGGCTTTGCGCTCACCGAGCCACAGGCTGGCTCTGATGCCTCGAACCTGAAGACCCGGGCAAGGCGCGATGGCGATCACTACGTACTTGATGGGGCCAAGCAATTCATCACTTCGGGCAAGAACGGCCATGTCATCATCGTCTTTGCCGTTACCGACCCTGACGCCGGCAAAAAGGGCATCACTGCCTTTATCGTTCCGACGGACGTCTCAGGCTATGAGGTGATCCGCGTAGAGGAAAAGCTTGGGCTGCATTCCTCCGATACCTGCCAGATCGCCTTCAACGGTATGCAGATTCCCATAGAATTGAGGCTCGGCGCGGAAGGCGAAGGCTACCGCATAGCACTCGCCAATCTCGAGGGCGGCCGGATCGGCATTGCGGCTCAGGCCATCGGCATGGCGCGTGCGGCCTTTGAGGCGGCGCGTGACTATGCTCGCGAGCGCACGGCCTTCGGCAAGGCGATTATTGAGCATCAGGCCGTCGCATTCCGCCTTGCCGACATGAAGGTGCGGATCGAGGCGGCCCGGCAACTCGTTTTTCACGCTGCCTCCTTAAGGGAAGCCGGGCTGCCCTGCCTGTCGGAAGCCTCGATGGCGAAGCTCTTTGCCTCGGAAATGGCGGAGCGCGTCTGCTCCGACGCCATCCAGATACATGGCGGCTATGGCTACATGGCCGATTACCCGGTCGAGCGCATCTATCGCGATGTGCGCATCTGTCAGATCTATGAAGGAACGAGCGACGTGCAGCGCATGGTGATCGCCCGCAATCTGTGAGAACCAAATGCGGCCCCCGCTTCTAGAGGAGAGGAGCAAGGCCGGCGCAGGAGGAAAGACTAGACATGGTGGATTCTTCTCAATTGGCTCTGCATGTCCCCGAACCCGCCGTCCGCCCGGGCGGCCAGCCAGACTTTTCCAACGTCAAGATCGCCAAAGCCGGTTCCGTGCCGCGGCCGGAAATAGATGTCGCATCCGAGGAGATCCGTGATCTTGCCTATTCCATCATCCGCGTGCTCAATCGCGAGGGCGAGGCGGTCGGTCCCTGGGCTGGCACGCTCTCCGATGAGGAGTTGCTGATCGGCCTTCGCAACATGATGAAGCTGCGCGCATTCGACGCCCGCATGCTAATGGCTCAACGGCAGGGCAAGACGTCCTTCTACATGCAGCATCTCGGCGAAGAAGCTGTCAGTTGTGCTTTCCGCAAGGCGCTCAAGAAGGGAGACATGAATTTTCCAACCTATCGTCAGGCAGGTCTTCTGATTGCCGACGATTACCCGATGGTCGAGATGATGAACCAGATCTACTCTAACGAGAGCGATCCCCTGCACGGGCGGCAGCTACCGATCATGTATTCCTCCAAGGCGCACGGATTCTTTACCATCTCCGGCAACCTCGCCACTCAGTATGTGCAGGCCGTGGGCTGGGCTATGGCCTCGGCAATCAAGAATGACAGCCGCATTGCCGCGGGCTGGATCGGCGATGGCTCGACGGCGGAATCGGATTTCCATTCAGCGCTCGTCTTCGCTTCGACCTATAAGGCGCCTGTCATTCTCAACATCGTCAACAATCAGTGGGCGATCTCCACCTTTCAGGGCATAGCGCGCGGCGGCTCCGGCACATTCGCAGCCCGCGGCCTCGGCTTCGGCATTCCCGCGCTGAGAGTCGATGGAAACGACTATCTCGCCGTCCATGCCGTTGCCTGCTGGGCAGCTGAGCGTGCGCGGCGCAATCTCGGACCGACGCTGATCGAATATGTGACGTATCGTGTCGGGGCGCATTCGACCTCGGACGATCCGAATGCCTATCGTCCGAAGACGGAATCGGAAGCCTGGCCACTTGGCGATCCCGTGCTGAGGTTGAAGAAACATCTGATCGTCAGGGGCACATGGTCTGAAGAGCGGCATGTGCAAGCGGAAGCTGAAATCATGGACGAGGTGATCGAGGCCCAACGCCAGGCAGAGCAGCATGGCACCTTGCATGCCGGCGGCAAGCCTTCGGTCCGAGACATTTTCGAGGGCGTCTATGCCGAGATGCCGCCGCACATCCGGCGCCAGCGCCAGAAGGCAGGGTACTGAGAATGGCCAGGATGACGATGATCGAGGCGGTGCGTAGCGCCATGGACGTCTCGATGGCGCAGGACGACAATGTCGTCGTTTTTGGTGAGGATGTGGGTTATTTCGGTGGCGTTTTCCGATGCACGCAGGGACTTCAGGCAAAATACGGCAAGACGCGCTGTTTCGATACGCCGATAAGCGAATCGGGCATCGTTGGCACGGCAATCGGCATGGCCGCCTATGGCTTGAAGCCCTGTGTCGAGATCCAGTTCGCCGATTACATGTACCCGGCCTATGACCAGCTAACGCAGGAGGCGGCCCGCATCCGCTACCGTTCCAACGGGGATTTTACCTGTCCAATCGTTGTGCGCATGCCGACAGGCGGCGGCATCTTTGGCGGCCAGACGCACAGCCAGAGCCCGGAGGCGCTTTTCACCCATGTCTGTGGGCTGAAGGTGATCGTGCCATCCAATCCCTATGACGCCAAAGGCCTGCTGATTGCTGCGATCGAAGATCCGGATCCGGTAATGTTCTTGGAGCCGAAGCGGCTCTATAACGGCCCCTTCGACGGCCGTCACGAGAGGCCGGTGACGCCTTGGTCTAAACATGATCTCGGAGAGGTGCCTGAGGGCCATTTCACGATCCCGATCGGCAAGGCCGAGATCCGGCGCGCGGGCTCGGCGGTGACCGTCGTCGCCTATGGTACGATGGTGCATGTGGCGCTCGCCGCCGCCGAGGATGCCGGTATCGATGCCGAAGTGATCGATCTCAGGAGTCTGCTGCCGCTTGATCTGGACACGATCACCAATTCGGTCCGGAAGACCGGACGCTGTGTCGTCGTGCATGAAGCAACACTGACTTCGGGCTTTGGGGCCGAGGTCGTGGCGCTGGTGCAGGAAAATTGCTTTTACCATCTGGAGGCGCCAATCGTGCGCGTTGCCGGTTGGGACACGCCTTATCCGCACGCGCAGGAATGGGATTACTTCCCAAGCCCTGGCCGTCTCGCACAGGCGCTTGCCGAAGTCATGGGGGCCTGAGCCATGAGCGAATTTGTCATCGAGATGCCTGATGTGGGGGAGGGACTTGCCGAGGCCGAGCTCGTGGAGTGGTACGTGAAGGTAGGAGATCCTGTTCGCGAGGACATGGTGATCGCCGCCGTCATGACAGACAAAGCCACCGTAGAAATCCCGTCTCCCGTCAACGGTATAGTCACCTGGCTTGCCGGCGGGGTCGGAGAGCGTATCGCGGTTAAGGCGGCGCTGGTGCGTATCGATATGGCCGGAGATACCGGCAGAGCTCGGTCTGAGGAGATTCCAGAGGCGACTATCGAAGTGACGAAGGCGGAGAGCCCAAAGCCTGCTCCAACAACGCCGGATCCTGTGACACCGCAAGCCGAAAAGCCGCTTGCCGCTCCCCCGGTGCGGCTTTTCGCCAAGGAAAGCGGCGTCGACCTCGCACAAGTGCAAGGGACTGGGCCAGCCGGACGAATCCTGCGGGAGGATATCGAGCAATTTTTGAACCTCGGAGCCGCTCCCACAATATCAAGGGGCGGCTTTGCCACGAAAGCTGCGAACGAAGAGATTAAACTCACCGGCCTGCGCCGCCGGATCGCCGAGAAAATGACACTTTCCGCCTCGCGCATTCCTCACATTACCTATGTGGAGGAGGTGGACATGACCTCGCTTGAGGAGTTGCGCGCCATCATGAACGCTGAGCGCAAGGCGGATCATCCGAAACTGACGGTTCTGCCTTTCCTGGTACAGGCGGTGGTGAGGGCAATTTCCGAGCAGCCCAATCTCAATGCCACCTTTGACGACGAAGCCGGCATCATCACGCGCTATGGCGCGGTCCATGTGGGCATCGCAACACAGACGCCGGTTGGTTTGACCGTGCCTGTCGTGCGGCATGCGGAAGTACGCGGCATCTGGGATTGCGCCGCTGAGATGAATCGGCTGGCGGAGGCAGCGCGATCCGGCGCTGCTACGCGTGAAGAGCTTTCCGGTTCGACGATCACCATCAGCTCGCTCGGGGCGCTCGGCGGGATCGTCTCCACGCCTATTATCAATCACCCGGAAGTGGCGATCATCGGCGTCAACAAGATCGCCACACGGCCGGTCTGGGACGGTGCGCAGTTCGTGCCGCGCAAGATGATGAATCTCTCATCCAGCTTCGATCATCGCATCGTCGACGGCTTCGATGCGGCGACCTTCGTGCAGCGCGTCCGCACACTGCTCGAAACACCGGCGCTCATTTTCATCGAAGGCTGATATCATCAAAGGGTTCGAAACTCTTGCCGTATGCAGACACGTTGTTTCCGCTGTCGCGCCGGGGCTTGTCGGCAGGCTGAGCGCGACCCGAGGGCCGCGCTCTTCTCGACGTTAAGAAGGGATCATTTACCCCAGATCTTCTTATATTGATCCTTATAGCCGTTATCCGGATCAAACGTGTTCTTCGGGCCGCCATCGGACTGGATATTGTCGGCCGTCACCACATGCAACGGCGAGAGATAGCCGGACCATTTTTCGCCGGCGAAAGCACGGTTGAGTTCATCGACCAGTTGCCAGCCCTGGAGATTGAGCGGTTCGGCAACCGTGACCTTCTGGAATTGACCGGCGCGGATGCGTTCATAAGCCGATTGCGAGCCGTCGCCAGCGGCGACGTTGATCGGCGCATCGGTGCCGCTCTTGCCAGCGGAGGCAAGCGACGGACCCATGAAATCGAAATAGAGGTCGTTGATCGCAAGTGAATGGGTCCAGCTATCACCGTATTTCTGCAGGAGCGAGGTGGTTAGCTGCGGCATGCGCTGCGATGTCTCGGCGATCGGGGTATCGACATATTCGAGCACCTTGCCGCCAAGTCGTTCGATCTCCTGCTTCATCTTGTCCGCCTTGGCGATGGCGATCGCATAGGTGGAGTCCGTGAAGATGATGACGCCCGGCTTGCCCTTGGCGTCGACAAAGGCCCAGTCGGCAGCCGCTTTCGAGACTTCCATCGCATCGGTGCTGACATTGGCAAAGAGGCCGTTCTTGTCATCGGGACCGATGACCGGCCCGGCATGCCAGGCGACCAGCGGGATCTTGGCGGCCCTTGCCTGTTCGAGGGCCGGAGCCTGCTCGATGGCATCGAAGCCATCGATGATGATACCGGCCGGCTGCAGCGCTATGGCCTGGCCGAAGGCGGCCGTGCGTCCGCCGATGGAGCCCGCGCCATCGAGAACCTTGACCTGCCAGCCGATCGCCTTTGCTGCTTCTTCGACGCCGTTGCTGACGCCGAGAATGCCGCCATTCTTAAGGTCGCCTGCCAATACCACAATGGTCTTGCCAACCTGTGCCTTCGGGCCTGTCGTCGGGCCGTCCCATTTGGTGACCGGTGTCGCATATTTCTCGACAACGGCTTTCGCATCCACCATCGGATCGGCGTAGGCCTGGCTGGCGCATAACACCAACAAACCGGTCGTCGCTTGCAGGAAAAATCTGCGTTTCATTTCGTCTCCTCCCATTTAGATCTAAAGCTAAGTCAAGATGATCTTCAGTTATCGGTCGCCTTAGCCGATAGCTGCGGTTTTTGTGCCGGAGCCATCCGTCCGGCATGGCTTCGGCGACGCTGCGCGTAGCCGGCGATCCCGATGGCGACGAGCAGGGTCACGCCGTTGAACAGCGGCTCTACATAGAACGAACCCCCGAACTGCTGGATGCCAGCAATGCCGACGGCCAGAATAATGACGCCGATCATGGTGCCCCAGACATTGACGCGGCCGGGTTTGATGGTTGTGGATCCGAGGAAAGCGCCGACGAGCGCCGGCAGGAGATATTCCAACCCGACGCTGGCTTGGCCAATGCGCAGCTTGGAAGCGAGCAGCACGCCTGCGATGGCAGCGAGCGTTCCCGACGTTACGAAGGCGCCGATAACGAAGCGGCGGACGGGGATGCCGTTCAAGGCGGCCGCCTTCGGATTGGCGCCGATCGCATAGATATAACGGCCGATCGGCAGATACTCGAGAACGATCCACATGATGAAGGCGAGGCCGAGCACGTAGATCCCAGTGATCGGAAGCCCGAAGACCATCGTCCCATTGAGTGCATAAAAGCCCTGCGGAAGCATGCCGACCACCTGCCGTCCGCCGGTGTGCCACAAAGCGATGGCATAGAGCACGGTGCCGGTGCCGAGCGTCGCGATGAAGCTGTCGATCTTGGCGATTTCAACCAGCAGCCCGTTCAGGAAGCCCGTCAGGGCGCCGAGCAGGATTACGATCAGCACGGCCACCGGCCAGGGCAGGCCGAACATCGTCTGCAAGCTAATCGCCAGGACATGCCAGAGCACGATGCCGTAACCGATCGTCAGATCGATGCGTCCGGCCGCCATCGGGATCATTGCGGCCAGCGACAGAATGGCGATGATCGTCTTGTCCGAGATAATCGAACGCAGATTGAGCAGCGTCGGAAAGGTCTGTGGCAGCAGAATGGAAAACAGCAGGATCAGAAAGGCAGTGAGAATTACGAGACCATAAACCGGCAGGAGGCGCTGGATTTTCTGGCCAAAGCTCATTCCCGCAAGCTCGGCGCTGGTAGGTTCGAGCGCATTGGATTCGATCGATTGCATGAGGTTCCTCCCTGATTCAGGCCGCTTCGGATGCGGATGCTGCGGCGATGACCGCCGGTGTTGTTAAGTCGGCGCCGCTCAGTTCCCGGACGATTTGGCCACGTGAGAACACCAGAGCGCGATGGCAGATATGAGCGATTTCTTCGAAGTCCGTGGAGACGACCAGCACGGCCAGCCCATCCTCCACCGCCTCGGCGATCAGTTTGTAGATGTCTGCCTTGGCGCCGACATCCACGCCGGCTGTCGGGTCTTCGGCGATCAACAGCTTCCGGCCCGTCGCAAGCCACCGACCCACGACCACCTTTTGCTGATTGCCTCCGGACAGGGCTTCGATCGCAAGGTTCTGATCATTGGGTCTGAGGCCAACGCGGCTGCCGAGCGAATAGGCCATTTCAGCCTCGCGCTGCGGCGGCAGGAATGACATCATGCTCCGCCCAGATGCACCCGGATTGAGGAAAGTGTTTTCCCTCAGGCTGAGGGACATGGCGACGGATTCTTCGGTTCGATCCCTGGCAATCAGGCCGATACCCGAAGCCATGGCTGCGACCGGGCTGGAAAGATCGGGGCTCTTACCGTTCAACAGGACTGTCCCGCTGGAGGGCTCGCAGCCAAAGAGCGCGCGCCCGATCAATTCCTGCCCGGCGCCTCTAAGTCCGACAAGACCAAGGAGCTCTCCTTGCCGGATGTCGAAGGACACCGGTCCGGCGCCGCGGCAGGTAAGGCCTTTGACCGAGACGATGGCGGGACCGGCGGTTCGTTCGGCCTTGACGAAGAGCTGATCGGCCTTGCGTCCGACGATCATTCGGATCAGCTCATCCGGTGAGGTGTCGGATACCGGTTTTTGCCCGACCAGTTGGCCGTCGCGCAGCACAGCGACGCGATCGGCGATCCTGAAGATCTCATCCAGCCGGTGCGAGACATAGATCATTGCAACACCACGCTCCTTGAGTGGGCGGATGGCGGCAAACAGTTTCTCGACTTCATCGGCAGGCAAGCTCGCCGTCGGCTCGTCGAGAACAAGAACGTCCGCCTCGACGGCCAGAGCGCGCGCTATCGCGACGAGGGACTTTTCGGTACGGGTCAGCTCCTGGATCCGCGTCGACGGATCGAAATCGCAGCCTACAAGCTTCAGGGCTTCCGCCGTGCGGCGTCCGGTTGCCCGCCAGTCGATCAGCCGGCCGCGCAGCGAGTAGCCCTGCGCGAGACCGACATTTTCACCGACCGTCATCCACTCGATCAGTCCGAGATCCTGGTGGATAAAAGCGATCGGCTGACGTTGATTTGGCCGCGGCGGACGGTGATAGTATGGCTTGCCGCGAAACAGGATCTGTCCGCCATCCGGCTTGTAGATGCCTGCCAGCGTCTTGATGAGGGTCGACTTTCCCGCGCCGTTCTCACCAAGAAGTGCCAGAATTTCTCCCGGTTTCAGATCCAGCGAAACATCCGACAACGCGCGCGTTCCACCAAACTCTTTGGTGATGTCGCGAAATTCGAGCAGCTTTCCGTCGTCCATCCTGCTCCTCCCAAAGTTCAGGTGAGAAGAAGCTATGTTATCGATAACATTCCGTCAAGAGGCACGTTGTCGCCAGGTAGCCGCTTCAGGATTTCCGCTGCGATCCCGGATCTCGGACTGATTGGCATTGCTAGCTATCGTAACGGCTGACGAGATTCCCGACCCACATGCATTGCGCATCCAAACCTGGCTGACCGACACGGTGATGCAGGACGCCAACACATCTGAAATGTTCTTTGACGTGCCCACGATCATCGAACACCTGAGCGAATTCATCGATCTCGAGGCCGGCGACATAATCGCGATGGGCACGCCTGCCGGCGTCGGCTTCAAGCGCAACCCGCCTATTTTCATGACGGCCGGCGACGTCATCAGTGTGTCAATTGAGAAAATCGGTCCGCACAAACCGCGTGATCGTTGAAACCTCGTATATAGCTCGATTTCTGGCAGATAGGTGCAATATTCCAGAGTGACTCTTATTCGTTGGCTGCCGTAAGCGACGCAGCGATATCGGCAATCGAGCGGAATAGGACCAACGAGTCGTCCTTGGAGACGGTGAAGCCTCGTCGCCGCCAGAATTCAGCGGCCTCCTCGTCGATGGCATTGACCATTAAGGCGCGCCCGCCAATGAGCGCGGCGGCCTGATTGCCGGCCAGAACGGTGGCGATGGCGCGATCCTTGCGGTTGAGTGCCATGCCACGTTGCGCGCAGTTCCAGCTGTTCGCCGCCAGCCGCCGCTCAATGGTGGAGACGCTGCTCGGGCTTCCGCCATGTGTAGCGGTGCCACTGGCACAGGCGGTGATATAGGCCAACGACCTGCGGATCCGCGGGGGGCGACAGATTGGATCGGCGGCATTAGGCGGAAAAATGTTTCCAATTGGCGGCGTAGGCTTTTCGCGTGTTCGCGGAGCTGGCGGCCGCGACGTAGGTGCGGGCGCGGTCGGTGAGGTCCCCCAGATGCGTCGGCAGACAGGGCGCCGGTGCCGAAGGCACCGCCGCGGCAGGCGAGGGAACGCGAGCCGCGAGGTCGTCGTCGAGATCCGTGCCGCCGCTTATCACGCTGCCTTGATATCGGTCTGGGCAAAATCGCCGCCGATAAACAGCAGCGGTTCGTCCGCACGCTTGGCCAGCCCGTAGGAGAGACAATCGGCGAAATTCAATGCCGCCGGATGGCGGCCCTTGCCGTAGGTCAGCCAGGCCTGCGTTGCCAGATCAACCAGATCGGCGTCGACGGGAATGATGTCCGCCGCGATTTTATGGAGCCACAGATCGATTTCAGCCAGTGCGTGCTCACCGCGGCGGCTGACCAGCACCATGCGGGCCTCGAGCACGCAGCTTGCCGGGATCAACCGGATTGGATCGGCAACCAGCGCCCTTTCCAGTCGCAGCGCTTCGGGTTCGTTGCGCAGGATGGCGACGATCGCGGAGGTATCGATGACCATCAGTTCGGAATTCCATGCTCGTCATAGCCGATGATCTCTTCATCGCTGCGGTTGTCGAGTTCGGGCAGGCGGCCCAGTCGTTCGCGGATGGCCCGGAGGTCGTCGAGCAAACGCTCCTCAGCAACATTGCCGTACCCCAGGCGATGCAGACGCTCGCTCAATGCCTGATGAATGGCAGCAGTCTTGCTGATGTTTTGGCGGCGGGCGAGCTCGTCGGCGAGCGCGACGGTGGCCGGGTTTTTGATGTTGAGGGACACGAGAGACTCCATTATTCTACCTTTTTATGGATTTCTACCCTGAACGTTTGCTGCTGTCAAATACGTCCGATAAGGCAAGATTCAGGCCGTGCGGTTTTGGCGTACAGTACTGGCATAAACCGCACGGCCGCTTTGCTGTACGCCATGGATTCGCTCGAACCTGTCACCGAACCACCCTTGATCTGGTCGCCTCGCCTACGGGGCTGGGCCTTGCCGCGTCCGGCGAAGCGAGCGCGGCCTTGGCTGCGGGTATTGCCCTGAAATCGCTCGACGATCTCGTCCGTAACCGTCAAAACCAGCCCTTCACTTTGAACCAGGCCAGAGGAATGATGGCGCTGAGTAGGATCACCGCCCAGCCATATTGATAGCCCCAGGCCCAGTCATATTCCGGCATGTTCTTGAAGTTCATGCCGTAGACTCCGGCCAGAAGGGTTGGAGGAATTCCGACAATCGACACGATGGTGAGAACCTTGAAGATGTCGTTTTGAGCAATGCCAATCAATCCGACGAGAGCGTCCAGGACAAACTGGACCTTGTTGGAAAGTTGCTCTTCATAATCAATCAGGGAATGAATATCGCGGCCCAGGATTGCCAAACGCGGTTCAAGCTGTCCTGCAGACCAATCGTTGGCATGTAGTTCGGTATAGGCGACGATGCGCCCCAGGGCCTGTAGACTGTCCCGAACTTCTGAAAGCCGGTCCCCCAGGCGACCGACCTGACGCAATTGTATCCGCAGGAGTCGATTGGCACGAGCAGCTTGGCGGCCGCGGGAGTCGTCCGCATGAAAGACATCGACAGACAGTCCATTTAATTCGGCCGCAAGGTGCTCCAGCCCATCTGCGACTCGATCAACGATCTCCTCGCAAAGCGAGGTAAACACCCCGAGGCTGGATTGGGGAGCGCTCTCACCTGCGAATTTGGCGGCGACAGCTTCAAAGGCCGGCAGAGGCATAAACCTGACAGTAACCAATCGATCCGTTGACAGGATGAAACCGATCGGAGGGGTAGTCTCAGTCCCGGCTGGGTGCTTTGCAGCCGAGGGCATGCTCATGTAGAGAACGCCCTTCCGATTTCTCAAGCGGCTCGACGATTCAATCTCACTGAGCGCTCCGAGGGAAGGGAGCGGTGCACCAAGACGGTTTTCCACATCCTTTATTTCGACACTACTGGGACTGAGGAGATCAATCCACAAGACCCCTGGCGCAAATGCGTTCGGCTGCACCTTTTCGCCCTCATGCGGCGTAGGGAAAACATTTAACATATCCTGCGGTCACTCCTGCAATCCGGGTAGAAGCTCTCAATCCATTCGATATTGGTCTTCACAGACGGCTTTATGCAATCGCAGTTGGCGGCTGGATTGTGCAAAATACAAGGAGAATGGTAGCGAGTGCGCTGATTTTCACCGATTTTGCCCCAGCTACTACGTGGGCCAGTACGTTGGGAAGATTCGGTGGCGCTGCTTGTTTACCCGGCAATCTTGTCGGCGCGGATGGATTCGCAGCTCGATATGTTTTCGAAGGCGCCGCTTCCTTCCGTAGAAGATACGAGCGCACATGTTTCCCCGCGACGGCGCCCTCCACCTCGTGCGCTGTCCGACGAAGACATGGTGCGGAAGCTTCAAGAGAGGGGAAACTATCGCATCCTCAGAAAGCTCGCCGCCCGGCCAATCGCCACGGTCAGGCGACCCGAGTTCTCCCGTTTAGGGGTCATTGTCGACACAGAGACCACCTCTTTTATTCCCATTATATCAGATCGGCCGTTCCAGAACTTCAAGTGGAAACATGGCGATGGCGCGGAGACAAAGAGGCGGATTTTTATCCGCGTTTTGTTGAATTACGCGGTAAGCGGTTAGCCGACGGCGTCTGGTTTGAAGTTCGATGGCATGAGCAGCTCAATATCAGCGGCTGGCCAGCGATTTGCGATGCGGGTGAGCGTTTGAGATAGCCAAGCAAGCAGATCGACGTTGTTCATTTTTGCCGTCTGCAGAATCGTGGCGATCGTCGCCCATGTCTCTCCACCGCCTCGCTACCGGCAAAGATTCATCAATTGGTTCCCCGTGACCCAGTGGATCGCCCTCAAATGAAAATCCGGGTTAAAGCGTCGTGAAACTCGACAGGCATTGGTCTCTCCCGGGAATGGAGTGGTCGGGACAATCAGAGCGATGTCCGATACCATCGCAGGGACGATGATCAACTTGCTGCAGGATCGCACGGCCGACCTCCTGCGGATTTAGCAGTATTTTAGGTTTGATGAACCAGACAAGATTTTAAAGAGTAGTATTAATGATGTAAATGGGAGCGAGGTCGGTGTCTTCTCTTCCACGCTTATCTAAAATAAATTTGACAAATCTGGTCTGGATAAACTCAAACCAGAAGTGTTTTCTGCATCGAGTAACAATGTTATCAATTTGTTGACAATTACAGAGCAAGTGTCAGTAGTTTGAAACTATTGCAATCGAGTGATATCATGAAAAGACTTCTTTTTACATTCCAGGGCCGAATCAACCGCAAGAAGATGTGGCTCGCGGTACTTATTCACATTATCGCCGCTGCCGTTGTTGGCCTTGTTTTCACGCTCCTTTGGTCTGTGATTCCCGGCTCCATCAGCGAGGATGGCACGTACCACGTTGAAGGGGCCGCAGCCATTCCCTATATCGTCCTTGGCCTTGCCTATGTCGTCTTCAGCGTTTGGTCGGGTCTTGCCGTCGCCGTCAAGCGATTACATGACCGTAACAAGTCTGGCTGGTTCTTCTTAATCCAGTTCGTTCCCTTGATCGGGAGCGCCTGGTATCTTGTGGAGGTCCTGCTTTTAAAGGGCACCACGGGCTCGAACCGTTTTGGCGAGGACGCGATCGCCGCCTGATACGCCCAGAGCACAATTAGAGCATTCGAACGAATGGAAACTCACGCCAGAAACGGTGCCGGATGTGCTCGGCACCGTTTTTCTTGCAGCTGTTGCCATCGCAGCCCTGGATCGACTGCTCCTCTGCTCTCTTCTTCGTCGGAGCCTTACCCCCGGCCGATCGACGTGCCGTCCGACGCCAGCGCCGCGCACTGTTCGTAGGTCATGGCGACTGTGCAGTCTTTGCCACCTTCTTCGTTGCGGAACTTCATAGCATGGTCGTGTCGTTTGGCACTTAAACGTGAGAATGCGGCCGTTTCTTTTCTAGTTGGCAGTTCATTTGAGAAATAGAGGCCCCTCCCGAAGAGACGCCAGACACCCGCTACATCGGCGTTCGTGGACGTCTTTGGCGGAAGTTGAACCCGAGCCTGCTTCAAAACCTGCTGGCTCGCGGGTCGAAATACCGGGCTCCGCCTCGCAGCCGATCGACAGGCGTCGCTGCGATACCAGCCACGCGCGGCTTCGACATCCGGAAATTCGAGAATGACCGCACCCTCGATGGGCGGACTCTCGAGCACGTCGAGTTCACCGTAGTGCATACGTCGTATTCACCAGGGAAGAAACGGAAGAACCGGCTGAACTTGCCGCCTATTCCGCCACGGTCAAGGCTAGCTTCGAGGGCCGGGATCTGAAGTTTCTCGCCACCGATGCCAAGGGGAGGCGTTGGGAACCCGTCCAGACAACTTCGAGTCAGAACCTCGAAGTTGCGATGAGAAACAATGCGAGGAAGGCATGCTGTCTCCTTTTCGAGAGGGAGTATTGAAGGGCGGCCGCGAAAAGCTGCCCTCGATTGTCAGAACCCTTCGAGGACGACCTTGCCGATGGTCGAGCCGCTCTCGAGCTGAGCATGCGCCTTCTTCATGAACATCAGCTCATGATGGATCGACACTGCCTTGCGCTTGAACAGCATGATGTCGAAGCTCTTCGGGTCGTCGATCAGCGCGAAGCGGCCCTGCGGCGCTATCAACTCTGCGATCTCCACCACATGCTTCTCCGTCTGGGTGGTTGAAAACACAAAGGCAGGCGCGCCGATGTCCAGATCCGCGATCTGGTGTGCCAAGGGCTTCGAATGGTCGACGACGTGGTGGGCGCCCATCTTCGTCACGAACTCGCGCGTCTCTGCACGCGACGCTGTGGCGATGACGGTCAGGTCGGTGAACTGTCGGGCAATCTGGATGGCGATCGAGCCGACGCCACCGGCACCGCCAATGATCAGAATGGCGTTCGCAGCACCCGACACCGGCTTCTTCACATTCATCCGGTCGAAGAGAGCTTCCCAGGCTGTCAGTGTGGTCAGCGGCAAAGCGGCGGCCTCGGACCAGTCCAGCTTTGATGGCTTGCGGCCGACGATGCGCTCGTCGACGAGATGGAACTCTGCGTTGGTGCCCGGCCGAAGGACCGAACCCGCGTACCAGACCTCGTCTCCCGGAGCGAACCTGGTGACATCGGGGCCGACGGCGGCGACGACGCCCGCAGCGTCCCATCCGACAACCTTCCAGTCCATGCCCTGCGCCGGGGGCGTGCTGCGACGGATTTTGTAGTCGACGGGGTTTACCGAAACCGCCTTTATCTCGACCAGGATGTCGTGGCCTTCAGGGACCGGCTTGGCGATCTCGATGTCTACGAGGGAATCCGCCTCGTCGATGGGCGACGGGGTCTTATATCCGACTGCTTTCATGTTCTGTGCTCCTTGAACTGCTTTCACTTGGCGAAGTTGCGAAGTGCTTCTTCGCCAGCTTCCTGGTCCTGCGCCCAACTTCCGCCGGAGATGCCCAGGCCGCCGATGATCATGCCATCGTCCATGATCGGGAAGCCGCCGGCCGCCGCCATCACACGCGGGACGTGGCGAAGGTTCGACGCGCCTCGGTCTTCAAGCAGGTCGACCCACTGCGCGGTCGAGAGGCCGAAGGAGGCTGCCGTATAGGCCTTGTCGATGGCGATGTTGACGGCGAGGTACGAGCTGCGGTCGCTACGCTCGAAAGCCTTGAGGTTTCCTGCGGCGTCAACGATGGCGACGACTGGTTCAAAGCCGACGCGCTCCGATGCGGCGATGGTTTCTGCGACGAGCCTTGCGGCGGCTTCGCGAGTGATCGAACGGGAGATGAAGCTGTTTTCCGACATTTGGGAATTCCTTTAGGTAGCTTTTCCTGGTGGCTTGAGCGGTCCCGCCAGTTGGTGGGATCGTCAAACAAGTCACCTCCATGTAGCCGTACGGGCGTCCTGTGTAGATACGCACAACGCTTGCCAATAGTATCCTTCTGGATACCGCGAAGCTGATTGCAGGAAGCGGCGACTTCTCGTCTTTACAACGTAAATTCAATAGATTGCTTGCGCTAGTGATCGTCTTTCCGCTGCCGCCGCAGGTCGCGGAATACGCATCTGGCATCTTGCATGCGATCAGAAACCTGCAATAACTACAATTCGACGAACTACATGCGAAGTGCATCTAAGGATCAAAAGGATACTCTCATGGCCAAGGCTCGTCATTCCCGCTTCGACTGCAATCCGGGCTGCTCGGTCGAGGCGGCGATCAGCCTGATCGATGGCAAGTGGAAATGCGTCATCCTCTTCCATCTTCTGGGAGGAACCATGCGGTTCAACGAGATCCGCAGGCAGGTGACAGGTATCACGCAGCGCACGTTGACAAACCAGTTGCGCGAGCTCGAGGACGACGGCCTCATCGTGCGCAAGATCTACGCGCAGGTTCCACCGAAGGTCGAATACACGATCTCGCCACTGGGCCGCAGCCTCGAGCCTATCCTTGTCGCATTGAAGGCATGGGGCGACGCGAACATCGGCAGATTCGGGAAGCCTGTTGCGGCGAACGCTGCCTAGCTCTTTGCCAGTCCTTCAAGGCAAGGAAACCGCGTCCCGCACCGGTCTCCATCCGGCGCGGCCATGTGCACGCACCAGGTCAAGAGCCAATTGCGGAAATCCTCGCTATGGCGCCGGTTGCTCGGACGACCGCGTTTCTTCGACGTCAGACCATCGGCTCCGTCCTGGTCATAGGCTTGCAGAGCCGGTGGACCTGGCTGTGGCTGAGCCCCAACAACTCAGCAGCCCGGTCCACCGTCGGCGCAAAATGGAAATCAGGACCAAAATCTCGCGCAACCCAACAGATTCGGCGCAACTGCGAAGGTTACCTCGAGGATTTCCATGATTGCGTCTGCGCCGACGGCTGAGGTCGAGATTGTGCTGGTCGCTTCCGCCCGACGTTGACCCGGTCATTGGCGGATAAGCCTATGAAATTCTTTGCTATTTTCCACCTGTGGATTATCGCGAAATGGGGATTGGGATGAATTTAGTATGGAATCTAACTTCCACGACCTAACTATCCTTGCTCATCTATCGAGTATGAAGGTTTGCCAATTTGTTCGCCAAGTGGGTCACGATATTAATATGTTGTATTTAGAAGCTTCTTTCCGTCCTGCATATCGGCTTTAAGCGCTAAGGATTCTATCATGAAGAAAATTATCGCATTGGCTTTGCTTGCTTTAACGTCTCCTCTCACGGCGCACGCCGCGACTTTGACATTTCCTAGCGACGAGCCCGTCGCAAGTATCACCATTCCAGATAGCTGGAAGCCGGAGGAAATCGACGGCGGCGTCCAGGGAACCTCGGCCGATTCCGCGGTCTATCTTTCAGCCGAGGTCGCCAGCGGCAAGTCCATCGAGAAAGTTGTTACCGGTGCGATCGACTTTCTCGCAAAAAACAAAGTAACGATCGACACCTCAACTCAAAAGGAAACGCCCGCTACCGACGTCAACGGTATGCAGATGGCCACTTTGGAGTGGGATGGTAAGGATGAAAACGGTCCAATTAGCGTCGGTTTGCTCATCGCACAGCTAAGCGCTGACAACGCTCTCGTTGTGACGTACTGGGGAGACAAGGGAGAAGAAGACAAGCACGATGCTGAAGTTAAGGCAATCGTCGCCTCGATCAAGCCGGTTGAGTGACTTAATTTGTGGCAGTGGTGAACTTGTCACCACTGCCCGTGGCTTGTTGGATTCCGCCCTGATTTGACCTTCTTTCCACCCGGCGGTGACTTGGCCAGGTGGAAACAGAATATGTCAGCTGGTGTTGGCCAGCCATTCCATGTTGCAGGCAATGCAAGCTTGTCGCGGCTGCTGCAGTCCCGAGGTGGTAGGCAGAAGGCGAAAATCTGTTCGTCTTCTGCGCATTATCGCAATGTTATTAAATAACATGAATCCAGTTAATGAAACCATCGTCGTGCGCGTCATTCTCTCGAACACCTCCAAAATGATCACCGTGCATTTGCGCCGCGTGCGATTGCTTGCACCGTAATCGGCATGTCATCGGTCGCAACTGCCAGAAATGCGAGTAGATCGTGCGCGTTATCTGATCC
>NZ_JARFYN010000087.1 GCF_030272695.1 Martinezella calliandrae
CAGGGCTTGGCTGGGGCCATATGCCCTATCCCGCCGTCGCCGACGATATCACCGCTGGCCGACTCGTCGTCATCGAGCCAGAGGGAACGCCAACCGGCAAGAATATGCCCATGTCAGCGATCTACCGCTCCGACGCGCCGCCGGGGCGCGCCGGCCGCTGGATGATCGATCGCCTCAAGTCGATAATCGCAGGCCCTTGCAGCAAGGCCGATTGAATGTCGGAAGAGAATGCTCTTGAGGTCAAGGCGGAACGTACACCGCCGCGCGGCCGACATTGATTCGCTTGAGCCCCTGGTCGCCGATCCCGCTTGGCCGGGCCCCCTGATCATAGCCCCGAGATCGCGTTTATTCGCCATCAGCCGTAGATCTCAATTGAATCGCCGGGCTCGGATGTCGAGGTCCACCCGGCCATCTATCATATATACTGATACTTCCGATAAGATCAAAGTGGCTTCTCTGATGGAGATACACGCCGCAATGTCGGTCCGCCAAAGGAGGTAAGACCTATGCGGACTATTACACAGCCAGCTTTGGCAGCCAGTCAGCCGACCGGCTCCAATCGCGCGATCGCCGTTCGCACCCAAGGGCGCAAGATCGGGCCAGTGACGCGGCTGGTAAGCCCCACCGACATCGGCCAATTGATCAAGCCGTTCGTCTTTCTCGATGGCATTGCCCGCGACGGACTTGATCCCAACACGATTGCCGATATGGGGAAAGGGTTTGGCTGGCATCCGCATTCCGGCATCGCCACCGTCTCCCTGCTCTTCGACGGTACGATCTTCGCTGTCGACAGCACCGGAATGCGAGCCGACCTCAAAGCCGGTGCTGTCGATTGGTTTATGGCCGGAGGCGGCGCCTGGCATGGCGGCAAGGTAAGAGAACCCGTAGGCGGGTATCAGCTCTGGGTCGCAATGCCTCCGGAACTTGAGAATGCACCGGCCCGCAGTCGCATATACGGGCCAGAGCATTTCCCGAGAAAGGGTCCGGCGCGCGTCATTCTTGGGACGTGGAACGGCATTGAGAGCCCGATCCCGGTCACATCCCCGATGATCTATCTCGATGTGATATTGACGGCCGGCGAGACGTGGCGGTTCGAACCGCCAAAAGGCTATGAGATAGCCTGGTTGGCTGTGCATTCGGGCGAGTTGCTCACTTCCGAACCAGTTGATGCTGGCGAGCTTGTCGTCTTCGAAGAAGCAGAAGCACCGGTCCAACTGGAGGCACGACAGGATACCCGGCTGGTTTTCGGGGCCGCGGTCAAGCATCCGTATGACCTAGTGCTGGGCTACTACTCGGTTCACACCAGTGCCGATGCTCTTGCAAAGGGCGAGAGACATTACCGCGACCTCGGCGAAAGGCTCCGCAGCGCTGGAACAATTCAGGATTAGCAGACAACCCTCGCCAAGCTTGGGCCAAGAAGATCCGACCGCCCCCAGCAAACGACTCGAAATTTCAAACAAGCAGACAAGGCAGCGTCATCGCTTCCCAAGCTAACAGGAGCCCATCATGGCAAAATCAGCAGTAGCAGAACAATCTCCCACACCATCGACCCCTCGCTGGAAGACGATCAGTTTCTGGGTGCTCAGAATCGCATTTGCTCTTCTGCTCGTGGCGGCCGGTGGCTCGAAACTCACCGGCAATGAGCAGATGGTTCAGCTCTTCGACGCGATCGGCATTGGCCAGTGGTTCCGTATCTTCACGGGGATCTGTGAACTTTCAACCGCCATTCTCTTGTTGTTCCCGGCAACGATCGGCATCGGCGCACTGTTGGGCTTTGGCGTGATGGTCGGCGCCACTATCGCCAATATCTTCATTCTGCACCACGACTTCATCCATTCCTCGATACCAGCGATCATCTTGGCGCTCATCGCTTGGACATATCGCAGCCAGCTTTTGAAATTGGTTCGGTCCGGGGATCGCAATTCTTGATCGACCGCCGCCGAGAGGAGGCAATCTTATGAAATCACTAGAACTCTTAACGCCACTCGAGACGCCAGAACTGAGTTTCGCAAATCGCGTGTTCATGGCTCCGATGACTCGCTCGCGCGCCCCGGAGCGAGTACCAACAGCACTCATGAAAGACTACTATGCTCAACGAGCGTCCGCGGGCCTCATTTTTTCCGAGGCTACGCAGATCAGTGCTGAAGGCGTGGGTTATATCTCCACTCCCGGAATTCACACCGAGGAGCAAGTCCGTGAGTGGCGGAGAGTGACCGACGCTGTTCACCAACACGGCGGCGTCATTTTCTGTCAGCTATGGCACGTTGGGAGAGCGTCTCACCCCGACTTTCACGGCGGCAAGCTGCCCGTTGCGCCTTCCGCAATTCCATTCGAGGGACAAGTCTTCACGCCTGAAGGGATGAAAAGCACTGTTACGCCTCGCGCTATGAGTCTCGAAGAGATCGCAAGAACGATTGAAGACTTCAGAAAGGCTGCCGAGGCGGCAAAAATCGCTGGCTTTGACGGCGTCGAGATCCACGGGGCTAGCGGTTACTTACCCGCACAATTTCTGGAAGATGGCACAAACCAGCGGACTGATATCTACGGCGGATCACTGGAAAATCGTGCTCGGTTTCTCCTCGAAGCCACGGACGCAGCAATCAGTGTCTGGGGAGCTGGTCGAGTCTCAGTAAGGCTTTGGCCCCGATTCACGTACAACGGGATGAGCGATTCAGATCCAGAGAAGACTTATCTGTATGTTGTCGAGCAGCTGGAAAAGAGAAGGCTGGGCATTCTTCATTTTGTGGAGTTTCCACCATCGGATGGCGTGAAGCCTATTTCTCCCGCCGTCAGACAAGCATTTTCGCGGGTGTTGGTTCTTAACTGTGGCTACGACAAAGAATCCGCCGAAGCCGCGATTTCAGAAGGTCGCACCGATGCTGTTTCGTTTGGCTCGCTATTCTTGGCAAACCCCGACTTGCCAAAGCGATTTGAGCTTGACGCGGACCTCAACGCGCCAGACCAAGCAACGTTCTACGGCGGCAAGGAAAAGGGATACACGGACTACCCGCGTCTAACTTAGGCCGTTGGCGGCCGCGTTTCCCGCAACGCCGTTGCGCGCCTATTTCGCGGCTTTGGGTGCAGTCCCGCAGGCGGTGCTCGACGGCCACTGCCGGCGTACAAACGGGGGTGTCGGCTTAATAATCACCGGGGCACAGGAATAGGTCGACCTCCCTCGTTGAACGAAACGAGCCAGTGTCCCCCGCTTCCAAGAAGAGGCCCTGGCGGCTCGGAAGAAGGTGGCAGACCAGGTGCACGCGGCCGGTGGCATGATCGAGGACATTTCCCAGCTTAGACCTCCAGCATTTCACGAGCGGCTCCAATGCTGCTGAGGAAAATAAGGTTCGAGGAGACGAAATATGGACGACTTCGAATACATAACAGGCGAACCCACAAATATCGGTCCCGCGGTTGCCGCCCTAAAGCTTAATCCCCCCTTCCCGCCGCATGCTGTCCCACGCGGAGCCGAGCCAACCAAAGTACCGATGGGATTTATGCCGCAGATGCCCTTGGCAGAACGGAACCGCCGATGGGACGGTTTGCGCAAGCGCATGCTGATGGCGAATGTTGATGCCATCCTGTTTCTCGGGAACGATATTTACTGGGATATGGGAAACGCCAACATTCGCTATATCGCGAACGCAGCTTTCAAAATGGGCACGCATATGTCCTTTTTCCTGGATAGCGACCCGGTCGTGTGGAGCTTTGTAGCCCATATGAACAGGCCATATAATTTTCTCCTGTCGGTTCAGGATTGGGTCAAAGACGTAAGGACGGCGCGAGGCCTTGTAGAAATCGCTGCGGACCTTCGTGATCGAGGGCTCGGCCGTGGTCGCATTGGGATTGTCGGCTTTAATTCGACAATTCAGACTGTTACGACATTCCTTAGTGGTGATTTGAAGCTACTTGAACGTGAACTTCCCAATGTTGAGTTTCTCGATATGACCTGGGCATTGCAGGAAATGCGGATGGTCAAGAGCGAAGCAGAAATCGGGATGATGCGAGAAGCTGCGAAGATTTCACGCAAGGTATTGGACGTCCTCGTAGAAATTGCACGCCCCGGCAAGCTTGAATGTGAAGTCTATGCGGAGATGATCCGCACGCAGATCGCCAATGGTGGCGAGCCGAACATTTTCAATCTGTTCGCCTCCGGACCGATCGACCACCCGACCGAGGAACTCTGGCATCTGCTGCATGGCATGGATCAACCCGTAATGCCAAGCCGGCGGCCATTGGCGATCAATGATCTCATCGTCACCGAATGGCACACTAAGTACGGCGGATATCTCGTTCACACCGAATATACTGTCTATGTTGGCGAGAAAGTCCCAGACCCCCTCAATGACATATTCAAGGTATGTGTTGAATCGCTTGATGCCAGCCGGGAAGCACTGAAAGTCGGCAACACCTTGCGAGATGCATGGGAAGCGGTTCGCAAGCCAGCGGAAAGAGCAGGCTACGATTTTGTCGAACTCGGTTTTCACGCCATGGGGCTCGGCTCCCCGGAGTTTCCGACCGTAATCTACAAACCCGGGTACGGCAGCAATGCGCTGAACGGCAGTCGGATCGGAGATCTCGTGCTTGAAGAAGGCATGACCTTCGGAAACAATCTCGACCTTTTCGATCCGAAGTGGAAGCCGGATGTCGGCTGCATGTATTCGGATTTCATGGTCGTTCGGCCAAACGGCGCTGAACTCCTGGTCAACACGCCGCGAACGATCGGCATTGCTTATTGATAGAGCGGAGTTGCCTTCTCCTCCAATCACTCACGGGCGGAGTAGCTTCCACCAGCTGTCGCAACGTCACCATATCCGGGCCCAAAGTGCGATTAACGGCCGGTCAGCCGCGCGCACCCACTCGGCTGACAGCACCAGAAGAAAGGCTGCACGAGAATGATCAGTGACAACGCCAAGTCCTCAGAAGACACACCCGAATTACAGCAACTCTATGCCGGCTTCGAGCGCGAGCGTATCATGCCGCTCTGGACCCAGCTGGGCGATCTCATGCCGCTGCATCCCAGGCCCCAGGCGGTGCCTCATGTGTGGAAGTGGGCGACGCTCTTCCCTCTAGCTCAACGGGCTGGCGATCTGGTGCCTGTTGGACGCGGCGGTGAGCGCCGAGCGCTTGGCCTCGCCAATCCCGGCATGGGGGGGCGCCCCTATATCAGCCCGACATTGTGGGCCGCCATCCAGTATCTCGGGCCAAAGGAGACAGCTCCCGAACACCGTCACGCCCAGAATGCCTTTCGTTTCGTGGTTGAGGGCGAGGGCGTTTGGACCGTGGTCAATGGCGACCCGGTGCGCATGTCACGCGGCGACTTTCTCCTGACGCCGGGCTGGCATTTCCATGGACATCATAACCAGTCCGACAAGCCCATGGCCTGGATCGATGGGCTCGACATCCCTTTCTCCTTTCAGAACGACGTCGGCTTCTTTGAGTTCGGTTCCGAGCGTGTCACCGACTATGCGACGCCTCGTTTCTCGCGCAGCGAGAGGCTGTGGTGCCATCCCGGCCTTCGCCCGCTCTCTGGCCTGCAGAACACGGTCAGCTCACCGATCGGCGCCTATCGCTGGGAGCATACCGACCGAGCACTGACCGAGCAGCTCCTGCTGGAGGACGAAGGACAGCCCGCTACCGTCGAGCAGGGCCATGCAGCGGTACGCTATATCAACCCCACCACGGGCGGCGACGTCATGCCGACCATTCGAGCCGAATTCCACCGTTTGCGCGCGGGCACGGCAACTCCGCCCCGCCGCGAGGTAGGATCGTCCGTGTTCCAGGTGTTCAATGGAGGCGGATCGGTCGTGCTGGCGGGCACGGAGCACAAACTCGATATTGGCGACCTGTTCGTGGTACCCTCCTGGGTCGCCTGGTCGCTTCAGGCCGAAACGAGCTTCGATCTCTTCCGCTTTTCCGACGCGCCGATCATGGAGCGGCTAGGCTTCGCACGCACTCAGCTCGAGGCAGGAGAACGCTGATGGCGACCGCCGCTGAACAGGAAGAAGTCGCGCGCGCGGCCCTGCGCGCAAGGCAGGGCAAGGGAGCGCGCTACGATGCGGCAGGCGCCCCTGCGCGCGAGCTCGCCTGGGCACGCCGGGGCGCTGCCTATTTTGCGCGCAAACTCAACGAGCTCAGCGACTTGGCCCTGGATGCTCCCTCCCGGCTGCCGGGCTGGGATCGGCGCATGGTTGTGGCTCACGTCGGCTATCAGGCGCGCTCACTCGCCCGCGTTGCCGAAGCCGCACGCAAGTCCCGCGTGCGTGAGGAACTCGGCGATCCCGATCAAGGCCCCGACGATCTAGCATTGGGAGCGACACTGCCCGCCCACGCCCTGCGTTACCTCTATGAGCATTCCCAGGCCCATCTCAACGTCGAGTGGCGTGATCTTAGCGAGACAGACTGGGACGCCCGTATCGAGACACTCAAGGGGCACGAGATCACACCGCGCCAAAGCACGTTCGAGCGCGCCTTCGCGGTCTGGATACACAGCGTCGACCTCGGTAATGGAGGAAGCTTCCGGGATTTTCCGGCTGAACTCATCGACGCCCTCGTCCGGCAACGCCGACAGGCGCTCGGCGAGGCCCGCGTGGTCATGGCGCCAGACGATGCCGGGCTCGTGTCTTGGCAAAGAGCGCGGCTGCTATCCGGGCGGGCGGATCACGATGGAGCCCCGGTCGACGCCCTCCGGCAGATCCCGCTGTGGATGCCCTGACACCAGCATCCCGCCGGCCAGCGAAGGCCAAGATCGGACGTGATCAAGGCGACTGCCTTGAAGGAGATATCAAGATGAACACTCTATCCCGCTTGTTTCCCTCGCCAGAATTTCCGAGCGTAACAGTTCGTGGCGAGAGCCGCGCCTTTCCGGTGCATCGCATCTTCTGCGTCGGACGCAACTACGCCGAGCATGCCAAAGAGATGGGCTTTGCCGTCGACCGCGAAGCGCCCTTCTATTTCCTCAAATCGGCGCTTGCCGCCGTGCCGAGCGGTGCGACCCTGCCCTACCCGCCCGGTACGTCGAACTATCACTACGAGATGGAGCTGGTGGTCGCCATCGGTACGCCAGCCTTCCAGGTGGCGCCGGAACATGCCATGCAGGCCGTCTATGGTTATGCGGCCGGCCTCGACATGACCCGCCGCGATCTGCAGATCGCCGCCCGCGAAAAGGGACGCCCCTGGGATCTCGGCAAGGATTTCGAGCAATCGGCGGTCATCGCCGAGATCACCCGTGCCATCGATTTCGGAGTCGTTGGCCCCCAGCGCATGAAGCTTTCGGTCGCAGGCTCCGTCAGGCAGGACGCGCACCTGTCCGATCTCATCTGGTCCGTCCCTGAGATCATCAGCCATCTTTCCGGCTATTACCACCTTGCGCCGGGTGACCTGATCTTCACAGGCACGCCAGCCGGTGTTGGGCCGGTGGTACCCAGAGACATGCTCCATGGCGAGATCGATGGCCTCGCACCCGTAAATCTGACCGTCGGAGAGGCCAAATCGTGATCCTCCATGGCTATTTTCGCAGCTCAGCCGCCTATCGCTGCCGCATCGCACTCAATCTCAAGGGTATCGGTTACGAAAGCCGCCCGATTCACTTGCGCCGGGGTGGGGGCGAGCAGAAACTTCCAGCCTACCTTGAGCTCAACCCACAGGGTCTGGTGCCCACCCTCGAGGTCGGTGACCTGCGCCTGACCCAGTCGCTCGCCATCATCGAATGGCTGGAAGAAACCTATCCAACCCCCGCACTCCTGCCGACCAACAAGGATCTGCGCGCTCGGGCCCGAGCCTTCGCCGAAGTGATCGCATGCGATACGCACCCGCTGCAGAACCTGCGCGTACTCGATTATCTGAAAGGTGAATTTAAGCTAGACCAACGAGCTGCCGATGCCTGGTGCCAACACTGGATCGGTGACGGTCTTGCAGCTTGCGAGGCTCTACTGGCGCGTGAAGAGACCGGCGGCAACTTCTGCTTTGGCGACGAGCCCAGCATCGCTGACGTCTGTCTCATTCCGCAAATGTTTTCGGCAGTCCGATTCGGAGTGGATCTTTCGACTGTGCCCAGGCTGCAGGCCATTCAGAAAATATGCGATGGCCTGCCTGCCTTTTCCCGTGCACACCCCGCAAACCAAGCAGACAGCGAGACTTAGAGCGCGTTTCGATCTGACTGCATCGATTTGATTTCCCAAATTAGCGTGAAGCTGATTCAGACTGGTCACCGGTTCCGGGGGCCAGTGGGCATGTCGAAAGCTTTATCGGTTGGCTGCGGCAACCAACAGCGCGATCGTAGTAGTCCGAAGTCAATCTGGCGGGAAATCACAGATTCACCGGCTAGTTCCAGCAAAAACGAATACTCCAAGAGATCAAAACAGAAAACATATCGGCACGTCGCGGACGCCTTGGGCAATGCGGTGCCTGCCACCAATATCGTCGAGGGCGACGCAGGCGCGTACTCGGTGCTCAACGATTGCCCAACCGAAGCCAATCATCGTCGTTAAGTGTTGGCGGCATTCGGCATGATACATTCCGAAATCCTTATCCAAGTCACGACACCGTCCGATCAGTCTTACTCAGGGTTTCTGGCAACGATCCCGTTTGCTCTAGCCATTTGCGGCGGTATGGGATCACGTCTGCGCCTGTCCATCTCTCCACCAACTTCGCCAGGCCCTGTGGCTCAACGAGGATGATGACAATAGCGATCAGGCCGAGAATGATAAGGTAAAGGCTGCCGAGATTTGCCATAAGCGAGCGCAGTACGAAGAAGACAATCGTTCCGATGATCGGGCCTTCGAGCCGACCGATACCACCGATCACGACTGCAAAGATAACATAAGCTGTCCAGTCGATAACATTGAAGGCAGCTTCCGGAGAGATACGTGTGTTGCCTAGGAAGATCAGTGCGCCTGCTGCACCGTTAACCGCTGCCGCGATAACATAAACCGTGAACTTCGTACGCCGCACCTTCACTCCCAGGCTGCGTGCGGCTGCTTCGTTGTCCTTGACGGCCCGCAGACCAAGTCCGATTGACGAACGCAAGAGAAAGAGCGCCGCACCATTCGCTATCAGCGCCAGAGCGAGCGCCGCCAGCATAAATACGCTCTCGCGGTTGGCACGGGAGACCGCGATCGACCGCAGGATATCTGGCGGCAAGCTTAGCCCACCCCCCGCTCCAACGGCTGGGAAGATGGCGAAGGATAGAAGAAACACCTCTGCGATCACCCACGTGCCGATTGTGAGATGTGGTCCTCGCAATCGGAAGATCACGAACGACAGCGGTACTGCAACTCCCGCTGTCACAACTCCGGCTACTGGGACAGCAGCAAGGGGGTGGAGCCCGAATGACAGAGCCGCGACGAAGAGGGTGTAGCCGCCAATGCCGATGAATGCGTGCTGCCCAACCGATACGATTCCCGTGTAACCCGCGAGAAGATTCCAGGACTGCGCCAGCGTCAACATCGTTAGCAACTCGAACAACAAACGCATCTGCGCCGGCGCCATCCAAAACGGTCCGGCTGCAACGCAGACAATCGCTGCGACAAGGAGGCCGCGCAGGCCTAGAAGTAGCGGAGGACGGACGCTCATCAGCGGTGCTCTATCTTTGGAAGCAGGCCCTGCGGACGAAGCACAAGAACCAGAAGGAAGACGATATGACCGGCGAGGATCTGGAAGCTCGGCGAAACCGCTGATCCGGTGGTCTGGGCTATGCCCAAAATGATTCCGCCTGCAAGGGTGCCCCAAAGCGAGCCAAGGCCGCCGATGATGATGGCCTCGAAGGCAAAGATCAGACGAGCCGGCCCGTCGGTCGGTGAGAAATTCGTGCGGATGGACATTAGTACGCCGGCAATCCCGACGACGAAAAAAGCGACCGCTCCGGCATAAGCCCGAACCTTACCAGGATCGATGCCCATGAGCGACAGAACTTCGACGTCGTCGGACGCCGCCCGTATTAACCTTCCGGACCGTGTATAGGTCAAAGCGAATTCAAGGAGTGCAATCAACACTATCGACAACACGAGAATTAGAATCGGAAACAGACCGATCGTGCTGCCAAAAACGCCAACGCTAGCAACCTCGAAGCCGCCGATGGAGAGCTTTTGTGTATCGGCGGAGAAATGGAGCAGCAAAACATTCTGAATTACGATCGACAAACCAAACGTCACGAGAACCGAGACGAGTGGGTCCTTCTGCAGCGTGTAATTCAGCAAAGTACGCTGCGCCGCGTAGCCGATCGCAGCCATTATGATGGGGACAAAGATGACGTCAGCCATCGGACTCAGCCCAAACCCATGGACGAGGACAAGACCCATATAGGCGGCCATTACAATGAAATCGCCATGGGCCAAATTCACGAGCCGCATGACGCCGAAGAGAATCGACAACCCAAGCGCATAGAGTGCGTACAGCCCCCCAATAAGAACTCCGGTGACGAGGGTCTCGAAGATAATCATGCTGGCACCTCCGCCGCTTTGCCCATATATGCTGCACTCACGACGTCGAAGCTCACCTCGCGCGTCTCCCGCGCCAGCGCCAGATGACCCTCCAGGAAGCAGACAACGCGGTCCGACATATCGAGCGCCCGCCGGACATCCTGTTCCACGATGACGAGTGCGCACCCGTCTGCCTTGATTTGCGGCACGGCGGCGTAAATCTCTTCGATTACGACGGGCGCCAGCCCCAAGGACAACTCATCGCACAGCAGCAGCAGAGGGTTCGACAAGAGCGCGCGCCCGATCGCCACCATCTGTTGCTGGCCACCTGACAAGGATGTTGCTTTCTGGTTCCGGCGGTCGCGCAACACCGGAAAGAGACTGAAGACCTTTTCGAGCGACCAAGCGCCCTTTCGGCCGCTGTCTGTTCCCATTAGTAGGTTTTCTTCGACATTCAGCGAAGGGAACAAACGCCGGCCTTCCGGTACCATGGCGATGCCTTCACGCGCGATGCGATAGGCCGGAAGGCCACCGAGATTTAGTCCATTGAAGACGATTCTGGCGTTGCGGTCGGGGACTAGACCGGTCAGGCTGCGCAGAAACGTCGATTTACCGGCACCGTTCGCCCCGACGAGTGCAACAGTCTCTCCGGCCGATATCGAAAAATCGATCCCGAACAGGGCCTGAAAATCTCCGTAGAAGGCATCGAGGGCTTTGACATCTAGAAGGTTGGTCATGGCACGTCTTTCGAGGGACCGCCCATGTATTCGGTGCGCACCCGCGGGTCATTTAAGACGACCGCTGGAGGTCCGTCGGCGATTAAGGTTCCTTGGGCCAACACGATCAGGCGGTCCACTACACGCACCAGCGCATTGACTATGTGCTCAACCCAGATGACGGTTGTCCCTGCGGCGTGAATTTCGCGTATGAGCCCGACGAGTTCGTCGCATTCGGCGGGCGTGAGGCCTCCCGCAATCTCGTCCAACAGGATCAGTTGGGGCTCTGTCGCCATAGCACGCGCGAGCTCCAGCCGTTTGCGGTTGAGCAACGTCAGTGAACCGGCAGCCAGACCTGCAAAGCGATATAGCCCAGTCCGGTGCAAGATATCATTGCAGGCAGTTGATTGATCTCCAGACCGACCACTTCCAAAGGTAGCTCCGACCAACACGTTCTCGAAAACGGTCATGTGCTCGAATGGTCGAGGAATTTGATAGCTGCGAGCAATACCGGCCTTTACGCGAACGTCTGGCGGGGAACGGCCGAGGTCTACGCCATCGAAGTGGATCGAACCGCTGGCAAGAGGCAGCTCGCCCGCGATGAGGTTAAACAATGTCGATTTGCCCGCGCCGTTCGGGCCAAGGATGCCAACCGCCTCTCGCCGGTCGACCGTGAAGGTGACGTCTTCAAGAACCCTCACTGCCCCAAACGATTTGGCAGCCTTGTTCACTTTCAGTAAGCGGGGATGATCGACCATGCTCAGCTCAGCTCAGCTTCTGCATTTGGCCGGCCATCGGAATTTCCGGAGCGGTCGCATTGGAAACGATAACAAGGTCGTAGGGGAATTTCCCTCCATTCGTCATTCGCCATTGGCCACCCACGAGTCTTGTCCTGGCGACATTTGGAACTGGACCATTGGAAAAGTCGATTAGTCCGACCACCGTCTGCGCTTTCGTTTTGCCGATCGCCTCGGCGATAGAGTCAGGATCGCTCACGTCCGCGGCCCGCCCTAGTACATCAGCGGCTAGCTCGAACAGCGCATGAGCGAAACCAACTGGCTGCGTCCACTGTCGGCCAGTGGCGGCGGTGTAAGAGTCACCCAGGGTTCGGGCTGATTGTCCCGTCAACGACGAGACGAATGGATGCGAGGGCGACCACCACACTTCGCAGCTGAGATTTTGTCCCGCACCGCCGAGCGCCTCAAGGGACCTTGGGAATAGGATTGCCTTGCCAATCGTCGCTATCCGCGGTCGGTAGCCCTGTTGCCGTGCCTGGGTCCAAAACGTCGTCAAATCGGGTGGGATAGGTGGTCCTGTGACAATCTGGCAATCGTCCGCCTTGAAGGAATTGATCATGCTGGAAAAATCATCCGACAGGTCTTTGTATTGGCCGAAACTGATCACCCTATAGCCGCGCGCCTCCAACAGCGGCGGAATACCAGATTGGGGGTTCGACCAGGCTGCCCCGTCGGAGTCGTTGGGAAACAAAGCGCCGACGACCTTATTGGTCTCGATCGTATCCCACATATTGGCATAAACGGTCATGACATCCTCAAGACCGAAGAAGAAGTGATACGTGTATTTGAAGCCTTTCTTAGAATCGCCGCCACGTCCTAAGAACCATGACTGCCATGGTGCGACTGTCGAAATGCATGGTACTTGGTTGAGTTCGCACTGGTCTGATACAGGATTGGTGGTCTCCGGTGCAGACGACACCAGCATCAGGTTGACACCTTCTCGCAGGATCAGATCGCTCGCGACCTCTGACGCTCGATTCTGGCTGGATTGGGAGTCTTTGATCACGATTTCAACGGACCTGATTGTCCCGCCAATCTTGATTCCTTTCGAGAAGGCCTGCCTAACCCCCGCAAGAATGAAGTCGTCTGCTTCGGCGAAAACCGCCAATGGCCCAGTCTTTGGGGTGACATAACCGATCTTGATCGGTTTATTCTCGGCTACTGCCGGCTTGGCGAGCATAGTCAACGACCCCGCTGCTGCGGTTTTTAGGAAACTACGCCGGCTAAAATTCGAAAGACTGCCCATGTGCTTTTCCTCCTGAGCTGCTTGCGTTTGTTCTTCTCCGTCCATCGGGACGGAGAGTCCAAGCGAGCTTCGATTTCTGCGATTTTGGCCGGTGATTTGTGCGGTCGTGACCTAGCAACAGGCCGCCATCATCCCATCTTGCGCAACGCGCGCGCCCTCCTACCAGGCGTTTTCAGTTGACCGATTGGCTATCCTTGCGACTCCCATTCGTTCAAGTTGTCGAACCCTTTTTCTTTTGCCAGATAGCCAACAAACACCCCTTCTGGATCGCGCTGTTGCCGAATGACCTTGAGGCGCGACCAAGCATCATCGGTCAGGCAGCGCACTTCCCGATGCTGTTGATCCGAATCTCCCCAGTATTGGCCATAGGTTAGGGGTTCGAGCGCTTTCATTGCCGAAAGCGACCAATCCCGATAGCGTTGATCGTCTTCCGCATGAGGGTAAATGATGTAGGCGCCGACCATAACTTTCGTCCGCAGTGACATCGCCATATCCGGTCCACTGCGGGGAAGAGCAAACTGGAAAAATGTATGGCCAGGTTCATCGACAGGTCTGTCAAAGACCAAAGCATGCGATGCGTCTGCGATGTCACTGTAGCTTCCGTCTACCCAAGCAGAATCAACTCGATATCGAAATCCGGAAGGATGAATGGAATCGATAAACGCATACTGCTCTTCCATTGAGGTCGGGAAGCAATCTTGAAGTAGCAGGGCCTCTCCGAGATAAGGACACTCATTTAGCGGTGCGAGTACCGCGGTCGCTTCCTCGACTGTGTCGCAAAACGCCAATCCCAAAACGTCTAAGACAAAGCCGCCATTATGGCCCGGAACGGGTGTTGCCGGAATCACTGAGAAGGCAAGAAGGTGTACCTTGTCTGAAATGGCCGTTTGCTTCTCGCCCAGCCAAACAAACACCTTGGAAAAGCAATCAATGGGGTATACTTGGCGGGTATAACGTAGGGCTTTGGGAATGGGCCGCGTTTGAATATAGAAGCGCGTCACTGCCCCAAAAAAGCCGGGTCCCGATCCTCGAGCTGCCCAGAGCATGTCCGCGTTCTGCGTCTCGTCCGCCCTTATAAGTTCGCCATCAGCAGTAACGACGTCGATAGCGACAAGGCCCTCGGCGGCATAGCCCCAACCGCGAAAATTCCACCCCATGCCGCCCTGAAGTATGAAGCCGCCTACGCCAACAGAAGGGCACCCGCCTCCCGCAAAAAAGCGACCGTACGGTCTGAGATAGGCATAGAGTTCATTACCACCCTGGACAGCGGGGGTGACACTAACGATCCCAGTATCCACATCGAGCATCATCTCTTTGAAGCCGCCAAGATCGAGCAAGAGAGCGTCGTCTCGCACTCCCCAGACAGGAAAACTGTGCCCACCTGCCAGTATTCCTACTTTGATCCCTTGGGCATTGGCGTATCGAACGCCGTCAACAATATCCTGCTCAGAAGAGACCCTAATAATCGCTGCCGGAAATCGATCCGGATGCCGATCATGAAAGATCCGTGAGGTCCGGGCGGCGTCATATCCTTCGCCCCCGCGTAAGATCAATTTATCGCCCAGCGTCCGTGCCAAGTCGTCCGCCTTCGCGTTTGTCGACTTCATGCCATGTCCTTTCAGCTGTCGTTGCGAAGAATAAACGTCATTGATCGCCCCTGATTTACAGACAACTGAAACAGCATCTGCCAGAGCACATCCCCACAATTGGCCTATTGCCGCGTTTCTCTTAAGTGTCAGGAACAGTCACCAAGGCAATGTGCCGCCTTCGGCAAAGTAACCACCTGTCGGACCGTCCTCGCCAAGGCTTGCATATTGCACGATAACCTTGGCCGCCTCCTCTGGCGTTCTGCTCCCCGTGAACGCATTCAGATCGGTTGCCGTAAATCCGGGGTTGACAGCGTTGATTTTAAAGCCTTCCCCGCGAAGCTCTTTCGCTAGTAGCACCGTGAAGGCATTGAGCGCAGACTTGGATGAGCAATAAGCCAACATGTCAGCTGCCGCGTAAGGGAACTCAGGGTAGGAGTGCAACGAGAGCGACCCCAAATCACTCGATATATTGGCAATTGTCTTGCCTCTCCCAGCTCGCAAAAGAGGCAACATTAACTGGGTGACCATGATAGGCCCAAAGAGATTCACATCGTATGTTTCAAGAAGGGTTTGTTTGTCGCATTTGCTAGCCGGCAACAAATTAGGATTAATGCCTGCATTGTTGACAAGGGTGTCAAGGTGGCCGATTTCTTTATCTATTCGACTGACGGCAGCCGCGATTGAAACCGGGCTAGTGACATCCAACTGAATAACGCGAATGTCGAGTTCTGACCGACCGATTGCTTCTTTCGCTTCATGCCCAAGCTGTTCACTCCGGCTACCAAGATAGACAGTATAGCCAAGCTCAGCGAGTCCCTTTACTACGACGCGACCAATACCCTTGTTTGCCCCAGTGACCAAGGCAATCTGCTTTTCTGACATCATTTGACACACCCCTTGCGGTACCAAAATTCGCACCTGATAATGTTATCGTGAGCGTTTCTTCACATCAGCGAATTCGCATTTCATGGAGGCAATCGCAGATGGCGTTCTGCCCAGAAAACATGGCGTTTTGCTCCGAAAATTGCCGGTTCAAGCACGCTCGATTGCGACAATTGAAGCGATCCGAGCGGCAATTATTTGGGTTTTGGAAAGCGAGGGCTCGCCTATCTGACGCTCACCACCGGGTGACGTCTGGGGGAAACGAGACGTGCTCCTGCACGATCGCCCACTTGCCGTCAGTCTTGCGATAGACATCCGTGATACGAAACGTCGAGTCGAACGGCTTGCCGTCGCTTGTCGTTCCCGAGACACGCTGGATGCTGTGCGAATACCCTATCTCTCCTTCGGCGTTGATCACCAGGTCGCTCGCCTCGATATTGATCGGCCCCTTGAACATATCGATGAAGCCTTGCCAGGGCTTCTTAAACGCCGCCGCCCCGACATATTCGCGCGGCGGCGCGACATCGTAGACGAACACGTCATCGGAGTAGCAGTTCATAATCTGCGCGAGGTCTTTCGCCTTCATGGCGTCAATGCGCCGCTGTTCGAGCGCCGTAATTTCCGCTGAACTGCTGTTACTAGCGGATACGTGAACCGTGCTGGCAGCGATCATCATCACTGCGGCAACTGTCGATCCGATCATCAAGGCTCTTTTCATTGCTGTCTGTCCTCTCGATGTAGCGAAGGGCGTTGAACCCTTCTCCGACCACATGAACAAGTTAACCCGACGCTTCAGGCGATAGCGTCAAATGCGGATGGTCGAGGGGGATTGCTCCGACGATCTGGGCCCACGCTGGTAGGGACGCGGAACCATTGGCTGTCTCGTAGTCGGCTTAGGTCTTCCCTCTTCGGTTGACCTACATTGCGGCGCTTATCTCCATCAGAGAAGCCACTTTGATCTTATCAGAAGTATCAGTATATATGATGGATGATCGAAAGCGTTTCCCTCGACCAATTGCGCATGTTCGTCGCCGCCGCCGACGCCGGCAGCTTCTCCGCGGCAGCGCTCCAGCTCCACCGGGCTCAGTCCGCCATCAGCCAGGCCATGGTGGCGCTTGAGAGCGCGTTGGACATCTCACTGTTCGATCGCTCGGAGCGTCTTCCAAAGCTGACGCCAGAGGGCGTTAAACTGCTCGGCACCGCACGCGGGATCGTGCGCGACGCCGATGCGCTCAAGGCACATGCCCGCAATATGACTGGCGGGCTGGAGCCCGAACTCTCCATCGTTCTCGACACAATGTTTCCGCAAGGTTTACTGACCAAGGTCGCGCGGGAATGGGCGGCCGCGTTTCCCG
>NZ_JARFYN010000088.1 GCF_030272695.1 Martinezella calliandrae
CTTGTCATTATTCTGCCTGTTGGACGGCCAATCTCCGATTGGCCAGCTGGTACGACAATCGACCGGAACGGACCGGAGTTATGACGCACCTCGATTGCTTGTACGAAGTGCACGATCCGTGCGCTGACGGCACCGGCCAGCCCAGCGTCTATCTGACGTTCGACGACGGACCTCATCCCTTCTGCACGCCGGAGGTTCTGGATGTGCTGGCGCAATACCGGGTGCCGGCGACGTTCTTCGTTATCGGAACTTACGCGGCCGAACAGCCGAAACTCATCCAACGAATGATCGCCGAAGGGCACAAGGTCGCCAATCACACGATGACTCATCCCGACCTTACCAAATGCGGACCCGTCGAAATACAACACGAATTACTTGAAGCGAACAGGGCCATCAAGATCGCATGCCCGCTGGCATCGCTCCAGTATATGCGCGCGCCATACGGGAGCTGGACGCAAGAGGTTCTTTCTGCGTCCGCCAGCGCGGGGCTTGCGGCCGTCCACTGGTCGGTAGACCCGCGAGACTGGTCTTGTCCTGGCGTCGACGCCATCGTCGATACAGTGCTCGCCTCTATCCGTCCCGGAGCAATCGTTCTCTTGCACGACGGATGTCCTCCTAGCGAGGCGAAACCGAGCGGCGACAGCAGTCTGCGCTATCAGACCATCATGGCGCTCTCTCGTATCATTCCAGTCGTGCGCGACCGCGGATTTGCAATCCGCTCGCTTCCTCAACATCACTGAAAGCGATATCCATGAATCTGCTCGACACAACCAGCACTGCCGCCATCTCGCTTTATGCGCTGCTCTCGACTGCCTATAGGAGCATGCAGGTCGTTTATGCTCGGCCGACCAACGATTCATCGACCTCAGCAGAGCCGATCGGTTCCGCTCCCTTGCCGAGCGTGGATGTCATCATCCCCTGCTTCAACGAGGATCCGGCCACGCTTTGGGATTGCTTGGCTTCGATCGCCGACCAAGAATACGCCGGAGAACTGCGTGTCTATGTTATTGATGATGGTTCCAGCAATCGCGATGCCGTCACACCCGTACACGCAGCGTTTGCACGTGATCCAAGATTCACATTCATTCTGCTCCACGAGAATGCTGGAAAACGCAAGGCGCAAATAGCGGCGATACGCCGCTCCTCTGGCGATTTGGTGCTCAACGTCGACTCTGACACGACACTTGCTTCAGACGTCGTCATGAAACTTGCAGTTAAGATGCGTGATCCAGCAATCGGCGCGGCTATGGGCCAGTTGGCTGCCAGCAACCGGCGCGACACTTGGTTGACCCGCTTGATCGATATGGAATACTGGCTGGCCTGCAATGAGGAGCGGGCGGCACAGGCTCGTTTCGGTGCTGTTATGTGTTGCTGCGGCCCATGCGCCATGTACCGCCGCACTGCGCTCACCTTGCTGCTTGACCAGTACGAAACGCAAATGTTTCGGGGAAAGCGAAGCGATTTTGGCGAGGACCGCCATCTCACGATCCTCATGCTGAAAGCCGGATTTCGAACCGAGTACGTTCCGACTGCCATCGCGGCGACAGTTGTTCCAGACCGACTGCGCCCGTATCTGCGTCAACAACTTCGCTGGGCACGCAGCACTTTCCGCGACACGTTGCTTGCGTTGAACCTTCTGCCTGGTCTTGATCGTTTTCTCACCTTGGACGTGATTGGTCAGAATCTCGGCCCCCTCTTGCTCGCTCTGTCGGTGCTGACAGGCCTGGCACAGTTCGCGATGACTGGGACCGTGCCTTGGTGGACATGCCTGATGATTGCATCGATGACCATGATCCGCTGCAGCGTTGCAGCGGTCCGTGCTCGCCAATTTCGATTTGTAGGCTTTTCCCTGCATACCTTCATCAACATCTTTCTCCTGCTGCCCTTGAAAGCCTATGCGCTGTGTACGCTGAGCAATAGCGACTGGTTGTCGCGAGGCTCTGCTGCCAAGGCACCGGATAAAGCTGGAAAACAGAGCCCCATCCAAGATCCGCTCGCTGAGCCAAACATGAATGAATCGGCGGAAAACGAGGCTCCGTTTCGCCGATACAATCTTGCGCGCGATGCATCAAGATTGGTCGCATATGACAGCATTGCCAGCGACAAGTAATGGTTGCTTTACCAGGGTGCACGGATTTGAAACTTCAAGAGAATTATCAATTGTTGAATCGGGAACTGGCGACAGTCGATCCATGGCGCCTCGACGGTAATCCGTTCGAACGCGAGCGTCATGCGCAAATGCTTCGGCTATCGCTTGCCCAAGGTGCCATCACAAGCGCGCTCGAAGTCGGCTGCGCGGCCGGCGCCTTCACCGAGAAACTAGCGCCTCACTGCCAGCGGCTTACCGTTATCGACGTCGTGCCACGAGCAATTGCTCGAACTCGTCAACGGATGAATAAGCCCGCGCACGTCAGCTGGATCGTCGCGGACGTACAACAGTATTCCTCCGAAGAGCTGTTCGATCTGATCGTCGTCGCGGAAGTTCTTTATTACATCGGGGGCATTGCCGAGATGCGCATGGCGATCGGCAACCTGCTTCGGATGCTTGCGCCAGGCGGCCATCTGGTTTTCGGCTCGGCACGCGACGCAAACTGCCGGCGCTGGGGTCATGTTGCTGGCGCCGAGACGGTCATCGCCATGCTGAACGAAAAGCTGGTGGAGGTGGAACGTCTTGAGTTCCGGGGTCACTCGGACAACGAAGACTGCGTGCTCGCGCGTTTCCTCAATCCGGTTTCCTCTTCCTGATCAATCGAATGGTCGACGTTAGACATGGAGACACTATGCGCATCTGTGGTATCAAACTGACCCATGACGGGGCGATCGCCCTTATCGAGGATGGACGACTCGTCTTCTGCATTGAGCAGGAGAAGCGTGACAATAATCAGCGATATCAAACCATCGGCAATCTGGAGGCAATCGTCACCGCTTTGGCCGAACACGGCCTGAATTTGCGGGATATCGATCACTTCGTCATCGACGGCTGGGACGGAGAGGTCGAGTCGCAGTTCCAGGTCCTCAGTGGTGCGGTTCCCCTTACCCTCAAGGGAGCGCCTTATGTTGAACGCCATGCCGAGGGTGTTCTCGATTCGCTCGATGGCTCCGGTCTTATCCTCGATGATCACGTTTTTTCTTATCGGAGCTATCCACATGTGAGCGGCCATGTCGCCTCCGCATATTGCACCAGCCCGTTTGCCAAGGCCGGAGAACCTTCATTCTGTTTGGTGTGGGATGGCTGCATCTTCCCGCGTCTTTACTACGTCGATGCTCAGGGAGCCCGGTTCCTCGAATCCTTGTTCCCAATGATAGGGCAAGCCTACGCGGCCGCGGGTCACTACTTCGGACCTTACAAGCGGGCGAGCCGCGCGGGCTGGGATCTAGGTGTCGCCGGCAAGCTGATGGCCTATATCGCGCTTGGGTCAATTGATGAAGACATCGTTGAAGTGTTTGAGGATCTCTACGAGAAGCACTTTTCCGGCGATACCGAAATTGCCCGCCGTTACCGCGCAAACATCAACGACGCCGAGGCATCGCTTGTCGCCGTGCATGATTTCTTCGATGCCAGCGTGCTCCGATTAGAGGACAAAGCACCCGAAAATGTGCTTGCATCATTCCATTCTTTCCTTGAGCTTCTCCTGGTCGGCGAATTGGCTCTTTGCTTGCAGCGCCATTCTTTCCCCGGGCTGCGAAATTTGTGCGTAGCCGGCGGTTGCGGTCTCAACATCAAATGGAACAGTGCACTGCGTGGAACTGGTCTGTTCGACGCCGTCTGGGTCCCGCCTTTTCCGAATGATAGCGGTTCTGCAATCGGTGCCGCTTGCTGCGCCATGGCGGCTGACGAAGGCTTCGTGCCGCTCGAGTGGTCGGTCTATAGTGGCCCGGCTCTGAAAAATGGCGATGTGCCGCCCGGATGGAAAGCCGCGCCGTGCACCATGTCAGAACTCGCCACGATTCTCGCCGGCAACAAGCCCGTCGTCTTTCTTGCCGGGCGCGCTGAGCTCGGACCGCGAGCATTGGGAGGCAGAAGTATTCTCGCAGCCGCGACTTCACCGGAAATGAAAGACTATCTCAACGAAGTCAAACTTCGCGAACACTTCCGGCCGGTGGCGCCGATATGCCTGGAGGACCGGGCGCCGGATATATTCAGTCCCGGCACGCCCGATCCTTACATGTTGTTCGACCACCAGACACGCCCGGAGTGGCAGGCCAAAATTCCCGCCGTCATGCATCTCGACGGATCTGCGCGTTTGCAGACCATTTCCAGAAGCTCTCGACATGAGGTTACCGAGCTCCTCATCGAGTATGAAAAACTCACAGGCATTCCGTTGCTTTGCAACACGAGTGCAAATCTCCACGGCTGTGGCTTCTTCCCGGATGCCGCCGCGGCCTGCCAATGGGGGCGCATCGAACATGTATGGTGCGACGGTCTGCTATTTACCAAGGAGCAGGTAACCGGACTGCCGCCAGAAGGTAGTGCACACAATACGAAGATGAGCGCATGTCCGCGGTAGCAATCGAGCTTGACGGCGTCAGGAAGTCATACGGCGACAAAACCGTTGTCGACGGGCTGTCGTTTTCCGTCGCAGCCGGAGAATGCTTTGGCCTGCTGGGGCCGAACGGCGCTGGAAAAAGCACAATTGCGCGAATGCTTCTCGGCATGACTCTCCCTGACGCCGGCAAGATCACCGTGCTTGGTGTGCCGGTGCCGGCGCGCGCGCGCATGGCACGCAGGCTAATCGGCGTCGTCCCCCAGTTCGACAATCTCGACGCCGAGTTCACCGTGCGCGAAAATCTTTTGGTGTTCGGACGCTATTTCGGCATGCGCACATACGAGGTCGAAAAGGTCATTCCGTCGCTACTCGAGTTCGCGCGCCTCGAGAGCAAGGCGCATGCACGCGTTTCCGAGCTGTCCGGCGGCATGAAGCGGCGCCTGACGCTAGCACGTGCGCTGATCAACGATCCGCAGCTGCTGGTCATGGACGAGCCGACCACGGGTCTCGATCCGCATGCGCGCCACCTGATCTGGGAGCGTCTTCGGGCGCTTCTGGCGCTCGGTAAGACGATTATCTTGACCACCCACTTCATGGAAGAGGCCGAGCGGCTGTGCGACCGCCTGTGCGTCGTCGAGAGGGGACGCATCATCGCCGAAGGCCACCCGCACGCGCTTGTCGAGGAGCAGATCGGCTGCCAGGTGATCGAGATATACGGCGGCAACCCGCAAGAACTGCATTCTCTGATCCGGCCATATGCGCAACGGTTGGAGGTGAGCGGCGAGACGCTCTTTTGTTATGCGTCCGATCCGGAGCCGGTGCTGGCGCAAATGCGCGGGCGAACGGGACTGCGTCTTTTGCAGAGACCACCGAATCTGGAGGACGTTTTTTTGCGGCTGACCGGACGCGAGATGGAGAAATGAACGATGGGTGAAGGTTGCTCGACAACGCTGCCGGCTAACGCTTGGAACTGGATCGCGGTGTGGCGCCGCAACTATCTGGCATGGAAGAAGGTCGCGCTTGCGTCGATACTCGGCAATCTCGCCGATCCGATGATCTACCTGTTCGGTCTCGGGTTCGGCCTGGGAATAATGGTCGGCCGCGTTGACGGCGCTCCATATATCGCATTTCTGACCGGCGGCATGGTTGCGGCAAGTGCCATGACCTCCGCCACCTTCGAAACGATTTATGCGGCTTTCGCTCGCATGCAGACGCACCGCTGGGAAGCAATCCTTTACACACAACTCACCCTTGGCGATCTCGTCCTTGGCGAATTGGCATGGGCCGCGACCAAGGCTTTTCTGGCCGGCACCGGGATCTTGGTCGTTGCCACTATTCTTGGCTATGCGGCATGGCCTTCGGTCCTCTATGTACTGCCGGTCATCGCGCTGACCGGATTTGCATTTGCGAGCCTGGCGATGGTCGTCATGGCACTTGCACCCAGTTACGACTATTTCATTTTCTACCAGACGCTCGTCCTCACACCCATGTTGTTTCTGTGCGGCGCGGTGTTTCCGGCCACACAGCTGCCCGGCGGATTTCAGGAAATGGGGCACTTCCTGCCGCTCGCGCATGCGATCGACCTCATTCGCCCGGCAATGCTTGGCCGGCCTCCGGTCAATGTCGGCCTGCACGTTGGTGCGCTTTGCCTCTACGCGGCCTTGCCGTTCTTTCTTTCCGCAACACTGTTGCGACGGCGCCTCATGCCCTGAAGCCATGACCGCTTACGAAAAGGAGATATGAAATGCAGTATCGCGAACTCGGCCGCAGCGGCCTGAAGGTAAGCGCGCTCGGCTTCCCTAATGCAACTGACGCACAACTTCGCCGCTGCCGAAGTCACTTTATCACGCGAAATTCTGGATGGAATCCAGTCAATTTACCAGCGTTACGGATCTCCAGCAACATGATGAGCTTCATCGGTTTTTCGGCCCGATCGCGCGACCTCTGGCCCTCGGTCCGATTTTGGGGAACTGCCACAAAGAAGCAGCCGGAGAGCCCTTACGCTCGCCAGCGCGACCGCGGAGTTCTTGTGCAGGCGCCGCCCGCCTTTGTGATCAATATCAGTTGGAAACATGCGCAATGATCCATTCCGTATCGTCGCCCGAGCCATTTGTAATCCTCGCAATGCCGCGAACTGGGACGCACTATCTCGAAGCGTTGCTGAACGACCATCCTAATGTGTTGAGCAACGGAGAGTTGCTCAACAGCTATGATGAAAATTGGCCCGATAAGGATCGTCTGCGGCACAGCGATCGCGAGCTTCTCGAGCTTGCCTATCTGCGCTATCCGCCGAGCGAAAAGAAGGTGACGCGCGTCGGTTGTAAAATCAACGAGCCTCAATTTTATGACCGTCCGGGCTTTTTCGACGAATTGGCGCGTTGGCAAGGCCTGAAGGTCATTCTGCTTACTCGCAATACATTGGAATCCCTGCGATCGCTCATGCAGGCAAGGCAAACGGGTCAGTGGCTGAAATTTAGCCCGGACAGTAATGAGCCCCCAAGTGTCTGGCTGTCAGTTAACGCATGCGAAGCCTATTTCAAAGCTGCCGACGATTTCCACGCGCGGGTCAAAGGTGCGTTCGATCCGAGCAAACTGCTGGTGATCGAATACGAGGATCTTCTTCTCAAACCGAGCGCATGCCTGGCAACCGTTTTGGCCTTCCTGGGAGCTCCCGCGCATCAGCCTTCCAATCGTGCCACCATTCAACGGCAGGAAACACGGTCGATCACTCGCTCGCTGCAGAATTTTGAAGAGCTACGGCGGCACTTTGCAGGTGGGCCTTACGCGAAGTTCTTCGAGCTTGACGACGCATCGGCTCCGCAAGGATAAATAAGATGTCATTCGACAATCTGCGATACCTCGAATCCGAAGCCATCCATATCATTCGGGAAGTCGCTGCGACCTTTTCAAATCCGGTTGTGCTCTATTCCATCGGAAAGGACTCTTCCGTTTTATTACATCTTGCAATGAAGGCATTCTTCCCGGGAAAACCGCCCTTTCCCTTTCTTCATGTGGACACCCTGTGGAAGTTTCGGGAGATGATCGCCTTCCGCGACCGTACGATGCGGGAACTAGACCTGAGATTGATTGTCCACGTCAATCAGGATGGCATCGATCAGGGTATCAATCCCTTTCGAGACGGCTCCAACGTGCACACGCACGTGATGAAGACCATGGCGCTGCGCCAGGCGTTGGACAAATACCGTTTCGATGCTGCGCTCGCAGGCGCCCGCCGCGACGAGGAGAAATCGCGAGCGAAAGAACGGATCTTTTCCATTCGCAACGCCCAGCACGCCTGGGATCCGAAACGCCAGCGTCCGGAGATGTGGAGAACCTACAACACGCGTGTCAGCGCAGGCGAAACGATGCGCGTCTTTCCGCTTTCGAACTGGACCGAGCTCGACGTCTGGCGGTACATCCAAAAGGAAAATATTGCCGTCGTGCCACTCTATTTCGCAGCGCCGCGGCCCGTCGTGCGCCGCGGTACGACGACGATCATGGTCGACGATGAGCGCATGCCGCTTGACCCCGACGAAACCGTCACGCAACGCATGATCCGTTTCCGCACGCTCGGCTGCTACCCTTTGACGGGCGCGATCGAATCCAGTGCGGCGACGGTTCCAGAAATTTTGCGCGAGATCGTGGAGGCGCGCACCTCCGAGAGACAGAGCCGGCTGATCGATCTCGACGAGGCCGGCGCAATGGAGAAGAAGAAGCGCGAAGGGTACTTCTGATGTCATATCCATTTTCGATATCAGCGCATGACATGGAAGAGCATCTGGTCCAAGAGGACAAAACACCGGTTCTTCGATTCATCACCTGCGGCTCGGTCGACGACGGCAAATCGACCTTGATCGGTCGATTGCTTTGCGATGCGGATTTGGTCTTCGAAGACCAATTGGCAGACCTTCGCCGCATCGGTATCCGCGGCGGCAATGGCGAGGAAATCGATTTCTCCCTGCTGCTCGACGGCCTTGAGGCAGAGCGCGAGCAGGGCATCACCATTGATGTCGCATATCGCTATTTCTCCACGTTGAAGCGCAAGTTCATCGTTGCCGATACACCCGGTCACCACGAATATACGCGCAATATGGTAACGGGCGCATCGACGGCCGATCTTGCCATCATCCTCGTCGACAGCCGCCAAGGCATACTCCAGCAAACGCGCAGGCACTCCTATCTCGCCTCGCTTCTCGGCATACGCCATGTCGTGCTGGCGGTGAACAAGATCGATCTCGTGGATTTCAGCGAGCCGGTATTTGATGCCATCGTGGCCGAATATGTAAGCTTCTCGGCGAAGCTGGGTTTTGCCAGCATAACGGCCATTCCGATGTCCGCCCGCTTCGGAGACAATGTTGTGCTGAAATCCGGGCAATTACCCTGGTATCAAGGCCCGGCCCTTCTTGAATATCTGGAAACTGTTGAACTCGACCCAGCTGATAAGCAAAGAGCCTCACGTTTTCCTGTTCAGCTCGTCATGCGGCCCAATCCGGATTTTCGCGGCTATGCGGGCCGGATCGCATCCGGAAAAATTGCCGTCGGCGATCCGGTGGTCGTCTCTAAATCAGGGCGGCGCTCCTCGGTCAGGGCGATCATTGCACCCGACGGCAACCAGATATCTGCCGCAGAAGGGGAACCGGTAACCTTGGTTCTTGCCGACGAGTTAGATGTCTCCAGGGGCGACATGCTGGTTGACCCCGCCTCAAGACCTTTTGTCGCCGACCAATTCCAGGCGCATCTCATTTGGTTCGATGCCAATCCGATGCTCCCCGGACGAAGCTATCTCTTGCGAACGGAAACGGACAGCGTCGGCGCCACGGTGACTGCGCTCAAGCACCAACTGAATGTCGATAGCTTCGTTCGCGAACCAGCTAAATCGCTTCAGATGAACGAGGTGGGCGTCTGCAACATCATGACGCAACGACCGATCGTGTTTGACGCCTACGAGGAAAATAGGTCAACGGGCAATTTCATCATCGTCGATCGGGTAAGCAGCGCGACCGTCGGAGCCGGCATGATTGATTTCCCGCTTCATCGTGCCGACAACGTTCATTGGCAAGCGCTCGACGTCGACAAGGCCGCTCGCACCGCGCTTAAGAACCAAAAGTCCGCTGTTCTTTGGTTCACCGGTCTGTCGGGCTCGGGCAAATCGACGATCGCCAACGCGCTCGAGGCGCTCCTGCATACATGCGGCAAGCATACCTATCTCCTGGACGGAGATAACATACGCCACGGTCTCAATCGCGATCTTGGCTTTACCGCGGCTGATCGGGTCGAGAATATACGCCGCGTCGCCGAGGTCGCCAGGTTGATGGCCGACGCTGGGCTGATCGTAATTTGTTCCTTCATTTCGCCCTTCCGTGAGGAGCGACGTATGGCGCGCGAGCTTTTGGAGGAAGGCGAGTTCATCGAGATCTTTGTCGACACGCCTTTGGAGGAATGTGCGCGGCGCGATCCGAAGGGACTCTATAAAAAGGCCTTTGCCGGCAAGATTGCCAACTTCACCGGCGTCTCGTCTCCCTATGAGGCGCCTGAGGATCCGGAACTTCATCTCAAAACGGTTGGCCAAGAGCCGGCGGCGTTAGCGCTTCAGATAGAGGAGTTCCTTCGAAGGCGAATGGAGGAGAAACAGCGCCTGGTTTAACGCTCGCTTTTTTTGGCGTGCGCTGGGCGTCAGTCATCCGAGCGGCGGTTTGGTGTTACCCGCGGCTCAGGCTTTAGTTCGGCAAACTTGCGAAATTGCAGATCCTCTTTCGGCAGACGATTGATGTCGAGGCATATTGCGTCCGAGATGTTCATCTGGTGTGTTCCGCTCGGCTCTTCATCATTTCAGCAACTGCAGCATTTGCTTCGTGATCGACCGATGTGCGGTCAAACGTATCAATCATCAAGCCTCCCGGCGCCGACGTGCTGTGGCTGGCGAGGCAGGGCCGACACTTCGCAGTTACGAACGAGTGTCGGTGGCCAGCTCCCCTGGGTCTTTGTTCAAGTCGATCTCTTCGAAACTGAACAGGTCGAAGCGTCGCCGTCACGGACTTCCCCAATGCCACTCCACACGGCGACAGCATTCCGGTAGGTCTGGGCCCTCGCCGAATACGTTGCGCAAGAGGTTTACCGGCAGATGGCTAGCACCAGCTTGCTAGGGATGGAACGGTCTCAGACCGCGATTGCCCTGAGCGCCTTATCCAGGGAAAATCGCCCTATTGAGCCATTGGCGAACGTCACGCCAAAGCAGCGTGTGGTGTAGCCTTCATCGCGCTCGTAGGTCGGGTAGAAGGATGTTGGGGACGAGGGAAGCGGCCAATTGGTCTTGGCGCAATAATCGCGGTAGAGTGCCGCTATATCCGCCAGATCACCGCCCGAGAATGGCTGCTTAAGGTCGTTGCGGTCGAGCGTCGTCCGTGAAGAACGACGATTAGACGATTGCCGGCATCGGGTTTGATGGTTTGAATATTGGATTTTGCGCTTTGGATAGGGCCAGGACTGCACGGATGATGGCCACGCAAAACCTGATCCATGCGAGGATGCGGCGGAAGTTGTAGCCCACGGCTGCGAGGATGGCGTTGACGGCGTCGCCGGTGATTCCAGCGAGATGATTGCGGCCCATGCGGTGGTCTTCTTTTAAATGTCCAATGACGGGTTCGACGGCGGAACGTCTGCGCATCTGGCGTTTGATGTGTTCGGTCATCCCGCGTTTCTGGCCTGCGGTATAAACCTTGAAGCGGTGGGTTTGCGGAGCGTTGTGGCCCTTGTAACCGGCATCGGCGATGATGCGGGAAAGCGTTGCTCCGACCTGGGCCTCGATGGCCGGTATGACGGTTTCGAGCGTGTGGCCGTCATAGGGTTTGCCGGGCAGCGCCTGAATGTGAGTGACGAACTGGCCGCCTTTCGATCGGTTGAGCGTTGTGGCGACGGAGACCTTGACGCCGAATTCGTAAGGCTTGTGGGCCTTGCCCTTGCCGATGCATTCGACCTCCGGAGCGTGCAGACTGAAGACGCGAAGGTCGGCATCCTTGGGCAGACCCTTGACGCGATTGAGATTGCGGTTTCCAGCATGGACCCGTCTGGCCAGCATCAGTTCGTGGGCAACCGCCGCCTCAAGTTCTGCGTCGTCCTTTGCCTTGCGCACCATGTCGCGAATGACACGGCCGAGATAGGTCTTCAGCGTTCTCAGCGCTTTACCTGCCCGCTTGAACTGCTTGGCGTGCGCGTATCTCTGGTGTTTGATGAGGGCGATCTTACCGACCCGTGCATAGGATTGGCGAAGTTCGATCCCAAGCGTGTTGGCCAACCGCACCAGCCGCTCGCGAGAGCGATGCATCAGCCGGGCATCGGTCGGATGGGCAGCGGCCTTTGGCTGCACGGTGGTATCGACGATCGCCGCGGTGAAGTCTACGGGCTTGGCCGCGCCTGTGCGAACCGCCGAGGCAAGGCTTTCCTGAAGCAGGGCGTTCAGTTTCTCCTCGCCCATCCTTTGCCGCCAGCGCGTCATCGACGAACGGTCGAACGGCAAGTCATGACGGAAGAACTCCTCGCCGCAGAACAGTTGGTAATAGGGATTTTCCACCCACCGCTCGCACAAGGCCTCGTCGGATAGGTCGTGCATCGATTTGAGAATGGCAAGCCCGGCCATCAACCGGGTTGGCAGCGGCGGATGGCCGGGTGCATCTGTGTAGACCGCCCCGCAGCGCTCTTCCAAAAACCGCCAATCGATCGCCCGACCAAGCCGCGCCAGGGCATGTTTCATATCGACGATCTGATCGAGCCGTGCCCGGAAAAGATCATTCTGCCCGCTGTCTCGCCGCTCCTTCGGAAGCATTCCAACGCTCCATCAAAACACCGTCCAACAGAGAGAATCACGTTTTTTCCCGCGGCGCAATTTGCAAGTTTCTCCGAAAGAGAACCTCACAAACTTGCAAAAACCTATACTTCAAAACTTTGGATAAGACCGCCGATTCAATGTGTTACGCGTACTTCACCGGCGACTCGAGCATCGGCGCGAAATGTTGCTTCGCGGAGGTGATGGTCGCAAAGGTGCGGCCGGTTTCGAGAGACACTGATTTCGCCATGTCTGCCCCCTATCAAACCCTTGGTGTAATGCGGGCCGCGGTTCGGATATCCGCGATCTGCGTGCCAAGCGCCTGAAGGCTCTGACGCATATCGTTGAACACAGGCTGTTCAGCATCCGGATCACTGATCGTGACGATAGCCGTGAACGGCACGCCTTCCTCCGGCATGACCTCTCCGGCACGGGTCAGATAGTCCACGAACAGCCGCCAGTTGGAGGAAGCGCCAACACCCTTCGGGAAGGTCTTGGCCAACACTTTAACCGGGCTCCACTTCAGATCATATTCGATGCGCTCGGCCTCGATGACCTGTGCTTCGCGTTTTGACGGAAGATAGAGGGGCTCTAGTTGCCCTTTCCATCCACCCTTTGGCTTTTCCTGCTGCAAGGTGGCATTGATGTTCACGCGAACAAACTCCGAGCCAAACCGCGCATCGAGAGGCGGGGTGGAGACCAAGGTGATCTTCGCCCGACCTCGGCATTTCCCGCCCGGCCCGACCAGCGAGGTGGGCCAAGGGAAACGGAAGTTGATCTGCTGATCGCGTTGAATCCGCGATGCGAAAACAAGGGTGATACTATGATCGCCGGTCTCAAGGATCCGATCCGCCGAAGGCGGGAGACCAAAGCCCACCATATGACGCGCGATCGGCGCGAGCTCCTTCGGTTGCAAAGGCACCGGCATTTCGGCGTGATGGACCATCAGGGCGATCAGCGTTTCGCGTGAGACCTCGCCTTCGATGGCATGATCAAGAACGGCGGCCCTTTTCGCGGCGAGCGGCGCAGCATAGCTGGTGCCGCAGCCATCCACGACGGTTCCGTCGGGCAGGAGGGAAAAGAGGCCATGCCCGAGTTCGGGATGTAACGAGCCAGCGCCACCGATATGTGCAAGATCGGGTTTCACACCCGCACGCAAACCGGGACCACGCCTGCTGAAGCGAGTCGGTGCAAAAGCCACGCAGCCGCTGTGTCCCGGCGGGTTGAGCGCCGCGACGGCGACGTTGCGAGCGCTCTCTGCAGGGGTCAACAGGCTATCGTTGCGAGCAGTTGCAAGATTGGCGAGGGCTGCGGTCGCATCGGCGGGCCATTCAGCCCGCAGATCCTGTGGCTGAATATTGCCCGCCGAAATGAACATGATCGCATTGTTGCTCTCAGCGATATGATCGAGGCGCGCAGCGTGTGGGCTGTAGCGATCAGGGGCGGCCGGCTGCAAAATGTTGAGGCTCATGTTGAACACCCGGACCCCATGCCGGGCGCGAGCATCGGATACTGCCGTCTCCATTTCGTCGAAGAACTGGGGAAGACCTTCGGGGTAGTAGGACGCGAAGGCTCCTGCCTTTCGTTCGTTCGGGAACACGGCGACGTCGACCAACTCTGCGCCATCGGGTTCGGGACAGATCTCCACGCCATTCAAGGCGCCGCCCACTGCCGCCAAACCACTAATGAACGTGCCATGCGCAAGGTCAGCATCTTCGTCAGCGAGAATGTCCCAGCGATCGATAACCCACTCGGACAGCGCATCGCTGATGCCACCGTCAATGATCCCCATCCGAGGGTGTGTTCGACGACTGTCGCGAACCGGAAGAGCAAGGTCGGTCGGTCGCGTGCGGGCGATAGGATTGACCGACTGACTTGCACGGACAACGATGCCTGGCAATTCGATGCGCCGGACCAACGGATGACTATCAAGAAAGCCAAGCAGGCGGGCGTGGCGCCCAGTGTCAGCGCTGAATGGCGCCAACTCGCGGCCGCGTTCACTGACCGTGGAACCGGTCAATTGCAGGACCGGGTGATCGCTCGATTGGTCAAGGCGGACGGAAAGGAGAGGATGCTTGTCGCGGTGATCAGACAGCCGTTCGACCGTCACGCCGCCATTGAGCTGGCTGAAACCTGCGATGAAGCTTTCGACGAGCCGGCGTTGGCCCGCATCGAGACGATCCCATTCGGAACGGGGCGGCAGGGCCTCGAATAATTCGACTTGATAGCTGCCGCCGGTCGCTGGCTTGGAGAGCCATGCAACGGCCTCCTCCACGGAGAAGCTACGGCGGTCTGAGGGGCCATAAAGTTCGATCCGGTCAATCGCACCCGTCTCGCTCTTGCGAGCAGTGGGATGAGGTTCGTCCTTCTGCTTGTTCTCGTTGAAACGCATCTCCGTATGAGTCTCGGCTTTATCGATCTCCGATGAGACTTGCTGCAGGGCGCCGGGGCGCGCGGCAACGATCATGACACCCAGATCACCCCCGCCCACGACCGGCGTGCGATCGTTGCGGAATAGACTCGCGACCGGGCGATGGCTCTTGGCCCATGCCTCCCGGCGCAGGATGACTTTCACAAAGCCGACATCACCCTGAGCTTGGGCACTCAGAACCCCCGAGATCGTGTCGATCTGGTTCATGAGGGCCGCCTTGTGCTTGGCGAATTCGGCATCGCGATGCGCGAAGAAGTCCTTGTGTCCGCCTCCGCCGCCAGCGTCGCGGGCTTCCTCATAATTCTCGGGGTTGAGGATGATCTGGATCGGGCTAGCCATTGGAAACCTCACCTTCGCCCATCTTGGCTACGCGGCCAAGCTGCCGGCTGACTGTTGATTTGTCCTTGCCGGCGATTTCGCCAATATCAGCCATGGAGAAGCCAAGGATCGGGTCATCGCGCATCGCGCGGAACAGATTGCCTGCATCATCGAACAGCAACGCCCGCCGTTCGCTTTGAACCCGCGCCGCGTTCAGGGTCGCGAACTGTCGCAGCGTGTCCAAAAGCCCGCGCCTGTCCTCATCCCGTACAGTCGTCGCCTTTTTGTATGTCCGCACGAGCGACTCGATCTCAGCCCCGGTGGAGCCCTCGGTGAACCACGAAATCAGACGCAAATGGCTGTCTGGCGCCTTCACAGGGCGCATGAAATGCGCGGCAATAGCCTTACGGATCTCGAAGTCGGGCTTGGGGATTTCGAGCTGGACCTCGAAGCGCCGCCAGACAGCCGAATCCAGTAGCTTGGGATGATTGGTGATGCCGATCGTAAAGCCCACATCGCGGCGAATATCGAGATTCTGCAGGAGCGCGTTCACCACCCGCTTGATCTCGCCGACCTCCTGCGGATCATCTCGAACTTTCGCGATGGCGTCGAACTCATCCAGCAGCAAAACGCAACGATGGCGGTTCGCGAACGTGAACAGGTTGCCGATGTTTCGCGCCGTCGTGCCGAGAAACGATGACACGAGGCCGTCAAGCTTCACAAGCACTACGGGCAGATCAAGCTGCTGGGCGATCCAGAGTGCCAGACGAGTTTTGCCCGTGCCGGGAACACCGTAGATGAGACAGGTCTTCGATGGCCGAATGTCGATTTCGGCGAGCGCATCGAAATTTGCCCATTCATCAATGATTGTGCCGATGGCCTGACTGACGGTCTCGTTGAACAAGGGAGCCGCTGACTGGATGTCAGCCGGAAAGATAATGTCAGCAAGCGGGGCCGACGTTTCACGATCGACAGGCACCGGCGTGTTGCGGGTCAGAGGTTCACCAAAAATCTGCGTCTTGGACCGTTCGATGCGGCGCGGGGCAAGTTCCTTGCTCCGGTCGGCAGTCGTAAGAATGCTGGCCAAGGCAGCCGACTGCTGCTGTTCGCCATCTTTGGCTAATGCGTCACGCAGGCGCTCGATCTGCTTGCGCAGAGCTGGAGAGGCATCCGCCATCGCGGCGCGGCAGAGGGCTTGGATGATAGTAAAATGGTCCATGAAAAATCCTCGGCGCGTTGCACGGTTACGCCACTATGATGCATATATAACAACAAACGGTGTATCGCAATCGGAAAATGGTGCGCATTACTGATATTTGGTGCACCATGTCAGCGCCGGGTTGCGTCGGTTCTGGCTTTTGGTGCGGAAACACAGCGCCGGGGCCGCGGCACCGACGCGGCTGGGGAGCGCTCTTGCGAACAGTGGTAGGCCGATGCCCACCACCAAATTGCTACTTGAATCGAGGCACTCGGCCTTGGCTGGCACGGTATCGCCGAATTTGATCGAGCCATTTCAGGAGCCGGTGACTAGAGCAATTCCAGGATAAGTGCGAAACGGTTTTCCGTCCGGAATTGCGTAAAAACAAAGGGCTAGAGCGGGAAAGCGATTCCGTGAAACGCTGAACCGCTCTAGTACTACAGTTGCGTTTGATCTCTTGATTTATAGTGAGCGATCATTGCAGACGCTTGATGCATGCGCCGCCAGAGTGACCATGCGAAGATAAAAC
>NZ_JARFYN010000089.1 GCF_030272695.1 Martinezella calliandrae
CGTCGATGCCGGCTATGCGCCGAACGACTGGCAGGTGGGTCAGACCGGCAAGGTCGTCGCCCCGCAGCTCTATATCGCCTGCGGCATTTCCGGCGCCATTCAGCATCTGGCCGGCATGAAGGATTCTAAGGTCATCGTCGCGATCAACAAGGACGACGAGGCGCCGATCTTCCAGATCGCCGACTACGGCCTCGTCGCCGACCTCTTCGAGGCCCTGCCGGAACTCGAAAAGGCGCTTTGACCTGCCATGCGAGCGTGCAGTGGAACGTCTTTTGGCCTGGCATTGCAGCAGCATCAACGCATGGCAGGACAACCACGATCGCCGACAAGATCAAATCTTATTTTATTTCCGCGGCAGAAAATGAACTGATGCCTAGCATAGAGCCTCGCTCGTATCCTTTACAAAGCTAGACAATCGGACCGGGAATTCATCTGTCCGTGCGGCGATGGGAGCTGGCATCGGCCGGCCGCGGCGACCTGGCCCGAAGCCGCCTGGTCCATGGCGGCATAGTGCGTTCTGCCGGGTTCCATGGTCCGGCCGGTCCAGGTAAGGCAACGCCTCCCCGGTCATGCATCGGCGGTCCTCAGCGTCTTGCGTTTATCGAGCGGCGCTATAGTGCCGCATCGAAGCCTTTTGAATATTATGGAGGCACTCGCAGGCCCTCGCCTCCAGGGCTGCCCGATCCACTATCGTAACTTCGCCACGTGAATATTCGAGTAGCCCGTCCGATTGCAGTTGAGAGCAGATGGCACTGATAGTTGCGCGGCGTAGACCAAGCACTTCCGCTAGAACTTGCTGCGTGAGATCGAAATTATCCCCTGAAACGCTGTCATGGGCTGTTAGCAGCCAGCGGATGACGCGCTGTTCCGCCGAGTGCAGGCTATTGCAGGCTACGGTCTCCATGAGTTGCGCAATGAGCGACTTCGCATATTTCAGCATGGCTTCCCTGACACACTGGAACTCAGCCAATGCCTGATCCAAGTCCGCTTTCGATAGCCATGACGCATAGCCCGGAACCTGTACGACACACCTGCCGAAGGCTCCACTTCCCCCCATGATTAACCCGAAGCCAAGAAATCCCTCGTGCCCCACGGAGGTCTTCTCTACGGTCTTGCTATTGGCCATGGTGGCCATCAGTGAGATCAGCCCCGCGTGCGGAAACACAGCGTGTGTGAAAGGAGCGCCGTCTTCGTAAATAACTTCCCCGGCGATCATGGGCCGGGTGAGCGATCTCCTGACTATGAAGTCTTGAGCCGCCGGTCTCAACGCCAACACTATTCGATTCCGAACCGGGTACCCTGTCATTTTTCCTTCCATACCAATAATCGCGCAAATAGGAACGGTGTGCGCGAGCGGACATATGTGGATACGGCACCGAACACTAGCGAATATACAAACTCTGCGTTGTCTAGCCAGTCTCTCTCCAAGAAAAAGTCGTCGTTGCCCAATTCACAATGGAAGCATACCTGAAATTAACCATTCCATATGTACGATAACGTATATTTATAAATACGATATCGAACTCACACGAATCCGGCCAGTCCGTCTGGGGTGTTTCAGCTTCGTGTGAACGGCGCTCAAAAGAAGTCCAGCAACGAAGGGGAACAAATGCGGGGCTTAATCAATGCAATAGAATTGCTGGGACCCGAAACGGAAAGTTTAGGGCCCGGTAAATGCGCAGGTGAGGATGATCTTCAGGACGTGCTGGCGGAGCTTGCCTCATTCAGGACGGCTTTGGATCCGCATACGATTGTCGGAATCACCGACAGAACAGGAACCATCACTAATGTGAATGATCGGTTCTGCCAAATCAGCAAATACTCCCGACTTGAGCTGATAGGAGCCAAGCACAGCCTGTTGAACTCGGGACATCATCCGCCCGCCTTCTTCCAAGAGATGTGGCGGGTGATCTCAGGCGGAGTCCTATGGCACGGGGAGATCTGCAATCGTGCGAAGGACGGTTCGCTTTACTGGGTCGATACTACCATTGCACCGAAGATGGATGGATCGGGTCGCATTTGCGGCTATGTCTCGATCCGCTACGACATTACCCAGCGCAAACAGGCAGAGAAGGCGCTAAATGATGAAAACCTACGGCGCGAGCGCGTAGAAATGCTCCTTCGGGATATCATTGAGACGCTACCCAACGGTGTGGCCGCATATGACGAAAACGACCGCCTCATCCTATTTAACTCCGGGTTCAAGGAATACTACAGGCGAGCCGGTAGTGCCATTGCGGAGGGACGGCGCTTCCAGGATATCTTGGAAGATGCTGTCGCATGCGGCGAGTTTGCTGAACTCTCATGCCGAGACGATGACTGGCAGAATTGGATCAACGCGAGGCTTCGCACTCACCGCAATCCAGGAAGGGCATTTCTCCAGGCACTAAGCGGAGACCGATGGATTAAGGTGCAGGAGCGGCGGTCCGCCTCCGGATATGTTGTCGGCGTCCAAACCGACGTCACCGATCTGAAGAGGGCGGAGCGGCAAGTCAAACTCCAGGCGCAAGCCGACCCGCTCACCGGGCTTCTGAACCGCCGCGCCCTCATTGAACGGCTGACTGCCATACTCTCCTCTCAAAGGGTCGAACGCCACAGCGCGCTTGTTCTGATCGACTTGGACGGCTTCAAGGCGATCAACGATATGCACGGCCACGGCGCAGGTGACACGCTTCTGATCGAAGTCGGGAAACGCTTCAGAGACAATGTGAGGAAGTCGGATATTGTCGCTCGTTTGGGCGGCGACGAATACGCCGTACTCCTCGTCGATGTCGGCAGCAAGGCCAATGCGATCCGGATCGTCCGCAAGCTGCTCAGGTCCCTCGAAAGCCCTGTCCGCCTTGGCCGAAAATCTGTTCGCGTCAGCGGCAGCTTCGGCCTTACGATCGTCCGCAAAAGCAAGGCCGGCACGCCTCTGAAAGTGTTCAAGCGAGCGGATATCGCGCTCTACCGAGCCAAACACAACGGCCGTTCGACCTATGCAGTTTACAGCACCGATATGGAGCGAAGCATACGGCAACGAGAGGCGATGATCGAAGCGCTCCGCCGCGCAATCGCTCAAGGTGAAATTCAAGTTGCCATGCAGCCCCAGGCGCGATTCGTCGACCGCGGTCACGCCGGCTTCGAGGCTCTGGTCCGCTGGCAGAAGGACAATCAATGGGTGCCCGCAGCGGAAATCGTTTCGCTTGCGGAGCAGTCGGACCTGATCTGCGCGCTCGGACGCGCCGTTCTTGCTGGCACGCTCAATGCGATGAGCGAAATGAAGCGAAAGGGCTTCGCCCCCGGCAAGGTGGCAGTCAACGTGGCCGCTGCGCAACTACGTAATCCCAACTTCGCAAAAGAACTTCTCGATGCGGTCTCGGCTCACGGACACTCGGCGTCCGAGATCATCATCGAGGTCACCGAGGGCGTTATTCTCGACCGCACAAGCGAAGCGATCGGTGTGACGCTGAATCGGCTGTTTGACGCAGGCGTCAAAATAGCGCTCGATGACTTCGGTACCGGCTACGCGTCTCTCACTCACCTGCAGCGCTATCCGGTGTCCTACATCAAAATAGACCGCTCCTTTGTGAGGGATGTCGGCCACGACCACGGGTGCAACGCAATTGTAGGCGCCGTTACGTCACTCGCTCACAGCCTCGGCATGGAAGTGGTCGCAGAAGGAGTTGAGACGCCATCGCAATACCAGTCGCTTCTTGAGACGGGCTGTGACTATGCCCAGGGTTACCTTGTGGCCAAACCCATACTCATCGAGGAAATCGACACTTACCTCCTGAACTGCGAAGCAAATCGACCGGTTTTCACATTCGTCGTTTGATCGTTCTCCACCTGACCACCCAGAGGAAAGTTATTCATGTCGCATCCTTCGCATCAGGGTTCGAACGCCGTCTCTGGCGCAACCGACCCAAAAAAGCAGAACGTCGCCCGTCGCCTCGAATTCATGCAGTTGGATAGTAGCGGCCGCGCCAGCATCCGTCTGCTGAAGGCGCTTGTTGAGCGCGAGTTGCCAAACGGTCTGGATAAGTTTTACGCGCAGCTCCGCCAGAGCCCCGAAGTGAAGCGGTTCTTTTCAACGGAAGAAAACATCGCCCGCGCCAAGGAGGCACAGCAGGGCCACTGGGTCAGCATTTCCGACGGCAACTTCAATGAAGACTATGTCAACAAGGTCCGAGCGATTGGATCGGTTCACGCCCGGATTGGCCTTGAACCGCAGTGGTATATTGGTGGATACGCGATTATTCTCGACCATCTAATCAATAGCGCGGTTGAGGAAGTGTTCCCCAAGGGCGGTCTGTTTTCCAAGAAGACGATGAAGCCGGCCGAATTCGGAAAAGCGCTAGCAAGCTTGGTCAAAGCCGTTTTGCTGGATATGGATCTGGCAATCTCGGTCTATATCGATGAAGCGGAGGTCGCAAAACAAAAAGCACAGGCCGAAACGATTGCGACCGAGCAGAAGCGGGTCTCCGACTGCTTTGGCAAAGCTATGGCGGCCATCGCCGCCAAGGATGTTAGCTATCGGATTACCGATGACCTGCCGGAAGCCTACCATCGACTGAAGAACGACTTCAACAATGCCTTGGAGCAAGTATCCGCAACGATTGCTGACATCGATGCGGCGGCAGCGCAGGTTCTTTCTGGGGCCGAGGAAATTCGTTCGGCCGCAGATGATCTGTCCAAGCGAACGGAACAGCAGGTTGCATCGATCGAACAGACCGCGGCGGCACTCGAACAGATCACAACAAAAGTAAAGGATTCGAGCCGGCGCGCTGAAGAAGCGGGTCACCTCGTTGCCAAGGCAAAGACCGGCGCCGAGAATTCAGGTGAAGTTGTCAAGCAAGCGGTGACGGCAATGGGCGCGATTGAAACGTCCGCCAAGGAGGTCTCCAATATCATCGGCGTCATTGACGACATCGCTTTTCAGACCAACCTGCTTGCTCTCAACGCTGGCGTGGAGGCGGCCCGTGCTGGTGATGCCGGCAAGGGCTTCGCGGTCGTTGCCCAGGAAGTGCGCGAGCTTGCGCAGCGGTCCGCAAATGCAGCGAAGGAAATCAAGACCCTGATCACGTCATCTGGGGAGCAAGTGAAGGCCGGCGTAACACTTGTTGGCAATACAGGCGCTGCACTCGTCGCTATTGTTGGCGAGGTCAAGGAAATCAACCAGCACATTCTCTCGATTGTCGAGTCCGCTCGCGAGCAGTCAACGGCGCTTCAGGAGATAAATACTGCCGTTAACGCCATGGACCAGGGAACGCAACGGAATGCGGCCATGGTGGAGGAGACGACAGCGGCGAGCAATGCGCTTGTATCTGAAATGGAGCGGATCGCGAAAATGCTGGGCGAATTCAACATCGGCGGGAACAGTCGGCAGCGGAGCTCCAGGCCAAAGCCTGAACCAGCGACAACATTGGCAGCGAAGACCCAGAACATGGCGATTCGCGGAATGCAAGCCAAAGTCGCCAGCAACTTTGTATCGCTTGGAACCGTCGCAGTTGCACGCGACCATTGGGAGGAGTTTTGATCCCACCTCGTGATCCTGACCCGCGGCCAGACTGGGCCGTCGGGCGAGTTCAAACCTGTGGATGATGCCAGAGGCCTTGGTCGGTAGGGCTGCGGCTGCGATAGAGTGAAGGTCTTGCGCTCGGCGCTGCCGGCGGGCACGCGGACGTCCGTTACATCATATAGGCGTGTTTTTGTGGAGCCGCACGAAACGGTTGCTGGCGATGGAATGCAATCACTCGGTGAGGCCAGCTTTGCGCAGGCCGTCCACAATTCGCTCGAAATCGGCAGGGTTCTTGTAGGGCAGCACTTTGCGCCTGTGCTCCAGGGAATAACCGGGATTGATCCGGAACACTTCCTCCCACTCCCCGCGCGCCTCCGCCAAGCGGCCCAAGTGACCATAGCTCGCCGCCAGCAATACGCGTGAGATGTCGGTGGCTGGATTGCGAACAAGCCGTCGCTTCAGGATGACAACGGCCTCTTCGTACCTGCCCAGTTGGAACATCGCTAGCGCGTGGAAGTGCAGAAAAATGTCCGGATAATATGGATTCAGGGCCATTGCCCGTTCGAAACAGATAAGGGCCTCATCGGACCTGCCCGCATAATGCAGCGCGTTGCCGAGGCTCTCGTGGCCCTCGACAAGATTGGGAGCAAGCGCGATCACGCGTTCAGCCTCCCGGATGGCCACGTCATGTCGTCGCAGGTACAAGTTGACGACGCCCAGCGCCCAATGTGCGTACGGATATCGATCGTCGAGCGTCACGGCCTGCGTCGCAGCCTCGATCGCCTGTTCCAGCGATTTCGACGGCGATTGGCTCCACTGGTTGACGTAGGCCAGCCCGTGCGTGACGGCGAGGAACGCGTGGGCCGGGGCAAATTTCGGGTCCAGATCGATGGCGCGCTGCAGCAATTGCCGGCCCTGAATGTTCTGGTCTCTCGTCAGCCGCCACATCTGTTCACGGCCCCGCAGGAAACAGTCATAGGATTCCAGATTTTGAGTCTGCTCGGTCGCCAGCCGCTGCCGGTCCCCGGCCGCCAGCTTGAGTTCCAGAGCGCGGACGATCTGCTGCGTGACGTCATCCTGCACCGCAAAGATATCGGTCAGGTCGCGATCGAAACGCTCCGCCCATTGATGCCCGCCGGTGGTCGCATCAATGAGCTGCGCGGTGATCCTCACCTTGTTGCCTGATTTGCGCACGCTTCCTTCCAGCACGTAGCGCACGTTGAGGCTATGGCCGACCTCCTGCACGTTCACGCCCCGGCCCTTGAAGGTAAACGACGAGTTTCGAGCGATGACAAAGAGCTGCGCCAACTTCGACAGAGCGGTGATGATATCCTCGCAGATGCCGTCAGCGAAGTACTCCTGCTCGGCATCGCCGCTCATATTGGCGAAGGGCAGCACGGCAATCGAGAGCTCCGGCGGCAATGCGGCCGGCGCACTAGCAACCGCGCCGGCGGTTACTGCTGGCTTCGCCCGCGCGACGGCGCCGACCTGGAGCGAATAGATCCGGATCGGCTCGGCGATATTTTTGAGCTGCGTGTTACCGAGATCGCTGACGGCGAGATCGAGCCTCGCTCTGACCTGGCGATAGGCGTCCTCGGACAGGCAAATGGCGCCGGGGGCCGCGATACCCTCGAGACGTGAAGCGATGTTGACGCCGTCGCCCATCAGGTCGCCATCGCTTTCCTCTACTACGTCCCCCAGATGGATGCCGACCCGGAACTCGATGCGCCGATCCTGCTGAACGCCGGCATTGCGCTCGAGCATACCGTTCTGTACCTCGATGGCGCAGCGCACGGCATCGACAACGCTGCGGAACTCGACCAGCGCTCCGTCTCCAGTGCGTTTGATAACACGGCCGTTGTGCACGGCGATGGTCGGATCGATCAGGTCGCTACGCAGGGCCCGCAATCTTGCTAGGGTGCGATCTTCGTCCTCGCTGGCGAGCCGGCTATACCCGACTACGTCCGCGGCCAGAATTGCGGCTAGCTTGCGATTCTCGCTCATAGAGCCGTCCCTCGCCTCCAGAATAGCAGCAAGATAGGGACAAGGCACTCGTGAAAATCGCCAGAAGCCTTACAGGGCTATGTTTCTTGCCGGCGCCTAACCCGTGCCGCAGGAAGAACAGGACCGCGAGGTCCGAAGCGGCAACTTCCTGCACGAACATGGCATCGTCGACGAACTCGTCACGCCGAGATGGGTCTTAGGTGGAGATGATTGACACGCGCCAGCCACCGGGAATTGAAAGCGAGGAAAGCTATAGCCATGAGGGCGACACTTGCTCGTACTCCTCGGACGAGGCATCGTGATTTGGGCGATCAGTCCGCCAAGTTTCTGAGAAGTGAAGTACGCTCTGGCGGCGGCCGATATCGGCTTTTGGCGCATCTGCGACCCGTGTCGTCACTGCATAGTGTCCGTTTTGCAGCGACAGGTGGCTCGATGACCATTATGCGAGCGCGTTCGAGACGTTGGATGGAGGTCGCTTTTTGCCGGAAGCAGTCGTCTCTTGCGGCCAGTCACCCGTCTGCATTGCGTTGATCCTTAACGTCTCTCGGAATGGCAACAGGCTGGTCAGGGTACTATGTTGAGCCGATCATGCCCATTCCAATGCGCCTCGACTGCTTTCGGCGGCCACGGAGGTTTCGCTCGATCGCTTCGCCCGGCCTACGGAAGATCGATCTCGCCCTCCACTACATGATTAAGGCCGGTGCCTTCCGCCGTTAGCGTTATGCGGACCTTCAACTTCCTGCCGCCGAACTGCCCGTTGCGCACTGTTTCCTCGATCTTGCGCTGCGACGTGACGCCGACTTCCTTCAGAAACTTGCGGATCGACATGTTGAAGGCGTCTTCGCTCATGGCGGAACTCCTCTAGCTGCGAAAGGGATTGTAATGGAAGACAATTGGTCAAGGAAGCAGGCAGTGACGCGCGGTGTGACATCTGTTGCAAGGTTCGGAAGCGGCGCATTCCGGAAGCGAATAGCCCCGAGCGCGAACAGCCACGCCGTCCGAATGCCAGATATTTCCCCAAGCGCGAACGTCCTCTCGGTGATATGCTAACGAGCCGGACGTCCCAACGTGTAAACGCAAGAGCGGGAGGATGAGATGACGACGGTGTTCGTAAGGCACGAGGTTTCGGACTACGCGACGTGGCGTAAGGTATACGATGCATTTCGGCCCGTACAGAAAGCAAACGGAGTTACGGCGGAGGCGGTCTATCAAGCCGCCGACAATCCCAACGACGTTACCGTCATCCATGAGTTTGCCACGATCGAAGCAGCTCAAGCCTTCGGTAAGCTGGAAGAACTCAGGGCGGCGATGCGCACGGGCGGCGTGTTGGGCGCGCCCACGGTCTGGCTCACCAACAAAGCCTAACAACCGGTTACGTTGACTTTCGCACAGGCGCGGCGAAGGCTCGGGCGCGGCTCGTTTGGCGCGAAGAAGAGCCGGCGCGCCTGGATCTCGAACCGAGCGATGCCACGCTCAGTTAGGCACTACGACGACCTTGGGGGGCTGCAGGAACTCCACAGGGCCAATCACAGCGAGGAATACCAGACGAAGGGCGGGGTTAACACGAACCACGTCGAAAGCTTCTTCAGCCGTATCCAGAGGGCCTATGTCGGCATCCATCATCGCTTCTCGGTACGGTACTTCGACTGGTACGCAGCCGAGATCGCCTGGCGCGAGGATAACCGTCTCGTCGACAATGGCCCGCGCGATTGAATTTTCGAGGAGGGCCTTGTCCTCGACGCCTTTGATCTGGGCAAGTAAGTCCACCACTATGTCGCGATTTCCAAGCTTGCCCGTTCCGACAGCCGCATTCGGGGTGTGGTTGTCACCGGAGGGTATTTCCAGAAGGCCGTTTTCTAGGCTGTCTGCAAGCGCGCGCTCGGCTTCCCGGTTATGATAGAAATCGAGATCCTTGCTCGTCAACGCGCCGAGGCCGTCGAGCTCGCTTGACCGCCAACTATGGCCGGATTGAATCGCTGAACAAATCATAGAAGTGTTTGAACTTCTTCTGCTGTGAGATGCGGCTCGGCATCCCTGTCGACAATCATGTTTACCGAACCGTGCGGGCCTCGGCTTTCGTGGTAGGACGGCGCTCCGGCCGTCCTAGGCACCTTTCGTCCGAGACTGCCACGCACCTGGGCGATCGGGGAATTGATACGCGGTATCAAGCGAGGTCTTGATGTAGCCAGCGTAGAATTTTTCAATCATCAGCGCCCGCCGTTACTTCCACATCGCGACGAGCAGCTTTCCCGGCAAGGACGACGATGGTTGTTTCTTAAGGCGCCCACTGGTTGCGCCTTAGGCAGTCGAGAGTCGCGCGTACGATCGGGCTCTATTTTCGCTTCAATGTCAGTCTGCGCGAAGTCGAAGAATTGAAACTCGAACGCGGCGCTGTCGACGGGAACATGTCAGCGAATTCTTTCTTGCGCTGCACTGCACTGTGCAGTATAGACAATTGCGCGGCACTCGAGATGCGCAGCAGGCAATGATTGGAGAAGGAATTGAGATGAGAGTTTGCAACGGTTCAGACGGGATCGTTCTGAAGGTCACGCACCATGCGGGCAGCTCGGATAGATCTTTTGATGGCGAGTGGTTGCCCCGGTGGCAGGCCGTGACGCCGATGATCTCACCCTATACGGGTCACGCCACCACGTTCCGTGTTGTTGTGGGGTTTACAGGGTTGTCGATACCTTCCCGCGTAGCGGTTCGGCCGTCCAACACGAAGCTTAATCGCCTTCTGGCCGATGCCAGGCTCGAGAATGCGGCCTTGAAGGACATGCAAACGATTCCTCCGTCCGACACGGCGAGCAGCGATGAAATCGCGCCAAAACATCTTCAGGAATGGCGTGACGAATCCAGGATAGAACAATGATTGCCTTGGGATTGACTTCCTGCCTCATAGCAGTTGCCACAGTGGCTGCCGTGACCCTTCTCGACAGCCTCCAAGCCAACCGGCGCGCCGTCAACCTTCGCGTCGTCCGAGTGCATGGGGCCTTTATCCATCCAAACGGATCGGACGAACTCGGGGCAACGCGCGCAATCTCCCGGGCCCCCTGCAACCCATCATTATGACCGATGGGACGATGACCTTTCCCCGAACAAGCATGAACATAGGAGACGTTAATGAAAACTGTACTTTGTTCAGCAGCAATCTTTGCTGCTGTGGTCGTGTCAGCCACGGCTCAATCCCAGCCGGGACTGCCCACAGAGGATGCCATTCTGGAGATGGCTTCGCGGATCGTCATCGACCAGTACAAAACCTCAAGCTGTGAGGATCTGAGAACCAAGAAGGGCGCACCGCCCTCCGGGATAATCGCACAAGGTGTTAGCTTCATGAGAGATCACCCTTCTACCCGGATCAAGTTCATCAACCTGATCGCGGCTCCCGTCGCCAACAGGATGTTTGAGTGCGGTATGATTCCTTGATCGCGTCAGCGATTTCTTCGGGGCCGAAGTTCCCCCGCTCGCAAGATATTTTTGCGGCGCAAATTCGAACTCGCAATTCGACTCGGCCGCTTAATTTCCGCTTGCGATACACTGCACTGTGCAGTATACGATAATGCACTCGGAAGTGCAAACTCCAAAAAGCAAAGGTATTGGGATATGAAAGTTTATTCAGACGCCACCCTCCCGGAGGTTCAGCTTCCCCTCCTCGCGAGTGCTGGCATCGATGACGAGGACGGTGACGTCAGAACCGCGCGACGGAAAGGCACCATTTCTGCGGCGGTGCAAGTCGCCGACGCGCCCAGCAGCTTTTCGCGTTGGCGGCCTGCGTCGATGACTAAGATCTTACGGCACTCCCTGCGGGCCGCTGCGCTTGGTGCCGTTTTAGCAATCGCCGGGCTGTCGACGGTCCGTGCCGATGAACCAGCTCCGCCCTTGAAACCGGCGATTAGCGACGATGCCGCTAGCGCCATATCGCAGATGGCCGGAACGCTATCGGCAAGGGATCTTTCGGTTACCGTTAGAACAATCAGGGTCTATTTGGACGAGTCGGGCCAGTCGCTTCATATCTTTCACACGTTGCACATCGTCGCGCGGCGTCCTGACCAGATCGCCGTCGAGTTCAATGGCGATGACGGGAAGCAGCAGCTCTTCTACGACGGCAAAGCGGCTGCGGTCTTCCTCCCCGACAGCAACCAGTACACGGTAATGCCTGCATCGGGCAGTATATCATCCGTAGTGGCTGAGGCAGCGGACAAGCTGAATGTCGATTTCCCCCTCGCTGCCCTTTTTGCAGAGTCTCCGGACAAAGTGTTGCTGGGCGATGCCATGGCCGCCCGGCAGGTCGGAACAGCCACCGTCGATGGCGTCGAGTGCCGGCATCTGTTTTTCTCGCAGAAGTCCGGCATCGACATCGAATTATGGGTTGAGAAGAATGACGCGGCCACGCCGCATCGCCTGACCGTCACTTACCGCTTGCTTCCGGGACAACCCAGTTTCATCGCGGAATTCATGGATTGGAACACCAAAGCCAATCCATCCGACTCCGAATTTGTCTTTCAGCCTCCTTCCGACGCGAAGAAGATCGAGCTCAATCAGGCCGCTGCGCCGACAACGGAGGACGCCAAGTGATGGCCCATTCGAAACGGACCTTTGCCGCTCTTCTCGCAATAACGGTCGCAACATCGGGCTCTGCCTTTGGCCAATTTGCTCCGCCGCCTGGCGGACCCCCTCAGCTGCCTTCAGGCGGGCCACCGCGCCCCCCGGCAGGCGGCCTGCCGCGCCCGCAGATGGGTGGCACGCCGCGTCCACCGATAGCCGGCCATGGCCGTCCACCGGTGAGCGCCCAGAACCGTCCGCCGGTCGGCCGCCCGACCCATGCGCCGAATGTCGGTGGCGCAAGGGGACGATTGGCAGAAGGGCCTGGCCGCGGAGGGAATGCCTTTTCCGGAAATATCAACCGCAATTCGTTGCAATCAAGCGGTAACATCAATGCGAACCGCACCTTCGCGAACTCCGGGGGCAATATCGCTGCCAAGGACTCCGGCAATGTGACTGTGAATAATTCCGGGGATGTCAAAGTCTCTGGTAACGGCAATGGATACTTTGGCCGTGGATATTACGGACATGGAGGCTCTGGTAGCGGAGGTTATGGTGGCGGAGACTATGGCAGCGGAGACTATGGCTACGGTCGTGGATACTATAGTCGCGGAGCCTACGCCCTGGGCGGATATGCGGTCGGCGTGACCACCGGTGCCGCGATCGCCTCGAGCGGAAACGGAAGCGGAAGCACCTATTCTTCCTATGCGGGTCAGTCTAGCTCTGGTGGGGGTTCTTCTGGCGCAACCTATTCGGGTTCATCTCACACGACATCTTCGGGTTCTTCTGGCGGGAACTCGTCGGCTTCTTCTGGTGGAACCTATTCGAGTTCTTCCGGCGGGACTTATCCGGCCCCCTCCGGCGGAACCGATTCGGCCTCCTACAATCAGAGCGGCACCAACTCGCCAGTTGGCAGTGGCAACCGCGGATGGGATCAAGGCGGCAGCAATGGCAGTCCCTCGTCTGTAAATCCGCTGATGGTTGGACTGTTCCAGAGCCTGCCGCCGGATGGCACCACATGGACGGTAGAGGGTGCGGTCGACTGGCTCCAGGCTGCCGCCGCAAACCTGCGGGTTGCATACCAAATCCAGGGAAACATTTCGGTCACGGGCGAAGTGCCGCCGTCTGAATACAGCAACACACCCGGCAGGAATTAGAGCCATTTGAAGGTGGGCCGGATCGGACTCGTCCGGCCCTTGCGATGCACTAGACGGTGCAGTACACGTAAATTCACTTACTGGTGCAGGAGGTTGCGATGGACGCTAGTAACAGGAATTCAAACGAGGCCGGTCCGAAGGCCCGGCATGGCGGATCGCGGGAAGCCATCATCAAGGCGGCCGGGCGGTTGTTCTTGGAGCGGGGCTTCGGCTTCGTCAGCATGGACGACTTAGCTAAGGCCAGTGATGTTGCGCGGCGGACGCTCTACAACCAGTTCGCAACGAAGGAGGACATCTTTCGCGAGATGCTCCGCAGAGTGTCGGGACAATTTGAGGACGCGCTTCCGCCAGGCATCGAAACCCACGGCGACGTCGAAGACGTGCTCCGTCTCGTGGCGGGACTGATTCTGGATGCGCATAAACAGCCTGAATATTGCGGCTTTCTTCGGATGGTGGTGGCCGACTCCCGCCAGTTTCCCTGGATCGCGGAAGAGTTTGCCGCGGTGATGGACCCACAGACGGAAAGGCTGGTGCAATATCTCGCCGATCAGACCGCTCGGGGCGTCTTGGACTGCCAAAAGCCGGTGCTGGCCGCTCACCAGTTCATGGGTATGTTGAACGAGATGTCCCTGTGGCCTTGGATGATCGGTCGTGAAAGCTTCCCCTTCGCAGATAAAGACGTCATAGACGAGACGATCCGTATGTTTCTGCTACGATATGGGCGCCCGCAGTTAGCGCCACCACAGCGAGTGCATCAGACTGGAGCAGACTGATTGGCCTCATGAGTTGCATAGATCGCATAGTTGGACTGTGCCCGATCGTTCGAGCCGGAGCCTATCTCGGGGCCTATCTTTGGTGATAGCTCTATGTATTCAACTCGGGCGGGCGGGCGAAATGCCACAAAAGTGGAGGTTCTGTATAGAGTCGTCTCGTGGTGGCGGAGACTTGCGCACCTATGCCGAGGAGGCGATCAATGCTCGACACCTTTCGCCTTGATGGTTTACGCTCCCGTCGAGCCCTGACATGAACGTGCTGGCTGTCATGCTCCTCTCAAATTCATAGGATCGTCGTCGGTCAAGCCCGAGCCCGATGCCAAATTTGAGCTGGCCAACGACGCAACCGCAAAGGCAACGAGTTCCTGAGCGGAAATCTCACAGTGGCTCGAAGGCAGTACCCCGACAATTCTGGGATCGCATAGGGCGATGATTGCGGCGCAAAAGCACGAAGCGGCCGCCTCAACATTGGTCGGAGCAAACTCCTGGGTCTCGATGCCATCGTGGATGAGTCTCGCCATATCGGCGTGAAGTCGCTTTAGATAGCTCCGGAACGACGGCCAATTTCCTTCTGCAGCAAGAACAACGAGCTTGAACATTTGGTGGTCGCCGTGACGTGCCTGCAGCATCAACCGGTGTTGTCCGAGCGCAGCCTCTCTCAAGCGGCACGCCGCATTGGCAAGTTCAAGGTCCGCAGACGCGACGAAGCGGAGATCCGTTTCAAAGAAATTCCCGGCAATGGCATCCCATATCGCAGCCTTGGAGGGAAAGATTTTGTAGATGCTCGCCGGCGACTTCCCGAGCAATAGAGCGATGTCGGCAACGTTTGTTTTCGATGGCCCGTACAGCCGGCACGTGGCTGTGCCGGCCTCGACGATCGAGGATATATAACCAGCTCGCGGTTGGTTTCTTACGCTCATGCCAACTTCCATTTGTCAATCCTGTCAGGTTCTTTGCAGCGCTGCCTGTTGTTTCCTACGTCCCAGTCTGCGGCCCTAAGCGTCGATCGGCCCTGCCGCTGCTTCACGGCTGGTTGAAGCGACCGACGGATCAGTACGAAACCTGCCCGTCCACCATCTTCCCGCTACCCGAAAGCTCCCGCTTCAGCATGTCTCGCGCCTCGGGGCTTATGACGGCGACGGGAGCGGCGACGGCGACGCGTGCCGCAGATCCGGCGACATTTGCCGCCGTCATACCGACCTGGTCGGCGAAGGACACCTCTCCGCCTTCGAGAGACTGGCCAGCAAGCCTGCGACCAAGCAGGCGCACTATGTCAGGATTGTCGGCGAAAGCGTTGTGGCCGAGCGGATCATTCGTCGCGATAGCGCTCGTGTCGATGACGGAAACGCCGAGTTCCTTGAGAAGGGGTGCATAAGGCCTGAGATCCGACCCGCCCAAGCGGTCGACGCCGCCCGAGAGGAAGCGGGAGACCCCGAGAGCCTTGTCACTTGAAGAGGTCAGGATCGCAAGGTGCGGCCGCCTTGGTCCCATCTCCGTGAACTGACGGCGAAATACGTCGATATCGATGTCCGGTGATGCCAGAATGACGTTCTTGACCTTCGCCGGAATAGATTTTTCGCGCATCGCCACACCGCGCAGAGCCTCAGCCGCAAGCCAGCTTCCCATGGAGTGAGCAAGGATCGTGACATCATCGACATCGGGACTTTTC
>NZ_JARFYN010000090.1 GCF_030272695.1 Martinezella calliandrae
CCTGAAGTCCACGCAGATTGCAGCGCTCTCCACCGACCAGGTTGCCGCGCTCAACAGCACCCAGATCAAGGCCCTGACCGCTTCCGAAGTGGGCGCTCTGTCTACCGCTGACATCGCAACCTTCTCCACCGACGAGATCGCGGCTCTGACGACCGCTGCTCTCGCAGGGCTCTCGACGGGCGACATCTCTTCGCTGTCCAGCAATCAGCTCTACGCCTTAACCACAACGCAGGTGCAGGCACTTGATGCCGGGCAAGTCGCGGCGGTCGTCGCCGCCTATGCGGCCTACAACTAAATCGGACGAATTGGGGCACGGTTTCAGCCGCGCCCCAAAGACTTCGGCGTCGCGCGAGAAATCGCGCGACGCTTTTTGTTGAGACGCGCTGAGCATCCGCGATCTTTTTCGATTCGACCGAAGTCGCCACCTGGCAGCAGAGCGCATCACTGCCCCTTTTCGATCGCCGCCATGGCATGGCCGGGAGCGCTCAAGAGCAATCAGTCCGACGCAAGCTAGCTGCGATAAAAGGCATGACGCTTTCGCTCGTCAGTTCACACCCCCGGCCGCGGGGCCGTCTTGTCGTAGGATGTCCATGACCGTCAATATCGCATCTGCCTCGACTCAGGTTTCACCGCTCATCGGCGTCTTGGATCGCGCGCGGAACCAGCAACTGCCGCTCGGCGAATTGTTCCAGATTGCCGAAATCCTGAGCCGGGCCGGAAAACAGCCGCAGGCAGTCGAGCTTTACAAGACCTGGATCGCATTCAACGACACCAATCCTCTGCTGCATCTTGCTCTTTTCAACTATGCCGTCTCCGCCAATCAAACCGGCGATGCCACCGGCGCTATTCACGCGCTGCGCGCATGTTTGAAGCTCGATCCGCTGTTCGGGCCGGCGCACATCAACCTCGGCCGAGTTTTGGAAGATTCCGGCTTGAACAATCGGGCCGTCGAACAATGGCGAAGTTTCGCGAAAGCCACTGCCGAAATCACGCCTGACCGGATTGGCTATCGCCTGATGACGCTCCAGCACATCGGCCGCGTTCTCGAAGGCGCCGGCATGTTGGAAGAAGCAGAAGCAGCTTTGTGGCAGGCAATCGAGCTGCAGCCTGGCAAGACCGAGGCGGGCCAACATTGGACGTCACTGCGGCAGCGTCAATGCAAGTGGCCGACACTCGTTCCGTCTGAACATGTCTCGGCCCGGCAGTTGTTGGACGCGATGTCGCCATTGACACTTGGCTGCTTTGCCGACGATCCCCTATTTCAGCTCGCCAAGGCCTACCGCTATAACAAGTCTCTGATCGGGCGGCCCGATCTCAGCGCTTTCCCACGCCCGACGCCGAAGCAGAAATCGGGGACCGGCGAACGTTTGCGCGTCGGCTATGTCTCATCCGATTTGCGCGACCACGCGGTCGGATTTGCGCTCCGGGAAGTTCTGGAGTTGCACGACAAGAGCAGCGTCGAGATCTTCGCTTATTATTGCGGCGAGCCGCGCGCCAACGACGCGACGCAAATGCGGATCAAGAACGCCGTGGATTGCTGGCGCGACATCTATGCGCTCAGCGATATCGACGCAGCAAAGCAAATCCGTGCCGACGAGATCGACATTCTCGTCGACGTCAACGGATACACCAAACTTGCCCGGACAAAGATCTTCGCCTATCGGCCGGCGCCGGTCATCGTCAATTTCTGCGGCTATCCCGGCTCGATGGGCAGCCCGTTTCACCAATACATCATTGCCGACGAGCACATTATCCCGCCCGAGAACGAAATCTACTATTCGGAAAAAGTGCTGCGGATCGCCTGCGACCAGCCCATCGACCGCAAAAGGGAGATCGCCCCGCGGCCGACCCGCGCGGATGCCGGCCTGCCGGAGAACGCTTTCGTCTATGCCTGCCTCAACGGTATGCAGAAGATCACCGCCAACTGCTTCGCGCGCTGGATGACGATCCTTTCCGCGACACCCGGCAGCGTGCTGTGGCTACTTGCGGAGGCAGACGATGTCAACGAACGCCTGCGCCAGATGGCCGCGCAAAAAGGCGTGGAACCCGAGCGCCTCATTTTCGCGCCCAAAGCGGCCAATCCGAACCATCTGGCGCGTATTGCTCTTGCCGATCTTTTCCTGGACACTTTCCCCTATGGGGCGCATTCCACCGCGGCTGACGCGATTACCGTCGGTTTGCCGGTACTGACGGTTCCCGGAAAGAGCTTTGCCTCACGTTTCTGCGGCAGCATCGTCTCTGCCGCCGGCGTTCCGGGGCTCATCTGCAGCGGGCCGGACGCTTATGTAATGCGAGCCATCGCCTTCGCACAGGACCGCGAGAGTCTCGCGACGATCAGGCAATCCTTGCAGAGCCAGCGCGAGACCAGCACGCTGCGCGATATCCCGGCTCTCGCACGGCGCCTCGAATACTTGTTTTGGCAGATGCAGGGCGAAATCGAGCGCGGCGAAACCCCGGTGCCAGATCTGCAAAACCTCGATGTCTACTACGAGATCGGTGCTGAAATCGTTCTGGAGAATGTCGAATTCGAGGACGACCTCGCCTATCGGCGGCGTTATCTCGAAAAACTGGCCCAATGGAACGATTATGCGCCGCTCGCGCGCGACTCCCGTCTGCTGAGTGATCCGACGTCACTCAAGAATTGATTTCCGGCAATTATCCAATCCAAGAGGGCATCATGACTCCTGTTATACTTGTGACCTTTGCCGGGCGGCAAAAGCGAATGGAGATCCTGACGAAGTATATCCGCAAGGCAATCAATGACGGGATCATTGACGAATGGCACATATGGGATTTCACCCGTTCCACTCAGGATAACGAGTGGGTCACGCGCGAATTCGGCCCGGCGCGATATATGAGGCCCGAGGCGCCTTACCAATTAAAAGGATCGGTCACGGTTCGTTCCTCGTTCCGCACAAATGCGAAAATCGATCACGACCTTCACATAGCCGTTCTTCCGAATGGTGAGGCCGACAATTATTACGAATTTGTTGTCGGCGGCTGGGTCAATACGCACTCTGTCCTCCGCAGTGTCAAACCCGGCGAATTGAATAATTTCGCAAGCAGGAATGAGGCTGCGGTCATTTGGAGCAAATCGACCCCCGGCGTTCTTTCACCAAGCTTGCCGAACCAGGTCGTCCTCAGCATCGACTCGGCGGGTATCCCCACACTTCAGGTCAATGGAGTGATTGTCGGCACGTGGCCCGAACTGAACCTGAGTTCCGGCGCATCGGTGATGGTCCGGGGAGGATGGGGCGCCGATTTGGAACTTTGCGACGTAAACGCCCCCGTCCGCCGTTATGTCGGAAATCCCAATGAAAAACTGCCGTACTGGCAGGCGTACGATTACTACGCGAAACGACTGGAGATATTTTCCAGCGCGGTATTTCTGAAGTGCGATGACGACATCGTCTATCTGGACATCGAAAAGCTCAACGAATTCATCGAGTTTAGACGAGCCAACCCGAATTACTTCGTCGTCTCCGCGAATGTCGTGAACAATGGCGTGTGCGCCTATCTGCAACAATTAGGCGGGGCACTTCCTGACGAGCTGGGCCATTTTGAACACCCGCCAGGAGGGTTCGGGGGAAGTTTGTGGCAAAGCGCCGAGCGCGCAACCCAGCTTCACGATTTCTTCCTGGAGAAGAACGACAAGCATCTGCCTTTGCCGAACAAGGTCGTCGAATGGAAGGAGCGCCAGTCGATCAACTTCATATCCTGGCTCGGAAAAGACCTGCTGCATATGGGCCTGCCGAAAGGCGATGATGAATACGCCCTGACGGTCGATCTGCCGACCTTTCTCGATCGACCCACCGCCATCTACGCGGATTTTACGGTCAGCCATTTAAGCTTCGGGCCGCAAGAACACGGACTGGATGTGGATCGTTTGATTAATGCCTATGACGCACTGAGTTCTTCGCGGCTGTAGGCCACTCCGGGCCGGAAGCCTGGATATTGGACATTAAAGCGGGCGGCTTTCCCTTCGGCCGCTCTTGTGCCGCCGAGAGCAAACCTGGATGGGTGAGCAAAGCGCCTGCCTCGAGCCACGGCAACCGACGGCACCGCCAATCCGATCGCCAAAGACGTTATGGGCGGAGAAATTGCGTCTCGGCTTGACCGGCGCCCACGCTGTGGGCTCGTGCTTTGCATGCTGATCTAACGAATATTCAGGATAGCAAATACGAACGACCCGGCAGTAACGCATATTGCGAGCGTTGAATAGTAATCCATGTTGCATCCCCCTTTTCGCACCAATGAGATAAGGGCCATAATCTCCACAAAAAAGTCGCAAAAATGAACTGATTGCGCACTTTTTCTATCGCCTGGACTCACGCCGTTATCGCGAAGCGTATCGGGCACGCATGCTTCCATCGTTTCACGTCGTCGCTGGCCCAGCGCTGGCCGACAGATGTATGCCTCTGTTGGATAGCTTGCCTTTCAGCGACTATCATTGTTGACTTGCGCATATAGTCATCACGCCCGAAGGGATGGAGGGGAAGATGAGTACATCGCTTGTGGAACGTTTAACCGGGTGCGTCGGACAGATCGAGGAGTTCTCACAGCGCATCTCTCGTATTCAGGCCGGAGAAGTCCATCATCAAGCCCAATTCGGTGATGGCCCTTGGGAGGACATTACGGCAATCGTCCTTACCCACTATGAGCATTTGCTTGAGGACTACAAATATTTTGCCGAGGATTTGAGACGTCGCATCGAGAACGGGGAAAGCTGAGCCGGCTACGGTCCCAGGTGCGACATGCCTCTGTCGCGCGACAGCAGTTCTCCGCCTTTTGGATTCAACTTGCCCGGCTGCCTTGCTGGAGATGTTCGACGGCACCGTCAATTTGAACCCAACTGTGTTTCGACTGCTCAAAAATCGATTTGGCGGGGGCCGGACAACTGGAATTGGCGAGCGCCCCAACTGCGACGCCGATCATTGACGGCAGCCTGTCAGCCTTCCAGTAGATCGATGAGCCGCAGTTTGGACAGAAATAGCTGTGTACCTTTCCCCCGCTTGCTGCATCGCGGGTGTATTGTTTCGCAGTTCCGGAAATTGCGACGGCTTCGATAGGATAAAAAGCGCCCGCGCCAAATGGCGCGCCGGTTCTGCGTTGGCACTCGACACAATGACACGCGACAACCAATTTTGGCGGTTCCGGAAGCTCTACTGTGAGAGCGCCGCAACTGCATCGGGCATGAGCCATTGGAATACTCCTTCTTCTAAAGCGAGATTATATTAACTGCGGCCGCCGCTGCCTGGCTGATGACTGCCGCAAGAGCTATTCTCGAAAGCAATTCGATAAACAAAGTGACCGGACATCGATGGCGAACGTCACGCGATCTGTCACGCGACATCCCCCTTCGGCTCCGGTAGTCAGTTCCCAATTCGATTTGAGGAGCAGGATGATGTCGACGTCGGTTCTGATTGCTTTGACGATGTCTTCGGCGTTAGCCACGGTAGTGCTGGTAGCGGTGCAGTTTCTTCATTGACTGCGGAGATTTCGGCGCCGTTGTTCATAGACTTCCGCGGCGTCCGTTGTCGGCTCCAACTATGCGCTGGATGTCTGCACCAAGCTCGTGACCGCGAGCTGTGGCTACTCGTATTGACCGAAGTGAATTACCCGCTACTCCGATGTTAGCGAGTGGGAGGCGTGGTGCAAACCCTCCTCACAACTGCTTTTCGGAGCGTTCGATATTAACCTCAGCGCGTAAGGCCAGCGGCCGCGAGTTCCGCGCGGGCGTCGTCAAGCAGCGGCCTGAACTTGGCGTTGTGCAGCAGTAGCATACCGATAGTCGTGCCGAGTATTGCGCTTGCCCTGACGTCGCTGCGCGAATGAACGCCACAGATCATTCGGCTTTCTGCGAAGTCCTCTGCGCGGGCCATGACGAGTTGGCCCTTGTTCGGCATTAGATGGGCTAGGATGATGCCCTGGGCATAGGACAGAGTGCCATGCCCGCTAGGATAGGCACGGACTTTCGAGCCGCCCTTGCCTGCCGCCTCACAAACCTGGATATCATCGTTGAAGGTCCAGGGCCGGCGCCGCCCGAAATAGACCTTGACCACATCGGCGGCGGCATCGCGCTCATGCAGCACGGCGTCCAGCATCGCCGTGGTTGCGGGAAGCTTCGTGAGATCGAAGCCGATCGGCCCCAGGGTCGGAATCCAGAGCTCGGAGCTCTCGTGCCGGTCATCCCAGACGGCTTGGTCGCGGCGCGCCTGCGAAGCGGCCTGCTGCATGCGAAGCACTTCAGCCACTTCGGCCTTCTGCTGGTCAGAGTCGTCGGCCGGAGGCGGCGCCAGAAGGGTTGCCGGATCGAGGTCGTCAGGAGAGAGATATTTTAGAACGTGCGCCGGATTTTGCGGAAGCGGAGCCGGCGCCGGAGGCGTGGCTGCCGCAATTGCCGCGGCTCCCGGATCCGCAGCCGCCGTGGCAGCATTCTGAGCAAAAGTAGGCACGGCGAGGCCTACTACCGCCGCCGTCGCAACCGCGAGACGAGCATATCTGGGCATGACGATTTCTCCTGCAGGGCCAATCGCCCGGGCGATTGTGATCTTGTTGCGAGCTGATCATCGCCGTCGTGCGAGAACTGACCGGTAGCATTGAAGGACCGACAACTCGTAGCGAATGCGACATTCGTTGCTTACGCAGCGTTCATTACAGCGTCGTGACGACATGGGGGACAAGTATGTCGCATATCGCGGGGGTATGACTGCTGGCCCTGCCGATCGTCGAGGCTAGAGCCGTGCATGACAGGCTGTGGCAAGGAAGGCCTCATTTCGGTGGAGAAGGGAAAAATCATCTCGATTTAGAAAGCGATGAAGGCCAAGGACTGCAAATAGCCGGCGCTGCCGTCTCGACGGAGTTCCGAACGCCTTCGCAAAAGTTGCTGACGCCCTGCGGAAACTTACCCGTCACTAGAGGGTGGCGGGCCATAGCTGCCGCTATTTGGCAGCATTTCGATCAAAAATACGGCGAACGGCAAACCGCTCTTTCGCCGACACGCGGTACAAAGGTATTGTCTGACACGCGATAGGTGCGCCATCTGTTCGCACACCATTCAACGTGCCGAGCAGGAAGACCGTTAACTCGCGCCGGTCGCGCCGGCGCTGGACGAGCGGCGGCAGCACCTATCATCGCCCCCGCAGTGAAGGCGGCAGCCGGATACCACCAGCCATTCGAGCTACGTCGATAACCGCGCCGCTGGTACCGGCTCCCGCGATAGCCGTTATACCAGCGATTGGAACGGCGACGGTAAGTTGGGCGCCGATTCTGGTCGGTGCGGCGACGAGCCTGGTCACTTCCGCGATATTGCACCGGCTCCGCCTTGCTCGAAACTTCGGGAACCGCAATTGTTACGATGGGAAATGCGTAGGCGTCGTCGACCCCTACGAGCGCGGTCGATACAGCAACAATTGCAACCGCTAGCTTTTTCATCTGCTATCTCCTTCGCTCTGGCCTATGAGAAACGGACACAACCCGAGGAGAAGTATACCTCTAATTTAGTAGTTCAATGTCCTCCAATACTTTCGGGCGAAAAATAATCCGCAAGTCCACTATCACGCCGTCGCAATCATGAGGCGAGCATATTAGGGCATTACGATTTCTCTTGCACGCCAATCGCCTAGGCAGATCGCGGAGAACCGACGACAGGGCGACGGGCGCTACCGAGGATCGTATTGTGTCGGGCTACACGGGGGCCATTACTGCCTTACCGATGACGGCCGGAAGAGCTATCTTCGCAATTAATTGCTATGCCGTATGGAGGACACTATGGATTTGCATGAACGCCGGAAGGGCTACGAGCAGAAGATTGCGGAGCATCAAGAACATCTACGGTCGATGGAAGAGAAGGATATTCGCCATTTTCGCCAGGAGGGCGATGGGCCGCTTGCGGAAATAACCGAAGAGATCAAGGCGGAATACCGCCGACACATAGAAACCTATGCTGCCCTGATTGCTCAGATTGATGCAATTTTGGGCGTATGAGCACCGTCACCGCGAACTGAATTTGCGGAGAAGCTGAGGTTATCAGCCATCTTCCAACAATGATGGGTGAGCACGCTGATCCCTCGACCCCAGGCAAGCTTCGGCTGCGACGAGAGAACAGTTCCCCGAAACGCAGAATGCGGCGATGTAGTCCCGATCAGAAGGCAAATTTGCCGACTGAAACCACCAATGCTCTGCGGCGGGATGCTTTTGCACTTCGTCAGGCCAAAGTCCGGATTTGATCGGGACTTTGGTCCGTGTTCAGAGGCAACGCTCATGACGTATGAACAACATCCGAGGCGTGAGACACAGCCTTGCAAATGAGTGTGCGCAAATCGGGATGGAACAAACACATGAAAATAATCGCAATCGCAGCACTGGCGTTTGCAACAGCGTTGCCAGCGTCGCCAGCATTCTCTCAGATCTACTTTGAGTACGGGACTGGACCTAGCTACTACAATGATCGGCCACCTCCACGGTACTATTACCCGCCGCGCTACGCATACGACGGCTACTATGACGGCCCGAGACATGATTATGGTCACCGGTGCTGGACAGAGAAATACTACAGGTACGGCTATCATCACCGGGTGAAGTTATACAGGACGGTTTGCGACTAGCGCTCGACACTCCCTGGCCCACCGTACCGCTGTGGGTAGGCAAATGTGCCTACCGCAGGGAGACCCATTGATGGCTCTGCTATAAAATCTTCAACCACTACAAGGATAACGGCCAGGAGGCGCTGACGGATCAGTCGCGTCGGCCGGCGCGTTATGCCAACCAGCTGCCCGAGCCGATCGAGGCGATGATCGTCTCGTCTAAGAAGAGCAAGCCGCATTGGGTTGCCAGGAAGATCAGGGAGCTCTTGGTGAAGCGCCTGGCCGGCGATGTGCGCGTGCCGTCGAAGAGTACGGTGCATGCCATTCTCGATCGACATGGTCTGGTCGCCCATGCCCGCAAGCGGCAACGACATCGAGCCAAAGGGACGGCCTTGTCACATGCATTACTGCCAAACGATCTTTGGTGTGCCGACGTCAAGGGCGAGTTCAAACTTGGCAATGGTCAATACTGTTACCCGGTGACGGTCACCGACCAGGCGTCACGTTATCTTCTTGCCTGCGAAGCCGCTGGAGATTGCATCTTTAACGGGCTTGCGCCTAGCTGGATGGAACACTTCTTACACGAAAGTGTTCGTTGACTGTTAATGATTACCCTATATAATGGATAGGTGCACCTCGACGCTGGAAAGGTTTCGATGGCTGGCAAGGTCATATCGATCGGCTCTGGGCAGCCTAAAAAATTGTCGCGCCAGCAGTTCATGGAACAAACCCTAGCGTTGGTCGATGCCGGCTGCGTTAAGGTTTCTGTTCATTTGAGCGGAGACCATCCTGAGCGAAAAATCTCTCAGGCGCAGATCGAAATGTGTCTGATAAAGGGAACAGTGCAGTCCGACCCCGTTATCAATATGTTCGGCAATTGGCAAAGTGAAATCTTTCGCCACATGGACGGGTGGCAGCAACAGGTGGTTGTAGTAACGGCGATTTAGCCGGAGGAGCGGTTATATGAGCTATCAATACACCGATTCCGGCCTCGATAATGTGTGGCTGGAAGACGGCTACACTATCGAAGACCATCCGAACTATGGTCGCCTAATGTCCATTAAGAACGTGCGTGGTCTCCATGAGGCCATCGGACGCTGGCTTATCAGCCTACCGCGCACTCTCAACGGCGCCGAGTTCAGGTTTCTTCGCCTTGAGTTGGATTTTTCCCAGAAAGCCCTGGGAGGTGTCGTTGGCGTGACAGAGCAAGCAGTCGCAAAGTGGGAAAAGGCCCGTGAGAAGCCTGTTGCCAATAGGTCCGCTGAGCGTCTTCTGCGTCTCGCGTATATCAACTACCTCGATGGGAAGCCGGAGTTCTCAGCGATCATTGATCGGATAAGTCAGCTCGACGCTGAGATTGCTGAACATGAGCTGCGTCTGACTCGTGAAAACGACGGTTGGCATAAGCTCGCGGCCTAAAAGGCTACCTGAAGACCCGCTTCGGCGGGTTTTTTCTGCAACAAATTCACGGCCACATCTTCGAAAGGTAATGGGTGAAGAGCTGCTGCCTATGCGGAACAGTCTAAATGGATACTCGCATCGCTCTTGGCGGTAAACGGTGGAGCGCTCATTGGGCTGGGCCAGAGCGCGAGCATCGGGCTCGGATTAGCTGACCGTTGGGCGGCAGCAATATTGGTGTTCGGTATCGTCATGGCCCTCGCATCGGGAGCTGCGGCGAGACGCCAAAGTTTGATCACCGCTCAGACGTTCTTCCAGTTTCTAACAGCCGCCACAAATGATGCCAGATCGACGGCACTGGAAGCAGCGATAAGGCACGAAGCGTGGTTTTCGAAGCTGTCCGATGTCGCCGCGATTTTATCTAGCCTTTGCTTTGTCGTCGGCTTGATCTTCGCCGGGAGCCATATGCATGGAACACCATGACCTGGTCACTCCCAAGTTTGCCTTTAAAGGCTAGCGCGCCCAATGGCTCGATCCACTGAGAATTTGTCACCGTGAGCGATTTTTGGAAAGTCGCAAAGGCCGTGTCAATATTCGCTAAAGGCACGTCCGGCTACAGGCGGCCTCCAATTTACCAATGCTTTTCAAGAAGTTGAATGGTAGCGGAGGAGGGATTTGAACCCCCGACACAAGGATTATGATTCCTCTGCTCTGACCTACTGAGCTACTCCGCCATTTCCGCACACAATCTCCTGGATTATGCGTGAGGCCAAACGAAACCGCCGCTCGAGGAGCATCGGCTCGTCGGTTGAGCGGCTTATAAGGTGCGGTTTGGCTTGGTGTCAAGCAGATGATTTGGAAAAATCAGTGCTTTCCACTATCCGGCGCCATAGGCGTCAGGCGGCGACGGGGCTGGCCAGCAACGCCTTCAGCGAGGCTTCCGCCATTGGTTCGCGTTCGGAGCGTTCGATGAAGCCGCCGCCGTAGACGCGGGCATCGTCACCCGGGGCGGAATATAGCGCGCAGGCCTGGCCAGGGGCGACACCAGCCTCGCCGATCGTCAGGTCGACATAGATGCCCGTTGCATCGGCATGCAGCACGGCAGGGGCCGGCGCACGGGTCGAGCGGACCTTGGCGTAGCAGGCAAAGCCCTCGCCGGAAGCCGCCTTCGCCAGCGGCTCGTCACCCAGCCAGTTGACGTCGCGGAGGTAGACGCGGTGCGTCTCCAACGCTTCTTTCGGGCCGACGATGACGCGGCGCGAACGGGCGTCGAGATAGACGACATAAAGCGGCTCGCCGGTTGCGATGCCGATGCCGCGGCGCTGGCCGATCGTATAGTGCAAAATGCCTTCGTGATGGCCGAGCACACGGCCGTCGAGATGGACGATCTCGCCGGCAAGCGCCGCATTCGGCTTCAGCTTGGCGATCACGTCGGAATATTTGCCCTGCGGCACGAAACAAATGTCCTGGCTGTCGGCCTTCTTGGCAACGACGAGGCCCATTTCCTCGGCCAGCGCACGCGTCTCCGACTTCGGCATGCCGCCCAGCGGAAAGCGCAGATAGTCGATCTGCTCCTGTGTGGTCGCGAAAAGGAAATAGCTCTGGTCGCGATCGGCATCCGCGGGGCGATAGAGCGCACGGCGGCCGGGATGCTCAGGGGCAGGATTCGGGCGCGAGCGGATGTAATGGCCGGTCGCCAGCGCATCCGCGCCGAGCTCCTTGGCGGTCGCCAGGAGATCGGCAAACTTGACGGTCTGGTTGCAGGCAACGCAGGGGATCGGCGTCTCGCCGGCAACGTAGCTTTCAGCGAAGGGGTTGATCACCGTCTCGCGGAACCGCTTTTCGTAATCGAGCACGTAATGCGGAATGCCGAGTGTTTCGCAGACGCGACGCGCATCATCGATATCCTGGCCGGCGCAGCAGGACCCGGCGCGGTGCACGGCGGCGCCGTGATCGTAAAGCTGCAGCGTGATCCCGAGCACATCATAGCCCTGACGCTTCAGAATGCCGGCAACGACGGAACTATCGACGCCGCCCGACATGGCGACGACGACGCGCGTATCTTCCGGCCTCTTGTCAAAATCCAGTGTGTTCACGGTCTTGCCGCCAATCTCAGTCGATCTTCGGTGCTGTATTCTGTCCACCGGTTGCCACGCAAAAGCGGCGGATTTTTATCATATGCGGGCACGCGGCGACTTGGCCGCCCGGCCTTAATCGATGACGGATATAGAAAGGATTGCTGCCCGGCGCAAGGGGCGGCGAATCACCGATATTGCGACGACGAATGAAACAGCCAATCAACCTCTGGCCTTTAACTGCCGGATAAGATGGAGACCGCGGCGAAGAGCCGTCACCGCTGCGCCGACGGCGACGACCCAGAGCGCGATGGTCAGCACCCAGGAACTTCCGCTCCATAGCACTTCGACAACCGACAGCAGAGCAGCAGCCGTCATCGTCGCCATGCGGTGCTGCTTCGCCATCGGCCCTCCGAAATCGCTGGGATTGCCGGTGGCACGGCCCAGCTCGCGAACATAGGCGGTGAGAACGGCGAATGCTGAGGCCGCCCAGCCCAGGCCAGGCGCGGCGATGCCGTAGCCGACACCGGCGAAGATCAGGATATCGGCAACGCGATCGGGAAATTCATTCCAGAACGGCCCGTCCGCCTCGCCCTTGCCGCCCTCCACAGCCACCATTCCGTCAAGCAGATTGCAGAGTAGGCGAAGTTGGCAAAGGAGTGCCGCAAGGACCAGGAATATGGCTCGCATTCCGCCGCCGCCTTGCTCCGCCAGCCAGCCCGACAACCAGAAAGAGCCGCCCGCCAGCCCCGCCATGACCATACTCGCCTGCGATATCTGGTTCGGCGTCACCGAAAGACCGGTCATGCGCCGCGCCAGCGCCTGTGCCCAAAGCGTGTTGCGACTTGCCAATGGCCGCCTGTCGCCCATTCCCTCGCTTGCCATGGACCTAACGCCTCCCGCCGGAAATCGAATAATTGTAGATCGCCGCGTAGCTGGTCGAGACCAGCAACGGCACCGCGATGGTCTTCAGTATCTCCGGCGTACCGCTGAGCGCATGGATCGTCACCAATAAGCCTGCAGAGCCGAGACAGGCGATCAATGGCGGTGCCCAGAGACCAGTGAGGCCGCTCAACCGTTTCGACAGGGTTTCGACAGCCGATTTGAGAAACAGCGTCAGGCATGCCGACACAATACCCTGGACAAGACCAGAGATCATCGGCTGCGGCATTGGATGCAGGCGGTTGGCAAAGACGGCCCAGCCGCCCATGGCGAGAAAGGCGAAAAGCACGTGCACGATGCTGCTGCCAGCAAGCGCCCTCCCCCGCGCCGTCATGACAGCGACCACCAGTAGCGTACGAGGTGAAAGAAAATCGGTGCGGAGAAAACGACGGAATCCAGCCGGTCGATCAGCCCGCCATGACCTTCGATCAGATGGCCCCAGTCCTTGACCCCGCGATCCCGCTTGATCGCCGACATCACCAGCCCGCCGAAGAAGCCCATCAGAGTAATCACGAAGGCAAGCAGCCCCGCCAGCAACGGAGTGAACGGCGTAATCCACCAGAGCGCTGCCCCGATGAGCGTTGCACTGAGGATACCACCGATAAAACCTTCGACCGTCTTGGACGGTGACAGCTTTAACGCGATCTTGTGGCGGCCGAACAGCTTGCCCCAGACATATTGCAGGACATCACTGAGCTGCACGACGATGACGAGGAAGGCGATCAAAAGGACGTTGCGCTCCTCATAGCCGGGTATGTGGAGGGTCAGCAGCGCAGGCACATGCGAGGCGCAGAAGACGCAAATCATCAGCGCCCATTGCACTTCGGCAATGCGGATCAGGAAGCGTTCGGTATCTCCGCGCAAGACCGCGATAATCGGCATGAACAGAAAGGCATAGACCGGGATGAAGATGGAAAAGATGCCGTATTGCTCGGCCCAGAGCAGATAATATTGGATCGGCAGCGCCACGAAAAACGCGGCAGCGAGTGCCCAATGGTCGGCGCGCCTGGTGTTGATGAGCGTAACGAACTCGCGCAGCGCCGCAAAGGAGCAGAAGGCGAAGAGCAGGATGACGCCGGCGCGGCCCGCCAGGAAGGCGATGCCGATCAAGATCACCATCACCCACCAGGCCTTGATGCGGGCATTCAGGTTTTCAATCGCCGCGTTGGACCCATCTGGCGACAGGCGCCGCTGCAGCACATGGCCGATGACGGAAGCGACGATCAGGACGCCGAGGATTCCGAGGATAAGGTGGATGAGATCAGAGCTTGCTGCGCTCATTCGCCACTCCCCATAGGTCTCGGAGAGAGGGCCAGCAGCGCCGCTTGCGCCCGCGCCAGAAAAACCAACTTCTCTTCGTCTTTGCCGATATGCAGCGGATCGCCGAACGTCACCGTGCAGATGAGCGGAATGGGGACGATCTCTCCCTTGGGCATGACACGGTTGAGATTGTTGATCCAGACGGGAACGAGATCGATATCGGGGCGCATCTTCGCCAGATGAAACAGCCCGCTCTTGAACGGTTGCAAAGGCGCCTCCGTCAGGTTCCGCGTGCCCTCGGGAAACAGGATCAGCGAGGAGCCTGCATCGAGAGCGGCAACCATCTGTTCGACCGGGTCTTCCGTCCGTGCCTCGCGAACCCGTTCGATCAGCACGGCATTGAATACGTCGCGGCCGATGAAGCTCTTCAACCTCGATTTCAGCCAATAGTCAGCGCCCGCGACCGGACGTGTTCGCTGTCTCAGCCGCGGCGGAAGCACCGCCCAGATGAGGATGAAATCGCCGTTGCTGGAGTGATTGGCGAAATAGACGCACTGTTCGCAGGGTACGCCGCTCTCCGCCCAGATCGCTCTCACGGCGGTGACGGCACGCGCAAACAGCACGATCGCCGCCGCAGCCGGCTTCGTAAACCAAGCCGCCAACGGCTTGCCCATCATCCGCCCACCATTTTCTCGTGAGGCCCCCATGACAAAGAGATAGGCACGTTTGAAGGGGAGCCGATAGCCCGATAGGCGGACTTATCCACAGCCCGTTCGGAGGTGCATTCCAACGGCGGAGCACATTTCGACGTAATCGGCATAGGGGGCGATCGCATTTGATCGCGCCCCTGCCACACCACCCGGCATGCGGGTCCGCACTGGGCGGTTCGAGAGATTGAGGTTAAGTGAGTCTGGGCATTCCGAGTTGGTCGGCCCATTTGATCGTGAGGACAGTGTTGAGGAGCTTTGCACTGTTGCG
>NZ_JARFYN010000010.1 GCF_030272695.1 Martinezella calliandrae
CCTGCCGAAGCCGAAGAACGTTACTATGCCATGCTGGACGCGCCAGCCATGGCCGCATAACTTAAACCAAACGGCCTCCGGCAAACCCGGCGCGGTTCATCATTGAGGAAGCCGCAGTGATAGAACTGACGGACGAGCGCCTCGTTGATCTCGTTGCGGGCGAAGCCGAAGCTGTTCAGATCACGATATACTTGAAAGCATACCGCCTTAATCGACAGGCGGTCGATTGGAGCTCCATCTCGGCGGCCTTTACCTAAAGGAGTTGCGACAGGACGGGATTGCCGCCTCCTTCTTGACCGCCGCATCGACAACCGCAACCTGCTCGAAAGTGAGGTTCAGGCATGGGAGCGTCGTCGAACCGATAGCGGTGCCCAAATCCGATGGATGCTCTCAATCGATCAAGCGTGCAAAAAAATGGCCAAGTCTTATCCGACACCGGTGCTCAACGAGTCAGAATCTCGGTGACGGGACACTAGTACTTGGAAGCGGCCGATGTGATCGGATAGCGCAGGGAGACGCAGGCCCCCATCGCCGGCTGATCAATGATCAGAACCATTCCATGCAGACGGGCAACGGCAGCTACGAGGCTAAGCCCGAGGCCGTTGCCGGGCGCGTGGCGACTTCGTTCCGTTCGATAAAAGCGCCTGAGGATCGCCTCGCTCTCCCGTTCTGGAATTCCCGGTCCCGTGTCTGAAACCGCAACGCCCGCTCCCTCGGGGCCCTCTAGGATTCTGACTGAAACGTGTCCGCCCTCCGGCGTAAACTTTATCGCATTGTCGACGAGATTGCCGATCGCCTCGAACAACAGGCTCGGCTCGCCGGGTATTGTGGCATCCCGCGAGCCCTCGACTGAAAAGCTGATATCTATTGATTTTTCTTCTGCCGCTGGCTCGTAAAAATCGACTGCGTCGGCAGTCACGGCAACAAGATCGACCGGCCTGAATCCGGATCGGCGGACGCCATCCTCGATCTCTGAAATCTTGAGGAGCGCGCTGAATGTTCTAAGGGCAGCTTGCGTCTCGCCGATGGCTTCGTCGACGCCATGTCGATAATCGTCTACCGAGGAGGCACGTCGTTGGACACGCTCAAGTCCGGCCAGCAGACGCGTTAGCGGTGTCCGCAAATCGTGAGCAATGTTATCGCAGACGCCCTTGACCTCGTGCATCAACCGCTCGATCTCGGCAAGCATCTCGTTGACCACGTTCGCCAACCGGGCGACGTCTCCCGAGTTCCCCCGCGCCGGCAGCCGCTTTGAAAGGTCGCCTGCCATGATGTCGCGCGCAGCACGCGTGATGCCATCGATTTGGCCGACGACGCCGGTCCCTACTGTAACGGCCCCGGCCAAACCTATGGCGGCTATGATAGTCCCGGCGAGCAGCATCGCGCCGGAAAGCACTTCGTCGAACTCGCGCAGTTCACCGATGTCTTGGGCGATCAGCAGCCGATGTCCCGACGCGAGGCGGTAGACCACGCCCCGGAAGTGCGTATGTCCCGGAGATCCCGGAATTTTGAAATCGAACAAACCATCTCCGTTAGGAGCCATTGACGGGAGCGCAATGTCGCTGCCAGCCACGCGAGCCCCGGCTTCGTCGAACAATGCGATCGGGCGCTCGCTATCCACCCCTCGCGCCGTTCGGTCTTTCAACCGAACGACGATGTCATCGATGGGGCGTCGAGCAAGTTCCTGCACTTCTTTCTGGACCCATTCGTCGACCTTGTTCTGCATGAAGTTCTTCGTTTCAAGATACATGAAGCCGAAGAGCACAAGGGACGCTAGCCCGAACAAGGCCAGGAACGACATCGACAGGCGAAAGCTGGTCGTTCGGCAGATGTCATTTAGGCGCTGCAAGAACATAGCCCGAGCCCCTGATGGTTTGAATCATGGAAGCGGCACCCGCTTGATCGATCTTACGGCGCAGCTTGCTCACATGCACGTCGATCAGATTGGTCGGTTCGTCATAGCGATAGTGCCAAACTTCCTCGAAAAGCATCGTTCTGGTGACGATCTGACCTGCATGCTGCATGAGATATTCCAGAAGCCGGTATTCGCGTGGCAGCAGATCGATGACTTCGCCAGCGCGACGTACAACGTGCCTCAGGAGATCCACTTCCAGATCACCGACGCGCAGGACGGTCGCGACAATCGGACCGGATCGCCGCTTCATGAGAACGTCCAGCCGTGCCGTCAACTCCAGGAACTCGAATGGTTTGGTCAGGTAGTCGTCCCCGCCAGCCTTGAGGCCGCGGACACGCTCGTCCACCGCCGATAGTGCACTGAGGATGAGGACTGGTGTCTGCACGCCCGCCGCGCGCAGCGCTGCAAGGACACCGAGGCCGTCGACATCGCCCGGCAGCATGCGGTCGAGAATGATGGCATCGAACGTCTCCGCAATAGCCTTAAGGATGCTTTCACGCCCAGTGGCCACCCGCTCGACTCGATGGCCGGCATCGGCAAGTGCGGCCTCGATCTCCTCCGAGGTTCGCTCGTCGTCTTCGACCACCAGAATTCGTGACATCGCTTTTCTCCGGCATCAATTGCCAGCCGTGTCGACTGAGGTCGACCGGCCTAGCGTGCAGCCACTATCTCACTTGAATATCAGCCTATGCTTCGCACGAACATGAAATCTAATTAATCTTGGCTTTTCCGCAATGTGCGCCCAAGTATGTGAGCCGATTGCGGGGCTGGCTTCGGTAACGACCGGTGTTCGTTCAATCGCATAATCTCGCATCGGACGGCAAAATCATGCGCATCCTGATCGTAGAAGACGATGAAAAGACCGCCGCCTATTTGACACGGGGTTTGTCGGAGAGCGGCTACATCGTCGACCGGGCACCCGATGGTGATACCGGCCTGACCATGGCACTGGAAGGCATCTACGATGCCATGATCCTGGACAGGATGCTTCCAGGGATGGACGGGCTTGATATCGTGCGGCGTCTTCGCAACGATCAGCTTGAGCTCCCGATTCTCATGATTAGTGCACTCGCCACCGCCAGCCAAAGGATCGAGGGCCTTCGCGCTGGTTGCGACGATTATCTCGTCAAGCCCTACGCCTTTTCAGAGGTACTTGCCCGGCTTGAAGCGCTAAGCCGCCGCGCTGGCCGCTACGGCGACACTACTATGTTGCGCGTGGGCGACCTTGAGCTCGACCTGCGGCGCCGAAGCGCCACACGCGCCGGACGGCAGGTCGAGCTTCACCACCGCGAGTTCTTGTTGCTTCAGACATTGATGCTTCATGCGGGCCAGGTCGTCACTCGGTCCATGCTGCTCGAGGCGGGCTGGAATTACGACTTCGAACCCCGTGGCAACATTATCGAAATGCACATTCATCGCCTACGACGTAAGCTTGACAACGGCTTCGATACCCAACTCATTCAGACCGTGCCGGGCGCGGGCTACATGATTGCCTCGGCAGGCACTCGCACGCCCTGAACGAACAAAGTCAGACAAAGCAATTGCCATCCTGAAAAGAATTTCACGTTCGTGAGACGCGGGCTCCATCGAAGGGCGACCATGATGCGAATCCGTCGCAGGGAATGCAACGGGCCGAAGCCCGATCGTGTAATTGCGCCGCAATGGATGATGGCGGAGACAGTTTGTGAAAAACATGGACGAGCAGCGACCATCTCGCAGCAATGGCTGGCTGCGGGCGCTCGCGACAACCCTTGTGCTCGGCGCTATCTTCGGCGGCGGCTGGTTCCTCTTGCAACCCAATCACGGATGGCCCTTCCCCCAAGCCAAGAATAACAGTGACGCCGCGCCCTCGTCGAAGCCCGCGGCCATTCCGGTGACCGTGGCAAAGGCATCGACTCGCGATCTCCGAATTGAGCGATCGGGCCTCGGCACGGTGATTTCGCTCAATGCCATCGACGTCAAGTTTCGTGCCGACGGACAGTTGCAGACGATAGGCTTCAAGGAAGGCAGGGACGTTCAAGCCGGAGATGTCCTCGCGCAGATCGATCCACGTCCCTACCAGGCCCAACTTGCGCAGTCCGAGGCTGCCTATCAGAAAGACCAGGCATCCCTCAACAATGCGCAATTGGACGAGGCTCGCGCCGAGAAGCTAGGCTCCTCAGGCGCGGGAACGAACCAGGCGGTGGAGACGGCTAGGGCCCAGGTCGCCGTTTTCACTGCGGCCTTGGCCGGCGACCAGGCGGCGATCGATGCCGCCAAGCTCAACCTCGAATTCACGACCGTAAAGGCGCCGATCGCCGGCAGGGTCGGAATGAGGCAGGTCGACGAGGGCGCCGTCGTCCACGCAAGTGATTCGACCGGTCTCGTCAGCATTACGCAGATGTCCCCCATCGCCGTGCGATTCTCCCTTCCGCAGGACGACTTGCCAGCGCTTGTCGCGGGGCAGGCACAAGGCAATCTTGACGTCGCCGTCGACAGTCGCGACGGCAGCCGTCACCTCGCAGATGGAAAGCTTGAGGTCATCGACAGCCAGATCGACGTCGCAACCGGCATGGTCCGGCTGAAGGCCGTTTTTCCCAACGACGCACGAGTGCTCTGGCCAGGAGAACTTGTCGACGCTCGCGTTCTCATCGGCGTTGATCATGGCGCGACCGTCGTTCCCTCGGCCGCTGTCCAGAATGGTCAGGACGGTTCGTATGTCTTCGTCGTCCGACCGGACAAGACGGTGTCGGCCGTTGCAGTCAAGACTGGGCTCACTGTCGACGGCTATACTGCACTGCTGTCGGGCGTGTCATCCGGCCAGGAAATTGTCCTCGACGGCCAATCGCGATTGACCAAGGGAAGCCTAATCAATCCAAGGTCTGAGACCGGCGACTCGAGCAAAGCACAGGGGCCCTCGACATGACCCTTTCAGAGGTTTTTATCCGCCGTCGGATCGGTACGGCCTTGCTCGCTCTCGCTGTCGTTCTGCTCGGCGCGGTCGCCTATTTCAGCCTGCCGGTAGCACCCCTGCCGCAGGTCGACTTTCCGACGATCCAGATCCAGACCAGCTTGCCGGGGGCAAACGCGGACACGATGGCGACATCCGTCGCCACGCCGCTTGAAAACCAGCTCGCAAACGTGTCCGGCATCACGCAGATGACCTCGTCGAGTTCGTCCGGCCAGACCAATATCACGCTCCAGTTCGATCTGACGCGCGACATCAACAGCGCGGCCCAGGATGTTCAGGCGGCCATCAACGCCGCCGCAGGCAACCTGCCCAAAAACCTCCCGAACCCGCCAACCTACGAAAAAACGAACCCAGCCGAGGCAACGCTCCTGACGCTTGCCCTCTCCTCCGATCTACTCCCTCTGACCGATCTTGATCATTACGCAGAAGACGTCATCGCTCAGCAGCTCTCTCAAATGACCGGCGTAGGGCTAGTGGATTTCCATGGTCCCCAGCGGCCGTCGGTGCGCGTTCGCCTGGACCCCGACAGGCTTGCGTCGCGCGGCCTCAGCCTGGAAGACATCAGAAGCGTGATTTCCGCTCAGACTGTCAACGCGCCCAAAGGCTTATTGAGTGGAACCGACCGGGCGGTCGTTCTCAATGCCACCGACCAGATCATCGACGTGCCATCCTACGAATCCATGATTGTCGCCTACAAGGACGGCGCCCCGATCCGGCTGCGGGACCTCGGCACGGTTGTGACCGGCCCTCTCGACACCCATCAAGCTGCCTGGTTGCAGTCCAAGCATGCCGTCATGATCGACATCCACAAGCAGCCGGGCTTCAACGTCATCGAGACGATCCAGCGGATCAAGGACAGGCTGCCGGCGCTTGAAGCCGGCCTACCAGCGGCGGCGAAACTGTCAGTCGTCGGGGATCGTACCCAGACGATCACTGCGTCGGTCAACGACGTCCAGATCACGATGCTAATCACGATCGCACTCGTCGTCATGGTGATTTTTGCATTCCTCAGAAATATCTGGGCTACGCTCATTCCAAGCATCACGATCCCGCTGTCCCTGTTGGGCACGTTCTGCGTCATGTATCTGCTCGGCGACAGCCTCGATAATCTGTCGTTGATGGGCCTCACCATCGCAGCCGGATTTGTGGTCGATGACGCCATAGTCATGATCGAGAACATCATCCGTCACATCGAGATGGGCAAAACCAAGATCCAGGCGGCGATCGATGGCGCGAGCGAGGTGGGTTTCACCATCATATCGATGACGGTGTCGCTCATCGCCGTATTCATCCCGATCCTATTGATGGGAGGAATCGTCGGCCGCCTTTTCCGAGAGTTCGCGGTCACCGTGAGCGTTGCGGTCCTGATGTCCGGCCTCGTTTCGCTGACCGTGACACCGATGCTTTGCGGATGGCTGATCCATCATGAGCAGGAACGATCGCATGGTCGACTCTACCGCGCGTTTGAACGAGCGTTCGACGCTGCGGCGCACGGCTACGGCGCCTGCCTCGACGTTGTCCTGCGGCACCGGTTCACCACACTTCTGATCACCCTGCTGACATTGGCCATGACGCTCTGGCTATACACCGTGGTCCCCAAAGGCTTTCTGCCGCAGCAGGATACCGGTTTCATCCAGGGACGAGCACAGGCGGCGACGGATATTTCGTTCCACGCCATGTCGAACCGGATGCAGGAACTCGGCAAGATCATCATGGCCGATCCGAATGTCGATAATGTTGCCTATTGGATCAACCCGAGCCCTTCTTCGGCCATTGGTCAGGTGCAAATCAATCTAAAGCCATTCGGCGAGCGCCAGTCGACCGCGGCCCAGGTGATGGCCCGATTGAAGAAGGCAACCGCAGCCGTCGAGGGGCTGACACTTGGCATGCAAATCCGCCAGGACATCCAGGTGGGCGGCCGTCCTTCCGCTACCCAGTACCAATACACACTTCAGGATGGTGATACCGCCGAACTCGCGCAGTGGTCGGACGCAATGCAGAAGGCGATGTCGTCCATTCCGCAAATTCAGGATGTGACCTCCGATCGGGAGGCAGCCGCAACCAGCGCTACGCTGGTCATTGACCGCCCAACCGCATCGCGGCTCGGCGTGAGCGTGCAAGCGATCGACGACGTGATCTACGACGCCTTCGGCCAACGTCAGGTCGCGACCTTGTTTACGCAGGTAAGCCAGTATCACGTGGTCGAGGAACTCGACCCCTCCTTCCAACTGACGACGGCCGCTCTCGACCATCTCTTCGTACGCTCGTCCACAACCGGAGCACTGGTGCCGCTGCGCGTTCTTGCTTCCGTACATGATGGCGTGATGCCAGTGACCATCAACCACCAGGGCTCGCTGCCTGCGACAACGCTGTCCTTCAACCTCACGCCGGGGACATCACTCGGCCAGGCTGTCGACGCTGTTCATGCCGCCGAGTTGAAGGTCGGCATGCCGATCACTGTGGCAAGTACGTTCCAAGGAACGGCGCGTGCGTTCCAGGATTCGCTGCGCACCCAACCGTGGCTGCTGTTGGCCGCCGTGGTTGCCGTCTACATCGTTCTCGGCGTTCTCTACGAGAGCGTGGTGCATCCCCTGACCATCATTTCGACCCTGCCCTCAGCGGGATTGGGTGCCTTGCTTGCGCTCCTTGTCTGCGGCCAAGATCTTTCGATCATGGGAATGATCGGAATCATTCTGCTGATCGGCATCGTGAAAAAGAACGCCATCATGATGATCGACTTCGCTCTTGACGCCGAGCGAGAGCAGCACCTGCAGCCGCAGGCTGCCATCCGCCAAGCCTGCCTGCTGCGCTTCCGCCCGATCATGATGACGACGTTCGCAGCGCTGTTCGGCGCGCTGCCCCTGGCGCTCGGCACCGGGCCGGGATCGGAGCTCCGCACGCCGTTGGGAATTGCAATCGTTGGCGGATTGCTCATTTCCCAAGTCCTCACCCTGTTTACCACCCCGGTGGTCTACCTGGCCTTCAGCGGCCTGGCCTCGCACGGGCTTCGCTTCCGTCGTGCCGTTGAGAGTGCCCCGACTGAGGATTCACCGGCGGCGGCCCGCTTGCCGGAGGAAAGGAGGTCAAAGTCGCATGCTAACGCTTTATAGCGAAGAACTACGCGCTCTGATGCGCGGCCGTTTCGCCTGGCTGGGAGTTGCAGTCGTCCTGCTCGGACTTGGCGGGCTCTCCGCCGTGGCCTCCCAAGACAGTTGGCTCGACGGCTACGGCGTCATAGCCTATTTCCTAACTCCCATCTGCTTCCTGCCTCTTTCGGCTGGAACAATCGCAAGTCCCCGGGCAACCAGATTTGTGGAGAGCGTCTTCACCGCTCCAGTGGACCGGGGCAAGTGGTTCCTTGCCAAGATCCTGGTGCTACTGACGGTCGCGCTGGCCTATTATGTTGCCGTTGCACCTCTTGCGGCCGTTTACGTCGCCAATGTCGGCATGCCTTTCCTGCTTGAGATGTATCTCCTTTGGACGCCAGGCATCCTCTTGGTCAGCATCGCGGTCGGCACACTCATCGGGGTCATGTTCATCGGACGAAGCGTAGCTCCCCCTGTGGCGACAGGCGTCGGCATCATGCTTGTCTATGCCGTGCTGCCGCCGCTGCAGGAACTGCTCGTTACCCGGGGTTTCGGTGCCACAGCGATGGGGCATTTTACGTTAGCGAGTCCGCTGGTGCTTTTGAAGAACGCACTGGGCTTTACGCTTGCGACCAGCGAAGTTCCCGACACTGCCACAAGCACCTGGATTTGCCTCGCGATCGTCGTGGTCGGATCCTTTGCCCTATCCGCATGGATCTTCCTGCGGGCGCAGGGGGTCGAGTCCTGGGAGGCCAATTCGCGACAGCGCTGGATCATCGTCCTCGGTATTGTCACGCTCGTCCTGGTACCTATTGTCTTTGCCGACACCAACTATGGCAAAGCTGCACCCGCGCAAAATGGCGCCCCATCCATACCCGGTCTTTTTCTGCGCGGCGGCGGCCAACTTGCGCTTGTCGAGCCCTACGAACCACTTCCAGCCTCCTGCTGCGACACCCTCCTCAACCGCGACAAGTGGCCCTCGCTTCCGACCGGCCAAGCAACGCGCCAGGACCTGCTTTTGTTTCTTCCCGTCGACGTGAAGCAACGGCTTGTCCAGCTGGACGTTCACGTCGTCGGCCAAAGCGGACTTGATGTCCGAATGTTACCCCGCGACCATCTGCGCAACCTCGAGACACGCGTCTATGCGGTCGGCATCGGACCGACAGACGCTGATGGACGCCGCGTTGAAATTGGGTGGGTCGCCCGGATTCCTGTCGACATCGTTCCCACCGCGCCATGGGACATAGGCGGCATTCGTTACCCCATCGACGTCGACGCGACCTATGCTGTCGAGGGCGGCTCACAACCGAATACGCTGAAGGCGCGCGCCGCTGTTGAAGCCCATGTTCCGAATGCGCTGGTAGAAATGGCGCTCGTGGGCGCCGTAGTCCCCATCATCTGCATAGGCGCAATGTTCAATCGATGGAGGCGGACGCGATGACCGACTTCGCCATTGAGACACACGCCCTCAGCCGCAGCTTCGGTCCCCTGGTTGCAGTCGACGGAGTGAGCTTCAAGGTGGCGAAAGGCGAGCTCTACGGCTTCCTTGGTCTCAACGGCGCCGGCAAGACCACCACCATCAGGATGCTGACCACTCTTTTGCCACCAACTTCGGGGAGCGCGAAGCTATGGGGCCATGACGTCGCTTCGGAGCCGCTGGCTGTGCGCCAACTGATCGGCCTCGTCAGTGACGAAACGAGCGAGAGCCAGTCAGACTGGACTGCGCGCGAGTACCTCGCCTACTTTGCCCGGATACGGGGGATCAAAGCAGTCAGCGAGACAGTTGAACGTTGCCTGACCAGCGTGGGGCTGGCAGATCAGTTTCGCGGCAAGCTGATCGGAACCTACAGCACAGGCATGAAGCGCCGCGTCGAGATCGCGCGGGCTCTGCTCGGCCGCCCAAAGGTGTTGTTTCTCGACGAACCGACGCGTGGCCTCGATCTCCCTGCAAAGCGGGAAACATGGAGACTGTTGAAGGACCTTGCCGCGCAGGAAAAGGTCACGACATTTTTGAGCAGCCACGACGCGCAGGAGATCCGGACGCTGTGCAGCGAGATCAGTATAGTCGCCGCTGGAAAGCTGGTGTTTACCGGGCCGACACGGGACTTGGGAAGCGACCTCGACATATTCGAGGACCGACTGATCAAGTTGCTGACCTCCTGATTCCGAATTAGAATCAAATGGAATTCCTTTGATTTCCAAGTGATGCATTAAGTCTGTCAGGCGGAAATTTGCCGTGACGAAGGCTTATTCTCGACGGCAACCGAATTAGACGCGCTGCCCGTCGATGGCCCGGGCTATGTTTCCGGAAGGAAGGTCGTACGCTTGACCTGGGTCAGCGCAAAGCTGGTTTCGATCGATGCGACGCCGTCCAGCCGTGTCAATTTCTCCTTGAGAAACCGTTCGTATTCGGCAAGGTCGCTGACCACAATGCGCAGCAAATAGTCGCGCTGGCCGGTCATCAAGTAGCAATCGACCACCTCCGGCCAACGCGAGACCGCCTTTGCAAAACGATCGAGGTCGTCCTCATGCTGACGCGAGAGCTTAATTGACGCGAAGGCGCTGACCGGCAGCCCGAAAAGGGCCTCGTCGATGATGGCCGCGTATCCCTTGATGATACCGGCCTTTTCCAAAAGCCGGACGCGCCGCGCGCAGGGTGACGCAGACAACCCGATGCGGTCGCCAAGTTGCTGAGTCGTCATACGTCCGTCGAGCTGCAACGCCGCAATTATCTTCCGATCGAGATGGTCCAGCTTCAATTTAGCGCCTTTCGCCACCGCAAGGATAAAAATTAGCTGCTTTAGTTACAGACACGCGATGGTAAGCACAAATTTAGCTACACCGATAGATTAGACAAGTTATGATTTCTCCTAACTGGGAGGAAAACCATGAACAATCGCATCGCCAACCTGGAAGCACTGGAAAAACGGATTTTGTGGCTCTCGAGCTGGATGATCCACCATGCTAACCACCTGCGGCCGAACGATGATGGGCTGAAGGTCGGCGGTCACCAGGCATCCTCAGCCTCGCTCTCGACAATCATGTCGGCGCTCTATTTCGATATTCTCGAGCCCGAGGACAGGGTCGCGGTCAAGCCGCATGCCAGCCCCAACTTCCATGCGATCCAATATATCGTCGGCAACCAGACACGGGAAAAACTGGAGGCGTTCCGCAGCTACAAGGGAGCCCAATCCTATCCATCGCGAACCAAGGATATCGACGACGTGGATTTCTCGACGGGATCCGTCGGTCTCGGCGTGGCGCAGACGCTGTTTTCCTCGCTGGTGCAGGATTATGTCCAGGCGAAAGGTTGGGGTGGAAAGCCCGGCCGCATGGTTGCCCTCGTCGGCGATGCCGAGATGGATGAGGGCAACATCTTCGAAGCCCTGCTGGAAGGCTGGAAGCATGGGTTGAAGAATACCTGGTGGATTGTCGACTACAACCGCCAAAGCCTCGATGCCGTGATCCGCGAAGGGCTCTGGCAGAAATTCGAAACCATCTTCCGGAATTTCGGTTGGGATGTCGTCATCCTCAAGCACGGCCACCTGATGAAACACGCTTTCAGCGAACCGGGCGGCGAGAAACTGCGCGCGTGGATCGACAATTGTCCCAACCAGCTCTATTCCGCCCTCTCCTTCCAGGGAGGCGCTGCGTGGCGCAAGCGCCTGCTCGATGATATAGGCGACCAGAAAGACGTCACGGCCCTGATAGAGAGGCGATCAGATAAGGACCTCGCGCGCCTGATGACCAATCTGGGCGGTCATGATCTGCCGGCGCTCATCGAGGCCTTCGACGCCGCCAAGACACACCGCCGCCCCGTCTGCTTCCTCGCCTACACGATCAAGGGATTTGGTCTGCCGCTGGCCGGCCACAAGGACAACCATGCCGGCATCATGACGCCCGCGCAGATCGAGTCCCTCAGGGCCGAAATGAATATCGATCAAGGAGCAGAATGGGAACGATTCGCCGGCGTCGAAGACGAGGACGCGCTGCGGTCCTTTGTTAAACGCGCTCCCTTCTTCCGCCGCCGCGACAGACAGCATCACGCCCCACTGATCGAGGTGCCAAGCGAACTGAAAATCGCAATACCGGCCATTGCGTCGACACAGCAGGGCTTCGGTCAGATCATGCACGAAATCGCAAAGTCTGAGGGAGATTTCGCCGATCGTGTCGTCACGACGTCGCCAGATGTCACCGTGTCGACAAATCTCGGCGCCTGGGTCAATCGCCGCGGGCTCTTTGCCCGTGAAAAGATGGGGGACCTATTCCGCAAGGAACGCATCCCGTCGACCTATACCTGGGAACACTCGCCCCGGGGGCAGCATTTCGAATTGGGCATTGCGGAGATGAACCTCTTCACGATGCTCTCGGCGCTGGGGCTTTCGCACTCCATCAACGCAGAGCGGCTTTTGCCTGTCGGCACCCTCTATGATCCTTTCATCGAGCGCGGACTGGATGCCTTGAACTACGCCTGCTACCAGGATGCACGCTTCATTCTAGCGGCCACCCCGTCGGGCGTTACGCTGGCGCCAGAGGGTGGAGCCCATCAATCGATCGCTACACCGCTGATTGGCATGGCCCAGGACGGATTGGCGAGCTTCGAACCCGCCCATCTGGACGAGATGGCGATCATCATGCGTTTTGCCTTCGAATATATTCAGCGCTCGGGGCCGGATGAGGCCGACGACGGCACCTGGCTGCGCGACGCCAAGGGTGGGGCGGTCTATCTCAGGCTGTCGACGCGGCAAATCGAGCAGCCCAACAGAACATTCGATGCGGCGGCGGCAAAACGCATCATTGACGGCGGTTATTGGTGGCGCAAACCCGGACCAAACGCTGAGCTCGTCATCGCATATACGGGCGCCGTCGCGCCCGAGGCGATTGCCGCAACGGGGCTTCTGGCCGAGGACAGACGCGACATCGGCCTGCTTGCGGTCACCTCCGCGGATCGGTTGAATGCCGGCTGGACGGCCGCGCAGCAGGCGCGAGAAAGGGGAAGGCTGGGAGCGATGAGCCACATCGAGAGATTGTTGGCCGATCTGCCGCGACAATGCACGATCGTCACCGTTCTCGATGGTCATCCGGCAACGCTTGCCTGGCTGGGCGGCGTTTATGGGCATCGGACGAGGGCTCTTGGCGTTGAGCACTTCGGTCAAACCGGGACCATCGCCGATCTCTACCGGCACTACGGGATCGATACGCAGGGAATTCTTGCCGCTGCCGAAGCAAATTCCCTCGGGCGGCCGATTCGCTATCTCCGCCATACGGGATAGAACCGCCGGGCCTTAATGCATTCAGTGTAGGATAGAAGGTGGAAGGCGCGCTTGCGCACCGTCCGGCAGCTGCTCGGTATGTGGAACCGACACGTTGTTCAATGGGCAGTGTACGCGCCGTCTACCAAATGGCAGCTTCCAGTGATGAAGCTTGCCTGTTCGGACAGAAGGAAACATACGAGAGCTGCCACTTCCTCAGGATTTCCGCGTCTGCCCATGGGCTGAAGTGCTTCCATTCGCCGGCTACTTGTTGCTTCCAAATGTTCCGACAAAAGCGGTGTTTGAATCCAACCCGGACCGACGGCATTGATACGGATACCCATTCTCGCATATTCGATTGCGGCAGCCTTCGTCAGTCCGATAACGCCATGCTTGGCTGCAGTGTAGGCCGATGCAAAGGGCAATCCAACCGAGCCGAGAATGGAAGATATGTTGACGATGGCGCCGCCGCCGCCCTGCAGCATGGCGGCGATCTCGTGTTTCATACAGTAGTAGGCGCCGTCCAGATTGACGCTCATGACCTTGCGCCACTGGTCGAGCGGGTAGTCTGCGGTTGCCTTTCGCACACCGTCCAGCCCCGCATTGTTCACCGCCAAATGCAGACCACCATAGGTTTGGACGGCGAAATCGACCAAGCTCTTTACCGCTTCGGCATCGGAAACATCGACTACAAAGGCGCAAGCCCTGCCCCCCTGCGCGCAGATCTCACCGGCAACGCGACGCGCTCCCTCGGCGTCCACATCGGCAATGACAACAGTAGCTCCCTCGCTTGCGAGCTGAAGGGAAATAGCGGCTCCGATCCCCGAGCCCGCCCCCGTCACAACCGCGACTTTTCCCTCGAGGCCAAGCTTCATAATATCCCCCTTTTTTCAGTTCGTGCTAATCGAGCAGAGGCCGATGCCTGATGCAAGTAGTTTCATCGGCGATACACAACTGCACATTTGCTGCTGCGCGCAGCAGCATCAACTTGCTGGCCTCCCCCTTAGACTGCACGGCGCAGCTCACTATAAGCCCCATGCCACCCACTTAACATAATAGCTAATACAGTTTTCGGTCTGGGATTTCTCAAACTCAATCAGAATCAGCTCTCGATCAGAATCAGCTAATGTGTGATAGATTTGGAGGCGCGCCGATGTTAAAGACGAGCGCAGGGCTGAGCTATTACTAGGCAGGTGGAAATGGACAAAAGCCGCGTTACGCGCCGGGGGCTGGTGCTCGGTAGTCTGAGTTTAATGATTTCTGGATGCGTTTCGGGCTCGGAGGATGGGCCACCGCTTGGCTATAACGTCTTTGGGAGGGATCCGGATGCCGATTCTAGCCTTCGGCGGCAAGAGGTGGCCTATAATGGAGGCGAGCCTCCCGGAACAATCATCGTCAATACCTCAGAGCGCTATCTCTACTTCGTCGAGCAAGGTGGCCGGGCAACCCGCTATGGCGTCGCCGTTGGCGAAGAGGGGCTGAGCTTCAAAGGGGAAGCCACCGTCGGACGCAAGGCGGAATGGCCATCGTGGAAGCCCACCGATGACATGATGCAGCGTAAGCCTCGTCTAATGCAGTACGCGGACGGGGTGCCGGGTGGACCGCTCAATCCCCTGGGTGCGGCCGCTCTTTACCTCTACCAGAACGGACATGATACCATGTTCCGGTTGCATGGCACCAACGCCCCCTGGTCTATAGGGCATGCAGTGTCGAACGGATGCATCCGCATGACAAACTCAAATATTGTGGATCTCTATAGCCGCGCCCCGATTGGGACGCGGGTCGTGGTCATCTGATCGAGTGTTCGCTTATCGAACCCGACTGTTTGAACATGGGCAACTTATGCACGTTCGAAAATGCGTAGATAATCCGTCAAAGTGTGTTTTTTCTGCACTAGGCTAATATGTTAGTTGCGACTACTATTTGATTCGTTGCCTGCGATAAGTAATGCAATCCTAAGGAGAGAGGACTTCTTTGATGAGCAAAATTCTAATCGTACTCATCTCTTGCTTGGCAGTTGCCAATCTCAGCGCTTGCGCATCGATTGGCAAAGGAAAGGGTAAGGCACCGCCGCCCGCAGCAGCAGTCTACAAGTAAAGCTTAGCATTTTATGCGAGGGGGGGTCGGATAAGACCTCCCCTCTCATAACCCCGCCAAATGATCCTGCCTACAATCACAATGGCGAAGAGTCGATCGCTTACCTCGAGCCCGGTGCTTGTTCTGGCTGGTTAATGGAGCATGCCGATGATGCGTGGAATGGGTGGCCTTTCGCTTGCAATCCTGTTGGCGCTGGCGACAGCATCGTGTCAGACCGAAGACAAAAGTCCCCAGCCCCGGTTCACTTCCTACCGCCATGGCCCGGCAACAACCTCCGCTCAAAATAAAGCCGGTCACTTTATCGAGTTTCGTTCGCGCTATGCGCTGACCTACGGCCACACCTACGTGGTTTTTGGACGTATCGACGAGAATGGACGGGTGATTGATCCTCAAGTCGCGGGCCTTGCGCCGGCCTCGCCGGATCCCGGGCCTTACATCTTGGGCCATTTCGTGCCGGTGCCGGCCACGACCGGAGCGACTGATGGTGACTTGGAGGAACAGTACAGATCGGCCAGCTGGCGGGTCATGCTTAGCGATTCCGACTATGCGGACGTTGTTGCCTTCATACGCAAGCAGCAAGCCACTTCCCATCTGTGGCAAGCAACGGTCGACAATTGCAATGCCTGGGTGGGGAACATCGCAGCACACATGGGATATAAGGTCCCCGGTATCTGGCTCAGGCCGCAGCAGTTCATTACTGAACTCCGACAGTTGAATACGGCTTGATGCATTATCTCAGAGATTCGGCGAACCGCTCTGGTACTATTTGATTCTTCCGCTAAATTGTCGATGAAATTGGGGAGCGAGCGTCGTCTTATCGCTGGGGTGCGTCGACGATCGCCAATAGCAGAAAGGCTTGGTGAGCAACTTGACCGTATCGGCAGCTGGGGCCGGCCAAATCATCTGGGTGCTCGGCGTCGTCGCCTGGTACGTCATTCGATATCCGTTCGCACGTCGCGCCAAGCGCTTGCGGGTCATCCAAGATCAGCGTTCAAAGATCGAGACCATCGGACTTGCCGCGGCCCTTCTGGGCCTTGCGGTTGTGCCCGGATTTTACGTCGCCACGGGCATCCCGCGGATGGCCGATTATCCCGCCCATGCATGGGCCGTCGCCGTCGGGACGATCTTATACATCGCAGCAATGTGGATTTTCCGCAGGACTCATAAGGAGCTCGGGAAGAACTGGTCGATAACGCTGGAGATTCGCGAAAAGCACCAGCTGGTTTCAAGTGGCCCATACGCCCTCATCCGTCACCCGATGTACACCTCGTTCCTGCTGATGGGGCTTGGACAAGCCTTTTTATTGTCGAACTGGGTGGTGGGGCTGGCGGGTTTGTTGGGCTTTGCAATCCTTTATTTCCTGCGGGTAGACAAAGAAGAGCGTATGATGTTGGAATATTTCGGCCCCGAGTACCGCGCCTATATGGATCGCACGAAGCGAATTATCCCTTATCTCTATTAGAGGTGGCACCATGCGAGGGCGAACTATCAAGTTATCAGCATCGCGACGTCTTGTCGGAGATTTGATGAGGTTCTCGATTGGCGTGCCGAGGGTTGCGGTGCAGCGGGAGATGAATCTTGGTCCGTTGCTGGCGGCCAGAACGATGCAGACGCAGCCGATGCGGCCGTCCTGGACCGTGCTTTTCCTGAAGGGATACGCGCTTCTCGCGAGCGAAATTCCAGAACTGCGGCGCGCCTATATCAAGTTGCCCAAAGCGCAGCTCTATGAATACCCGGAAAGCGTGGCCTCAATTGCCCATGAGCGCGAACATGACGGTGAACGGGTCGTGTTGCTCAGCCTCATAAAGCGCCCCGAGAAGAGATCTATCATCGAACTCGAGGCGCTGACTTCGGCCGCTCGGTCTCGTCCGGTCCTCGAGATAAAGGAATTCCGGCGAATGCTGAAGTTTGCACGTCTGCCGGCGCCCCTTAGATGGCTGATGATGTGGCTTGGGTTGAACATCGGCAGACAACGGCCGCGCTTTTTTGGCACTTTTCAGCTGTCGGTCTATTCAGGCCTTGGAGCAGAGTCCCTCAATCCGCTTACGCCGTTGACGACGCTGCTGAACTACGGCCCAATCAGCAAGAATGGCACGGTAACCGTCCGCATCCACTACGACCACAGAGTGATGGACGGGGCCAATGTGGCGCGAGCCTTGGAGCGATTCGAAAAGATATTGAACGAGGACGTTGCCGCCGAAGTGAAAAGCCTCGCTCAAAGTGACGTTGTGCCCAATACGAACTCCCTGGGAACCGCGACATGAGCCTTCAGGAAGAGGCTCGCTTTGCAGTGGTGGTCGTCGGTGCCTCGCGTGGCATTGGGAGGGCAATAGCCAAAGTCGTTGCCCGCGAAAAAGCTGTAGTCGTACTTGTGGCGCGGTCATCGGAAGGTCTGGCGGCTGCCGCGGCCGACGTGCGGGATGCCGGTGGCGAGGCTTATACACTGGAGCTCGATATTGTTGCATCCGACGCATCGACGCGTCTGCGTGATTTCTTGTCCGCAAACGGCTTGGTCTGCGATGTGCTTGTCAATAGTGCTGGATATGGGCTGCGTGGCGCAGCGATGAACCTTTCTGTCGAGGATCAGCTTGGGATCGTTGATCTCAATATACGCGCCCTCACCGATCTGACCCTTCGCTTTTTGCCTCAAATGGCGGCGCGGCGGCGCGGCGGCGTGATCAATCTCGGCTCCATAGCCGGCTTCCTTCCCGGGCCGAATATGGCGTTGTATTATGCGAGCAAAAGCTTCGTGCGTTCCTTTTCGGAGGCGCTTCATCAGGAGCTGCGCGCCACCGGCGTGACCATCACCTGTGTCGCTCCAGGGCCGGTGTCCACGGATTTCCTCGAAAGATCCGGCGCTGGCCGGGCGACGCTGTTCAAGATACTGCCCAAGCTGAATTCGGCCTATGTGGCCGAACGCGCGTGGCGCGGCTTCAAGTCCGGACGCCGTCTCGTCGTGCCAGGCATCTCGGCCAAGCTGGTCATCATTTCGGCAAAGCTGTTGCCTTCGGCAGTTCTGCTGCCAGTGGTCGGTCGATTGCAACGTCGCAGCGGCGATCCATGTCCCTGCGGATCGGGCAAGAAGTTCAAAGAATGCTGTGGCGCCCGTCGTCGCCAAACCGTCGGAAGTCATTGACGATCGATACGACGGGCCCTCTTTCATGCTTTGAGGTCGATCAGCCGAATGTCACCAGATTGAAGCCTAGCAGCGACCCGCCGGGAAACTGGACCAATCTGCGCCGATAGCGACGAGAGGTTGAAGGCTTTGACGACACGAGCGCCGGGCACAAGATCGCCGACGATTCCACCCGATAGCCGGCCATGGAGTTGTCCTGCTTTGCCGTCCCGGATGCCCTTCCCTATATGGAAGATGGCACGCTCGTCGCCTCCTACCCCATTGGTATACAGATGCCGGTCCGATTTCGCTTTATTATGTCATTCGCGCACTTTTGCCTGCCAGACATGTTTTTTTGTTGATTTTATTAGAGAAATCGCTCGAAAAGCCAAGATGGCGGTGCGGTTCGCCGGCGGCCTCAGCCCTGCGTCCTACTAGGATTTCGCTCCAGCCGCACCGGCCGGCATTTATAAGATTTTTATATCTTTCCCTGTCCCATCGTCTCGAACCTTAATGCCGTTCGGCCGCATAATAATGCAAGAGATGTCGGAAGATAATCTCTTCGCCAGGAAGAAACGAAAGGCGCCTTCTTCGAAGGTGCCTTCGGTCTATTTCGGCGTTCAACAAGAACAAATCAAGGATTCACGATCGATGATGGACCTTCTTCTTATCGGGATCGGTGTTTTATTTTTCATCCTTTGCATCGCTTACACCAAAGCCTGCGACAGCCTTTAGTCGGAGAGACACCAATGCTCCTGGATTACATTCTCGGTGGCGGCGTGACACTCTTTCTCACCGCTTACCTGATTTACGCTCTCATTCGCCCTGAGCGCTTTTAGTTCCATAGCGCCGGGTAGGGAAAGTTACCACCATGACCTTCAATGGATGGCTTCAGATTCTGATCTATATCGGAATCCTCCTTCTGCTCGTCAAACCGCTCGGCGGTTATATGACGCGTGTCTTCACTGGCGAGCGCACAATTCTCTCGTACGTTCTCGGTCCTTTGGAACGGGGGCTTTATCGCGTCGCGGGAACGAGCGAGCGTGAGGAGCAGCACTGGACGACCTACTCGATCGCCATGCTGCTATTCAACCTCGCCGGCTTCATCGTGCTCTATCTGCTGCAGCGATTCCAAGGCAGCTTGCCTTACAATCCGGCCGACATGGCTGCGGTCGGGCCGGAGTTGTCCTTCAATACGGCAACCAGCTTCGTCACCAATACCAATTGGCAGAACTACGGCGGCGAAGGCACGATGTCCTACCTCGTGCAGATGGCCGGCTTGACAGTGCAGAACTTCTTATCCGCGGCAACCGGCATTGCCATCGCCATAGCGCTGATCCGCGCATTTTCGCGTGCCTCAGGCAAGTCGATCGGCAACTTCTGGGTCGATATGATCCGCGCGACGCTCTATGTCCTGCTCCCAGCTTGCATCGTCATGACGTTGGTCTTCGTCTATCTCGGCGTGCCGCAGACACTCGGGCCCTATGTCAGTGCCACGACGCTTGAAGGTGCGCAGCAGACGATCGCCGTCGGGCCGGTCGCATCTCAGCTCGCCATCAAGATGCTGGGCACCAATGGCGGCGGCTTTTTCAACGCCAACTCCGCCCACCCGTTCGAAAATCCGAATGCGATCTCCAACCTCATCCAGATGCTGGCGATCTTCGCGATCGGCGCGGCGCTCACCAACGTCTTTGGACGCATGGTCGGCAATCAGCGTCAAGGCTGGGCAATCCTCGCCGCGATGGGCGTGCTCTTCATCGCCGGTGTCATTATCACCTATTGGGCCGAAGCTGCCGGCAACCCGCTGGTCCACGCGCTCGGAGTCCAAGGCGGCAATATGGAAGGCAAGGAAGTCCGGTTCGGCATCACGCTGTCGTCGCTCTTCGCGGTCATCACCACGGCGGCGTCCTGCGGCGCGGTCAACGCCATGCATGGCAGTTTCACAGCAATCGGCGGCATGATCCCGTTGATCAACCTACAGCTCGGTGAAGTCATCGTTGGCGGTGTGGGTGCTGGTTTCTACGGTATCCTGATGTTCGTCATCATCGCGATCTTCGTCGCCGGTCTGATGGTCGGGCGCACGCCGGAATATCTCGGCAAGAAGATCGAGGCCAAGGAAGTCAAGATGGCGATGCTCGCCGTACTTTGCCTGCCCTTTGGCATGTTGATCTTTACCGCGATCGCCTCCGTGCTGCCGGCTGCCGTTGCGTCCATCGGCAACCCCGGTCCGCATGGCTTCTCGGAAATCCTCTATGCTTATAGCTCGGCGGCGGCGAACAACGGTTCGGCCTTCGGCGGCCTCTCCGGCAACACGCCCTGGTACAACATCACCCTGGGCATCGTCATGCTGATTGGCCGGTTCCTGGTCATCGTTCCAGCGCTCGCGATCGCCGGCTCGCTGATCTCCAAAAAGACCGTTCCAGCCTCGGTCGGTACCTTCCCGACGGATGGTGGGCTGTTCGTCGGCCTGCTGGTCGGCACGATCCTGATCGTCGGTGGGTTGACGTTCTTTCCGGCGCTCGCCCTCGGCCCCATCGTCGAACATCTGTCGATGATCGCCGGCCAGGCATTCTAAGGAATGACTGTGATGTCGCAGCCCATATTCATCCGGCTTCGAAAATTCATCGACCCGCGTCCCTATGACAGGGGGCGTGGCCCGGCCCGGATGGCATGCGCTTCCGACGTTATCCTGGCTGCGATGGTCGTACTGTTCGTCGGTCTTGTCGTCTTCAGAATTTTACTGGGCTGATCGGGCAATCCCGATCCGCCGTCTCCCTCTTCACGCTGGAGTCTCTTATGAGCCAGTCAAAATCCGCGAGTATTATGGATTCTCGCATCCTCGTTCCGGCCGTGGGCGGCGCTTTCAAGAAGCTTAACCCGCGGACCCTTGCCAAAAACCCCGTCATGTTCGTGGTCGCCGTCGTCTCGATGTTGACCACCGTCCTCTTCCTGCGCGATCTATTGACCGGCGGCGGCAATCTCGGTTTCTCCCTCCAGATCAACATCTGGCTCTGGTTCACCGTGCTATTTGCCAATTTCGCCGAAGCTGTCGCCGAGGGCCGCGGCAAGGCGCAGGCTGAATCGCTGCGCAAGTCGCGCACCGAAACTCAGGCGAAGCTTCTGATCGGTAACAGCCGTACCGACTACAAGATGGTGCCCGGCACGAACCTGAAGGTCGGCGATGTCGTGCTCGTCGAAGCCGGCGACATCATCCCCTCCGATGGTGAAGTGATCGAAGGTGTCGCCTCGGTCAACGAAGCGGCCATCACCGGTGAATCTGCTCCCGTCATCCGCGAATCCGGCGGCGACCGCTCGGCCGTCACCGGCGGCACGCAAGTGCTGTCGGATGAGATCCGTGTCCGCATCACAGCGGCAGCCGGCTCGACCTTCATCGACCGTATGATTGCGCTTGTCGAAGGCGCAGAGCGCCAGAAGACGCCGAACGAGATCGCCCTCAATATCCTGCTTGCCGGCATGACGTTGATCTTTGTCCTGGCTACTGTGACGATCCCGAGCTTTGCGGCCTATGCCGGCGGCTCGATCTCCACCGTCATTCTCGTCGCTTTGTTCGTGACGCTGATCCCAACCACGATCGGCGCACTGCTCTCGGCGATCGGCATCGCCGGCATGGACCGTCTGGTGCGCTTCAATGTGCTCGCCATGTCCGGCCGCGCCGTCGAAGCTGCCGGCGACGTCGATACGTTGCTGCTCGACAAGACCGGCACGATCACCCTCGGCAACCGTCAGGCCACCTCCTTCCGTCCGGTCAAAGGTGTGACGGAACAGGATCTGGCCGATGCGGCACAGCTCGCTTCGCTCGCCGACGAAACCCCGGAAGGACGCTCGATCGTCGTGCTTGCCAAAGAAAAATATTCAATCCGCGGCCGCGATATGACCAGCCTGAAGGCCACCTTCGTGCCTTTCACCGCCCAGACGCGCATGAGCGGCGTCGATGTCGAAGGCTCGTCGATCCGCAAGGGCGCGGTGGACGCGGTTCTGGCCTATGTCAGCGGCAGTGCCGCCACGGCCTCGAACAGCGGGGCGACCGTGTTGTCGCGCACCAATAGTGAGACGATCCGCGACATGCAGACAATCGCGGACGAAATCGCCAAGGCCGGTGGCACGCCGCTTGCGGTGGCCCGTGACGGTCATTTGCTCGGCGTCATCCAGCTCAAGGATATCGTCAAGGGCGGCATCCGCGAGCGCTTCGCCGAGCTGCGCCGCATGGGCATCCGCACCGTAATGATCACCGGCGACAATCCGCTGACGGCAGCCGCCATTGCCGCGGAAGCCGGCGTGGATGACTTTCTTGCGCAAGCAACGCCGGAAATGAAGCTGGCGCTGATGCGCGAGGAACAGGCGCAGGGCAAACTGGTCGCCATGTGCGGCGACGGTACGAACGACGCCCCCGCGCTTGCCCAGGCAGACGTCGGTGTCGCCATGAACACCGGTACGGTGGCCGCCCGCGAGGCCGGCAACATGGTCGACCTCGACAGCGACCCGACGAAGCTCATCGAAATCGTGGAGATCGGCAAGCAGTTGCTGATGACCCGCGGCGCACTGACCACCTTCTCGATCGCCAACGACATCGCCAAATATTTCGCCATCATCCCGGCGATGTTCATTGCCTTCTATCCGCAACTGAAGATGCTAAACGTCATGGGGCTGGCCACGCCGCAAAGCGCCATCCTTTCGGCCATCATCTTCAATGCGCTGATCATCATCGCCCTGATCCCATTGTCGCTGAAGGGCGTTCGCTATCGTCCGATCGGCGCCGGCGCCCTGCTCAGCCGCAACCTTTTGATCTACGGCGTCGGCGGCATCATCGTGCCCTTTATCGGCATCAAGGCCATCGACATGGCGATTACCGCCATCGGCCTCGCCTAAGGAGTTCTTATCATGTTGAGACAAATCAGACCGGCCATCGTGATGATCGTCGTCATGACAGCAGTCACCGGCCTCCTCTACCCAATCGCCATGACCGGCGCTGCCCAAGCGCTCTTCCCTTATCAGGCCAATGGCAGCCTGGTGGAGAAAGACGGCAAGGTGATCGGTTCGACGCTCATCGGCCAGAATTTCACTTCTGACCGCTATTTCCATGGTCGCCCGTCGGCCACAACCGGCGCAGATCCAAATGACGCAACCAAGACAGTTGCCGCACCCTATAATGCAGTCAATTCCATGGGTTCCAATCTCGGCCCGACCAGCTCGAGCATGATCACCCGCATCAAGGGTGACGTCGCAACGCTGCAGGCGCAGAATCCGAATACGCCGGTTCCGATCGACCTGGTCACCACCTCGGGCAGTGGTCTCGATCCGGATATTTCGCCTGCTGACGCCTATTTCCAGATCCCGCGTGTCGCCAAGGCGCGCGGCATGGATGAGACTAAGGTTCGCTCGATCGTCGATGCCGCCGTCGAGCCGCGTGAACTCGGCGTACTCGGCGAAACTGTCGTCAACGTCCTGGCATTGAACCAGGCGTTGGATGCTTCTATGACTCAGTAAGACCAATGGCTTGAGGCGGCCGTGACCGCCTCAACCTCCATCCGTCACGAAAGATCAATCGATGCCAGACGATAGCCGCGACACGCTGAGCAGGCCCTCGCCCGACGCGCTTCTGGAAAAGGCGCGGCAGGAAACGCGTGGCCGCTTGAAGATCTTTCTGGGCGCGGCGCCCGGCGTCGGCAAGACCTATGAAATGCTGATCTCCGGCAAAGCCAAAATGGCCGACGGCGTCGATGTCGTCGTCGGTGTGGTCGAGACCCATGGCCGGCGGGAGACGGAGGCCTTGCTTGAAGGCTTCGAGATCATTCCCCGCGTCCATGTCGACTATAAGGGTCGCGCGCTGGACGAGATGGACCTCGATGCCATCCTGAAGCGCCGTCCCGGCCTGGTATTGGTCGATGAGCTTGCCCACACCAATGCGCAGGGCAGCCGCCATCCGAAGCGCTACCTGGATGTCATGGAACTGCTTGATCGCGGCATCGACGTCTATACGACGTTGAATATCCAGCACGTCGAAAGCCTGAATGACGTCGTCTCGCAGATCACCCGCGTGCGTGTGCGCGAAACCGTACCGGATTCGATCATCGATATGGCCGACGATGTCGAGATCATCGATCTGACGCCCGATGACTTGATCAAGCGCCTACATGACGGCAAGGTCTATGTGTCAAAAACAGCCGAGCGCGCGCTGACCAACTATTTTACCCCCGGCAATCTGACGGCGCTGCGAGAGCTGGCTTTGAGGCGCACTGCGCAGCGGGTCGATGACCAGCTTTTGACCCACATGCAGGCACATGCGATCCCCGGCCCCTGGGCGGCAGGCGAGCGTGTGCTGGTTTCCATCGATCACCATCCGCGCTCGGCCTTGCTGGTGCGCTACGCCGCCCGCATGGCCTCGCGCCTTCGCGCGCCTTGGGCGGCAGTCTATGTCGAGACCAACCGGTCCATCAACCTGACCGAGACGCAGCGCGATACGATTGCGGCAACGCTCCGACTTGCCGAGCAACTCGGCGGCGAGGCCATCACCATTCCTGGCCGTGAGGTCGCCGAAGAGCTGCTGCGCCATTCGGCGAGCAACAATGTCACTCACATTGTCATCGGCTCGCCGAAGATCGGCACATGGCGGGATTGGTCTAAACGATCGGTTTCTTACGAATTGATCCGCAAGGCCGGCGACATCAGCGTTCACGTCATTTCCGGCAATGACACGGAGGGTTCGGCGGCGAGCCGCGGCGTCAGAGCGGCGCCCCCGCCTTCCCCGTTTCAGTTGCGCGGCTATTTGCTGGCAACGCTCTACGTCGCCGTCGCCCTCGGTTTCTGCGTCATCCTTGATCAGGTTCTCGATGTTCGCAATCTGGCGCTGGTGTTCCTGATGGCGGTGCTGGCCTCGGCCGTGACGCAAGGCTTGCGGCCGGCACTCTATTCCTGCCTTCTGAGTGCGCTTGCCTTCAACTTCTTCTTCCTGCCGCCTCGCTTTACGCTGACAATCAGCGATCCGGAAAGTGTGCTCGCCTTCTTCTTCTTTCTTGGCGTCGCCGTCATTGCCAGCAATCTGACGGCCACGGTACAACGGCAGGCCGCCTCCGCTCGCCAGCGAGCACGCACGACAGAGGATCTTTATCTTTTCTCCAAGAAGCTTGCCGGCACTGGAACGCTGGATGACGTACTTTGGGCGACGGCTTTCCAGATCGCGTCGATGCTGAAGGTGCGCGTGGTGCTGCTGCTGCCCGAGGACGGCACGATTGCCGTGAAGGCCGGCTATCCGCCCGACGATACGCTCGACGATGCCGATATTGCTGCCGCACGCTGGGCTTGGGAGCATAATCATGCCGCCGGGCGTGGAGCAGATACGCTGCCGGGGGCCAAGCGTCTTTATGTGCCGCTGCGCACCGGCCGTACGGCCGTCGGCGTCATCGGCCTCGACAGTGATCGTCGCGACGGTCCGCTATTGACGCCGGAACAGCAACGCCTTCTCGATGCATTGGCCGATCAGGCAGCGCTCGCCATCGAGCGCGTTCTATTGGTTGCCGATGTCGACCGTGCCAAGCTGGCCGTCGAAGCTGACCGACTGCGCTCCGCCTTGCTGACGTCGATCTCGCACGATCTCAAGACGCCGCTCGCGGCCATACTCGGTGCTGCCGGCACGTTGCGCGACTATCTGGAAACCCTACCGCATGAAGATCGTGTCGAACTTCTGTCGACCGTGGTCGATGAATCCGAGCGGCTAAACCGCTTCATCGCCAACCTGCTAGACATGACCAAAATCGAGTCCGGCGCGATGGAGCCGAACTATGCCCTACATTATGCCGGTGATATCGTCGGCAGCGCGCTTCGGCGAGGGGCAAAAATCCTCGCCCGGCATCGCGTCGAGGTGCAAATTCCGCTCGATCTGCCGATGGTGCGGGTCGACCCCGTCCTCTTCGAGCAGGTGCTGTTCAATCTGCTCGACAATGCCGCCAAATATGCGCCCGATGACTCTACCATTCGCCTGGAGGCCTGGGCCGATGTCGACAACATCGTTTTCCGCGTCATGGATGAAGGCCCGGGCATTCCGCCCGCCGATCTCGAACGAGTCTTCGATACCTTCTATCGCGTCCGCAAGGGCGATCAGGTGCGGGCCGGCACCGGCCTCGGCCTGTCTATTAGCCGTGGATTTATCGAGGCCATGGGTGGCACAATCACCGCAGGCAACCGAACTGATCGCCAAGGCGCGGTCTTCACGATCCGCCTGCCGAAACCAACAGATGTACCTAAGCTGGATGAATTGAAATGACCACGACCGCCGTCAGGATACTCGTTGTCGATGACGAGCCGCCGATCCGCAAATTGCTGCGCGTCGGTTTGAGTGCACAAGGCTACGCCGTCAGCGAAGCCCAGAATGCCGCCGCGGCGCGGCTTTCCGTAAAGGAAGAGCAGCCCGATCTGATCGTGCTCGATCTCGGCCTGCCCGACAAGCCCGGCCATGACCTCCTGCAGGAATGGCGCGAAGACGGGTTGCAGATGCCGGTCGTCATCCTTTCGAGCCGAACCGATGAGGCCGGCATCGTCAAGGCGCTGGAAACCGGCGCCGACGATTACGTTACCAAGCCTTTCGGTATGAACGAGCTGGCGGCGCGCATCCGCGTCGCGCTTCGTCACCGTCTGCAGCAACAGGGCGAAAAAGCGATCTTCCAAACCGGCGGCCTGTCGATCGACCTCGTCAAACGCATCGTCAAGGTGGACGGCAAGGAAGTGAAACTCTCGCCGAAGGAATACGATATCCTGCGGGTCCTGGCGCAGCACGCCGGTAAGGTGCTGACGCATCAGTTCCTGCTGAAGCAGGTCTGGGGTCCGGCGGCGGATGTGCAGTATCTGCGCGTCTACGTCCGTCAGCTCCGGCAAAAGGTTGAACAGATTCCCGACCAACCGCAATACATCACCACGGAGACCGGCGTTGGCTATCGCCTGCGTGAGCCGGATTGAGGTCGTAATCCTCATGAATTGCCTGAGTGCTTGCCCTATAGCGAGGCAGGGATTGCGACGTCATGCCAAATTATCGATCTCCGAGCGTGAGAATGACCATGGACCTTTCCACCATCATCCTGCCCGAGCATGTCTTCGTCGGTATTAATGCGCCGACCAAGTGGCGGGCTTTGCAAATTCTGTCGTCGAAAGCGGCTCATTGCCTCGGCCTAGACGAAAACGCGGTCCTGCGGGCGCTCGAGGCACGGGAAAAGCTCGGAACGACCGGGATCGGCAACGGCATAGCAGTTCCTCACGCGGCAATCGTGGGGATGACAAGACCGCGGGGGCTCATGGTCCGCTTCGGCCACCCCGTCGATTTCGAAGCGATAGACGACATTCCGACCGATCTGGCCTTTGTCCTGTTGTTTGCCGAAAACGGCCGTAGCGAATATCTGAACGTGCTCGCCGCCATCGCCAGGCGGATTAGAATGGAAGGCGTGTTGACCGCCATGCGCCAGGCAAAGAGTGCTGATGAACTCTATTCCGTCTTCATGGCCGGATCGATTTGCTGATGCCGCATCGGTTGGTTGCGGACCAAGCACGAGAATGCGATTCCACATTGCTTGATTCTATGGGATGCCGTTCTATGTAATTGCCTCTGACAGGTACAATCTTCGTTACTTTATACGACCATGTTGATAGAGTTTAGGGACAACGAAGGAGGTCACCATGCAGACGATAAGGCTTTCGCGGCTTCTTGCCGCCGCGGTTCTCATCGGCGGTTTTTCGCTCACAGCGGTAGCGCCGACTTGGGCCGCGGATAAGACGATTCTCAACGTTTCCTACGATCCAACGCGCGAATTGTACAAGGATTTCAATGACGTCTTTGCCGCGAAGTGGAAGAAGGATACGGGTGAAAGCCTCACCATCAAGGCCTCGCATGGCGGCTCCGGAGCCCAGGCCCGCTCAGTCATCGACGGCCTTGAGGCCGATGTCGTGACGTTGGCGCTGGAAGGCGACATCGACGCCATCGCCAAGGCGACCAAGAAAATTCCGGCCGACTGGAAGACCAAATTCCCAAACAATAGCGTTCCCTACACCTCGACCATCGTCTTCCTCGTGCGCAAGGGCAATCCGAAGGGCATCAAGGATTGGTCGGATCTCGTCAAGGGCGACGTGCAAGTGATCACGCCGAACCCGAAGACCTCCGGCGGGGCTCGCTGGAACATCCTGGCAGCCTGGGCCTGGGCCAAGCAGACCAATGGCGGCGATGACGCCAAGGCGCAGGAATACGTCACGCAGTTGCTGAAGCATGTGCCGGTGCTCGATACCGGTGCCCGCGGCGCCACCACGACGTTTGTCCAGCGCGGTCTCGGCGATGTTCTGCTCGCCTGGGAAAACGAGGCTTATCTTTCGCTTGAAGAACTCGGCCCCGACAAATTCGAGATCGTCACGCCCTCCGTTTCGATCCGTGCCGACCCGCCGGTTGCTGTCGTCGAAGCCAATGCCGACGCCAAGGGCACCCGCAAGGCCGCAGAAGCCTATCTGAACTATCTCTATTCCGATGAGGGCCAGAAGATTGCTGCCAAGCATTTCTACCGGCCGATCAAGCCTGAAGTGGCCGACCCCAAGGATATTGCCCGATTCCCGAGTTTGAAGTTGGCCACGATTGACGATTTCGGTGGATGGTCCCAAGCTCAGCCGAAGTTCTTCGATGATGGTGGCATCTTCGATCAGATGTACAAGCCGGGGCAATAACTCTGAATGCATGCGATAACCCGTAAACGGTGGCGGTTTCGGCAGCCGAGTGTCATTCCGGGCTTCGGATTGGCGCTCGGCGTTACCTTGACTTGGCTCATCCTGATCGTTCTCATCCCGCTCTCGGGATTGCTCTTAAAGAGCAGCTCTCTCGGATGGTTCAAGTTTTGGGCCATTGCACTCGATATCCGCACGCTTTACGCACTGCGCATGAGCTTTGGCGGCGCGTTCATCGCCGCCATCGTCAATGCGGTGTTCGGGCTGATCCTTGCCTGGGTGCTGGTGCGCTACCGCTTTCCCGGCAAGCGCATCATTGACGCCATGGTCGACCTGCCCTTCGCCTTGCCGACGGCGGTCGCCGGCATTGCTTTGACGACGCTTTATGCGCCGAATGGCTGGATCGGGCAATTTCTTGCGCCGCTTGGCATCAAGATCGCTTTCACACCGGCCGGCATCATTGTCGCGCTCATCTTCGTCGGCCTACCCTTCGTCGTGCGCACGGCGCAGCCGGTCATGGAAGAGATTGACCGCGAGGTGGAAGAGGCGGCGGCGACACTCGGAGCAAGCCGTTTCCAGACGATCACCCGCGTCTTGTTACCGGGCCTGGCTCCGGCGGCCTTGACCGGTTTCGCTCTGGCTTTCGCGCGCGCGGCCGGCGAATACGGTTCGGTGATCTTCATCGCCGGCAACAAGCCCTATGTCTCCGAAATCGCGCCTTTGCTCATCGTCATCCGCCTTGAGGAATATAACTATGCGGCAGCGACGGCGATTGCGACCATGATGCTGATCATCTCCTTCATCATGTTGCTCGTCATAAACCTCACGCAATCCTGGAGCAGAAAGAGGTACGGTTATGGCGTTTGATGTCGTTTCCTCATCCGACGCGGGGCATTCCGTTATTACCGAAAGCAAGTTCGCGCGCTGGACCTTCGTCGCCATCTCGCTCGCCTTCTTGGCGCTGATGGTGCTGATGCCGCTTGCCGCCGTCTTTGTCGAAGCGTTCCGCAAGGGGACCGGAGAGTTCCTCAGCGCCTTGGTGGATGACGAGACCTTCGCCGCCATTCGGCTGACGCTGATCGTTGCCGGTATCAGCGTGCCGCTGAACCTCGTCTGTGGCATTGCCGCAGCCTGGGCGATCGCCAAATTCGAGTTCAAGGGCAAGGCGTTCCTGACGACGCTGATCGATTTGCCCTTTTCCGTATCGCCGGTCATATCGGGTCTGGTGTTCGTGCTGCTGTTCAGCTCGAACAGCGTCCTTGGGCCGTGGCTGCAGAGCCATGGTATCCGGATCTTGTTCGCAGTTCCCGGTCTGGTACTGGCGACGATGTTCGTCACCTTCCCCTTCGTTGCCCGCGAATTGATCCCGCTGATGCAGGAGCAGGGAAATGCAGACGAAGAGGCGGCACTTTCACTTGGGGCCAATGGCTGGCAGACCTTCTGGCATGTGACGTTGCCAAACATCAAATGGGGCCTGCTTTACGGCGTTCTCCTTTGCAACGCGCGCGCCATGGGCGAGTTCGGCGCCGTGTCCGTCGTCTCCGGTCATATTCGCGGTGAAACCAACACCATGCCGTTGCAGGTCGAAATTCTCTATAATGAATATAATTTCTCGGGAGCTTTCGCGGTCGCCACGCTTCTCGCCCTGCTTGCCCTTGTCACACTGATACTGAAGACGCTGCTGGAAATGCGCTACAGCGAAGAGATCGCAGCCAGCCGGCGTCACTGAAGGAATTGTTAATGGAAGTTCGTGTTCAAAACCTCCGCAAGGAATTCGGTCGCTTTCCCGCGTTGCATGACGTCTCCCTGGATATTCGCTCTGGTGAACTTATCGCACTCCTTGGCCCTTCCGGCTCGGGCAAGACGACGCTGCTGCGTTTGATCGCCGGGCTGGAAACGCCGACCGATGGTCGGATTTTCTTCGGTGACGAAGATGCATCGAAAAAGACAGTGCAGCAGCGCAACATTGGCTTTGTGTTTCAGCATTACGCGCTGTTCCGTCATATGACGGTGCTGGATAACATCGCCTTCGGACTGAAGGTGCGCTCGGCTTCGCGCCGCCCTCCGCGCGCCGAAATCCATCGCCGCGCCGTTGAGCTGCTCGAATTGGTGCAGCTCAATGGCCTCGAGAAACGCTATCCTGCGCAATTGTCCGGAGGCCAACGGCAACGTGTGGCGCTCGCGCGCGCCATGGCGGTCGAGCCGAATGTGCTGCTTCTGGACGAACCCTTCGGCGCACTCGACGCACAGGTGCGCAAGGATTTGCGCAAGTGGCTGCGCGAGATCCACGACCGCACCGGCCACACCACCGTTTTCGTCACCCACGATCAGGAAGAGGCACTGGAACTGGCCGACCGTGTCGTCGTACTTAATAAGGGAGCAATCGAGCAGGTCGGAACGCCGGATGAGATCTACGACACGCCGAATTCGCCCTTCGTCTATGGTTTCATCGGACAGTCCAACCGCGTGAGAGTCCGCATTTCCAGTGGCGAAATCTGGTTCGAGGATCGGCCCCTTGGACTAAGCACGCCTCACGAACCCGACGGAGAGGCCTATCTCCATTTTCGTCCGCACGATATCGAGCTTCGCGACGGCGATGGCGGTTGCATCGCCGGACTATTGACCGCCACCCGCCGCGTTGCCGGCACCCGCCATATCGAAATGGATATTGGCGCAAAACATGAGCAGATCGAAATCGAGCTGCCGCCGGACAAGGCCGGCGCGCTTGGTCGCAATCGCATCGCTTTCAGACCGACGCGCTGGAGATTGTTCCGAAACGGCGACTGAGCTTTGGCGAGCGGATCGCCATGCGGGCTCCCGTTGCTCACTCCCTAAATTAGCCCTCAATCTTCCGGATGGCCGGCTGCGGCAAAACCACCGCCTTGATAGACGACGGCGGGGTCATTCGGGTCTTCCGGCGAAGCGTGCGCAAGCACTTGCGTCCGCCAGGGTGAGGAGCTGTCCTGCGGCTTCCAACCGAGGAAGGCGGCATTGCGATTGTCCCACCACTGCTCGTCGTTGTCGGAGGCGCCGTAGACGATCGTGTGTCCGAGCCGAGGGGCCTCGAAGGCGCGCTCGCAGAGCGTCAGCAGATCGCGGGCGCTGAGCCATGTCGCCAGCATGCGCGGATTGCGCGGCTCCGGGAAGCACGAGCCGATGCGCACCGACAGTGTCTCCTGCCCGAACTTATCGAAATAAAGGCTCGCCAGGGCTTCGCCATAGACTTTCGAGACCCCGTAGAGTGAATCCGGACGTGTGGGCACGGTACTGTCGATGCGCTCGTCTCGGCGATAATAGCCGATCGTATGATTGGAACTCGCAAAGATGATGCGCGGCCTGCCCGATGCGCGGGCGGCTTCGTAGAGATTGTAGAGGCCGACGATATTGCCCTGCAGGATCAGATCGAAGGGCTTTTCCAGAGAGATTCCGCCAAGATGAATAATGCCGTCAACGCCTTTGACCAGTGCTTCTACGCCACCGCGGTCCGCGAGATCGCAGGCAACGAAGCGCTCGTTCGGACGCAAATCGCCGATCGAGGCAATATCGGAGAGCACGACGGTCCCGGCGATCTGCGAAAGTAGCGGCCTTAGCGCCTGGCCAACGCCGCCGGCAGCACCGGTCATCAACAGAGTTTTCAGCATGATTTTCTCCAAAATCGATATCATCGAAGCGGAACTTATAATATGGGCTTCCGTTCGTCATCATATATCTGTAATCTCTTGGCTCGAAACATCGGAATTCTAGAATGCGGCGGGATGTAGCGATCAAGACCAAAGAGCCTGACGAGCGGCCGGCGGGCCGCCGCAACCTGGTGGATGTAGTCGGCCAGCAACTGCGTCAGGCAATTCTTGGGGGCGCCTTGAAGCCCGGTGAAAAATTGCCGAGCGAAAGCGGCCTCACGGAGCGGTATAAGGTCAGTCGCACCGTCATTCGCGAGGCGATCGCGTCGATGCGTGCCGATGGGCTGGTCGAGGTGCGCCACGGCGTCGGCGTCTTCGTCTGCAATGCCAGGCCCTTCCCTCCTACGGGCTTGCTGGAGACCGATCCGGAGCGGATTTCCTCGATAATCGAGATGCTGGAGCTGCGCGCTGCGGTGGAAACCGAGGCTGCCAGCCTCGCTGCAGCCCGCCGGTCGCCAGCCCAGGATGAAGCGATCATCGAGCATTTTGAGGATATCGATCGCGCGATGGAACGCGGTTTGGCGACGTCGGAGGCCGATTTTGAGTTTCATCTCGCCATTGCCGATGCCACCAACAATCCGCGATTCCGTGAGTTTCTGGAATTGACCGGCAAGAGGGCAATTCCCCGCTCTTTTCTCCAGGATCAGCCGGACGAAACTGCCTCCGCCGACTATCTGGCGCAGATCCAGGCGGAACATCGACGCATCGCCGAAGCCATTTCGGATCGCGATGAACACGCGGCGCGCGAGGCGATGCGACTGCATCTGAAGGGCAGTCAGCAGCGCTATCGCAACCTGATCCGCAAGAGTTCTTGATTCTAGACATATGATAACACATTGACTGTTGTCATATGTCATCTATGATCCGGTCAAATCGGAAGGATTTTGGAGGATCTTCGTGTCCATGGACCCCTTAGCTCTCAAGACCGCGCTTGGCGCCGGGCTCTTGTCTTTTCCTGTGACGCCATTCGGCAAGGACGGCAGTTTCAATCGCGCCGCCTATAGCGATCATGTCAGCTGGCTTTCGAGCTTCGAGGCCAGCGTACTTTTCGCCGCCGGCGGTACCGGCGAGTTCTTCTCGCTCGCCCCGGATGAAATCCCGGCGATCGTCAGCGCTGCAAAGGCGGCCGCCGGCAATACGCCGATCGTCGCTGGCTGCGGTTACGGAACGCGCATAGCCGTCCAAATCGCGCAGTCGGCGGAGAAAGCCGGTGCAGACGGCATTCTGCTTTTGCCGCACTACCTGATCGATGCGCCACAGGACGGCATGTTCCAGCATGTTAAGTCGGTCTGCGATGCGGTTTCGATCGGCGTCATGGTCTACAACCGCGACAATTCGATCCTGACGGCCGAAACGCTCGCTCGCCTATGCGATGCCTGCCCGAACCTTGTCGGCTTCAAAGATGGCTCCGGCGATATCGGCCTAGTGCGTAAGATCACCGCAACGATGGGTGAGCGCCTGACCTATCTCGGTGGCATGCCGACGGCCGAACTTTTCGCCGACGCCTATCTCGGTGCGGGTGTCACGACCTATTCCTCGGCCGTTTTCAACTTCGTGCCGGCCCTGGCGCAGAACTTCTACAAGGCGCTGCGCGCAGGCGATACGGCGACAACCAACAAGCTGCTGATCGATTTCTTCTATCCCTTCATGAACATCCGCAACCGCCAGAAGGGCTATGCCGTGTCGGCCATCAAGGCAGGGGTCCGGTTGCTCGGCTTCGACGCCGGTTCGGTTCGCCCGCCGCTGACCGACCTCAGCGAACAGGAAGTCGCTATGCTCGATGATCTGATCAGGCCGTACCGCCCATGAAAATCTCTGCTGTCCACACCTATCTGCTCGACCATAAGCTGGATCACGCCTTCGAAAGCGCTTCGATGCGCTTCGACCGCCGCCAGCATTGCCTCGTCGAAATCGTCTGTGATGACGGCACGATCGGCTGGGGCGAATGCCTTGGCCCGGTCGGTCCCAACGCCGCGGTCGTGAAAGCCTATACCCCTCGCCTGCTCGGCCGCGACCCGCGCGATACGGAAATCATCTGGCTTGAACTCTATAATTTCCTGCGCGACCAGGGCCAGCGGGGACTGACGGTGACCGCGCTCAGCGGCATCGACATCGCACTCTGGGACGTCAAGGGCAAGCATCACGGCACTTCGGTGTCGCGTCTGCTCGGCGGCCGCTTCCGTGAGGATGTGAAGGCCTACGCCACCGGTTCCTTCCGCAAGGACGGCGTCGATCCGGTCCCCGATATCGCCACTGAGACCGCGGCCTATGTCGCGCAAGGCTTCCATGCGGTGAAGATCAAGATCGGTTTCGATGTCGAAGAGGATATTGCCGTCATCCGCGCCGTGCGCGAAGCGATCGGTCCGAATATTCGGCTCATGATCGATGCCAATCATGGTTATGATGCCCTCGAAGCCTGCATGGTCGGCAAGGCCGCTGCCGAATATTGCGTCGATTGGTTCGAGGAGCCAGTCATTCCCGAACAGCTCAGTGTTTATCGCGCGGTTCGCGCCGGCCAGCCGATCCCCGTTGCAGGCGGCGAGACCTGGCATGGCCGCTTCGGCATGCGCGAGCCGCTGGAAACCCGCGCCGTCGATATCATCCAGCCCGATATTTGCGGCACCGGCGGCTTCAGCGAGATGCGCAGGATCGCCGATATGGCTGCCATCAACGGCGTTCGGCTCGTCCCGCATGTCTGGGGAACGGGTGTCGCCATTGCCGCCAGCCTGCAGTTCATCGCCGCCCTGCCCCCGGATCCGCCGCGCCGCAATGGCCGGCCACCGATCCTGGAATTCGACCGCACGCACAATCCGTTCCGCCAAGCCGTCCTGACAAAACCGCTGGACCATGTGAACGGCGTTGTCGCCATCCCCGACGGCCCCGGACTCGGCATCGAAATCAACCGTGATGCGCTAGAGCAATACCGGCTCAAGGATTGAGGCGGATGGCCCCTTATGGCCCGAAGAGCTTTGCTTTGGGCCACGTGGCTCTTGCCGCGCCGAAGGGATTTGTTTGCGGGCGTTGCATTAGGGGTCGGCTAAAGAGTGCTCGGGCTGGGCGACGGCTTCGAGGTTTATGCGCTCCATGCAGATCGGCGCTAATATTCGATAATGGGTCTATCATCCCACACCTGGACTTCGACGAAACGATCAAAGCGCTTTTGAGGATCAGCCGCCCAAGTCGCTCCATTGCAATTCGGGTCGAACGCTGTTCGGCTATTGGAGCCACCTTGTCCGATGTAAATTCGAGGTCATCATGACTATGAAGCACATGGGGTTCATAGACGGCTGATTTCAAGCGGATTCGCTGCGCGCTTCTGTCTCGGCCCTGAGCGTCTTCAGGCTGACGACCGCCTTGATCGGCAGGTGATCCGATGCGACACGCGAAAGTGGCGAGTCATGAACTTCCACCGTCGAGATCAGCCCGCGGCGATTGGCCATGATGCGGTCCAGCGCCAGAAGCGGCAGCGTTGAGGGAAAGCTCGGCACGGCCGGCGGCAGCGGGCCGAAAGCAGCCTGGAAGGTGTTGAGCGACGAGCGGTCGCCAAGCCGCCATTCGTTGAGATCCCCTAGCAAAACAGTCGGTGTGTCGTTGTCGCTGCGCATCAATTCGGCGATCAAACGTGTTTGTTGGGCGCGCGAACGATGCAGTAACCCGAGGTGGGCGGCGATGATCCTGAGCACTCCACCGCGAGCGAGTTCGATTTCTGCAAGGAGGGCGCCGCGCGGTTCGAGCCCCGGAAGGTTGATCTGGTGTACATCGCGCACCGTTCCCTGCTTGAACAGCACGACATTGCCATGCCAGCCATGCGCCTTGGTGGCACCGGCCACTGGTACGGGAATAAGGCCGGTTTCACGCTCGAGCCGGCGCAAATCGAGTAGGCCCGTCCGTTCACCGAAGCGAGTGTCGGCTTCCTGCAGGCCGATGACGTCGGCGTCGATTTCATGGATGACCCGGCTGACCCGATCCGGATCGAAGCGTCGGTCGGCACCGACGCATTTGTGGACATTGTAGGAGGCAATTAGCGTGCCTTCCGGACGCGTCCGTTCCCCGGCATGCGTTGCCCGGGACTTCTTTCTGTTCTTCAAGGTCTCGAAAATGCTTGCACGGAGACTTTCGTTTTTTTTCCGCATCTGTCCGTTGACCGTTTCCGTTGTCGAAGCCCGCCGAGCTAGGTCTTTTGGAGTATATGTAGTGATTGCCGGCGTTGTCATGTGAAAAGGCTCGTTTCCACCAATATGGGCTGCGCCACTTTGCTTATAAATAGGGTGACCCAAGCCACAGGATCTTTTCGATCAGGCGGACGATAAAGGGCCGTGCGCGCAGCTTGCCGAGTTGGACCGGGGTTGCCGTTTCCAAGATTTGGCCGATATGGGTGTGGATCGCGCCGGCAAAGCCGTGGTCCATCACTTCCAAATCGACCTCGAAATTCAACCGAAGAGAGCGCGGGTCCAGATTGGAAGAGCCGACATAGGCCCAGGTGCCATCGATCGCCAGAAGCTTTGAATGATTGAATGGGCCATCGGCGCGCCAGATGCGGCAGTAATCCTTCAACATCTGGTCAAATTGCGCAGTCATTGCACGGTCGACCAGGACAAGATTGTTGGCGGCCGGCACAATGACATCCACTTCGACGCCACGTCTTGCCGCTGTCACGAGCGCGCTAATCAACTCGCGATCCGGCAGGAAATAGGGCGACATGATGCGGATGGAGCTGTTGGCCACCGAGAATGCGCCGGTCAGCATCTTGTGGTTGGTCTCGACGCTGCGGTCGGGGCCGGAGGCGATGACGCGCATGAAAACCGGCGCGCCCGGCTCGTTCGCCGGCGTTGCAATGCGCCAATGATCACCGCTCAGCACCTCGCCGGTGGCAAAACGCCAGTCCTCGGCGGCGGTGTTGAAGAGATCGGCGACTGCCGGACCGGTGACGCAGAAATGCGTGTCCCGAGCGCAGTGATCCCTGGCGAATTCCTTGGTGAAACCCTGGCGGATATTCATTCCGCCGGTGAAGGCGATGCGACCATCGATGGCAAGGATCTTTCGGTGGGTGCGCAGGTTGGCATAGGGCAGCCGGAGCCCGATGATCACATTGCCGTTGAAGACGTCCACCTGAACACCGCCTTCCTTCAGATAGCCCATGATGCTCGGCACCGAATAGCGGGCGCCGACAGCGTCGATCAGGACACGCACACTGACGTCGCGCTTGACGGCCGCAATCAGCGAGTCGGCGATGCGCAGGCCGATGGGATCGCGGTCGAAAATATAGGTCTCCAAAAGGATGCTGCGCTCTGCGCCATCGACGGCGGCTTTCATCGCGGCATAGGCGGCGTCGCCACTTTCCAGCATTTCGATTGTGTTGCCGGTGCTCATTGGATAGCGCGCCACGCGGTCGCCAAGCGTCTTCATGGATCCAAAACGCTCGCCAAATAGTCTGCGCACGATATCGCCCTGCGCATCGAAGCTGGCGAGCACGCCCTTCGCATCTTTCTGGAACAGGAGATTGCGCTGTGAAGTCAGCGATGCCCGACGGATGCGGTTGATGCCGGCCACAGCATAGAGCAGCGCCCCGACGATGGGCGACAGGATGATGACGCCGACCCAGCCGATCGCGGCACGAACTTCCTCCTTCGTCATCGCCGCATGAATGGCGGCTGCCGCCCCCATGGCGACGGACAGGACAGCGAGGATTTGGCCCCAATGGGCAATCACCAGGTCAAACATGGGGGGAGTATAACTTTGCCCGTGAAAGCTGCAATCGACCGCAGTCTCTAATCGGAGTCCGCCGGAAGCAAGGCTCTGTGGAAAGGCGGTGCATTAGACGTTTTTAATTGAACGAGGATCGCGCTGTCGTCATACTGATGGTTCGGTTGCTTCGCTATCGCTCCATGACGGTACAACGCATTTTCTTTTTCGTGCGAAGCGCCTGCCGCAACATGAGCGCAGAGATACGGAGAGTTTTCTCCGTGACCCCTCGGGCCGGCATATCGGCCGCTCAGTGAGGCATGAAAGTCCGCGTTTCAAGAACGGGCAATTTTCATCAACCATGGTCAATGATGCGAACGGAGAACAGCAATGTTGGAACCCCGGGACGAATGGATCCAAAAGCGCGCTTATGCCATCTGGGAGGAAGAGGGATATCCTTCCGGCCGCGATACGGTTCACTGGGAACAGGCGAGCAACGAGCGTATCGCGCTTGAGAAAAGTGTCAGCAAGGACGAGAAGATCGACGTCAAACCCAAGGCAAAGCGCAAAGCGGTAGTCGCTGCAACGCCGCTGGTCAGCGACGCGGCAGTGAAGGCCGAAACGAAACGGGCGTCGAAAAAAGATCTCAACGCGAAGATTTGACGAAAGCTTTGCAGCCAACGCTACAGACTAAAATAGGGACGGCCCGATGTTGAACATCGGGCCATCATCTTTGTGGCACCCATAATGGAAATTTCGCAAGAATTTCGACAAATTACGCGTCTCGCGAGAATAGATGTCACACATCGATGGTATTTGACGAAGAGGGAGCTTCGTCATGAACAATAATCATATGGATCACGTGGAAGTCATTATTCTCACTATTGTTGTGGCAGGCTGCTTCACAGCCTGCGCCGACGTGATTTCATGACATCGCTTCTCATTCTAGCAACCCTTTATCTCCTTGCCGCACTGGCCATGATCTTCATCATCGACCGCTCTGTGGGCATTATGTTTCCGGTATCGACTGATGACGTGCGCGCAACAGCGCGTCCGTCGCTTCCGGACATCCCGAACTGAACCCGTCTTGCCGACAGGTTCGGAACTTTTTCCATGGCAATGGATTGGCTCTCATTATGCAATGAGGAGAAAAATCATGCCACGAGGAGACAAATCCGCCTATACCGACAAGCAGAAGCGCAAAGCTGAACATATTGAGGAAAGCTACGAAAGCCGTGGCGTTTCCAACGAAGAAGCCGAGCGCCGGGCTTGGGCGACCGTGAACAAGGAAAGCGGCGGTGGGAAGAAATCCGGCTCGGGCCGAGGTCAGCCTGAAAGCCACGCGTCATCGGAAAAAGGCGGGCGCATCGGAGGCAAAGCCTCCGCGAGCCGCCCTGCAGCCAAGCGTTCAGCATCGGCAAAAAAGGCCGCCGCGACCCGCAAGCGGAACGAAGAACGTGCTCACCATTAGCGGCGCGTCTTTGCGACAAGGATCCCGCCATGGCCCGGTCGTCGAAGAAGAAGAAATGGTCACACGCGGTGACCGACAACAGCGATGCCTTGGATTTGGAAATTGGCATCTTCAAATCGCAAGATCCCAAGGCCATCGCCGATTCCCTCAAGCATTCCGCAGAGGTAAGCAATCGTCGTAAGTCCAGCCCCTTTCGTTCCGCTATGTCGATGCTAAATTTCTACATCAATCGCGCCGGCAGCCATCTCAGCAAGCAGCAGAGACGGACGCTTGAAGCTGCCAAGGACGAGCTACGCAAGGATTTTGGCCGCGACCCGAAATAGATGTGGCGGCATTTGGGACGGAAGGATTTTTGAATGCCCTATGAGCTTTATTATTGGGACGGCATCCAGGGCCGTGGCGAGTTTGTCCGTTTGGCGCTCGAGGAAGCTGGTGCCGACTATATCGACATCAGCCGCGGTCAGGCGAGCGAAGGCCAGGGCGTTCGGGCGATGTTAGCGGTGATGAAGCGTAATGCCGACCCGCACGTACCTTTCGCACCGCCTTTCCTGAAAGACGGCGATCTCATCATCTCCCATGTCGCCAATATCCTGATGTATCTGGGGCCGAAGCTTGGTCTCACTCCGGCCGATCACGGCTTGCGCCATGTCGTCCACGGCCTGCAACTGACGATAACCGATCTCGTTGCCGAAGTGCACGATACGCACCACCCGATCGCGACCTCGAAATATTATGAGGACCAGAAGGAGGAGGCCAAGGCCCGCACGGCCGAGTTCATCGACAACCGCATGCCGAAATACCTTGGCTATTTCGAACGCGTCCTGCGGCAAAATCCGCAGGGACCGTCACACATATTCGGCGACCAGCTCACCTATGTCGATCTGTCGCTGTTCCAGGTGTTCGAAGGACTGCGATATGCCTTTCCTCGCGCGACGGCGCAACTCGTTGCCCAATATCCCCACCTGGCCGCTCTGCATGACGCTGTGGCCAAACGGCCGAACGTCGACCGTTACCTCAAATCCGAGCGCCGCATACCCTTCAACGAAGATGGTATCTTCCGGCATTATCCCGAGCTGGACCAGAACGCAGCATGAGCGAACCAACATTACTAGCGCTGTTCCTGCCGGTCTGCTGGGGTATTTGGGCACTGATCTGGTTTGTCGCATCGTTCCGCGTCAAGAAGACGACGCGCAGTGAGGATCCGTTGTCGCGATTGTCAAACACCGCACCCATCTGGATCGGTGCTCTTTTGCTGGTGGTTCGGCCCTCCTTGCTAGGTCCCCTGTCCTTCCGGCTCCTGCCGCAAAATCTTGCCTCATACGGCATCGGCGCGGCTCTGACCGTGATCGGCCTCGCCTTCGCTGTCTGGGCGCGCTATCACATTGGCCGCAATTGGAGCGGCGTGATCACCGTCAAGCAAGATCACGTGCTGATCTGCACCGGCCCCTACGCCATTGTGCGCCATCCAATCTATTCCGGCCTGTTGCTTGCCATCATTGGCTCGGCGCTCGCCCGCGGCCATATCGGTGCGCTACTCGCGGTCGGCTTCATGCTCTATGCCATTCTGCGCCGTGTCCGCACGGAGGAGCGATGGATGGGCGAGACATTTGGTCAGGCCTATGTGGACTACAAAGCCCAGACGCCCGCGCTGGTGCCGTTCGTTGCCCCCTGTTAGCTAAGTGCCACCGCCTATCGAGCATGGCCATCCACGGATGGAAGGCCATCGCGCGCAAGGCGCTGGCAGATCAGGCGCGGCAGCGTTGCGCAGTAGTTGCTGACCGCGATCATTTCCGGAACCGCCAGGAAGTGCGTGACCGATACCACCGCCACCTCGCGGTTGAGGCCGCCTTGCTGCAGCGCCTGGAACAGCCCTGCGCGCATCCGTCCCGGCGGCAGCACGTTGACGTGCTTCGTGCGCTCGCTGGGACAGACGGTCACCGACATCCGGATGGTCCTTCCGCACTACGCAGGCAAGGCAGTCACCCATGGACTGGAGGAAAATGCGGGCCCGATCATGCTGGAGCGCGCCGACCGCCGCCGCCTGCGGCTGACCCTTGCCGGCCGTCTCGAGATTGAGTTGGTGGAAAACTGACCGCGGCGAATTTCCCCTTCTGGCCGGTTACATGGCCGACGATACCGATCATCAAGCCAGATTCGAAATAAATTTCACCCGCCGATCCGGGATATTAGGCTTGCATTGCACTGCACTATGCAGTACACATTTTGCAGTGCACTTGGAAGTGCAACTCTCGTGAGTTTAAAAGGTATTGGCATGAAAGCTTGCAGTGGTTCAAAACGAGGCTGTCCTGAAGGCCGGGCGCTTCAGACCCATCCTTCGATGGTGCGTTGTCACCAGCGATGGCCGCCGTTGAGGGCCGTCCAACGCAAAGCTGAAGCGGCTCCTCGCGGAGGCCATGCTCGACGACGCGGCTTTGAAGGCCCCCATCCAGTTTCGCCCTACGCTCCGAAGATCAGCGATGAAGCTGCCACCCAACGCATCCTCGGGCGTGACATGGTCTCGCTAAGGCTAGAGCAATGATTGTTCTTGGATTCGGTTCCTGCATCATCGCAATTGCCACGCTGGCTGCCGTGGTTGTGCTCGACCGCATCGAAGCCAACCGCGGCGTCATCAGCCTCCGCGTGCTCTGAATGGATATGGCCCCTGCGGTCATCCAAACGAATCGGACGAATTCTGAAGCGACACGCCCAATCTTTCTGAGCCTAACGCTCTGCAACCGATCGCATCTTCACTGACGGGACCGTGTCCTGTCCGGAACATCCATGAACATTGGAGACGATAATGAAAACTGTACTTGCTTCAGCAGCAATTTTTGTTGCAGCGACCGCTTCAGCGATGGCTCAAACCCCACCGGGGCCGCCTCCGGAGGACGCCATTCTGGAGATGATTTCGCAGATAGTCATCGACCAATACAAAACATCAAGCTGCGAGGATCTGAGAACCCAAAAGGGCTCGCCGCCCTCCGGGATAATCGCGCAAGGTACAGCTTTCATGAGAGATCACCCTGCTGCGCGGATCAGGTTCATCAACATGATCGCGGCTCCTGTCGCCAACAGGATGTTCGAATGCGGCATGATCCCTTGAACGGGCTACGGTTTTCTTTGTAGCGTGACTTTCGTGAGCGCCAGTCCGCTGAGATGCCGGATCACGCCAAGCACGGACTGATCGGGCAGGCCAAGGGGTTCGGCATCACCGGAGGGCAGGTCGTCAAGTCGATCATGCTGAGGGACACGGTCGACGGCGAATTCATGGGCACCGAAGATGTGGCGAACATGGTTTTTTATTTCGCGGCGGCGAAGAGCAAACGCGCTCACCGGCTAGTCACTGGTGGTCAGCCACGGATGGTTCATCGAGTAGTTCCGCTGAGTAACAATACGGACGGCGGCTTTCTGGTGCCACCCAATCAGCGTAGATCCGAGGCGATCGCACTACGCTGCACCCGAGCACTCACACGATTTGCGCCGCCGCGTGCGGCGCGTCAATTCAACTTGGTAGGAGAGGATTTTGAACGCATATATCACGGCTCTGATGGGGCTCGCCGGCGTGGCCATGGGCAGCCTGACCTCGTTCGCCGCCACCTGGCTCACACACCAATCTGAATTGAAAGAAAAGCATCGCGAGGTTGAGGTCGCCAAGCGAGAGAAGCTCTTTTCAGATTTCATCGCCGAAGCGACGCGGCTCTACGGAGATGCGCTGAGCCATCAGAAGGACGACGTCTCCGACCTGGTACTGCTTTACGCATTGACCGCCCGCATGCGTCTGATTTCATCCCGTCCGGTTGTGGATGCGGCCGAACGGACCATGGATCATATCATCGAAGCCTACCTCGCACCCAATCTCTCGCTGCACGAGATCGCGGACCTCGCGCGTTCCGGCGCGATGAACTTTCTTTTCGATTTCAGTGAGGCTTGCCGGATGGAGTTGGCTGCAAAGCGGCCGCCTACCCAATGATTCGGCCAAGCGAGACCCTGTGGAGCGTCGCCAGGAGCACCGCAATGTTGGGATGCCGCCTGCCCGGCAAGGTGTTTTTGAAGGTCGCGTTGAGCTGGATCCTGATGCCGGCCGCATCGCCATCAAGTGCCAGACTGAGCGAATTGAACTCGCGTCAGGTGCTCGACGGGAATGTCCATGAGTCGTAGGAGGTAAACCGGTGGTACTTGCGCAATTCCTCTTGGCCGGCATTGTTAGCCTTGGCAATATCGCCATCCACGCGATCATCATGGCTCCCTTGATGGTCACCGTGGATCGCGCCCTCAGATGGCGGCACCAACGTCCTGAAGTGTGGCTCGCCGTCGTCATGACTGTTACGGTCTCTGTTCTCATGATCGCGCATGCCGTGGAGGTGACGCTATGGGCAGCAACTTACGCCACTTTTGACATCGCCCCACCCGGTGCCGATGTGCTTTACTTTGCATTCGTCAACTACACGACGCTAGGCTACGGCGACGTGCTGCCGCGGGAAGGCTGGCGCCTGCTGGGCCCGATAACCGCAATGAACGGGGTCCTGCTTTTCGGCTGGTCGGCCGCGGTTATTTTCGAGGTCCTGACGCGGGCAATGCAACAGCGTGACGAAGCGAAGTAGACTGGGATCAGGATGGCAAGATCGGCACTCCGAGCACTCGATGATCGCGGCCACCTGCAACACCCCTTTGATCAGTGAGGACGAACGAAACGCGAGGGAGACCTACTTTTTCCCGAATCCAGATCATGGCACCAATGCGAACCCTATATCCCTTCTGAGATTGTTCGCGATTTGAGCACCCGCTTTAGTTGACGGACCTTAGCTAAGCTAGCGTGTTGAAGGCCGCACGCACGTGCCGCGTTTCGATCAATTCGACCGCCAGACCCGCCTCCGTCATTCCCGCATGCAGCCGCTGCGACAAGGGGCCGGCCTCGAGACCAATTCGCTCCATCACCACGCCGTGCTCGCCAAACCAGGCGATCAGCGCTTCGGGCTCGCTCGGCACCTTTGCTTCCCGCACGATGCGTCGCCTCTCGCGCCACTCCTGACTCCGCGACAACCATTATTGTGAGGCACGACCACCGGCCATTCAAACCTGGCTGGCGGGGTTCCGCCCGTTACATCATCTAGCTCTTCAGCGGTTCAGCCGCCTCGAAGAAATCGGCCCACGGATCGGCGGAGCGTTCGCCAAGTCGCGGAGCTGCATTCTTTAGCGTGAATGAGGATGGGCCGGTGCGATCGGTCAATTCGTCCCAGGCAAGCGGCATCGAGACCGCCGTCCCCGATCTTGCGCGCGTCGAATAGGAGGCAACAGCGGTGTTGCCTCGGCCATTCCTCAGATAGTCGACGAAGATGTGGCCGGTCCGTTTCGCTTTGGTTGCGACCGAGAGGTATTTTTCCGGATTGTCGGCGCTCATGCCGTCAGCGATCGCTTCCGCAGCCGCCTTGACTTCGGGCCAAGCAGCCTTCGGCTTCAGAGGGGCGACGACATGCAATCCCTTGCCGCCCGAAGTCTTGACAAAGGAGGCAAGGCCCAAAACCTGGAACCGTTGCTTTATTTCCTTCGCGGCTGCGATGACCGCGCTCCAGGCAACATCGTCGCCGGGGTCGAGGTCCATGATGATCATGTCCGGCTTTTCCCAGTGCGCTGTCGTCGTACCCCACGGATGGATTTCGAGGGCCGCGGATTGCACTAGCGCAACAAGGCCGTCAAAATCATTGATCCGCAATAATTTTTCTCCGTCCTTATCTTCGGGATCAACGATCTCTTCAATATGCGGATTGATGCCCTTCCATGCATGTTTCTGGAAGAAGCGCGGCCCCTTGGTGCCATCCGGGCAGCGCAGCAGCGCCAACGGCCGATCGACGACAAAGGGCGCCATGCGTGGCCAGGCAAGCGCATAATAGTCGACAAGATCCTGTTTGCTGACCCCATCATCCGGCCAATAAATGCGCTCCGGATGGGTGAGTTGTACGGAGGTCTTGAGGTCCTGAGTGGGCGCCTTTGCCATGCATATGGCTCCATCATCTTCGTCACATCGCCCTAAAACGAGCGCCGGGCAGAGGTTACCATTGCCCAGCGCAAAAAGTCGATCGCCGGCAGTCGCCTCACGGCATGAGCTGGCCGCCATTCACCTCGATGATCTGGCCGGTGATGTAGCCGGAAAGGGTCGGCGAGGCGAGAAAGAGATAGGCGCCGACGCAATCTTCCGAGGTGCCGACAAAGCCCATCGGGATGGTCTTGCGCTGCAGCTCCATCTGCTCCTCGTTGGTATAGCGTTCATGGAAGGGGGTGGCGATGACGCCCGGCGCCACGGCATTGACACGGATCTTGTCGGCGACGAATTCCTTGGCATGACCATGGGTAATGGTGGAAACGAAACCCTTGGATGCCGCGTAAAGGATGGCGCCGTTACCGCCGCCGTTGCGGGCGGCAATCGACGTGGTGTTGATGATGAAACCGCCCTGCTTCTTGAGATAGGGATGCGCGGCCCGGGTCGCAGCGAGGACCGAGCGGGCGTTGAGGTTCATCACACGCTCATAATGTTCGTCGGTCATGGCCGAGGTGGGCACGCGACCGAGCATGCCGCCGGCATTGTTCACCAGTCCGTCTAGGCCGCCGAAAGCCTCTGCCGTCTCGTTGACGACACGCTCGGTCTCGCCATCCTGCGAGACATCGCCCTGGACCAAATGCACCTGGCCGCCGGCGGCGGTGATCTCGGCCGCCAACTTTTCGGCCGGCTCGCGGCTGGCGTTGAAATGGATGCCGACCTTCATTCCCTGCTTCGCGAAGGCGCGGGCAAGGGCCGCGCCGATACCGGTCGATGCGCCAGTTATCAGCACCCGCTTGCCGGCGAGATCCGGAATTCGGATGGAAGCGAGTAGTTGTGCGAGTTCAGCCATGACAGCTCCTCCTGAATGTCAAAAACCTAAGGGATTAAAGCAATTGGCATTGGTAATATCAGTCGAAGTCGCGATCAGGCAATGCGTGCGGCGCAAACAAAAAGCGGGCGGCAAGCAAAAAGCCCGGCCACCCGCCCTCAAATTCCTGTGAAGCAGTCACACCCGCTCGAGCGCGACCGCAATGCCCTGACCAACGCCGATGCACATGGTCGAGAGCGAGTAGCGCCCGCCGGTCTCCTTCAGCTCCAGTGCCGCCGTGCCGGTGATGCGAGCCCCTGACATGCCGAGCGGATGGCCGAGCGAGATGGCGCCGCCGTTTCGATTGACGCGGCTATCGTCATCGGCAATGCCGAGTTCGCGCAACACCGCAAGGCCCTGCGAGGCAAAGGCTTCGTTGAGCTCGATGACGTCGAACTGCTCTTGGCGCATGCCGAGGCGTGCCATTAGCTTGCGGGATGCCGGGACTGGGCCGATACCCATGATGCGCGGCGCAACACCGGCGGCCGCGCCCCCGAGGATGCGCGCGATCGGTGTCAGACCATATTTCTTTGCCGCCGCCTCCGAGGCGATGATCAGCGCTGCGGCGCCGTCATTGACACCGGAGGCATTGCCGGCGGTGACCGTCCCGCCCTCCTTCTTAAAGGGCGTGCCGAGCTTGGCCAGCGCTTCCATCGTCGTTGCGCGCGGATGCTCGTCCTTGCCGACGATGATGGCATCGCCCTTGCGCTGAGGAATGGTGACAGCCGTGATCTCCTTGCCGAGGCGTCCATTTTCCTGCGCGGCCGCGGCTTTGGCCTGCGAGCGGACAGCGAAGGCGTCCTGGTCTTTGCGGCTGACCTTATAATCCTCGGCAACGTTCTCGCCAGTTTCCGGCATGGAATCAACGCCGTACTGCTTTTTCATCACGGGATTGATGAAGCGCCAGCCGATGGTGGTGTCGTAGATTTCGGCATTGCGGGAAAAGGCGCTTTCGGCCTTGGGAATGACGAATGGCGCGCGCGACATGCTCTCGACGCCGCCGGCGACCATCAGTTCGGCCTCGCCTGAGCGAATGGCGCGCGCCGCGGTGATGACGGCGTCCATACCGGAGCCGCACAGCCGATTGATCGTCGTGCCCGAAACGGAAACCGGCAAGCCGGCGAGCAACGCCGCCATGCGGGCGACGTTTCTGTTATCCTCGCCTGCCTGGTTGGCGCAGCCGTAAATCACGTCGTCGACCGCTTCCCAATCTATGGAACCATTGCGCGCGATCAGTGCCTTCAGCGGCACCGCGCCGAGATCATCGGCGCGGACGGAGGAAAGCGAACCGCCGAAACGGCCGATCGGCGTGCGGATATAATCACATATAAAGGCTTCGGTCATGGTCTTCTCCAATGAAAGAACACAAGGGACAAAACACCTTCAACTGGCGGCTTTTCCTTGGGTTTGGTTATGTTTTGACCGGCGTTTTGACCGATCAGCTAAATCTCTTCCTTCCGCTGGACAGGTTGTTCCCGTCCTTCGGTCTTGAACCATGCTCCAATGCGTGACCCTGTGGGGCGAGTCTGAAAGGTCGCGGTGCGCTTTAGAGCGTCGGCACGACGAGGTCGGCAACGGGCCGATCGGTATGGAGCGGAGCGCCGGTCATCGCTTGCAGCTCGTCCATAGTCATGGCGGCGAGTTTTTCACGCACGACGAAACCTCCTTTGCCAATGTCGATGACAGCATGGCTCGTATAGACGCGGGTGATGCAGCCGACGCCGGTCAGCGGGAAGGTGCATGCCTCCACCAGCTTCGGCTTGCCATCCTTCGTAACATGTTCGGTGATGACGAAAACCTGCTTGGCGCCGTGCACCAGATCCATGGCCCCGCCAACCGCAGGCACGCCCTTGGAGCCGATGCGCCAGTTGGCGAGATCGCCATTCTGCGCCACTTGGTAGGCGCCGAGGATCGCGACATCGAGATGGCCGCCACGGACCATGGCAAAACTATCAGCATGGTGGAAGAAGGACGCGCCGGGCTTTAGCGTCACGGCCTTCTTGCCGGCATTAATCAGGTCCCAATCTTCCTCGCCCTCCGCCGGCGGCTCGCCGAAATTCAGGATGCCATTTTCAGTGTGGAAGATTGCCTGACGGCCTGCGGGCTGGTAGCGGGCGACCATTTCCGGAAAGCCGATGCCGAGATTTACATAGGCACCATCCTGGATATCCTGAGCCGCGCGCCAAGCGATCTGGGCGTTGGAGAGTTTGATGTCTTCGCGTGTGTCGATGGTCATACGTATGCCACTCCGGCTCGAATGAGATTTTCTTCTTGTTGCGGATCGGCGACTTCCACGACGCCGTCGACGAAGATGCCGGGGGTAACGACGTGTTCTGGATCGAGCTCGCCGGCGGCGACGATTTTCGAGACCTGCGCGATCGTCTTGGTCGCGGCCATGCACATCAGAGGATTAAAGTTGCGACCGGCCTTGTTGTAGATGAGATTGCCATGCACGTCACCGACTTGCGCTTTGACGATGGCGAAATCGGCCTTGAGCCAGCGCTCCTGAACATAGTGGCGGCCATCGAATTCCGCGATGACCTTGCCGCTGGCAAGTTCGGTGCCATAGGCGGTAGGGGTGTAGAAAGCCGGGATGCCCGCACCGCCGGCACGGATGCGTTCGGCGAGCGTCCCTTGAGGTACCAATTCCAGCTCGATTTCGCCGGCTAAATAGCGATCCGTGAAAGCGCGTGGATCGGATGAACGCGGGAAGGAGCAGATCATCTTCTTGACCATGCCGGCATCGATCATCGCAGCGATGCCGATGCGCCCGTTGCCGGCGTTGTTGTTGATCACGGTCAGGTTCTTTGGGCCTTTGTCGATCAGCGCATGAATGAGTTCGATCGGCGCGCCGGAGCCACCAAAACCGCCGATCATAACGGTCGCACCATCGCCGATGTCCGAGACGGCAGCCTTCGTGCTCGCGATTGTCTTGTCCATAGGGATTCTCCCATTTGCCATTGCGGGCGCATTGAGACGACCCGTCCTCTTCTTTGGAATAGACCAGCAGGGGCACGGCGGCAATCATTTTGTGCGTTATTTGACTTTTGTTCATATATCGCACATGATAGCGTCGGATTGAGGATATAGGATGCGCGAAACGGATTTCGTCAGCGGCTTTGCCAAAGGATTGAAAACGATCGAAGCTTTTGGTGAAACACGCCAAAAGCTGTCGATCGCGGAGGCTTCCAAATTGACGGGGCTCGACCGCGCCACGGTACGCCGGTCGCTGCTGACACTCGCCGAACTTGGTTATGCTGATTACGACGGAAAGTTCTTCACGCTGACACCAAAGATCCTGCGGCTTGGCCACGCCTATCTTGCCGCGACACCGCTTCCGACGATCATCCAGCCCTATCTCGACCAACTTGCGGAGCGCGCCGGTCACAACGCGTCTGCCTCAGTGCTGGACGGAACAGAAGTCGTCTATATCGCCCGCGCGTCGCAACGCCGGGTGATGTCGATCAATCTCACTCCGGGCAGCCGCCTGCCGGCCTATTGCGCCTCCATGGGGCGTGTCTTGCTGAGTGCACTGCCGGAAAACGAGGCGCGCGCCGTGCTTGCCCGCACGGAACTGAGGGCCAATACGCCGTACACCAAGACGGATCCGGAAGAGTTAATGGCCGAGTTTCGCCGAGTGCGGGATGAGGGTTACGCAGTCATCGATCAGGAGCTGGAAATCGGCCTCTGCTCCATTGCCGTTCCCGTGACCAACGATCGCGGGCAGACGGTGGCGGCCATCAATATCGGCGCGCCGGCGGCCTATGTTGTTGCTGCCGACTTGGCAGAGCGCTATCTGCCGCTGCTGCGGGAAACGCAGGCGATGTTGCGGCAGGTTTTGCGTTAGCCTTCGCGTCCCTCCGGGCCATCCTCATCCGTCCTCATCCGTCCAGGATCGCCCGTCGATAAGCTCAGGGCTCCCGCCTCGGGATGAGGATGGAGCGCGCCCTGTCTTCGATATGGCTTACTGCTTTGGTCGGCGCAAGTGAGGAGGTAGCCCACATGGTGAGTGGCGCGCAAGCAACCTCGAACCACGAGGGCGCCTGGTTGGCACTTAATTTCCGCCTGTTGTCATAGGCGATTGCCGAGATCACATCCCAAGCTTCGCCCGCTCAGCGATGCGCCAAGCGCGCGGCGTTTGACCCGTTTGCTTTAGGAAAAAGCGCGAGAAATAGGTGGGGTCGGTAAAGCCGAGGCGAAAGCTGATCTCCTGCACGCTGCCAATGGTGAAGACCAGTTCGCGCTTGGCCTCATCAACCAGCTTGCGCGCGATTAGCTCATGTGCGCCATGGCCGATCTTGTCGCGCACGATGCGGTTCAGATGGGTTGGCGAGATGCCGAGCGCTTCGGCGTAAAAGGCGACAGGTTTGTGCGAGCGTAAATGCCGTTGGATGAGGCCGTACAGCATCTCCATCCGCCGCTCGCTTTCATCGGATGCACCCTGCCCTTCACCGCCTTGTTGGGAAAGGCGAGCCGTCAGAAGCAGCGCCGAGGTAAGATAGGCTTCGAGCAGATCGTTGCGACCGCTTTGGCGATTGGTGAACTCGCCGCCGAGACGCTTCAAGCTTCCCGCAACGTAAGCTGCGTCCTGGTTACTCATATCCAGCCGCGTCAGATGCGGGGCAGCCAGCCACTCACCGAGCCGGCTGCGGTCGCCAGGCGCCGCCTTGAGATGCGAGATCAATACTGTAATGACAAAGCCGTCGATGTCCCTGGAAAAACGGAAACCGTGATTAAAGTGCGGCGGGATGGTGATTGCCGCCGGAGGGATGATGGCATGGCTTTCGCCGTCAAAGATCGCATCACCCGACCCGGCATCTATGTACAGGATCTGAAAGAAGCTCTCGTGGCGATGTGCCCGGATCTCAAAATGGTGCAAGCTGCTGCGCGACGGGATTGTTTCGCAATGCAGCCAGAAATCCGGTTTTCGACCGGTATTCTCACCGTATAGTTCATAGGTCGGTACCGATTTCAACGCGGCTCTCTCCATCCGCAATGTTCGATTTGTGCAATTAGTTGGGCGAAATGTCCATTGCTGGCACTCTCTTCGCCGCGCAGAATTCGAAAAAAACGAAGCGCGGGAGGACATCATGCGCACTCAGGTCGCTATTATCGGTTCAGGTCCATCCGGCTTACTATTGGGACAATTGCTGACGGAAGTTGGCATCGACAATGTCATTCTCGACCGGGTTAATAAGGACCATATCCTTGGTCGCGTCCGTGCCGGGGTTCTGGAAGAAGGCACGGTGGGGCTGCTGGACAAGGCGAAATCCGGTGCGCGCCTGCATGCCGAGGGTCTGCCGCATGACGGCTTTTCACTTGCCTTCGACGGCCGCGACCATCGCATCGATCTTCACGGTCTCACTGGCGGCAAGCGCGTCACGGTCTACGGCCAAACAGAGCTTACGCGCGATCTGATAGCGCATCGCGAACAGAGCAATGCCCCGACGATTTACAATGCAGCCAATGTCCAACCCCATGATTTTGAGGGAACTGCACCTCATGTCACTTATGAGAAAGATAGTGTAACACACCGCATTGATTGCGATTTTATAGCTGGATGTGACGGTTTTCATGGTGTGAGCCGCAAGTCAGCTCCGGAAAAATCGATCCGCAGCTTCGAGAAAATCTATCCCTTCGGCTGGCTTGGGCTGCTTGCCGACGTTCCGCCGGTCAATCACGAACTGATCTACGCCAACCATCGGCGTGGTTTTGCCCTCTGCTCGATGCGGTCGATGACGCGTAGTCGCTACTACATTCAAGTTCCGCTCGATGAGAAAATCGACAACTGGAGTGACGATCGCTTCTGGGACGAGTTGCGCCACCGCCTGCCGGCGCACCATGCCGAGGCCCTGATTACCGGGCCTTCATTCGAGAAATCGATCGCGCCGCTACGCTCCTTCGTTGCCGAGCCCATGCGCTTTGGCCGCCTGTTCCTGGTCGGCGACGCCGCCCATATCGTGCCGCCGACGGGAGCCAAGGGGCTGAACCTTGCGGCAAGCGATGTGCATTATCTCTTTTCGGGTCTTGCCGAACACTATCAGGATCGGTCCAATGCCGGCCTTGACGCCTATTCCACCCATGCGCTCGCCCGCGTCTGGAAGGCTGTGCGCTTCTCCTGGTGGATGACCACGATGATGCACCGTTTCCCTGGCACCAGCGATTTCGACCAGAAGATCCAAGAAGCGGAACTGGATTATCTCACCCATTCGCGCGCCGCTTCGACAGCTCTGGCGGAAAACTATGTGGGTCTGCCCTTCTAAGGCGACTTAGCCCTTCTTCGCCATTTCGTTCGCCGCCTCACGAATCGTCTGCATCAGGATCGACAGCGGCATGGTGGGAATGGCGTCGGTGCGCATGGTGAGCCCGACGGGCCCCCTGGTCTCGCTCGTGTCGATCGGCAGCAGGCTGAGCAAGCCGTCCTCGACGTCGGTGGCCACGACCCCGCTCGATATAATCCAGATGGCGTCGCTCGATCGCACGAAGGCGCGGCCGAAGGAATCCGATACGGTCTCGATCTGGTTCGGCAGACTGGCGACGCCGTTGGCAATCAGGAAGCTCTCCACGAAAGGCCGGATGATCGAGCCGCGCGTCGGCATCAGGATCGTGTATTTGCCGAGATCGAAAAACAGCGATTGCTTCGCGGCAAGCAGCGGATGGCCTGCCCGCACCACCAAGACCACCTGCTCGGAATAAAGATGCTCGAAGGAAAAGCCGGCCATCTTGTCGGGAGCGGCCAGGCGGCCGACGACGAGATCAAGATCGCCGACGCGAAGTTGCTCCAGCAACACCGCATTTTCACCGGTGACGATCTTGATTCGGCTCCACGTCTCTTCCTTGAGGAATAACTCAATCGCCCGCGGCATAATCCGCGTCGAGACCGTCGGCAAAGCACCGATGCGGATCGGCGGCGCCTCGCCGGAACGCTCCTGCGAAATGGAATCGAAGCCATGCCTGAGCGCTGTCAGCGCCGCCCCGGCATGACGAAGGAAAACTTCGCCGTAACGCGTGATCTTGATGCCTCGCCCGTCGCGTTCGAAAACATCGACACCCAGCGCCTCTTCCAGTTCGCGGATGGTCTTGGTTACCGCGGGCTGGCTGACATTGAGGAGTTCCGCGGCCTTGATCACGCTTTTCTGGCGGGCAACCTCGACAAAGGTCTGGAGATGGCGGAATTTGACGCGGGAGTCGATCATGGTTTTCATAACTCATTGGTTATTGAAAGGCCAATAAATATCATTTTACCTAACCAGATTAAACCTCCAATCTCATCGCCGAGGAGATTTTCGATGCAGTTCGCCCGTATCAACGACGTCACGATCCACTACCAGATCATCGGTGCGACCGGCGACAAGCCGGTCCTGGTCTTTGTCAATTCGCTCGGCACCGATTTCCGTATCTGGCGTGATGTGATCGTGCGGCTGGCGGGTGATTTTGCCATCGTGCTCTACGACAAGCGTGGCCACGGCCTCTCCGATCTCGGCCAGATGCCCTATACGATGGAGGATCATGCGACCGATCTTGCCGCGCTGCTCGATCTTCTCGCGGTTAAAAGTGCCGTTATCTGCGGCCTCTCGGTCGGTGGTTTGATAGCGCAGTCGCTCTATCAGCGACGGCCGGATTTGGTGCGGGCGCTGATCCTTTCCGACACGGCCCATAAGATCGGCACCACCGCAAGCTGGGACAGCCGCATCGCCAAGGTCGAAGCCGAGGGTATCGAGGCAATTGCCGACGGTGTGCTCGAGCTTTGGTTTACGCCCGCTTTTCGCCGTCCCGAGAACATTGCTTTCGGTGGCTACCGCAACATGCTGATCCGCCAGCCGGTCGAAGGCTATGTCGCCACTTGCGCCGCTCTTCGTGACGCCAATTTCACCGAGGCGGCGAAGAGGATTGCGGTGCCGACCGTCTGCATCGTTGGCGATCACGACGGCTCGACGCCGCCGGAACTGGTGCTGTCGATGGCCAAGCTCATCCCCAACGCGCGCTACGAGGTGATCAAGGACGCGGGACATATCCCCTGTGTCGAGCAACCCGAGGCCCTGACCGCTGTCATCCGTTTCATCGATTTCGCCTTGCATGGAGAAAAAGGCCCATGAATGATCCCCTCGCTCCGTCCGAACGCTACCGTCAAGGCATGGCGACGCGACGCGCCGTTCTTGGCGACAGTCATGTCGACCGCACCCAATCGGGATCGACGGATTTCGACCGGCCGTTCCAAGAACTGATCACGGAGGCGGCCTGGGGTCATGTCTGGTCGCGTCCGACGCTCAGCAAGCGCGAGCGCTCGATCGTGACGATCGCGCTTCTGGCAGCGCTCGGTCAGGATGACGAGGTGGCGATGCATGTCCGTGCCACGAGCAACACCGGTGCAACACGCGAGGATGTCTGCGACGCGCTATTGCACGTGGCGATCTATGCCGGCGTGCCGGCCGCCAATCACGCGATCAAGATCGCCAAGCAGGTTTTCGAACAGATGGACGCCGAAGAGACGGCTTGAAGCGAGGCACAAATGTCTGACAAAACCAACAGCAGGCCGGAAACCGGCGCCTTTTTCGCCCGCGATCGTGCTTGGCATGCACCGGCCTTCACCCCCGGTTACAAGACCTCGGTGCTGCGCTCGCCACAACGGGCGCTCCTGTCGCTGGACGGAACAATCTCCGAAATCACCGGACCAGTGTTCGGACATTCGATCCTCGGCGAAATGGACAACGACCTGATCCATAACTTCGCCAAGCCGGGCGAAAGTGCGATCGGCGAACGCATTATCGTGCATGGCCGCGTGCTCGATGAGCGCCGCCGGCCGGTTCCGGGCGTCCTGCTGGAATTCTGGCAAGCCAATGCCGGCGGGCGGTATCGCCACAAGAAAGAGACTTATCTCGCCGCCATCGATCCGAATTTCGGCGGCTGCGGCCGGGCCATTACCGACGAGGACGGCCATTACGCATTCCGTACCGTCCGGCCCGGCGCCTATCCCTGGCCGAACGGCGTCAACGACTGGCGGCCTGCGCATATTCACTTCTCGGTCTTTGGCCATGGCTTTGCGCAGCGGCTGATTACGCAGATGTATTTCGAGGGCGATCCGATGATCTGGAAATGTCCAATCGTCGGCACGATCCCGGACAAAAGCGCGGTCGAACAACTCATCGCGCCACTTGACTGGGGCAATACCATTCCAATGGATGCGCGCGCGTATAAATTCGACATCGTGCTGCGCGGCCGTCGCTCGACATTGTTCGAAAACCGGTTGGAGGGCAACTGATGGTGCAGGAACTCGGTTATCTCAAGGAAACGCCGTCCCAGACGGCCGGTCCTTACGTTCACATCGGTCTGACGCCGAATTTTTGCGGTATCGGTGGCGTCTATGCCACCGATCTCGGGACATCCATGGTCAACGACAAGACGATTGGGGAACGCATCACGGTCAGGGGTCGCATTTTCGACGGCGCCGACACACCGGTGAAAGATGCCGTCGTCGAAATATGGCAGGCCGACAGCGTTGGGCTCTACAATAGCCCTTCGGAATTGCGCGGAACAGCCGATCCGAATTTCAGCGGCTGGGGCCGCTGCCCGACCAGCGCCGAGGACGGCGTCTTCAGCTTCGAGACGGTGAAGCCGGGCCGCGTACCCTATAAGGACGGCCGTCGAATGGCACCGCATATTACGTTCTGGATTGTTGCCCGCGGCATCAATATCGGCCTGCAGACACGCATGTATTTTCCGGACGAGGCTGACGCTAATGCGGAGGACCCCATGCTTGCCCGCATTGAACATCGCGACCGCGTCGCCACTCTGATCGCCAGCCAGGAAAGATCGGTCTATACCTTCGACGTGCATTTGCAGGGCGACAAGGAAACGGTTTTCCTCGATATATAGCCCATGAGCATTTCTGCCTTCGACCACCCGTTTCTCTCCGGCCTCCTCGGCGACGAGGAGGTGTCCACTTATTTTTCAGTGGAAGCAGATATCCGTGCCATGCTTGCCTTCGAGGCGGCGTTGGCGAAAGCCGAGGTGCGGCACGGCCTTGTTCCGCAGGCAGCAGCGCAGCGAATTGTTGAGGTTTGTACGCATTTCCAACCCGACATTGCCAGCCTGAAGTCGGCAACGGCGATGGATGGCGTCGTGGTCCCGGATCTCGTGAAGCAATTGCGCAGAGCCGTTGGTGGCGGGGCTGCCCAGCATGTGCATTTCGCCGCCACCAGCCAGGATGTCATCGACACCAGCCTGATGATCCGCCTCAAGGCGGTCGCCTTCCTGTTCACCGGCCGTCTTTTCGCCATTACGGCGGCGCTGGGAAATCTCGACAAGCAGTATGGTGCAAATCGCCTGATGGGCCACACCCGCATGCAGGCTGCCATACCGATCACGGTGTCGGACCGGCTGCGCAGCTGGCGCGATCCGCTGGAGAAATATCGTGACCGGCTAACGCAGGAGACATTTCCAATCCAATTCGGCGGCGCGGCTGGCACATTGGAAAAACTCGGGGTCCAGGCGGCGGCCGTGCGCGCGTCGTTGGCACAGGAGCTGGACCTCACCGACGAGCCGCAATGGCAGAACCAACGCGGCAGGATCGCCGAGTTGGCCGGTCTGTTCTCCCTGATTTCAGGCAGCCTTGGCAAGATCGGCCAGGATATCGCCCTGCTCGCCCAGGCCGGAGGCGAAATCGAACTCGGCGGCGGCGGCGGCTCTTCAGCCATGCCGCACAAACAGAACCCGGTCGCCGCCGAGGCACTGGTGTCGCTTGCCCGTTTCAATGCAGTCCAGCTTTCCGGCATCCACCAATCCCTGGTGCACGAACAGGAACGCTCGGGCGCTGCCTGGACACTCGAATGGTTGCTATTGCCGCCGATGGCGATGGCGACGGCTGCGTCGCTGCGATTGACCCATGAACTGATCGGCAATGTAAAACAGCTGGGGGTGGCTTCTTAAGCTTGAAATCCAGGCACAAAACATAACCTGGGAATTATGAATATGAGCTTTTATTTCATTTTACATTACCATTTCACATGCCAGATTGGCAGTCACGGAAGTTCATCAAAGCAAGCTGGCCCGGGAGCAGGCTGGCAGAGGGAGGAGAAAATATGAGACGGTTCGTTTTGGCCGCAATCGCAACTATTGCCATGGGTAGCGCAGCCTATGCCGACACGATCAAGGTTGGTGTCATTGGTCCATTTTCCGGCCCATTCGCCCTGCAGGGCAAGAATTTCAAGGCCGGCATCGATGCCTATATGGCGATGCATGGCAACAAGGTCGGCGACAACGAGATCGAGGTGATCTACCGCGACGTGCCGCAAGCCGACCCGGCGCAATCAAAATCCTCCGCGCAGGAACTGGTCGTCAAAGATCACGTGCAGTATCTCGCCGGCTTCTACTTCACGCCGGATGCCATGGCGGTGACGCCGATCCTCAAGCAGGCGAATGTGCCGATGGTGATCATGAATGCGGCCACATCAGCAATCGTCACCAAAAGCCCGTTGGTGGTGCGCACCTCGTTTACGACCTGGCAGACCTCGACGCCGATCGCCAAGGTCGCGCATGACAGCGGTGTCAACAAAATCATCTCCGTCGTCAGCGATTACGGTCCTGGCATTGATGCCGAGAATGCCTTCAAGACGGGCTTCGAGAAGGCAGGCGGTCGGGTCGTTGAGACTATCCGCATGCCGTTGTCGACCAATGACTTCAGCCCGATCATGCAGCGCATCAAGGATTCCGGCGCCCAGGGCGTCTTCGCCTTCCTGCCCTCTGGTCCGACCACGCTCGGTTTCGTCAAGGCCTACAACGAAAACGGCCTGAAAAGCGCTGGCATCAAGCTGTTTTCGCCCGGCGACCTGACGCAGGAATCCGACCTGCCGGCGCTCGGCGACGCGGCGCTCGGCATGCAGACGACCTTCCATTATTCGATCTCGCACGACTCTCCGGAAAACAAGGCCTTCATCGCGGCCGCTGACAAGGCGATCGGCAATCCGGCCGAGCTCACCTTCCCCGCCGTCGGCGCTTTTGACGGCATGCATGTCATCTACAAGATGATCGAGGCGACCGGCGGCAAGCAGGATGCGCAGAAGGCCGTCGATGCGGTCAAGGGCCTTTCCTGGGTCAGCCCGCGCGGCCCGGTCACCATCGATCCGGACAGCCGGCATATCACCCAGAACATCTATCTGCGCGAGGTCGCCAAGACTGCCGACGGCACGTATATCAACAAGGAAATCCAGACCTTCGAAAAGCAAGGCGATCCCGGTCTGGCGGCTGCGAAGTAAAGTCGGCCTTCGCCCTATCCTCCCAAGGGCTTATGGAGCGGGCGGCTTGCTCGCGCTCTGGTGGAGGAAGATCAAGACAGCACTGCAAGAGATATTCGGACCATCATCATGCAAACCGTGCTTAGCATAGCAGTGGATGCCCTCGCCTACGGCATGGTGCTGTTCGTGATTTCCATCGGCCTGTCCATCACCATGGGGCTGATGCGTGTCGTCAATCTGGCGCATGGCGCCTTCGCCATGATCGGTGGCTATATCGCCTCCTATGCGGCGCATGATCTCGGCATCGGCTATGCGGCTGCGGTGCTGCTCGCTGTGGTTGGCACGGTGATCATCTCCGTCCCGATAGAGCGACTGCTTTACCGGCGCATCTATGGGGCGCCGGAATTGACGCAAGTGCTGATGACCATCGGCATTACCTTCTGCATCATCGGGATCGCCAACTATGTCTTTGGTCCGACCTTGAAGACCATTCCCTTGCCGAACGAGCTACAGGGCTCCGTCGATCTCGGCTTCCGCACTCTAGGCACGCATCGTCTTTTTGCGATCGTCTGCGGGCTCATCGTTGCGCTGGCGCTGTGGTACACGATCGAGAAGACCTCGTTCGGCGTAAAACTCCGCGCCTCGGTCGACAATGCTTCGATGGCGGCGGCCCTCGGTGTGCGCACCGAGATCGTTTATGCGGTCAGCTTCGCCGTCGCGGTCGGGCTTGCCGCTTTCGGCGGTGTCGTCGGTGCCGAGCTCCTGCCGGTCGAGCCCTATTATGCGCTGCGTTATATGGTAACCTTCCTCGTGGTCGTTTCGGTCGGCGGCGCCGGCTCTATTTCCGGGGCCCTGCTTGCCTGTCTGATCCTTGGGTGCATCGATACGACAGGCCGTTACCTGATGCCGGAATACGGCGAATTCTTCTTCTATCTTGCCGTGATCGCGATCGTCTGCATCTTCCCGCGCGGCCTTGCAGGAAGGGCTAAGTGATATGGCACTGACCATGGATAGCGCAGCCGTCGCTGCCGCCAGCAAACGCCAGGCACTCGGTCGCGACGCCATTGCCATAGCGGTCGTCCTCGTGTTGGCGGCAGTCGGCTATCTGCTGTTTCCCGACAATCTCGCGCTTCTGACACGGTTGATCGCCATCGCCCTGCTGGTTTTGTCGCTCGATCTCGTGACCGGCTATTGCGGCGTCGCGACGCTCGGTCATGCTGCCCTCTTCGGGGCTGGCGCCTATGCCGCGGGTATCGTATCGGCGCATTACGGCATCAACGATCCCGTTGTCATGACGCTGGCCGGCATCATTGGCGGAGCGATCGCCGGGTTGATCTGCGGCACGGTCATCCTCAGAGCGCAGGGCCTGCCGCAGCTGGTGCTGTCGATCTCGTTGATCTACCTCTTCCACGAATTCGCAAACAAGGCCTCGGACTGGACCGGCGGCAGCGACGGTCTTTCAGGCATCTCCGCCGATCCATTGTTCGGCCTGTTCGACTTCGATCTCTATGGACATACGGCTTATATCTATGCCGTAGCACTTCTTCTGATCATATTGATCCTGCTTCGTTTTCTTGTGCGATCACCCTTCGGCATGCTTTGCCGCGGTATCAAGGAAGATCCCTTGCGAATTAGAGCTATGGGCGCGTCTCCAAAGACAGCGCTAATCAGGATGTATGTCATCTCCGGAGCCGTCGCCGGGGTCGGCGGCGCGCTGAACGCAATCTCCACGCAGGTGGTCGGCCTCGACAGCCTGTCCTTCACCCAGTCGGCGGAGGCGCTGGTCATGCTCGTGCTCGGGGGCACCGGCTCGTTGTTCGGGGCGCTCGCCGGCACCGTAATCTTCATGCTGTTCGAAGACTATGTCTCGGCCGCCAATCCCTTCCATTGGTTGACCATCGTCGGCCTGCTGCTGATCCTTGTCGTCTTGTTCGCGCCGAAGGGCATCTACGGCACGGCTACGGCCTATCTCGCTCGCCGCCGGGAGGCCCGTTCATGAGCGCGATCTTCGAGGTTGATCATCTGGGGAAAGCGTTCGGTGGGCTGACCGTGACCAATGATGTCAGCCTGTCGATGGCGCCGGGCGATCGTGTAGCGTTGATCGGGCCGAATGGCGCCGGCAAGACCACCTTCGTCAACCTGGTTGCCGGCAATCTGCGACCGGATTCCGGTGCGGTCCGCCTCGGTGGCGAGACGGTGACCAAGGTCGACGCTATTGGTCGCGTCCGGCGTGGGCTGGTGCGTTCGTTCCAGGTGACGCGCCTCTTTCAAGATATGACGCCGGCCGAGCATGTCGGGCTGGCTGTGCTGCAGCGTTCCGGCCGCTCCGGCCAGATGTTCGGCAATTTCCTGGCCATGCACGATGTCATGGCCGAGGCCAGCGATCTGCTCGCCACATTGGGTCTCGGCGATCTCATGCATCGCAAGGTCAGCGAGATTGCCTATGGCCAGCAGCGGTTGTTGGAGATCGCTGTCGCCATGGCATTGAAGCCGAAGGTGCTGCTGCTCGATGAACCCGCTGCCGGCGTGCCGCAGAGCGATACCGGCCGCATCGAGCAGGCGCTCGCCGACTTGCCCGGCGATCTTGCCGTGCTGATGATCGAGCACGACATGGACCTGGTCTTCCGCTTCGCCAAACGCGTCGTCGTATTGGCCGCAGGCACTATCATTTTCGACGGTTCGCCTGCCGATGTCACCAAGGATGCGCGCGTGCGCGAAGCCTATCTGGGGAGCTACGCCAATGCCGGCCATGCCGCTTGAAGTCGAAAATCTGTGCGCCGGCTATGGGCCGACGCGGGTGCTCGAAGCTGTCTCTTTTTGCGTTGCCGCCGGCGCGCGCCTTGCCGTGCTCGGCCGCAACGGCATGGGCAAGACGACGCTTCTTGCGACGCTCGCCGGCCAGACGCGCCGCTACGACGGCCGGATCAGCCTGGGCAGCACCGACGTGACCGGCCTTCCGAGCGCCAAGCGCGCGCATCAAGGCCTCGGCTACGTGCCGCAGACGCGCGATGTCTTCAAAACGTTGACGGTCGAGGAAAACCTCTCCGTCGGTTTGAAAGGCCGTCCGAAGACCGCCTTGCAGGAAGCCTACGACATGTTTCCGCGCCTTAAGGAACGGCGCAGAAATCTCGGCAACCAGCTCTCCGGCGGGGAACAACAGATGCTGTCGACGGCCCGCACCATCCTTGGCCGCCCCTCCGTGCTTCTCCTCGATGAGCCGTTGGAGGGATTGGCGCCGGTGATCTGCGAAGAACTGATGGTCGCTTTCGCCAATCTCGCCAAAACCGGCGACATGACCATCCTATTGGTCGAGCAACGTATTCAGAGCGCGCTGGATTTTGCCGATCAGGTAATCATCCTCGAGCGTGGGCGGCTTGCCTGGCAAGGGACGCCCAGCGGGCTGTCGCAAGACCATGATGCCGTCGAGCGCCTGCTCGGCGTCGGCGGCCTGCATTAGGCGCTTGGGCCGACGCTCGTGCATGGGAATATCCTCACGATCATCGTTCACTCTTGACGATAAAACATCGACGATTTATCGATATTTTCTTAGTGAATATCTGAACGGGTTGGTGGAGGCGGTCTTGTCAGGCAGCGCAGCGGGTCATTGGGATTTCTGGATCGATCGCGGTGGCACTTTCACCGATATCGTCGGACGCGACCCCTCAGGCGAATTGCACGCCCGCAAGGTCCTTTCGGAAAACCCCGACGCCTATCGCGACGCCGCCGTCTACGGCATCCGCCTGCATCTCGGCCTGACGGATGGCGAGCCGATCCCGGCTGGTTTGATCGGCGAGGTGCGCATGGGCACAACAGTTGCCACCAACGCACTCCTGGAGCGCAAGGGTGAGCGTCTGGCGCTGATGACGACCAAGGGATTCCGCGACGCGCTGCGCATCGGCTATCAAGAGCGCAAGAAGATCTTCGCGACCGAAATCGTCAAGCCCGAAGCGCTCTACGACGATGTGGTGGAGATTGAGGAGCGCGTGCTAGCCGATGGGACGGTGGAGCTTGCCCTCAGCGAACAGGCGGCGGAAGCGGCATTGCGGGATCTGCGCGCCAAGGGATATCGCGCCATCGCGATCGTCTTCATGCATGCCTATAAATTCCCGGCGCATGAAGCAGCCGTTGCCGCGATCGCAAGACGTCTCGGTTTCGAGCAAGTCTCGGTCAGTAACGAAGTCTCGCCGCTGATCAAGCTGGTCGGCCGCGGCGACACGACCGTGGTCGATGCCTATCTTTCGCCGGTGCTCGGCCGTTACATCAACCAGGTTTCGCAAGAACTCGATATTGCTCGCACAGGTGCGCGCGTCATGTTCATGATGTCGTCCGGCGGACTGACTGCTGCCGACCTGTTCCAGGGCAAGGACGCCATCCTCTCCGGCCCGGCGGGCGGAGTAGTCGGTCTTGCCAAGACGGGTGAGCAGGCTGGGTTTGCCGATGTCATCGGCTTCGACATGGGTGGCACGTCGACGGATGTGGCGCATTTCGACGGCGAGTATGAGCGCGCTTTCGAGACGGAAGTCGCTGGCGTTCGCGTCCGTGCACCGATGATGCTGATCCATACGGTAGCCGCCGGCGGCGGCTCGATCCTGCATTTCGACGGCGACCGTTTTCGTATCGGCCCGGATTCTGCCGGCGCTTTTCCAGGCCCCGCCTGTTATCGCAATGGCGGCCCCTTGGCGGTGACCGATGCCAATGTCATGACTGGCAAATTGCTGCCGGAATTCTTCCCGGCGATCTTCGGGCCGAGCCAGGATCAGCCGCTGGATGTCGAAACCGTGCGCGGCAAGTTCGCCGCACTGGCCGCCGAAATTGACGACGGTCGCAGCCCGGAAGAAGTCGCCGACGGTTTCATCCGCATCGCCGTTGCCAATATGGTCGAGGCGATCAAGAAGATTTCGGTGCAGCGCGGCTATGACGTGACGCGCTACGCCCTCAACTGCTTCGGCGGCGCCGGCGGACAACATGCCTGCCTGGTCGCTGACGCGCTCGGCATGAAAAGCATTCTGCTGCATCCGATGTCTGGTCTGCTGTCGGCCTATGGCATGGGTCTCGCCGATATCAGAGCGACGCGACAGAAGGCGCTCGGCGTATTGCTCGATGATACGGCCCCGGCGGCCATTGCCACATTGGGCGGCCAATTGCAGGGCGAATGCGTGCCGGAACTGCAAGCGCAAGGCGTGCCAGCGGCCGATATTCGCACGGTCCAGCGCGCTCACATCCGCTATGCCGGTACGGATACGATGCTGGCGGTTGAAGTCACCTTCCCTGCGATCGACGATTTCGCGCGGCTGCGCAACGAATTCGAAATGCTACACAAACGCCGCTTCGGCTTCGTCGCCGAGGATAAGCCGCTGGTGGTGGAGGCGGTCGAAATCGAGACGATCGGAGGTGCCGCCGCCGAGATCGAAATCCAGCGGAAAGAGGCAGGCAAAGGCGAAGCCACCGCGGTCCGCCGGACGTCCTTCCATTCGCAAGGCGAAAGCCATGACGCGGCCGTCGTGCTGCGCGAGGCGATCCTGCCCGGCCAGACTGTGACTGGACCGGCAATTGTCATCGAGCCGAACCAGACCATCGTCATCGAGGATGGCTGGCAGGCGAAGTTGACGACGAAGGACCACATCGTTCTGACCCGCGTCAAGGCATTGCCGGAACGCACCGCTATCGGCACGAAAGCCGATCCGGTGATGCTGGAGATCTTCAATAATCTCTTCATGTCGATCGCCGAGCAGATGGGCGTGACGCTGCAAAACACCGCCTATTCCGTCAATATCAAGGAGCGGCTGGACTTCTCCTGCGCCGTCTTCGATGCCGAAGGCAATCTCGTCGCCAATGCGCCGCATATGCCGGTGCATCTCGGCTCCATGGACGCCTCGGTCGCAACTGCCATCCGGGAAAATCCGGTCATCCATCCCGGCGACGTCTTCCTGATCAACGCGCCTTATAATGGCGGCACGCATCTGCCGGACTTGACCGTCTGCACGCCCGTCTTTGACGATGCCGGCAAAGACATTCGTTTCTGGGTCGCCAGCCGCGGCCATCACGCCGATATCGGCGGCATCTCGCCCGGCTCCATGTCGCCGCTTGCCACCCATATCGAGGAGGAAGGCGTCTATATCGACAATTTCAAGCTGCTCGATCGAGGCCGCTTCTGCGAAGACGAGCTTGCAAAGCTCTTGACCGGCGCGCGCTATCCGGTCCGCACGCTGGCGCAGAACGTCAACGATCTGAAAGCGCAGGTCGCCGCCAATGAGAAGGGCGTCGCCGAGCTGAAAAAGATGATCACGCTCTTCGGGGAAGAGGTGGTCGACGCCTATATGGGCCATGTCCAGGACAATGCGGCCGAAAGCGTGCGCCGCGTTCTCGATCGCCTACCGGACGGTGAGTTCAGCTATGAGATGGATCAGGGCTGCAAGATCGTCGTCAAGATTTCGATCGACAAGGATAAGCGCGAGGCGACGGTGGATTTTACCGGCACCTCGGAGCAGCGCTCCGACAATTTCAATGCGCCGGCCCCGGTGACCCGCGCCGCCGTGCTCTATGTGTTCCGCGTGCTGGTAAAAGCCGATATCCCGATGAACGCCGGTTGCCTCAGGCCGATTCGGATCATCATCCCCGATGGCACGATGCTAACGCCGAAATTTCCGGCGGCCGTCGTCGCTGGCAATGTCGAGGTCAGCCAGGCTGTTACCAACTGCTTGTTCGGTGCGGTCGGCACACTTGCAGCCGCCCAAGGCACGATGAACAACCTCACCTTCGGCAACGATGCCTATCAATATTACGAGACAATCTGTTCCGGCGCGCCCGCCGGCCCGGGCTTCAACGGCGCCGATGCGGTGCACACGCACATGACCAATTCGCGCCTGACCGACCCGGAAATTCTCGAGACCCGCTTTCCGGTAGTGCTGGAAGATTTCCATATTCGGCCGAATTCCGGCGGACGCGGCAAGTGGAGCGCCGGCAACGGTACGCAGCGCACCATCCGGACCCGCGAGAAGCTCGAATTCGCGATACTCTCCGGCCATCGCCGCGTCGCTCCGTTCGGCACCAAGGGCGGTGAGCCGGGCGAGACCGGCCGCAATTATGTCCGGCGTAACGACGGTACCCTCGAGGAGCTGATCGGCGCTGCCCATACGGTATTGGACGCCGGCGAGGCCTTCACCGTCGTCACGCCGACGGGCGGCGGATACGGCAAACCGGAGGCCTAATGATCCCCTCGTGGCTGGCTTGGCTATGGTCGTGTGCGCTCCAAAAAGGCCGGTCGAACATGGTTGAATCTTAGCGATAATTTATTGACAAATTGTCTTTGTCGGATAGTCTGCTTGACGTACTTCAATCCGGTTATGCGAGAGCTCTTTGGATAAGCCTCAGGAACGGAAATCTCCCCGTGAATTGATCGTGTCGTCCGCTCATCTGGCGGGGGGCAGTTCTCCGGCCCTCTCCGAACTTGAGTATGGATTGATCCTTTTCTCGCATGCATTTAACCGCTGGATGGTTCGCTGCATGGCTGCGGCCGGCGTGCCCAGCCTCTCGCCTGTCGAAATCCTGATCATTCATTCAGTGCGTCACCGGGGGCGGCCGAAGACTTTGTCCGATCTCTGCCTCGTGCTCGACATCGAAGATACCCATGTCGCCAACTACGCCGTGAAGAAATTGGAGGCTGCCGGCCTCGTCAAGACCGGCAAGACCGGTAAGGAAAAGATGATCCAGGTGACCGACAAGGGACTGGAGGCGTTGACACGCTATTTTGAAATCCGCGAGCGGCTTCTGGTCGAGGCCACCAAGGTTTCTGGCCTCTCTCAGAGCGATCTTTCCGACATAGCATCACATTTGAGGGCGCTGTCGGGCTATTACGAGCAGGCAGCGAGGTCAGCAGCAACCTTATGAGCCTTCTGACCAATACGCGAACTGATCCTTGTTATCCCCTTCTTTCGGTTCGCTCGCTATCGGTAGACTTTCCTCAAAGGTTTTCTGCCTTTCAGGCCGTGAAGTCGCTCAGTTTCGACGCCCACGCGGGCAAGACGCTCGCGATCGTCGGCGAATCCGGGTCTGGCAAATCGGTGACGTCACGAGCGACCATGCGCCTCACCTTCTATTCCGGCGGCCGCATCAGCGGCGGCGAGATCGCCATGATCTTCCAGGATCCGATGACCTCACTCGATCCGGTCTTTTCGATCGGCGACCAGATCAACGAAGCGATGTTGCTGCATCAGAGGACATCGAGCTCAAGGTCGCCAACAACATACTGCTCGAAAGCAGCCTGACCTTCGTCGGCCTCCGCCTCGATGCGACTAAACCGAGCTTTGGCGGTATGCTGGCCGACGGCCGGACCTCAGAAAGCTTGGTGGGTCAGTGTCTTTTCGGGCTTTGCCATCATGTTCACCGTCCTCGGGCTCAATCTGCTCGGCGACTGGCTTCGCGACTATCTCGATCCGACGGGGGAAAAATGACCACCATTCTCAATCTCGATGTTGCGCGCACGCTCGACGCCCTGGTCTCTCTCCTGCTTTCCAGTCCACCGAGCCAGCCGGTCGAGGCCTGGCTATTCGACGACGGCCCGTCACGCAAGGCAGCGGAAGAAAAACTCGCTGCGGCCGGCATCAAGGCGCGCATCCGCAGCGCCTACAAGCCATTGGTCTATTTCTTTCTGGAAGAGGTCGATATGTCTTCCCTCGCCCGGATCGAGGTCGGCTATCCCGTTCATGCCGCCGCCGATCCCCATCGTTTCCTTATCGAGGCCTATCCCTTGGCGGCGCTCGTCGGCGATGCCGAGATATCCTTCCGCGCCAACGATCTCGATCTCGTCTATGACGTTAGCCTCACCACCAAAGCCGGTGAAACAGGCACGCATGCCGTTTTCGCGCCGAACATCGTCGAGGACGATCATGTCGGCACGCCGGTGCTGCGTTGCTGCGGCTGGCGGCGGGCTGTCGGTATCGCCGATGCCGGGCAGCGCCTGAAGTCAGATTTCGAAACCTTGTTTCTTGCCGCCGTCGATGCGGTCAAGCAACATCATTGGGAGCGGCAGCAGCCATATTTCGACCGGCTGCGCATTACCGTCGACCTGCCGGCCAATGATCTCGATCTGGATTTTGGCAGCGAAAGCATCAGCCTGCGCGAAGCCATGCACGAGGACCTGTTCTTCACCTTGCGCGAATGCCTGAATGCGGAAATGGGCGCCATGGGCGGCCGTAGCGGAGCAAGGCCCGGCCAAGTCGTGCCGGATATTCGTGCTGCCAAGGCCGATCCGCGGATCGTGATGACCCTAGAGGATTTCGGCGAGCATGAAGAGACGACAGGTCCCGACATCGCCATCAAAACCGCTGGACGGCCGCTCAAGATCGGCCAGGTTCGAAGCGAACTATCCAAGATCGAGGGCGAGCCGATCAAAGCCGTTTCGCGCGAGGGTCGCGATGTGCTCGGGCGTTATCACAAGGGCACCGGCCCTGCCGTCCTCATCTCCTCCGGCCAACACGCCAATGAGACCAGCGGTCCGGTCGGCGCGTTAAGAGCGGCGCAGGTGCTCGCCGCCGATCCCAAATCACATTTCGCTATCATCCCCGTCGAGAATGTCGACGGCTATGAGCTGCATCAGAGGCTGATTGTCGAAAACCCGTTCCACATGCATCACGCCGCCCGCTACACCGCCTTTGGCGACGACCCCTCTTTCACTGTCCCCGCCCCGGCCTATGAGCGTGATGCGCGCACAACAGCCCTGGCACTATCTTCCGCAAAGCTTCATCTTAACCTGCACGGCTACCCTTCGCATGAATGGACACGGCCGATGTCCGGCTACCTGCCACGCGGTTTCGAGCTCTGGACGATCCCCAAGGGCTTTTTCCTGATCATCTGCACGCATCCCGGCTGGGAAACGATCGGCGAGGCGTTGCTTGACGAGGTGGTCCGAAGGCTTGCAGACGACAAGGCCCTCGTCGCCTTCAACGCCAAGCAGATCGATTGTGTGCGGCAACACATGCCGAACGCCCCGTTCGAGGTGCGCTACGGCATCCCCATATTGAAGCAGGTCAGTGCACTCTATCAGGCGCCGCTGACGATCATTACCGAGGCGACCGACGAGACGGTCTACGACCAGACCTTCATCGATTGCCACGAAGCGCAAATGCGGACCGTGCTCTACGCAGTCGAAGCCTATTGGCGGCTCGCCGAGCGCAGCGAGTTTCCGGCAGTATAGTCGCTAATGTTTCATCTGCGGCCGAATGCGTTTGCTATCGGCACCGAAAAGCAACGGCTTTTTGGAGGAGAAGCCGACGGTGATGGTCTCGGTGTTGCGGATACTCTCTTCGGAGCGATCTTCAACGATGACGGTCTCGCCGGAGGCGAGCGTGCCGTAGAGATATCGCGTGCCGCCGAGATTTTCGATGACATCGATACGCATCCCGATCGTACCATCGGCTTCACTGGTTACGGTAAAATGTTCCGGTCGGATGCCGACCTTTACCGGTTGGTCGGGAGCGATGACGCCCGAACGAAACGAGCCGCCTGCAGCCAGCGTCACCGTGCCGTCGGAACCGAGTGTTCCTTCCAGGAAATTCATCCGCGGCGAGCCGATGAAACCGGCCACGAATAGATTGTCCGGGTCTCGATAGAGAGTGTCCGGCGTACCCGCCTGTTCGATCTGGCCACTGCGCATGACGACGATCTTGTCGGCCAGCGTCATCGCTTCCGTCTGGTCGTGGGTGACATAGATCATCGTCGCGCCGATCTTGCGATGCAGCTTAGCGATCTCGACGCGCATGGAGACCCGCAATTCGGCGTCGAGGTTCGACAGCGGCTCATCGAACAGGAAGACGGCGGGTTCGCGCACGATCGCCCGCCCTATGGCCACGCGCTGGCGTTGGCCGCCGGACAGCTGCGCCGGCTTGCGCTTCAAGAGCGGTTCAATCTGCAGTGTGGCGGCAGCCGAAGCGACGTTGCGGGCGATCTCCGCCTTATCGACGCCGGCCATGCGCAGCGAAAATCCGATATTCTGCTCGACCGTCATATGCGGATAGAGCGCATAGTTCTGGAACACCATGGCGATGCCGCGCTGGATCGGATCGGCCTTGTTCATCTGCCGCCCGTCGATCAAGAGATCGCCGCCAGTGATCTCTTCCAGCCCAGCGATCATGCGCAGCAGCGTTGATTTTCCGCAGCCGGAAGGGCCGACGAAAACGGTGAGAGAGCCGTCGTCCACCGCAAGGTTCAGGCCCTCAATAACGCGCAGCGCCCCGTAGGACTTATCGATATTTTGCAATTCCAGGCTGGCCATGGCGTCCTCCCTACCCTGCCCTTTGTGTCAGTCACTATGTCAGTCGCCGCGTCGAGCCTCGCAGGATGATGTCGCATTCCAGAACAGTTGTGCGGTTGTGGCTCCCTGAAGGGTCGGCCAGGCGCTCCACCAGAATGTCGGTAATCGTATCGGCGATCCTGGCGACAGGCTGTGCCACCGCCGTGATCCCGGCATCGAAAAGGCGAAAAATGTCGACATCGTCGAAGCTGACGAGGGAAATATCGTTGGGCACTCGCAGGCCGCTCTCCTTGAACCAGCCAAGCGCGCCCATCGCCATATTGTAGTTGGCCGCGAAGATCGCCGTCGGTGGCGTCTCGAGCTGCATCAGGCGTTTGGTCGCCTGATAGCCGCCCTCGTACACCCAGTTGCCGCGCACCGTGAGCACAGGTTCTATCGGCAGCCCATGTTCGGTGAGCGCTTGCTCATAGCCTAGAAGGCGCTCGACGGCCGAGGAGTTGGCGGGATTACCCGTCAGCATGCCGATGCGCTGATGGCCGAGGTCGATCAGATGCTTGACGACGCGATAGCTCGCCTTCTGATTTTCGACCATGACCCGATCGGCGGCGAGCCCTTTGACGTCGTTGTTGTAGAAGATGATCGGCACATCATGAGTGATAAGATCGTCGACGCGGTGGTAGACCTCCGCCGTTCCGTCCATGACAAGCGCATCGACGCGCTGGGCGGCGAAGAAATCGAGCGCTTCGGCGACGATGCGAGGATCACCGCCATGGCAATAGGTGATGAGCGCCCGCCCGGTCTGGCGCACGGAACGGGCCAGATGCTCCAGCATGCGCGCATGAAATTCGTCGAAGGTCGGCACCAAAAAACCGATCATATGCGTAAGATCGGTCCGGATCGAGGCGGCGGCGGCGTTACGCCGATAGCCGAGATCGTGGATCGCGGTTTCGATCTGCTCGCGGTTCGAGCGGCGGATGGTCTGCCCGTTGAGATAGCGCGACACCGTGCCGACAGCGACATTGGCGGCCTTGGCGACATCGATGATGGTCGCGCTCCGCCGCTTAGCCGTTGTTCGATCCGTTGTCTCTGACATGTGAAGTGGGCTCCAAAGCTGGCTAATGAGGGTAGACGCGCAAAGGCGCATCTGCCCGTCGTATAGCCCAGTCGCTAGCAGCCCGCCATATGCGCGAGCCGCGAGCGAAATTTGCGCCGGCCTCATGGCGGAACTGGCCATCAGGTCCCCTCGAAGACCACGGCGGTATGAATGCGCAGGCGCGGTACGGTGACGCTGACGGTACCGTCGTCGCTCGTGTTCCAGGCTATATCCGCCCCAGTCAGTGCATCGTAGACGCGGCTCGGGGCGGACGGGAGGCGGACCTTGGCGGTCACCGGGCCGATCGATGGAATATCCTCGATCATCTCCATCATCCGCGTCGAGCCATCATCGCCACGTACGTCCTTGCCGCGAATCTGAGGCGGGCCATAAAGCAGGTGCAGGATATGACGGTGCTGGTCGATCTGTCGCGCCAGCGTTGCGCGTCCAGACGATGGCAGGTCCGTCACCATAGCCGGATCGGGAATCAATCGATCGAGCAGGCCGCGCACGATATATTTGTAGAGTGGCTGGCCCATCGCCCGGTAGAGCCTGAAGATCGGGTAGGCAATGTAGGCAGCACCATTATGCTCCGTCACCGCCGCTCCCAAAGGTGCGGCCGCCGGGTCGTCCGGCGCGTGCTGATGGGAGGAGTAATGTTTGTAGGAGCGGTTGAAGTAGGACGGATAAATCTCCGCTAGCAGGGTGGCTTCTCCTGCCTTCACGGTTTCGGCATCATCGTAGAAAACAAAGGCGCTTTCCGGCATGTCCGGGTCGAGCGCTTTGCCCGCTTTGACGTAACTCGGCTTGAACGCGACGGCGCCGCCGGCACGGGCAATGCCCATATCGATTGCGAAGGCCCCGTTTTCGCCAAGGCCGGAATGCCAGGAGGCAATAAGCTTGCCACCCCCGGCAAGATAGGCTTTGAGCCGGCTTGCGAGAGCGGCATTGACCGGGATTTCGTCGGGCAGGACCAGCAGGCGGTAATTTTCGAAACGGGCCGAAAGATCGATCACGTCGAAAGGCCGCTGCAGTTCCTGCAGCATCTGTGCGGCGCCATCGTCGCTTGGATGGTTGCGCGCGCCCGATGGTGACATGTGTTCTGCCGAGACAATGGCGATTTCGGAGACCTGCTTTGCGCCTTCCAGGAAAGGCTCGAGTTTTTCGACGCGGGCATAGGCGGCCGCGATGGATTTATAGGTGTCGGGATTGATGGCGCCATTCGGGTGAAGCTGGTCGCCAACCAGGCATTTTGAACCGAGCGCCACCATCTGTGCGCATTCGTACTCAAGTGCGTCCGGGTGCTTGAAACCACCGAACTCGCCCCAGGAGGTGTGGAACTTGCCGGTATGGGCCAGGAAGTCCATGCCGAGCGTCGCCGCGTAGCGGGCGCTGGAGGGGAAGTGATCATAACCCCATCCGCCCGTCGGTAGGCTCTCCAGTTCCAGGTGCGAATAGGTGGAGAAGCGCTCCGGTCCCTGCTTGTGGATGTGGCCGCAATTGTAGAAGACGCGAAGGCCCGGAAATTCGGCAAACAGCGCTTCGCTGGTTTCGCGACGAAACTGCTCGTTAACCGCTTCGTCGTTCTTCAGCCGGTCGGCGGGATTTTCCGGATCAAGGCCCTTGCACTGCATGCGCTCGACACAGGCTGGGCAGACGCAATCCGGCGTCAGGATGATGTCGAAGAACAGCCCTTGCGTCGGGTATTGCTGCGCCACTTCGCGCGCCTGATCGAGAATGTATTTTCGAAGCCCTTCATGATTGAGGCAGAGGGTGTGCCAGGCGGGGCTGAGTTGTTTGCCGCTGGAGGGGTCTGCTGGCAGGGCATGATGATAGCGGTTGGACGCGCTCATGGCCCGCCATTCCGGATGCTCGCGCGCCGACAGTTCATCCCATTGCACCGAAATATAGATCGGGCTTTCGATATCGGCCGCAGCCAGCGCCTTCACCATGTCGCCTAAGAGATCCGGCCGGGCGAGATGCGGATGCGGCTTTCCCACTTTGGTCGGGTAATAGGACCAGCCGTGATGGCACTTTGCGAAGATGGTGATCGAATCCACATGCGCCTTCTTGAGCGTATCGACGAAATTGTCGGGATCGAACTCGGCACCGATGCCGGGAATATGCTCCGAGGTATGAAAATCGAGATGAATCTGGCGGTAACGCAGCGGCTTGTTGGTCGTGGCAGGCATGATTATTCCTTTGCTCCGGTCTTGGTTTTCGAGCCGGCGGCGAATTGACGTTGGAAAACGAGGAAGACGACGAGGGGCATAATGGTGGTGAAAATTGCAGCCACCGACCGTAGATCCCAGTTGGTGTCGTAGCTGCCGGAGATGCGGGCGAGCAGCACAGGCAGCGGAATGTTCGAGCGCAGGAACAACATCGGCAGCAGCAGTGCGTTCCAGGTCCATAGGAATTGCAGAATGCCAACGGCGAAGATCGGCGACAGGCTGTTCGGCAGGACGATGTGGCGGAACGTCGAGAGCGGGCCGCACCCGTCGACCTTGGCGGCCTCGATCAGCTCATAGGGAAAATCTTCGAAGAAATTTTTGACGAGGAAGATCGACCAGGCAAACGACAGACCGACATAGGGGATCAGCACCGACAGGATGTTGTCGATAAGGCCCATGTCGCGCCACAGCGTAAACAGCGGGATGATCACCACTTGCTGCGGCAGTACGAAGGCATTGATGATGAGGATCAGCAGCGTGCGGCGCAATGGGAATTTGAGGAAATGGAAGGCATAGGCAGCCGCCGGCGTCAGGATCATGGTGGCAAGCGTCGCAATGCCGGCGGTCTGCACCGTGACCCAAAGCGACTGCGCGAGCGGATATTTGTCCCAGACACGTATCCAGGCGTCGAGTGTCAGATCGAAATGCTCGAAGCGCCACCAGCCGAGCGCGGAGCTGCCCGCCGGCCGCAGCGAGGTGACGACGATGCCAATGATCGGGATCACCCAAATGAAGGCGACGACGCCAACGACGATGACGATCCATTTGGGTGCTCGGCCGATCATCGCGCACCTGCCGTTCTCTGAAGGATCGCCGGTATGGAGACGATCAGCACCGCAATGAGAAGTATAACGGTGGCGGCTGCGCCGTAACCCAATTTGAATTGGGTCATGGATTCGCGGTACATGAAGTATCCGACCGTCTCGGTCGAACGCACCGGGCCGCCGCCCGTCAAAATATAGATGATGTCGAAGGCGCGCAGGGCTGTCAGCAGATTGATGAAGACGGCGACGCGGACGCCGGGCATGGAGAGCGGCGCCATGATATGGCGCATGGTGGACAGTGGTTTGGCGCCGTCCATATAGGCGGCCTCGAGCACCGATTTCGGGATGGCCTGGATGGCGGCGAAGATCAGCATCAAAGGCAGGCCGACGCCGCTCCAGGCGGCAGCGACCATCAGCGCCCATAGGGCGGTGTTTGCGTCACCCAGCCAGGCATGGGCAAACCCCGGCATGCCGAACCATTGGATGATCGAGTTCAACAGGCCACCCGTATCCGGGCGGTAAATACCGATCCAGATATAGCCGGATACCGCCTCCGAAATGCCGAAGGCCGCGAAGATCATGGCACGAAAGATCGCCGTCTCGCGAGGGGCAAAGGCGCAAAGCATCGCCAGCACCCAGCCGATGCCGACCGAGACGGCTGTCGTGCCGAGCGTAAAGATCAGGGTCGTGACCAAGGTGTTGCGGAAGGCCGGATCGGCAAACAACTTGATGTAGTTGCCGAAGCCGACGAAGGTCGGCTTCTTCAGCCCCTGTATGTCCCACAAGCTCAGCCGGATCGTCTCCTCCAGCGGATAGATGACCGCAATCGCGAAGAGCACGATCACAGGCGCTATCAGGATGAGAGCGGCGGGCGTTTGTCCGAGCTGCCGCCGATGAACGGTCGCCTGTCTGAGTTGGCTGCCGATCCTCGGCGATGGGCTCTGCTGTACGCCCGCCGCTCCCCTCGTGGGGGAGAGAACGCGAGAGGCCATCAGTAGGAGCTCCTGGCCTTGGCCTCGATTGCCGCCAGGACCGTATCGACATTGGCCGCGGTCGGGCTCTGCAGGAACTTCTGTAGCTGTACGCGGTATTCATCGACCAGGTCGCCTGGCAGGAGATCGCCAAGCACGAACTGAAGCTTGGAGCTCGCCACCGCCTTCGTCGCGACCTGCTGCGCTTCGCCGTAGAGCGAGGCGTCGGTGGCGCTGCTCGGCGAGGCATAACCGGTCTTGGCGAGCATATTGGCGGCTTCGGCGCTGGTCCAATAATCGAGGAAGGCATCGGCCGCCTTCGGATTGGCGCCGTTCGAGGTCACCAGGAACTCCTTCGCGTCGACGCTGGACGTGTCGTCGTGACCCATGCCGAGTGCTGGGAACTGGAAAAGAGAATAGTCTTTTCCTTCAATCAGTTTGTAGTCGTTCTTCGCGCGGTTGTTCATCCACATGCCGATGAGAAGGTAGTTCTTGGCATTGGCCTGAAAGATCTGGTCGGCCTCGCCGTCCCAGTCATTGGCGAGCATGATGTTGGAAGCGCCGCAACAGCCGGCATTCAGCATATCGGCATATTTCATCAAAGCCGTTTTTACGACGGGATCGGTCCAAGAGATTTCGTGCGCGGCAAGTTTCGTCGCCGTTTCGACGCCGGCAGTACGCAAGAGCAGGCTCTCGAACCATTCGGCATGCGCCCAATATTTGCCGGGTATGGCGACGGGCGCGGCAAAACCAGCCTGTGTCAGCTTCGGGAAGGTGGCGAGAAATTCATCCCAGGTTTTCGGAGGTGCAGTAATGCCGGCTTTTGCGAGATGCTCCTTCTTGAACCAGATGCCTGAGCGGTCGCCATAGGTATAGGTCAGGCCGTAGGTTGCACCGCCGATTGAACCCAGATCGCGCCAGGATTTACTGATGAGCTTATCCCAGCCAAAGGCTTTCCATTGATCGTCGATCGGCCGGAGCGTGCCGGCATCGGCCAATTCCTTACGGAAGGCGGGCCATGTGTTGATGATGACATCGACCACCTCGCCGCTCAAAAGCGCCGCGCGGATCCCGCCGCGGGCGTCGCCCTGGACGGTGACGGCGACCTCGCGAATGGTCACACCGGGATGTTTGGCGAGGAATCCCCTTTGGATCGCATGCATCATGTCGAGCTCGGTACCGCCGAGCCAATTCAGGATCACCAACTCGCCGCTGATCGCCTCCTCAGCCTGCAGTTTGGATGTCATTGCGAGCATGACGGCGCTGCCGGCACCCGCAAGCAAGGCGCGACGGCGGATTTTGGACACAGCTATAGCTTCACTTGTCATGATTGGTCTCCTCCCCAGGATGCCGGCTTTTGTAGCCTTTATTCAATTTAATTGAAACGTTATCATCTATTCTGATTTAGGCAAGTCCGATGTTGCAATTTTGGCGTAGGCTGAAAATTGCCGAATATAGAAATTCCTACAAAAAATAACACCTAAACAACTATTTACAGAATTTTATCAATTCTGTTTCGAGCATGCATTGGCGTTGCTTGCAATTCTCGAACCGGTATAAAACGTTTTCAACAGCGGAAAAGAAAAAGAAAAATTTGGCGCGGCTTCTCCCTCCTGGCGGGCCATGCGCGCGCCGTTCAATAATTCCCAATACGGCCTCGCGAAGCCATTGTCGTCGCAGCGAGACGGTGCTTAACCTGACGCAATCTCCCGCATGTCTCCGTGCGGCCCCCGCCACGTCAGATAGAAACCCACAGACATTTAGAGAGGATGTTGCGCCATGGACAATTTGCCCGCTCTTCACACCGGAAAAGCCCGCGTCGAGTTCGGCCATGTCACTCCAATCGATGAAACAGCGATCCCTTTCGCGATCATCGAGAGCGCCGAACCTGGCCCAACCCTCCTGATAACGGCCGGCGTCCACGGGTCGGAATTCTGCTCGATCGAGGCCGCGGTGCGGGCAATGCGGACCAAGCCGGAGGATATCAAAGGAACACTGGTGGTCCTTCCGATCCTTAACGTCCAAGGCTTCCACAAGCGCAACATCTACATCATGCCGCAGGACGGCAAGAACCTGAACCGCATGTTCCCCGGCAATCCGGAGGGTTCGACCAGCGAGCGCCTGGCGAACTGGCTGGTGACCAAGGTCTATCCACAAGTCGACGCCTATATCGATATGCATGGCGGCGATCTGGACGAGGGTCTGGAGCCGTTCACGATCTTTCCGGCCGGATCCGAGAAATCCCAGGCCATGGCCGCCGCCTTCGGCATTCCTGTCCTGGTCGCAGCCGGCGGTGCCGGTTACACGGTCGATGCCGCAGGAAGGCTCGGCATCCCGAGCATCCTACCGGAGGTGAGCGGTAACGGCCTTTGGGGCGAAGCGACCGTGATGCAGCTCACGGACGGTGTCCGCCGGGTGATGCAGCATCTCGGCATGATGGCGGATGTCCCGAAGGAGATTGCCGAAGAAACCAAGGTGGTGACCATGTGGGTGCCGACCGCGCCGGTCACCGGCCTTTGGTATCCACGCAAGGATCTCACGGAGACCGTTGGCGTCGGCCAATTGCTGGGCGAAATTAAGACCGTGTTCGGCGAAGTTCTCGCAAGTATTCAGTCGGAAAAGGCGGGCTTCATCCTTTACCGGCTGACGAGCCTGTCAGTGAACCAGGGCGAGGCTCTCATCGGTGTTGGCACGCCGGTTTCGGCTTGATCTAACCCTCTGATTTGATGAGCGAAGCCATGGACAATGCCCAGATGCCGCTTGATCTTGACGCCGCCTTGGCTGAGCTGACGCCGACCGGAAAACTGAGAGTCGGGATCATCGCCGCCCCTACTCCATCCGTGCTTTTTGCCAGGCACGAAGGAGAGGAGGTCAGTGGCGTGACCGTCGATTTGGCGCAGGCGCTGGCGTCCCAGCTTGGCGCATTCCTGGACATCGTCGTCTTCATGAACTCCGGTGCTTGCACCGAAGCGCTGGAGAAGGGAGCAATCGATGTCAGCTTCATGCCAGTCGATGAGGAGCGCCGCAAGAGAGTAGCTTTCGGTCCGGCCTATTACCTGCTCGAAAGCACCTATCTCGTCACGGGCGTGTCCGGTATCAGGACGCTTGCCGAGATCGATCGTGAGGGTATCCGTGTCGTCGGCATTGCTAATACGACGACGATCCGCGCTTCGACGCGCAGTCTGACAAAGACCGTCCCAATGGCCCAGGAATCGATCGCGGCTGCGGTCGATCTATTGTTGACGGGACAAGCAGAGGCTCTCGCTCTGTCGCGCGACGCTTTTCACACTCTGCTCCCCAAGTTTGCGGGGGCCCGCGTTCTCGATGGCGGCTTTCAGCAAACGGGAATCGCCATCGCGGTCGCAAAGAACAGGCCTGCTGCCCTGGCGCTCGTGACGGCCTTCATGAACGACGCCAAGTCGTCCGGCCTCGTGCGCCGAGCCTTGGACGCGGCGGGCTTCGCACATGAGCCGGTTGCATCGCTTTCGGCGTGACGCGCCGCTGCTTGATTAGTCCTGAATGACGCTGACCCGTCGCATCAGTCCGATGAGGCAGTGCGGCAGCATCACAAGAGCGGTTCCGACACCGAGCGCTATGCTGTTTCCCAGCGCCGGCAGCGCGCCGGCGCTATCCTTGAAGACGTCGAGGATTGCCGACTGAGGCCAGGGCTTCGCCGTGCTCAATGAGCTGCGCGTCGAATTGAGAATGGACCGACGGTTCCTCGGCGGGGATTTCCGCGTGCGAGGCGAGCGCGAAAACCCGGCATTCCTAAGAAACAGTCAGTCGGGCGTTGGCGCGGGCTGTAGTGTATACCCGAGCGACGGGCAAAGTCGCTCGAGATTGGTGAGGACGCGTCGGCGGTAACTCTCCTGGTAATAGGAGGCTCCCGGATCGCTGTATTCCATACCGTGACGCAGCGTATTGTAAAACAAGACGGCGATTTTGCGGGCGGTGGCGGTGACCGCCTTGGCCTTGCCGACACGTGCGGACAAACGCCGATAGAATGCCCCCAACGCAGTCTCTGTGCGCCCGACTGCAACCGCAGCAAGCCGCAATAGCGCTGCGGCCCGGCTGCCAGATCGTCGGGTTCGTGAGGACAACACCTTGCCGCCGGAGATCTTGTTGCTTGGCGAGAGGCACAGCCAGGAGGTGAAGTGCTTGGCGTTTGGCCAGGCCGAGAGATCGGTTCCACACTCTGCGACCAATTTGAGCGCCAGATAAGCCCCGAGCCCGTGAATCTGGGTGATGTCGCAACCAAGCAACGCTTGCAGTGCGGCGCGAACATCGAAGGCTGGGCTATTGGATTGATTCTTCGATGTTCGCACGGGCGGCAGTTTGCCGACAGGGCCGGATGAGGCCTTCCGCAGCCGTTTCAAGACGGCCTCGATGCGCACGTCACAGAGCGCCACTTTGGCTTGGTAGACGTCGTACAACTCCAGCGCCTGGGTCAGGGCAAAGATGTGCTCCTCGCGATCATTGCCGACGAGCGCTTGGCGGATCGTCTCCGCAGACGCACGGCAACGTGGGTCGCGATGGGTCGACAGAACCATGGGGTCGCGCTCCCCAGCCACAAGTGCACGGATAATCGCCATCCCGGTCGCGCCGGTGATGTCTGTGACCACGTGGTGGAGCTGTAGATTCATTTGCGTCAGCGCCTTTTGCATGTGCTGGATGTGCGAAGCGGCGTAATCCAGCAAACGTTCACGCTGGGGCAGATAGGCGCGCATGACTGCAACTTCGCCCTTCAGCCGGAAGCTGGGTCTGAGCAATCCATATTCATGCAAACGCTGTAGCCATTGGGCATCGCTGATATCGGTCTTGCGGCCCGGCACATGCTTGGCGTCGCGGGCGTTGACCAATATGACATCGAAGCCACGCTGGTCGAGTATCTCGAAGACCGGGATCCAGTAGACACCCGTGGACTCCATCGCGACCGTGCGTACGCCGCATTGCTTAAACCAGTCCGCCAAGCGATGCAGATCGCCGGTGAAGGTTCCGAAACTGCGGACCGGTTCGGAAAATTGGTCGGGCCTGACTGCGGCTACGTGCATCGTGGCACCGATGTCGATTGCAGCCGCATCTGGGTGTGTAGGCGAGATATCCCGCTTGATGCGAGACTTTTTTGCTCCAGACATCGCAAGCTCTCCTATTCGATTGTCGAATGGAGGGGCTGGGCTGTGCAAAAAATCAAATTCCTAATCGGGATCGCCGAAAACGGCGTCGCCACTCTCAAGTGCGCAGCAGCCCATGGACCACGTTATGTTACGGGGTTAAACACCACCAAAATGCGGACGGCCTCTCCCCTCCACCTCCACTCTAACACATCGTTTCTATCCCCGCAGGCGGGACACCGGCCCGCGACTGGTTATGGAGCAGTTGCCACAAACCTGATTGCGGGCTCATGGATGTGCTGGCCGACTAATCAGGTTGATGATGTCGACCGCCGGCGACATTTTCAGCAATTATGGATTTTGGACTGTTCAAACCTTGGAAGTGTTGAGGTGGCCTGCTCGGACGGCCTCTGCTAGGCGCTTTCTCATTTCTAAGAAGAAATCTTTGGGAACGTTTCCGTAGTCACAGCGAGAGGGATCGTTTGGCAATGGCTTGATACGGTCTGAAGGCCACTCAAATCGGTTGACCTCAGTCAGTCGAACGTAATTGATGTCCTCATCCAAACCCATTGCTTTGCAGACATCTTCGGGTACCTGCAACGATTGATCTTCTTCCCCAATATCTGGGTACGAATGTGTAATTGGAACAACCGTGACCATACCTGTCTGACTTGAGGCCAGGACGATGGCACACGGGCGTTCTTTCTTGAACTGATCTTTGTACCAAGTGTAATCGAACCGGATCACGAGACCCGGAGTAGGGTCTGGCAGTTTCACTTAGAGATCACGCCATACTCTGCGTTCTCAATCTCAGTGAGCAGCTCGTCATCGATCTCGCTTACATGAAGCACCTGCACCTCACGTCGCTTGAGACGGTTGAAATGTTCAAGCTCGTCTGCGCTGATGTAGGCACCCACGACTCGGTTATGCGACGTGACTTCAATCACCCCGGCCTTATGTACCGCTTCGCGAACTCGTCCAAAGTGACGAGAGAAATCCGATGCGGGGATTTGAAGCGCTGCACTCATAGTCTGTCTCCTTTATTGACATGCAAATTACGTATTTTGCGTAAATTGTCAATGCAGAACATTACACGGTGGTTCCCAAGCTGCCGGATTTATGGACAATAAGCCTTGTGGCAACTGCTCCATAATGCCGGAAAAACCCAATGGCGGCGATGATCGCGAGGATCACCAGGACTGATAACAACCGAATAACACGCATTGCAGATGTGAGCTTTCGTATGTCCTCCCCCGACACCGAGCACCCATAACCTCTGGCTTTATCTTCTGTTGTGCGACGCTTCATCTCTTTTTGTCATCGCATACCTATATTAATTGTGTGCAATTGGTTGCTGAACATAAACTAGGCTTCCGCGTTGATGAAATGGCGGGATTTAGTTTTCAAGGGAGTATGACTTTTGCGAAAATTGCTAGCTTCGCACGATAGGAAAAGTGTGCTTACGTTGATGGAAAGGGGAATGGTGTCAAAACTTCTATGAAAAACGATAGTTTCGAGCTTAGATTCTGGGGTGTGCGGGGAAGTATTCCTGTATCAGGACCGGAATTCGAGCGTTACGGCGGGAATACATCCTGCATCGAATTGCGGCATAACGGCAGGCACATTATTTTTGACGCCGGGACAGGAGCGCGGGAAGCGGCTCTTTCGCTCGCAAAAGAAGGTGTTCGCGACGTCGATGTCTTCTTCACACACTCGCACTACGACCACATCATCGGTCTGCCTTTCTTCAACCCGATCTACGATCCCAAGGTCAGTGTTGATCTCTGGTCTGGCCATCTCGCCGGCAAGACGACGACGCGACAACTGATCGGCCAATTCATGCGCCCGCCGTGGTTTCCAGTCGAGCCCGACATTTGTCGCGCGACGATGAAGTTTCGTGATTTCGCCGCCGGTGATACGCTAAAACCGCATCCGGGCATCGTCATCCACACCGTCAAGCTGAACCATCCGGGCGGCTGCATCGGCTACCGCATCGAATGGGCCGGCCGCGTCATCGCACTGGTCTACGATACCGAGCATATGGCCGGTCGACTGGACGAAGCAGCCCTTGCGCTGATGATGGATGCAGATCTGGCCGTCTACGACACGACCTACATCGAGCCGGAGATGCCGAAACATCTGGGTTTCGGGCATTCCACCTGGCAGGAAGGCGTCAAACTGGCGAAAAAGGCGGGCGCAAAGCGTCTCGCACTCTTCCACCATGCGCCCGCACGCACCGACAAGGAGCTCGATGACATGCAGAGGGATGCGCAAGCAAGTTTCGCCGGCGCCTTTGCCGCGTTCGACGGTCAGTTGCTTGAACTTTGAAGCACGTATCCCGAAAGTTAGAAGACGCGTTTTGGGATAAGGTCGTGCCTCACAGTCAGCCGATGAAATCGCCAACCTGGCGCCAGTCGACGGCCGGGTGAACAGCCGTCTCCTCGAGAAGCGTTGCGACGAAATCCCACGCGGTCGCATCATGGACCAAATGGTGGGTCAGGATGCCGATCGGCTCGTCATTGCCGTCGAAGCGGTTCTCAAGTTCCCGCACAAGGTAATCTACGAGCTCACCATGCGGCCGTCCGCCATGCGTGCCATGCCAATCCATAATATCGATATGGGTATTGACCAAGGTGATAGGCTGGCTAGGCTTTGCCAGTCCATAGACGGAAACGGCGCGGTATCCGAAAGAAGCAAGCTCGGGCAGCAGTGCCTTGTCGATCCGGTTCCACGGCGGCACCAGCATCGGCGCGAATTGCTCGGGGTAAAGCGCTTTCAACTTGTCAAAGCCTTTATGGAGTTCATCGAGCACGATCGCTAGCGGGCGATGCGCGCCGAGCTCCTGCTTCTTGGTTTCGTCAGGCGCATAGTTTTGATGCGTCCAGCCGTGCACGGTTACCGTCAGATCTTTCTGGCTGGCCAGGCTGCTGGCCAGCAGCTCGCCGGTATGGGCCGGAATCACCGCCAGCGTCATGGGTACCGCATAGTGATCCGAGAGCGCCAGCAGTTGGTCGAGCGCGGCGGTCGGCTCAATGGCGTCGTCGTCGCGAAACCATAGTTTCACCTGTCGCCCGGCATCGGCCCAACGCTGCAATTCATTGCGCAGGGGCTGCCACTCCGCTCTATCACTCATAATAGGAACCTCCCAAATGCTTTTGCAGGATGGTTTCAAGTCGTTTCGAGGCTGAGGACAATGACCGGTCTTCATGAACGAACCGAAAGGCTGCCTCGCCCATCGCCCGCCGCTTCCGATCGTCGTCCAGCAAGCGCGCAATCGCATCGGCACAGGCTTTCGCATCGCCCTTGGGTGTCAAAAGACCTGTAACGCCGTCCATCACCACTTCCGGCACGCCCGCCGTTGCCTGCGCTACCACGGGCAGACCGGCTGCCTGCGCCTCGAGATAGGCAAGGCCATAGGCCTCGCCGCAGCCGGGCCAGACATAGATGCCGCCTGACTGCAATTCGGCCGCAATCTCCGGTGCTGTGCGTTCTCCCATCCAGGTGATGCGATCATTATCGAAGCTGGAGAACAGCGCCCTCACCTCAGTTCGCATCGGCCCATCACCGATGACGGTCAACCTCCAGTCGCGATCACGGATCAGTTCCAGCGCCTGCGCGAGCATCGTATAGCTGTCGAACTTGTCACCGCGCCGCATCATCGCAACGGTTATCAGCCGATGTGGGGTGACCTCTTCGGCCAGAGGTCCGAAAAGCGATGTATCGATGAAAGGCAGGAAACGTTCGTAGTGCCCCTCCGGGACAGCGTCTATGAGACCCATCCGGTCGCGCTCGGTAAAACAGAGATTGACGGCCGCCTGCCGCACGGCTTCAGCAACCAGGTGTTGATTTTCGGCCCAGCCGGCCTCATCGTGCCGCCTGCCGTAAGACGCCTCGGCAGTGACATAAGGAATAGCAAGTGTCGCCGCGAGCTGCGGACCGATCAGGTCCGGCGTCTTATAATAGGGATGGTAAGTGAACCAGAGATCCGGCTGCACCTCGTTTTGCCATTTTTCCAACAATCTCTCTGTCTCGTGTCTCGCCTTAAGCGCGATCGCGGCGCGCAATCCAACCTCTGGCGTTGGCGTGAAACTGCGCAATTCCGACGCGATCTCGACCCTATGGCCCGCCATCTCCAAGGCCGCGATAATGAGGCGCGCCATCAACCGGTCGCCCGACGGCACCGGATGGCTGGGCGATTTCAGTGGGGCGTAGAAGGCGATCTTCATGGCGCTTGCGAATAGTTGACAATAAAGTGATAGTTTGGCTCGGAAATTTAGGGGAAATGCCCGAATTCCGACAGGTTGCTTGAGAATAACGCTTCCGCTTCCAAAGCCGCATCCTCGACAGTATGCGACATTGCAGCTAGATCATTAGCCGATAACCGCTTTCCGTTCGTTTGTGAACGGGCAATATAATCGGGATTCGATGACCACAGAGACGAGAAAACCCGTTATCTCCGATCGTCTTGTGCGAAAGTTCCGCCTCGGCTCCGGTTTGGTCATCTTCGTCTTTGTGATCCTGCACCTGGCCAATCATTCCCTCGGATTGATCTCGCTGGGGGCGGCCGATCACGCGCAGCACTGGTTCCTCACCGTCTGGCGCAGTCCGGCCGGCACGGTCCTCCTCTACGGCGCGCTGATCGTTCATATCCTGCTTGTCCTGCGCATGCTTTACGCACGCCGCACCCTGGTGATGCCCGCAGGTGAGGCCTTCCAGATCGTCACCGGTCTCCTGGTCCCAATTCTCCTGATCGACCACATCATCGGTACGCGAATTCTGCATGATGTCTACGGCTACCACGACACCTATCCTGCGATCGTCCGCAGCCTGTGGATCACGTCGCCGGCAAACGGTGTGCGCCAGACGATCGTCCTGATGGTCGTCTGGATCCATGGCTGCATCGGCATTCATTTCTGGCTTCGCTATCGCTCCTGGTACCGCACTGTTGCGCCCCTCATGCTGTCTCTCGCCATCGTTTTGCCGGTGCTCGCCCTGCTTGGTTTCGCCGCCATGGGCAGAACGGTGTCGCATGAAGCGGGGCAAAATGACGAGCGTGGCTATCGAGGCGGCTATTACAGCGACATGCGTAGCTACGGTGAAACCGGATCCATACCCGGCAGCCAGATGGTCAGCGACTTGTGGCCCTATCGCGCCGGCTTCTACGGTGCCTTTAGCGCATCCATCATCGGCCTTTTCGCCTTGCGCACCCATCGCAGGCTACGTGAACGTCGCCATCAGGTCGCGATCCGTTACGCGAGCGGCGAAGTCGTGCACGTGCCCCGCGGTTTCACGGTGCTCGAAGCAAGCCGCCTCGGCGGCATCCCGCATTATTCCGTCTGCGGCGGCAAGGGCCAATGCTCCACCTGCCGCGTCCAGATCATCGATGGCGGTGATAAACTGCCATCGCCCGAGGCGCTGGAGCAAAAGACGCTGAACCGCATCGGCGCCACGCCGGACGTCCGGCTTGCTTGCCAATTGCGTGCGACGAGCAACGTCACTGTCGTGCCGCTTTTGACGCCGATGGCAGAATCGACCATTCCGGTCTACAGCCAGACGGCGAGCCCAGGTCGCGAACGTGAGATCGTCGTGTTTTTCTGCGATCTGCGCCATTTTACGACGCTGACCGAGTCGCGCCTGCCCTTCGATATCGTCTTCCTCCTCAACCGCTATTTTGCAATCGTTGGCCGTATCGTCGAAGACAATGGCGGCCGCATAGACAAGTTCATCGGCGACGGAGTCATGGCCCTGTTCGGTTTGCGCACCACGCCCCAGGAAGCCAACCGTCAGGCGCTGAAGGCGGCGGCCGAGATCATCAGAGAGATCGACAAACTCGGCAAGGAGCTGGCAGACGAGCTATCGGTCGCTCTCGAAATCGTCGTCGGTCTTCATACCGGCTTAGCGGTGGTTGGTTCAATGGGTTATGGCAACATCAAGAACGTGACGGCCATCGGCGATACCGTCAATGTGGCGAGCCGCCTCGAAAGCGTCGCCAAGGAGTACAACCGCGCGCTGGTCTTTTCCGAGCCGGTGGCGAACCTTTCCCGCGTTGATATCGCCGGCATCGAAAGCCGTGAGATCGCCGTTCGAGGCCGTGGCGAGCCTCTGCGCGTCTATATCGCCACGAAGGAGGACAGTGGCCGCTTTGCATAGGCCGTTCAGGCGTGTAGGGATGGCCGCCATGTCCGACCGCAAGATCTTGAGCACTCGATTCTGGAGACGCACCCTTCGCAAGATTAGGGATCGCATCGCCACCCGTTTATTCGATACGCGTCTTGGCCGCGACATACTTATCAGCGCGATCGGTGCCCGTGTGAGGACCATGACGGTGGATTGCGGCGATCACGTCTTGAGCTTTTCGCCGGCCGACTACATCGGCCGCAAAGTGTTTCGCAAAGGGCATTTCGAGCGCGATCACGTCGACCGGCTGCTGACGGTTCTACGTGAGCGTGGTCTATTTAGAAAGGGCACGGTGCTGCTCGAACTCGGTGGCAATATCGGCACGCAGACCTGCTATTTCGCCTTAAGCGGCGCCTATCGCCATATCGTTGCCGTCGAGCCCGATCCGCGTAATTTTCGGCTCCTGTCGATGAACATCGCCGATAACGGAATGCAGGATCTGGTGACGCCAATAAACTGCGCTGCCGGCGACCACGAGGGGCAGCTCGACTTCTATCTAAACCAGAAGAACCACGGCAAAAGCAGTGCGCTGCGCCAAGGCGCGGGCGATGAAAAAATTTCCGTGCCGGTCCGACCCGTAGGCCGAATTCTTGACGACATCGGTATCCAGGCCGCTGATATCGGGCTGATCTGGATGGATATCGAGGGCTATGAGCCCATGGCCATCCGGTCGATGCAGGCGCTGATGGCCCGCAAGGTGCCGCTCCACATGGAATTCACGCCGGCCTTCTATGGCAAGGAGCAGACAATTGCTTTCATCGGCACTCTTGCGAGCTACTACACGGATTGCCTCTGCTTTTTTGAGGACCGCACCGTGCCGATGAAAGTGGCCGAACTGCCAGTTGAGGGCGAGCAGTTCGACGTCCTGTTCGCACATTGACGGCTATCTGCGCCGGTAGATGAAGTAACGGCCCTCTTTTACGCTTGTTGGCAAGGGTAATGGGTCGAGATCGGGATGATCAAGCGGCAAGCCGCTGACGGCCAAGCCGCGCGAGCCGAGAATACCGGCCATAAGATCCGGCAGCCAGGTTACCGTAACAGCGTCCTTGTCCTCATAACCGGTGCCGATATCGGCATGGGCAAGCGACGCGCCGATGCCAATGAAATCCCGTAGAGTGTCCTTGATTTCGCCGAGGACAAGATCGCTGGCCTCCGGCATCGATGGGCCATAGGCATTGACAGCCCGATCAAAGGCGACGACGCGGCGGTCGGGGAAAAGCTCGCGCAGATGATCGAACGTACGGCCATTGCCGAGCCCAAGCTCGAGCACAGGGCCGTCGAGTGTTTTGACCTCATCGGCAACAGCATTGAGGATGTCGCGCTGTGCGATCAGGCGGCGGATGAAACTATCCAGGCGGCTCATCGTATATATCTTGTCCTTGGCGTCGTGGTGTCTTTCCCGTAGTCGCAGTAGCATGACGGATGATATCGCGTCGACCGCGCGCTGGTTTTTCGATGCAGTTGCTGTAGGGATAGGATTTGCGGCGCTCATCATAAGGGGGATATCATGGCCGATCTATCGAACGACGATTTCTTCCGCAATTTGCCGGTTTTCACCCGTTTCGAAGGCGTCACCGACAGCAACAACTATCAGCCGCTCCCCTATGACTGGTTCCTGGCGATTGCCGATATCGTCAGTTCGACGAAGGCGATCGCATCCGGTCACTACAAGTCGGTCAACATGGCTGGAGCCGGTGTGATTTCCGCCGTGCTGAACGCGATGGACAATGGCGACTATCCCTTCGTCTTCGGCGGCGATGGCGCGCTGGTGGCCATTCCTCCTTCCGGCGAGGCGCGCGTGCGGGGAGCACTGGCGGCGGTGCAGACATGGGTGATGGAGGAGTTGCAGCTCAGCCTGCGTACCGCACTGGTGCCGATGGCGGATGTCCGTGCCGAGGGGCTGGATGTGCGGGTCGCCCGTTTCGGCCCCAGCGACTTCGTGTCCTACGCCATGTTTTCCGGCGGCGGCGCGAGCTGGGCGGAAAAGCAGATGAAGGCGGGGCGCTTTGCCGTCGAAGCGGCACCGCAGGAGGCGCGACCGGATCTGACCGGCCTTTCTTGCCGATGGAACCCGATCGAGGCGCGCAATGGCGAGATCGTCTCGATCATCGCCGTTCCCGATGCGGCCGGAAACGGTCCGGAATTCCAGAACCTCGTTGCCGATATTATCGCCATTTCCATGGAGCAGAACCGCGGCGGCCACCCCGTGCCGGTCGAAGGCCCGACACCGGCGCTTGCCTTCGGCGGCGCCGAAATCGAGGCTCGAGCCACAGCGGCGGTGCCCAACCGTTGGCTGCGCAAGCTTTCGATCGCCGCCCAGATCGTCGCGATCTACATCCTCGACAGGTTCGGCATCCGCGCGGCAACCTTCGATGCCAAGATCTACCGGCGTGACCTTGCTGCAAATTCTGATTTTCGCAAATTCGACGACGGCTTGAAGATGACGATCGATGTGGACGCCACGCATCTTTCGCGTATCGAAGCGCGGCTGCGCGAAGCAGAAGCCGCAGGTGTCTGCCGTTACGGCCTGCATCGGCAACAAAGTGCGTTGATGACCTGCTTCGTGCCGACGCCGCTGATGCGCGACCACATGCATTTCATTGACGGCGCCAGCGGCGGCTATGCGATGGCGGCGATGGCATTGCGCGATAAGCTGCGTGCCGCCGTTTCTCATGCACCGGATACGTCCCTGCCGTCGCCCGGCACAGCGTAGAGTTTTATCTCATCGGCAAAATTTTCTGCAGCTCTGTCGTTTTCAGCCATTGTTTCAGCGGCATGGCTGACTTATTTGAAGGAAAACAAAACGAGAGCCGGCAATTCTGGCGGCTCTTTTGTGTTGTGCCGTATGTCCGCCAGGACGCATAGTAGGTGCAGCAATATCTTTCACGACGTCGACGCGATTCAAAACTTCCAACAGGAATGCGCTGTCGCCGTTGCATGGTTCGCTCATCCGACCCGTGCCAATATGCTTGGACACGACCTCATCGCCGCGCCCATTTCATTTGGTAGTTGGGCCGCGTTGCCGGGGAGCAGCATTTTGGATCGCAGGAATAGGCCACGGGGATGAAAACCGTTCATTCGAGTGTTTCTGATATTTTTCTCGACAAGGTCGCCGAATGGCTGACGCAGTCGGCGCTGACAGGCGAAAATCTGGAGAGCATCGTGCGCGGTTTCTGCGAACGCATCGCCGCCTCCGGCCTGCCGATCGCCCGGGTGCATCTGACCTTCTCGATGTTGCATCCGCTCTATGACGCGCTCGGCTTCACCTGGCGGCGCGCCGGCGGGCTGACGATCGAAGGCTATCGCCATACGGACGATAAGCCGGAGCGCTTCGTGCAGAGCCCCTATTATTATCTGCTCTCCAACAATTTGCTCCACCTACGCCGCCGGATCGACGTCGACGGGCCGCTCGAATTTCCAGTGTTCGAGGACCTGCGCAAGGAGAAGATCACCGACTATATCGCCTTCGTGCAGACTTTCGGCGCTGGCTCCGCCCAGGGAATGATGGGCTCCTGGTCGACCGACAGCGTCAGCGGGTTCAGCGAGGAAATGATTGGCGCGCTGATGCGTATGCAAAATCATCTCGCCATGGCCGCCAAGATGGCGGTACTGGGCAAGCTCGCCAACAATATGCTCACCACCTATCTTGGGGGCGATGCCGGTAAACGCGTACTAAACGGCCAGATCCGCCGCGGCGACGGCGAGACCATCCGCGCCGCTCTCGTCATGGGCGACATGCGTCAGTCGACTTTTTATGCCGAGAAAGAGGGACGCCAAGCTTATATCGACACGCTCAACGAATTCTTCGACGCCATCGCGGCACCGTTCAACCGCAACGGTGGCGAAATCTTGAGTTTCCTCGGTGACGGCTTCCTCGCGGTCTATCCCTGCGGCCGGCATAAGGATCCCTCGAAGGTCGCTTGCGAAGCGGCGTTATCAGCCGTTTTCCACGCGCAGAATCGCGTTGCCGCTCTCAACAAGGATCGCCAGGCACGCGGTTTGAGCGAAGTTCGTTATGGTATCGGCCTGCATGTCGGCAACGTCATGTTCGGCAATGTCGGGCTGAAGGATCGCTTGACCTTTTCCGCTTTCGGCGCGGCCGTCAATGAGGTGGAGCGGCTGCAGTCGTTGACCAAAAAATATTCGACGGAAGTGGTGGCAAGCCAAACCTTTGCCGGCTACACCGGCTGCGAGTGGATAACGCTCGGCGAAGAAAAACTACGGGGCGTGCGTCAGCGATTTACGGTTGTCCATCCAAAGGCGATCATCACCGCCGATGGAACGACGGAAGTCTTTGTTGACGCGGCCGCCGACGTTCTTTCCGAAGCAGAGCAGGTCATCTTGCTGCATCGGGACGCCAAGAAGTTCGAGAGCCGTCCGCACGTCGAGAAGTTCATTCAGTGATATTCAGGGGCACTCGACCCACTAAGTTGAGCGTCCTTCGGTAGATCACTGGAAAAGCGACAGTTTTTTTACAGTTGCGGTCCCCCTTTGACCAACTGGACACCCGTTATGGCCTACGTTAGTGTGCCGTATGGGGCCAAAATGGTCGTGCAAGCGGGAACTACTTCGGCATGGCGTCAGGGACTGATTTATTGCGTATTGAGAACCTCGACGTTTCGTTCTCCATCTACGGGGACAAGTTGCGCGTGGTTAAGAGCGCCAACCTCCGGGTGTTGCCCGGCAAGGTGACGGCGCTCGTTGGCGAATCCGGTTCCGGCAAGTCGATCATCAGCCAGTCGATCATGGGCATTTTGCCGACACCGGCGCAGGCGACCGGCCGCATTCTTTTTACCGATCCGCTCGACGGTCAGATGACGAACATCCTCGAGCTGCCGCGCGACAGCATGGCGATGCGCCAGCTTCGCGGCGCCCGCATGGCCAATATTTTCCAGGAGCCGATGACTTCGCTCTCGCCCCTGCACACCGTCGGCAACCAGATCAGCGAGGCGCTTCGCATCCACAATCCCGGCATCAGCAGGGCCGAACAGCGCGAGAAGACCGAGGAGATGCTGGGCCTTGTTGGTTTTCAGAACCCGCATCGCACTTTCGACATGTATCCTTTCGAGTTGTCGGGCGGCATGCGGCAGCGCGCGATGATCGCCATGGCGCTGATCTGCAATCCTGCGCTTTTGATCGCCGATGAGCCGACAACGGCATTGGACGTCACGATCCAGGCGCAGATCCTTGGCCTGCTGCGCAGCCTACAGCAAAAGTTCAACATGGCCATGCTCTTGATCACCCATGATCTCGGTGTTGTCGCCAATATGGCTGACGAGGTTGTGGTCATCTATCACGGCGAGATCATGGAGGCGGGGCCGGTCGACACAATCTTCCGGCAGCCGCAGCATCGCTATCTCAGGGCGTTGATGTCGGCGGTACCGCATTTCGACATGAAACCCGGCGAGCGGCTGAAATCATTGCGTGATGTGCCAGTTAATCTCAGCACGTTCTCAGGCAAGAAAAAATATGCCAAAACCCATGGCGCAAATGGTGCGCCGGAAGTTCTGCTCTCCGTACGCAACCTCTCCAAGACTTACATGTCTAAGGCAAGCGGCATGTTCGGACGAAAGGGAGGCCTGCAGATCAGCGCCGTCGACGATGTCAGTTTCGATATACGCCGCGGCGAATGCCTCGGTCTGGTCGGCGAGAGCGGCTGCGGCAAAACGACGGTCAGCAAAATCTTGATGCGTGCCGTGCGACCCAACAGTGGTTCGGTGATGTTCGATGACGGCCAGGGCAAGATCGATGTACTGGCCGTCAAGGGCGACGATCTCATGGATCTCAGGACCAAGATCCAGATGGTGTTCCAGGATCCGGTTTCATCCTTGTCGCCGCGCATGACGATCCGCAATATCCTGAGCGAACCCCTTGAAATCCATTCGCATGGCGACAGCAGCGAGCGCAAGGAGAAGGTCAAGGGGCTGATGCAGGCAATCGGGCTCGATCAGCATTATCTGAGTCGCTATCCGCACAGCTTTTCCGGTGGCCAGCGCCAGCGCATCGGTATCGCGCGTGCCCTGGCGCTGGGGCCAAAACTGCTGATCCTCGATGAGCCGGTCTCGGCGCTCGACGTCTCCGTACAGGCGCAGATCCTCAATCTTCTCAAGGATTTGCAGAAGGAACTTGGCCTTACTTATCTCTTCATCTCGCACAATCTCGCCGTCGTCGACTACATGGCTGACCGCATCGCCGTCATGGCCCGCGGCCGCATCGTCGAAATCGCACCGCGCGAGATCATCTTGCGCGATCCAGTCCATCCCTACACCCGCTCGCTGCTCGCCGCGGTCCCGTTCCCGGATCTCGACCGGCCGCTTGATTTTTCCGCATTGAATGCCGAAGGCTCGGCCGCCAAACAGAACTGGGGCCCGCACTTTGCGGAGGATGAGGGCGTGGATCTTGCCTACGCCGATCTTGGTGGTGGTCATTTCGTGCGCGCTCGCCGCGACGCCGATGTTCAGGAATTGCGCACGTGGTAACTCGTCGAACCTTTCTTGGCCTGTTGGCCTCCAGCATGCTGCCGCTGCCGGTCATGGCCGCCGACGCAGACAACGAGCCGGACTACCTGCACGACTGGCTCAGGGCCGGCCAGATGCCGCGGCTCGCCGAGCGCCTGCCAAAGATGCCGCGCATCGTCAATATGGCGGCCTTGGGCCGCGAGCCTGGCCGTTACGGCGGCTCGGTGCGCACGATCATCGGCAGCCAGAACGATATCCGCTACATGACGATCTACGGTTATGCCCGCCTCGTCGGCTACGACCCGGCACTGACGCTGCAGCCGGATATCCTCGAATCCTTCACCACCGAGAACGACACGATTTTCACCTTCAAGCTGCGTGAGGGGCACAAATGGTCGGACGGCCAGCCGTTCACGTCGGACGATTTTCGCTATTGGTGGGAAGACGTCATCCTCAGTAAAGCGCTAACGCCGGGCGGCGGTGCCTTGGAGCTGCGCCCTCACGGAAGCCTGCCGCGCTTCGAAGTGCTGGATACGCTGACGGTGCGTTATTCCTGGGATCAACCCAATCCGAATTTTCTGCCGAGCCTAGCGGCACCACAGCCGCTGGTCATTGCCGGCCCAGCTCATTACCTCAAGCAATTTCATAAGAAATATCAGGACGAAATCCGCCTCTCCTCCCTGATGCAGGAAAACCGCGCTCGCAAGTGGACTGAGCTGCACACCAAGATGGCGCGCAGCTACCGGCCGGAAAATCCCAACCTGCCGGTGCTCGATCCCTGGCGCAATACGACCGCACCGCCAGCCGAACAATTCGTGTTCGAGCGCAACCCCTATTTCCATCGCGTCGATGAAAACGGTCGGCAGCTACCCTATATCGACCGCTTTATCCTCAATATCAGCTCCTCTTCGATCATCCCCGCCAAGGCCGGCGCCGGTGAAAGCGATCTGCAGGCGACCGGCATCGATTTCAACGATTACACCTTTCTGAAAGATTCGGAGCAGCGCTATCCGGTCAAGGTTCATCTCTGGAAGGTGGCGCGGGGTTCACGCGTCGCGCTGCTGCCGAACTTAAACAGTGCCGATCCCGTTTGGCGTGATGTCCTGCGCGACGTTAGGGTGCGACGGGCGCTCTCGATGGCGATCGATCGCCACGAGATCAACATGGCCGTCTTCTACGGCCTCGGCACCGAAAGCGCCGATACCGTTCTGCCGGAAAGCCCGCTCTATAGGCCCGAATATTCATCCGCCTGGATTGCCCATGACGCGGCTCAGGCCAATGATCTGCTCGATGCGGCGGGCCTCGACAAACGGGACAGGGATGGCATTCGCCTGTTGCCGGACGGGCGGCGGGCGGAGATTACCGTGGAGACTGCCGGCGAAAGCACGCTCGATACCGATGTGTTGGAACTGGTCACCGATCACTGGCGCAAGGTCGGGATTGCGCTCTTCACTCGTGTGTCGCAACGCGACGTCTTCCGCAGCCGCGCCATGGGCGGGCGTATCCTGATGTCGATCTGGTATGGTCTCGACAATGGGGTGGCAACCGCCGACATGAATCCCGGCCAGCTTGCGCCGACGATGGACGACCAAATGCAATGGCCGCTCTGGGGCATGCATTATCTTTCACGCGGCACCCAAGGGGTCGCGCCCGACCTGCCGGAAGCGGCAGAACTGGTCAAGCTTCTCGGCCAATGGGGCGTCGCGGCGTCTTCTTTCGAGCGCGCCGAGATCTGGCATCAGATGTTGTCGATCTATACCCAGCAAGTCTTCTCGATTGGCCTCATCAACGGAACCCTGCAGCCGATCCTGCGCGCCTCACATTTGCAGAATATGCCGGAAAAGGCGCTCTACGGTTTCGATCCGACCTGCTATCTCGGGGTCTATATGCCTGACACCTTCTGGCTGAAGGAGGATCAACCGCGTGTTTAGATATATTCTTTGGCGCCTTGCGGTCATGGTTCCGACGCTGCTCGTCATTTCGATGCTGGTCTTCACCATTATCCAGTTGCCGCCGGGTGATTTCTTCGAAAGCCAGATCGCGGAGCTCCAAGCCCAAGGCGAAACCGCCAACCTGCAGGAAATCGAGGATCTTCGCCACGAATATGGGCTCGATAAGCCCATGGCGGTGCAATATGTCCGTTGGGTCGTAGGCATGCTGCACGGCGATTTCGGCTATTCCTTCGAATATCAGCTGCCGGTCTCGGAGGTCGTCGGCGACAGGCTGTGGCTGACGATCCTTGTCTCGATGACGACGATCCTGTTGACATGGTTGGTCGCCTTCCCCATCGGCATCTATTCCGCCACCCACCAGTATAGCTGGGGCGATTATGGCCTGACTTTCCTCGGTCTGCTCGGTATCGCCATTCCGAACTTCATGCTGGCGCTGATCTTGATGTATTTCGCCAATGTCTGGTTCGGCGTCTCGATCGGTCACCTGATGGATCAGAGATACTTGTCGCAGCCGATGAGCTGGGAAAAGGCGCGCTCGATCCTCTCGCATCTGTGGATCCCCGTCATCATTGTCGGCACCGCCGGCACCGCTGGCATGATCCGCCGCCTGCGCGCCAACCTACTCGACGAGATGCAGAAGCAATATGTCATTACCGCCCGGGCCAAGGGGCTGCACCCGCTCAGAGCGCTGGTGAAATATCCGCTGCGCATGGCGCTCAATTTCTTTGTCGCCGACATCGGCTCGATCTTGCCCTCGATCATCTCCGGCGCCGAGATCACTGCCATTGTGCTCTCCCTGGAAACGACCGGGCCGATGCTGATCAAGGCACTGCAGAGCCAGGATATGTATCTCGCCGGCTCGTTCCTGATGTTTCTCGCGTTCCTGAACGTTATCGGCGTATTGATCTCCGACATTGCCCTCGGCTTCCTAGATCCACGTATCCGCTTGCAAGGCAGGAGCACGAAATGAACGCACCCCTGCCGCGACCAGGCGCCCCATTAGAACACTACGTTTCCACTGCGGCCTTCGATCCGGACCAGTTCGAGGCCATGTCGGCTGGTCAGGCACGCTACTACAAGGCCTCGCAGAAGCAGTTGATGTGGTGGAAATTCAAGCGGCATAAGCTTGCTCTCGCTTCGGGTATCTTCCTGCTGCTGCTTTACTGCACGATCCTGATTTCGGAATTCCTTGCGCCCTATGGTCTGCATACGCGCAATGTCGATTTTATCCATTCGCCACCCCAGAGCGTCCGTTTCTTTAACAACGGCGAATTCGTCGGCCCCTTCGTCTATGGCCGCAAAATGACCCTTGATCTCGCCACGCTGCGGCGGGTCTATACCAACAACGTCGAGGACGTTCAGCCGATCCGCTTCTTCTGTCGTGGCGATGCCTATCGCTTCTGGGGATTGGTGGATTCGGATCTCCACTTGGTCTGTCCCGCTGTCGGTGGCCAGATGTTCCTGCTCGGCACTGATCGGCTCGGGCGCGACGTATTGTCCCGCATCATCTATGGAGCGCGCATTTCCCTGACCATCGGGTTGATCGGCATCTCCATCAGCTTCGTGCTCGGTATAATCATCGGCGGGCTCGCGGGCTATCATGGCGGTATCTTCGACCTTCTCGTTCAGCGGGTCATCGAAGTGCTGCAGTCGCTGCCGAGCCTACCGCTATGGATGGCGCTCGCGGCGATCATGCCGGTCACCTGGAGCCCCATCATCATCTATTTCGGCATCACCATCATCCTCGGCATTCTCGATTGGACCGGATTGGCACGCGCCGTTCGCTCCAAGCTCTTGTCTTTACGTGAAGAAGACTATGTACTTGCAGCACAATTGATGGGTGCAAGTTCGCCACGTATTATCGGCCGTCATCTTGTACCAGGATTCATGTCGCATCTGATCGCGACGGCGACGATCTCGATCCCCAGCATGATCCTCGGCGAAACCGCGCTGAGCTTCCTGGGGCTTGGGCTTCGCCCCCCGATCACAAGCTGGGGCATCCTGCTTACCGAGGCAAGGAGCGTCAGTGTCATTGCATTTTATCCGTGGCTCCTCTTCCCGATGGTCCCGGTGATTTTGGTCATTCTGGCGTTCAACTTTTTAGGAGATGGCTTGCGTGACGCGGCCGATCCCTACAAATAGCGAAAAGCGTGGCCAAGAAATGGATTGCAATTCGAAGAGCGGCCGCGGACGTCGTTTGCTGACAACCCGCTAAAATGACTTTCATTCTTGAGGTTTTGCCCATGAAGCGGCGCTTAGAAGATGCTCGAATCCTCATGTATAGCCACGACACGTTCGGTCTCGGCCACCTCAGGCGGTGCCGAACCATCGCGCACGCGCTCGTTGAAGACTATCGTGGACTGAACGTCCTGATCATTTCAGGCGCGACGATTGCCGGTGCTTTCGATTATCGAGCTCGAGTCGATTTCGTCAAAGTACCGAGCGTGATCAAGCTGCGCGACGGCGAATATACGTCGATGGCGAGCCATGTCGATCTTCAGGACACGTTGAAGATGCGCCAGTCGATCATCCGTCACACAGCGGAGACCTTCCAGCCCGATATCTTCATCGTCGATAAGGAGCCGATGGGCCTAAAGGGCGAGGTCGAGGAGACCCTACAGTATCTGAAGGCGCGCGGCACCACGCTCGTGCTCGGCATGCGCGACGTCATGGACGCGCCGCACCTGCTGGAAGCGGAGTGGAAGAAGAACAACGCTCTGCAGAAGATCGATCAGTTTTACGATCGCGTCTGGGTCTACGGCCCGCCGGATTTCCATGATCCGCTTCTCGGTCTCGATGTGCCGTCTGGCGTGCGCCGAAAGATGGAGTTCGTCGGCTTCCTGCAGCGCGGTGTATCCACCTTGGGCACGAAGTCGGAACATGTACCTGACGAGGATTACATTCTGGTCACGACCGGTGGCGGCGGCGACGGCGCCGATCTGGTCGGCGATGTTATCGCCGCTTTCGAAAAGGACAATACGCTTCAACACAAGACGCTGATCGTGCTCGGTCCCTATATGCCGGCCAAGGAACGCAGCCAGTTAATGGAGCGCGCGAGCAAGATCGCCTGTCTTCAGGTGATCGAGTTCGACAACAAGATGGAAGAGCTGATCGCCGGCGCCAAGGGCGTGGTCGCCATGGGTGGCTACAACACCTATTGCGAAATCCTGTCCTTCGATAAGCCGGCGCTGATCATCCCGCGTACCCGGCCGCGCGAAGAACAGCTAATCCGTGCTCAGCGGGCAAGCGAGCTTGGCCTTGTCGACATGCTGCTGCCGGAGGAGTCGGCCGATCCAAAACAACTCGCCGCAGCCCTGAAGCGCCTGCCGAACCGCGCGCCACCGTCGGCGAGCGGCGAGAACATGCGGCTGGAAGGGCTGGTGCATATTTCCCGCATCATCGGCGAATGGTTTGACGATCGCGACCATTATCCGCCGCTATCGGTCGTCGCTGAATAGAGCATCGGAACCGATCGATGCGAAAGAAAATCCTGGTGGTTCTCAAGGGCTACCCCCGCCTGTCCGAGACATTCATCGCGCAGGAACTGCTCGGGCTGGAGAGAGCCGGCTTCGATTTGACGTTGATCTCGATGCGCAAGCCGACAGACAAGAAGCGCCACCCCGTCCATGACGAGATCAAGGCGCGGGTCGTCTACCTGCCGGAATATCTGCACAACGAGCCGCTGCGGGTGCTGCGCGCCTTTCTGGCCGGAATCAAGAAGCCCGGCTTCAAGCCGCTAATGAAGCAGTTCTGGGCCGATCTTAAGCGTGATATCACGCCAAACCGCGTACGCCGTTTTGGTCAGGCGCTGGTGCTGGTGCATGAGTGGCCCGACAATGGCGAGTGGCTGCACGCGCATTTCATCCATACCCCGGCGTCAGTGACGGCCTATGCCAGCATTATGACAGGCATTCCCTGGACCTGCTCTGCCCACGCCAAAGATATCTGGACATCACCGGACTGGGAGCTGTCGGAAAAGCTCGAACGCGCCCGCTGGACGGTGACTTGCACACGCAGCGGCTTTGAGCACATGCGTGATCTGACAACGGCGCCGGAGAGCGTGCATCTGAGTTATCATGGCCTCGATCTAGCTCGCTTCGATCCATTTGCCGGGCACCATTCCCACCGTAACGGCTCGCAAGCGTCCGAGCCCGCTTTCCTGCTGAGCGTTGGTCGTGCCGTGGAGAAGAAGGGTTATGACGTATTGTTGCGGGCATTGGCGCTGCTGCCGGCCGATCTTCATTGGCGCTTCACCCATATCGGCGGCGGCGATGGGCTGACGAAGTTGAAGGCACTTGCCGAGACGCTCGGCATCAGTGACCGCATCACCTGGAAGGGCGCGATGGCGCAGGAGGACGTGCTGGCGCATTACCGCCAGGCAGATCTTTTTGCGCTTGCCTGCCGTGTGGCGGCGGATGGCGACCGCGACGGTCTGCCGAATGTTCTGGTCGAAGCCTCGAGCCAGCGCCTTGCTTGCCTGTCCACCAACATTTCCGGCGTGCCGGAGCTGCTTACAGATGGCGAGAACGGTTTTGTCGTGCCGCCGGAAGACTCCAAGGCCCTGGCAATAGCAATGGAACGGGCGATCCGCGATCCGGCACTGCGCCATCGGCTTGGTGACGCCGCCGAGAAGCGGGTGCGCGAGCATTTCGACCATCATTCCAGTATTTGGCAATTGACGCGGCTGTTCGAGGAGCAGTGGCAAAAAGAAGAGCAATGGCGGAAATCCGCATGACGCCCCCGCATACTTCCTCCCCGCGTATCTTTTTTTACGTTCAGCACCTGCTCGGCATTGGTCATCTCGCCCGCGCCAGCCGCATCGCCAGCGCCATGGCCACGGACGGTTGCCAGGTGACAGTCGTCACCGGTGGCCTACCCGTTAACGGATTTCCAGGCTCGGATGTCACCTCGGTCACCCTGCCCCCGGTCGTGGCCAGCAGTGCGGGATTTTTGGGGTTGGCTGATCAAACGGGAAATGCCGCAGGCGAAGAATTCCTGTCGGCCCGTCGCGACCTGCTGCTGGAGGCCTTCTGGACGGCCAAGCCAGATGTCGTCATCATCGAGGCTTTTCCGTTTGGCCGCCGCCAAATGCGCTTCGAGCTACTGCCGCTGCTCGACGCCATCGCCAGAGCCAATCCCAAGCCGAAGCTCTACACTTCGGTGCGTGATATCTTGCAACAGCAGAAGAAGCCGGGGCGTGATCAAGAGACGGTAGCATTGCTGCGCGATCATTTCGACGGCATTCTCGTCCATGGCGATCCCCATTTCGTTCGGCTGGAGGAGACGTTTGCGCTGACATCGGCCATATCCGACAAGATAACCTATACCGGCCTTGTCGCGCCCCCCCTACCGCCGGAACCGATGGAGACTTTCGACATCATCGTTTCGGCCGGCGGTGGTGCGGTTGGGCGCGACCTGATCCGTGCCTCGCTGGAAGCCGCAAGCCGCGTGGCGATCGATCGCCGCTGGCTGCTGATCACCGGGCCGAACCTGCCCGAGCAGGATTTTGCCGCCTTGGCAAAGGACGCGCCCGGCAATGTCGATCTTGTGCGTTTCCGCAAGGATTTCCCGTCTTTGCTGAGGGGCGCGGAACTGTCGATCTCGCAGGCGGGCTATAATACGGTCGGCGATCTCCTCGTCACCGGCTGCCGGTCTATCCTCGTCCCGTTCACGGCCGGCGGCGAGACGGAGCAGTCCGTGCGTGCAGAACGACTGGAGAAGCTCGGCCTGGCGCTGACCCTTCCGGAAGCGGGCCTGACGACGGATCAGCTCGTCAATGCGGCGGAAATAGCATTGTCGCGGCCGAAGCCGTCTGATCCCGATATCGACCTTGCCGGTGCCCAGCGAACCTCGGCGATTATTCGTGAAGCACCTTGACGGTTGCGGCCAAAAAATCGATTACAACGCCTTAACGTTTTGCTCTCCTCGTCCTTTGCAATCTTGTGATATAAATCGAGAAATCAATGACTCGGGAGGTGCCCGGACTTCAGACCGGGCAGCGCTCCGTAGTCAAAATGGGGCCGCGCATTCACGATGAACTCCTCCCGCACCTCTGCAACATCGGCGCCACCGGCCAAGACCGTTGAATTTGGAAGCATGCAATAAGCGATGGAAAAGAGCCTAGCGCGTTACATCTGGTCGAATACCCGGCTGGAGCAAATTTGGATCCTGATGATCGTCGCGGCTTCGATGATCCCATACTTTCTGTCCTTCGACTTGCCGAAGCAGATCGTCAACGGACCAATCCAGGGCAAGGGTTTCGAGCATCCAGGCCAAACCCAAACCTTCATGCATATCGCTTTCGACGTGCCCGTGCTTGGGCACCTCGAAGTATATCAGGGCATGCAACTCACCCGTTTCTGGATGCTGATTGCGCTCAGTCTGGTGTTCCTCGCGCTTGTCGTCCTCAACGGCCTCTTCAAGTTTTACATCAACACCTACAAGGGCCGACTCGGCGAGCGCATGCTGCGTCGTATCCGTTTCGAGTTAGTCGACCGTGTGTTGCGGTTCCCGCCAGCCCATTTCAAGCGGGTCAAGCCGGCTGAAATCGCCACCATGATCAAGGATGAGGTAGAGCCCATGGGGGGCTTTACCGGCGATGCCTATGTGACGCCGGCGCTGCTCGGCGGCCAGGCGATCACGGCGCTCGTCTTCATCATCATGCAGAATTTCTGGCTGGGCATGATCGCTGCTTCCATCGTTGCGGTGCAGGCGGTTGTCATCCCGCGCATGCGCAAGCGGCTGCTGGAGCTCGGACGCCAGCGGCAGCTCACCGCCCGCGAACTTTCCGGTCGCGTCGGCGAAATAGTCGAAGGCATCGGCACGATCCATGCCAACGACACCACCAATTTGGAGCGCGCCGACATCGCTGCCCGCCTCGGGTTGATCTTCTCGATCCGCTACGATCTCTATCAGTGGAAGTTCCTGGTGAAATTCATCAACAACTTCCTCGCCCAGGTCACGCCCTTCCTGTTCTATTCGATTGGCGGTTTCTTTGCGTTGCAGGGGCGCCTGGATATCGGTCAGCTCGTCGCTGTCATCAACGCTTACAAAGACCTGCCGGGGCCGCTGAAGGAGCTCATTGACTGGGATCAGTCGCGCCAGGACGTGCAGGTCAAATACAATCAGGTGGTCGAGCAATTCAGTGTCGATGGTCTGATCGACGCCAAGATCCAGGTCGTCTCGCCTGCGCCGGCTGGCCGGATCACCCATTCGCTGGTCGCGACGAATTTGACTGTGGTCGACGACAGCGGTGCTCGCGTGCTCGACCACGTCTCAGTCGAGATCCATCCCGGCGAGAAGGTGGCAATTGTCGGCGATAGCGGTGCTGGCGGCGAATACCTCGCCGAGGCGTTCGGCCGGCTTGTCTGGCCGGATTCTGGTCGCATCGCGATCGATGGGCGCGACCTCTTGGAACTGCCGGAATCACTGACGGGAAGGCGCATCGCCTATGCCTCGTCGGATACGTTCTTCTTCCATGGCACGTTGCGGAGCAATCTTCTCTATGGCCTGAAGCATGCACCATTGAAGACCGCCGACTATGATGATGCCGCTGCTAACGAGATCAAGTGGCAGATGGCCGAGGCGCGTCGCGCCGGCAATCCGGAGCTCGATCTCAATAGCGACTGGGTCGACTATGCCGCCGCCGGCGCCAGCGGCCCGCATGATATCTACTCGGCCATCCGCCCTGTCCTTGATGCCGTTGCCATGTCCCAGGATATTCTCGACATGGCACTGCGCTCGAATGTCGATGCGGCGACGCATGATGATCTCACCTCGCGTATCGTCGAGTTGCGCCAGGCGCTGCGCGTCAGACTGAAGGAGGAGAATCTCGACGGACTTGTCGTGCCTTTCGAGTTCAACACCTACAATTCGCAGGCGACTGTTGGCGAAAACCTATTGTTCGGCACGTTGAAGCGGCCATTGATGACCAACCGCAAGCTCGCCGCCCATCCCTATTTCCAACGGCTCTTCACCGAGACCGGCCTAGATACAGATCTCTACGACATGGGCCTGGAAATTGCAGAGAACGCCGTCGAACTCTTCACCGACCTACCGCCGGATCACCCGTTCTTCCAGCAACTCACCTTCATGACGGCCGAGGATATCCCAACCTACGAAGCGTTGCTGCAGAAGCTGAACGGAAAGGGCTTCGACGCTGCGACACCGGACGAGCGGGTGTCCATCATCCGCCTCAGCTTCTCCTATATCGAACCCCGTCACCGCTTCGGTCTTTTAACACAGATTCTGATGGAGAAGATCGTCAAGGCACGTGCCAAATTCCATGAACATATCCCGGCCGATCTGGCCCGTGTGATCGAGCGTTACGATCCCGAACGCTTCACCGCCTCGGCGACGTTGATGGACAACGTCTTGTTCGGCAGGATCGCACACCAGCAGGCCGATGCGCCGGAGCGCATCCACAGCATCCTTTATGATGTCTTCGAAAGGCTCGGCATGCAGGACAGCGTGCTGTCGATCGGCCTCGATTTTGACGTCGGTTCCGGCGGCAAGCGACTGACCAACGTGCAGCGGCAGAAACTCAATCTCGGCCGCGCTTTGCTGAAGCGGGCAGATTACATTATCTGCAATCGCCCGCTCCCGGCGCTCGACCACCGCGTCCAGGACCAGATCGCCCGCGCGATCCTGACGAGGGTCGACAACAGCGACTACGCGCCAGCGGTCGTTTGGGTTTTATCCAATCCGGGCTTTGCAGAGTTGTTTGATCGTGTTTTGGTATTCGATCGCGGCAGCTTGGTTGAAAGCGGCACGTCCACCGATCTTTTAGAGAAAAACGGTATGTTCAAGGAACTGTTATCGTAATATCCTATCACCTCGGTGGTATTTGGGGCCCGACTGTGGGGGTTTGAAGCTCATGCTTCTGAAAGATGAAGTTGAAATGCTAAAGCGGGTGCCGATTTTTTCGCGCATTGCACCCGCCAAATTGAAGCTTTTGGCATTTACCTCGGATCGCGTCAGCTACAATGCCGGTCAGGCACTGTTTCATCAAGGCGACCAAGGCGATGCCGCCTACGTTGTTCTTTCCGGAACCGCTGATATTCTTGTCGATAGCCCGACCGGGGAGATCAAAGTCGCCGAGGTCGATATTAACTCCATCGTCGGCGAAATCGCGATCCTCTGCGACGTCTCTCGTACCGCCACCGTCAAGGCGACCTCACGGCTGGAGGCGCTCAAGATTAGCAAGGAGCACTTCCTGAAGCTGCTCAGCGATTTTCCCGAAATGGCCGTCGAAATCATGCGCGTCCTCGCCGATCGCCTCAATCACACCACCTCCGAACTCACCGCAGTCCGCAGCCGTCAGAATCAGCCGCAGCCAATGTCGACCCATTGAGACTGAGAGGTTGCGCGCTCGGCCTTTTGACGCATTGCGCCAGCCCGTTGCGAATGCACGAGCATTCCCCTTGATCTGCTCTTTCCCTCATTGGCATGAGCTCGGATGATAGACCGTACCGCTACCTCCATCGCATGATGGCGGCGGGAAAGCTTCTCCTAATGCACGTCCTGGCGGATGAGGCTCCGGATCTTCGGCGACAAATTTCCTACAGCCATCATACGGACAATGGATGAACTATCGCCTCGATTGCCGAGTTGTCCTTAGGACTCAATGCGCTCAGAATTTCCGATGCGGTAAGGAGACGCCGTGATGCTCATGGCGTTCATCCTTTTCGACTGGAACCAAAAAGCGATGACCGAGCGCGAGAAGCAGATTGAATTGGATCGCCTCATAAACATCCTCCGGGACGACGGCATGCCCTATCCCAGAATGAACGGTGAGCCCATGACCGGTGCCACGCTCGATAAGACGGTTTCGGAGTGTCGGCGGCTTGTGTCGATATCGCGGCGATCCGGGCCGCTTATCGGATCTTCGCAGCAACGCCCTTTGCAGCCATACAGCCTTTGAGAGTGTGCCGGCACCAGCGCCGACAATCCAAAACCTATCGGCGGCGACGTGGGTTTCTGAAGCACGACCTTTGCAAATCGCCTTTGCACGAACCGTGCCTCGGTTCGCTTGCCGCTTGGGGCAGACGAATCTTCACGTCGCGCCGCCGTCAGATCAGCCCTCGCCCAGCCAAATTGCGCATCAGATGCGACGTTCCAAAGGTCCAGGGAGCACATTCCGTCGACAGCAATACGCGGTTCTTCAATGCGCCGAGCTTGTCGTTGGAGATGGTGACGATGTCGCCGACCTTGTGGGTGAAGCCCTGGCCGGGCGTGTCCCTATCTTCGACGGGAGCAAAGAGTGTGCCCATGAAGAGGACGAAACCATCCGGATACTGGTGGTGGCGGCCGATGGTCTGTGAGACGAGATCGAGGGGATCGCGGCTGATTTCCTTCATCGACGAACGGCCATGCAGGACATAGCCGTCTTCGCCTTCGACCTTGAGGTCGAGATCGGCGTTGCGAACATCGTCTAGCGCATAAGTCTCGTCGAACAGACGAATGAAAGGGCCGATCGAGCAGGAGGCGTTGTTGTCCTTGGCCTTGCCGAGCAGCAGTGCCGAACGTCCCTCGACGTCGCGCAGGTTGACGTCATTGCCGAGCGTCGCGCCCTTGACCCGGCCCTGGCTGTCGACGGCAAGCACGATTTCCGGCTCGGGATTGTTCCACTTCGAGATCGGATGCAGACCCACATCGGCGCCCACGCCCACCGAAGACATGACCTGTGACTTGGAGAAGACCTCGGCATCCGGGCCGATACCGACTTCGAGATATTGCGACCAGACACCCTCTTCGATCAGTGCCGCCTTCACCTTGGCAGCCTCAGGCGAACCGGCCTTCAGGTTACGAAGGCTATCGCCGATGAGGGCCGTGACCTTGCCTCGGATCGCTTCCGCAAGATCCGGATTGCCGGCCGCGCGCTCCTCGATAACGCGCTCCAGCATTGAGCGGGCAAAGGTGACGCCGCAGGCTTTGATCGCCTGGAGGTCGATTGGAGCAAGGAGATGGATGGCTGTCGGGTCAGCCTTGGCCGCAAGCAGGTGATCGAGATTGGCGACGGCTTCGCCCTTCTGCGCGCGGACAAATCCGACCGGATCATCCTTTTCCAGGAGGTCGCGCATCGTCGGCGCTTCCTTCGAGGTGATGTCGTAAAGCGCGCCGTCGCGGACGACGACAAGGGCCGGCCCCTTCACGTCAGGACGCCAGATGCGGCCAACAAAGGTTCCGGTTCTGAAGATATCTGAACTCGTCATGTGATTGATCTCTCCCAAAGTTCGCCCCGTTTTTAGCGCAGGCGGCGAGGCATTGCCACATCCGATCAGCCTGGAGAATAGCTGGTTTTGGATTTTCATTTTCTCCACGATAGACAAGAGACAGGGCCCCGCAGCGATGCTGCGAGGCCCTTTCGGCCGCAAAACCGGGAGGGAATAGTTTTAAGCGGCCTGATCCTTGCGGTCGTTGCGAGCCCATTCCGGCAACCAGGTGCCATGCGTGGCGAGAAGCTCGTCGACCAACGACCAGATCTGGTCGAGATCGAGCTCGGCGGCCGTATGCGGGTCCATCATCGCCGCATGGTAGATGTGCTCGCGGTTTTCGGTCATCAACGCCTGCACCGTCAGTTCCTGCACGTTGATGTTGGTGCGGATGAGTGCGGTCAGTTGCGGCGGCAGATCACCGATGAAGGTCGGCTGGATGCCGGAGGCGTCGACAAGGCAGGGAACCTCGGCGGCGCAATTATGGGGCAACGAGGTGATGCAGCCGTTGTTGCGGACATTGCCGTAAATGACCGAAGGTTCGCCGGTCCAGACCGAATTAATGATCGAGGAGGCATATTCCTTCGATTGGGCCACTTCGATCTTGTCGGCGCTGCGATATTGCTCGGCCTGGTTCTTCCAGCGCGCGATCTGCTCGATGCAACGCTTGGGATATTCATCAAGGGGAATGCCGAATTTCTCGATCAGGTCATCGCGGCCTTCCTTAATGAAATAGGGCGTGTACTCGGCGAAATGCTCCGAACTTTCGGTGACGAAATAGCCGAGCCGGGTCAGCATCTCATAGCGGACCTTGTTCGGGCAGCGTGGGTTCCAGCCAGGCTTCGGCGCCCGCCCCTCCCGATAAGCGCGGACCAGATCGGGATAGAGATCGCGGTAAGAGCCGTCCGGCTGGCGATGCTCGAATTTCAGGTAGAAGGCCATATGGTTGATACCGGCCGAGCGGTAGCGGATTTCGTTAAAGGGAATGTCGAGATCCTTGGCCAGTTCCATTGCTGTGCCCTGCACCGAATGGCATAGACCGACCTGCTTGATCGTCGGGTATTTCTCGGCGATCGCCCAGGTATTGATCGCCATTGGGTTGACGTATTGCAGCATGATGGCTTCGGGGCAGACGGCCAGCATGTCCTCGCAGATCTTCCAGAGATGCGGCACGGTACGCAGCCCGCGCATGATGCCGCCAACGCCCAGCGTATCGGCGATCGTCTGGCGAAGGCCATATTTCTTCGGCACTTCGAAGTCGGTCACCGTGCAGGGCTCGTAGCCGCCGATCTGGAAAGCGACGACGACGAAGTCGGCGCCATCAAGGGCCTGGCGTTGATCGGTAAAGGTCTCGACCGTGGCCGATGCACCAAGCGTTAAGGCCAGTTTGCGAGCGACGATGGCGCTTTCTTCCAGTCGCTGCGAGTTAATATCCATCAGCGCAATTTTTGCGCCCGCAAGCGCCGGACGCTGCAAAACATCGCCGATGATGTTCTTCATGAAAACGGTCGAACCGGCGCCGATAAAGGTGATCTTGGGATTGCCTGCCATGTCAAAGTCTCCTGAATGCTTATGAGGCTACCTCGAACGCCGCTCTGACGAGGCGCTCGGTGTAAGCGGTCTTGGGATTTGAAAGAACGTCGTTGACCGGCCCCTCTTCCATGATCTTGCCGTGCTGCATGACGATGACGCGATGGCAAAGGGCGCGGACGACCTTGAGGTCGTGGGAGATGAACAGATAACTCAGGCCTCGTTCGTCCTGCAGCTTGCGCAGGAGATCGATGATCTGCGCCTGGACGGAAAGGTCGAGCGCCGAGGTCGGCTCATCAAGTAGGATGAATTCCGGCTCCAACGCGATGGCCCGGGCAATGGCGATGCGCTGACGCTGGCCGCCGGAGAATTCATGCGGGAAGCGCGACAGGATGTTTGCGGGCATGCCGGCGCTGACCAGCGCTTCCTTCACACGCTCCAGCCGCTCAGCCTTGTTGGCGCCAATATTGTTGACCACCAGCCCCTCGGCGATGATCTGGCCGATCGGCATGCGCGGGTTGAGCGAGGAGAAGGGATCTTGGAAAACGATCTGCATGCGCGAGCGCAGAGGCCGCATTTCGGCCCGCGAGCGGCCGTGAATCGCCTGCCGGTCGAAATAGATTTCGCCGCCATCGGCATCGATAAGCCGCAGTAGCGCCTGGCCGAAGGTAGTCTTGCCGGAGCCGGATTCGCCGACGAGCCCCAACGTCTCGTGCCGGCGAAGCTCCAGGCTGAGGCCGTCGACGGCGACCAGCTCGCGCAGGTCCGGCTTGAAGAAGGTACCGTGGCGCAGCATGAAGGCAACCTTGACAGCTTTGCCTTCGAGGATGGTGTCACAGTCCGGCGGCAGCGGCTTGGCCTGCCCGCGCGGTTCGGAAGCGAGCAGATGCCGCGTATAGGGATGTTGCGGCCGAGCGAAGAGCTCGTCAGTCTTATTGTGCTCGCGCATTTCGCCATGCTGCATGACGTAGACGTAGTCGGAAAACTGCCTGACCACCGTCAGATCATGGGTGATGAGGATCACCGCCATGCCAAGCTGCTTTTGCAGGTTGCGGATCAAATTCAGGATCTGCGCCTGCACTGTCACGTCGAGCGCAGTCGTCGGCTCGTCGGCGATCAGCACGTCCGGGTCGTTGGCGAGTGCCATGGCGATCATCACGCGCTGGCGCTGGCCGCCGGAAAGCTGATGCGGATACTGCTTGAGCCGCGCTTCCGGATCGGGAATTTGTACCTGCTGCAGCAGCGCCAGCGCCCGCTTCTCTGCTTCACGACGGCCGATCTTGCGATGGACACGGATCGCCTCGACGATCTGGCTGCCGACCGTATAGATCGGGTTGAGCGAGCTCATCGGCTCCTGAAAAATCATCGAGATGCGATCGCCACGCAGTTGCCGGCGGGCGCGTTCGGAGAATTTAAGCACGTTTTTACCGTCGTAGCTGACGGTGGATGTCTTCGAGACGACGGCACGTTTGGTAAGCAGCCCCATCACGGTGCGGGCGGTCACCGATTTTCCCGAACCGGATTCGCCGACGATCGCGATGGTTTCGCCGCGATAGAGCTGGAAGGAGATATCCTTGACGGCATCGACGATGCCATCTTCCACCTTGAATTTGACAGCGACGTTGCGGGCGTCGATGACGGGCGGCACGGTCTTGCTGGCGGCATCGAGCCGGGTATCGGGGGCAAAGGGATTGACGAGTGCGAGAGCCATGGTCCGTCTCCTCAATAGGGATCGATCGCGTCGCGCAGGCCATCTCCGAGCGCATTGAACGCAAAGACGGTGACGAGCACGAAGGCTACGGGTGACAGGATCCAGGGATAGGAGCCGATGACTGAATAGGTAGACGTGTCCTGCAGCATTAGCCCCCAGGAGATCAGTGGCGGCTTGACCGCAAACCCCAGGAAGCCGAGGAAGGATTCCAGCAGCACGACACTTGGGATTGCCAGCGTCACCGTGACGATGACATGGCTCATGACGTTTGGAAAAATATGCTGAAGGATGATGCGCCGGTCGCTCGCCCCGACCGCCATGGCGGCACGAACGTACTCGATCCGTGCCAAGGCCAAGGTCTTGCCCCGCACCTCGCGTGACATCTGGGCCCAGCCGAGCGCCGACATGACAATGATAACGAAGGCGAGGAAGACGTTGGTCGGCGCCGTCACGGGGATCAACGAGGTCAGCGCCAGGTAGAGCGGTAATTGCGGAAAAGCCAGCACCAGTTCCACGAAACGCTGGATCCAGGCGTCGAGCGTACCGCCAAAATAGCCGGAGACCATGCCGACAGTCGTGCCGACGACCGTGACGATGAAGACGACCGTCAGTGCGATCATCAAAGAAATGCGGGAACCATAGATGGCGCGGGAGAGCACGTCGCGGCCAAACTTGTCGGTGCCGAGGAAATGCACCGGCTGGCCGTCGGTCGAGCCGAAGAGATGGCGATTGCCGGGGATCAGGCCAAACAGCTTATAGGGCGTGCCCTTGACGAAGAAACCGAGCAAGCGCGGATTGTTATAGTCCGGTCCGACGATCGGCTGGAAGGTGACCGGATCGAGTTCTTCGGTTTCGGCGAGCGCATAGACCCGTGGCCGGAAGACGATATTGCCGTCTTTGTCGTGGAAGCTGATCAGCTGCGGTGGCGCAAAACCGGTATCGGTCGCCTTGGGGTCGACGGGTGCGACGAATTCGGCCAAGAGCGACATCAGCAGCAAGAGGATGACAAGGATCAGGCCACCCATGCCTGTCCAAGAGCGCTTCAAGCGACGCCAGACGAGGGCGATATAGCTCTCATTGCCGCTTTTCGGCTTAATCTTGTCATCGTCGAGTGGCGGCGGGGATGTGCTGAAGGCGAGCATCAGTTAATCCCTCCCTGTTGGCGGACACGCGGATCGAGCAAGGCCAGCAACATATCGGCAATGATATTGCCGACGATCAGCGTTGCCGACAGCACCATCATGAACGTGGCGGTGACATAGACGTCGCCGACCGCCATAGAGCCGACGATCGCCGGACCGACGGTCGGCAACGCGAAGATAATCGCGGTTTCGATTTCGCCGGTCAGCATATAGGGCAGTACGACACCCTGATACATGACGAGCGGATGCAGCGCATTCGGCACGGCATGGCGCATGATGACGGCGCCACCGGAGAGGCCTTTGGCCCGGGCAGTCTCGACATATTGCGCATTCAATGTGTCGAGCAGATTGCCGCGCATGACGCGCATGTTATAGGCGAGCCCGCCGAAGGTGGCGATCGCAACGACCGGCCAGACATGCTTGACCAGATCGACGAACTTATCCCAAGACCACGGCGCGCCGCCAAATTGCGGTGAATAGAAGCTGCCGATTTCCGACACGTTGAGCTGGAAGACGAGAATATAGACGATGATCAGAGCCATCAGGAAGCGCGGCACTGTCATGCCCAGAAACGAGATGCCGGAAAGCAGACTGTCGATCCAGCTATATTGTCTGGTGGCGGCCCATATGCCAAAGCCGATACCGAGGACGGAAGCGAAGAGATGGCATACGAGGGCAAGCGCTAGGGTCCGCGGCAGGCGCTCGCCAACGACATCGGCCACAGGCTTGTTGTAGAACATGCTGTAGCCGAAATCGCCCCGGGTCAGGATCCCGCCGATCCAGTTGAAATATTGCACGACGATCGGCCGATCGAGGCCGTGCTCGTGGCGATAGATCTGGGCTTGAGCGTCCGCCTGCTCAAACGACGCGCCACCCTGGTTCATCAATTGCGAACGGATGAAGTCGGCATAATCGCCGGGCGGTGCCTGGATGATGGCAAAAGTCACCACGCTCAGGATGATGAGCACGGGTATGGCAGAGGCTATGCGCACGAGCAGGAATCGCAACATGGGACGGTTCGCTTCTCTTCTTGCCGCCGGTGGTCTGCATCCGCAGAGGATAGCACGGACCGGCTGGGTTCACCTTGCCCGGCTGCATCTAACGCAGCCGGAATTCTTTGCTTGTGGCGGGCAGCCGGCCCGGCGGCCGGCTGCCTTGCTGCGTTAGTTGATCGGCCCGGCGCTACCCGGGGCACCCGGAAGCTGCTCGGGGAACAGCTCGTATTTGCCCTGCTTGTCGGCCGCGACCCACAAACGCTCGCGAATGATGGAGTCCTCTGCCCAGTTGAACATGAAGATCGGCGTACCCGGAGGCACATTCGAGAAGCGCTTGTTGATGATGAGCGCGCCGGGATATTCCGTCAGGCCGATGTTGTAGAGGTGCTCGGTCGAGATCTTCTGATATTGTTTCATCAAGGCCACGCGCTCGTCGCTATTCTGCGTGGTCGTGAACTTGTTGACGATATCGACCATCTCCTTTTCGAAGGGCATCAGGTCCACCTGACCGCTTTCGGGCGCGCGGTGGTTCCAGCTCGTGCGCGGGCCAACCGGAGCAAGCTGTTCGGTGTTTTGAACCACCGAGGCCAGTTCCGTGCTGTTGCGGCGGACCATCCAGTCGAAGCGGCCGCTATAATTGGCGTCGTCGCGCTTCGGTCCGTCGAGTGCGTTGATGATGACTCGAAGCCCGAGCTTTTCCATCTGGGCCACAACGCCCTCGGCAAGGCTCTTGTCCGTGGTGTAGTCATTGCTGACCAGCAGGGTGATTTCGACATTCTTGCCGCCGGCGACACCGGCCGGGAAATTGACGATACCGTCGCCGTCGGTGTCTTTGAGACCGGCCTTCGCCAGCTCAGCCTTCGCACCGGCCAAATCGAACGGATAATAGACGGTCGAATTGCGGTCGTAGAAGCTGGTACCCGAGGACAGGCCGCCCGGATAGATTGCCGTGAACGGCCCCTTGACCAGGGAGTCACCGATTGCCTTGCGATCGAGCGCCATGGTCACGGCCTTGCGGAAATCCTCGTTTCGATTGAGATCGCGGATTGCTTGCCCGCGTGCGTCCGGATTGCCCCAGCCGTTGGCGGAGAAGTTCATCTGCAAGTTATAGCCGATGAGGCGCGGTCCGAAGGCGAGACGTGCGGGAGCGTCCGGCTGTGCGGCACGCTTCAGCGAGGCGACGAAGTTTTCCGGCTGCTCCAGATTGGAGAGGTCACCGGAGCCGGCAACGGCCTGCACGTCGCGGTCCGCCCAGGTCGAAAGCTTGTAATGCAGTTCGTTGAGGTAAGGCAGCTGATTGCCCTTCTCGTCGACCTTCCAGTAATAGGGGTTGCGGCGCAAGACGATGATGTCGTCGGAACGGTATTCGACCGGCACCCAGGCGCCCATGACCGGAATGTTCATATATTCCGGAGGGAAGGCATTTTTGAACTGATCGTAGGTGTTCTTGGAATATTTCGGGTGCTGCGGCTTCAGGATATGCGACGGGCCCGGGCAGAAGTTAGGATAGGCCATCGTATAGAGATATTGCTTCGGGAAAGCGTCCTTGAAGGTCCATTCGATCGTGTAATCATCGATCTTCTTGAGGGTCGTGCCCTCGCCGAAGGCTTCCGGCGATGCGCCGCCGCCGAGTGGCGAGACATTCGGGTCGATGACTTCGTCTTCCCAATAGAACATGATGTCATCGGCGTTGAAGGCTACGCCATCGGACCATTTCGCGCCTTCGATTAGGTGCATGGTGAGCTTGTGGCCGTCCGGCGACCATTCCCAGCTCTTGGCAAGGTTAGGCAACGGCTCGGTATCTTTAGCCTCGACCTGGAACAACGGCGCGGTGCGCGTCAGGCACTCCGACAGGCCAATGTCGATGCCGCCCCAGCCCTGGGTCTGGCCGGCGCCGTAGTTCCATCCTTCCGGCCGGCCGCCGATGACATGGCGCAGCGTGTCGCCGTAAACGCCGACGCCGTCGGGCATGTTGCCGGTCTTATAGACCAGAGGCTCTTTCGGCAGGCGATCCTTGACTGGCGGCAGTTTGCCGGTCTTTACGAATTTATCCGTAACCCAACCTGGCTCGTGATATTCCGGCAGCGCCTTGAACTCCAGGATGGAGTCGCGTGGCACGTATTTGATCTTGCCTTCGGCCGGGAAAACCGGCGGCACCGGTGGCACCGTCGGTTCGGATGCGTAGGCGCTCATGGCGATTGCGGATGTGGCAATCGTCAACGCCGCAAGAATGCTGATCGGTCGAACATGTCTCATCGTTTTCTCTCCCCATTGTCGCGGGCGTCCCATGGGCGCGCCGCACTCCTCCATCGAACGGGAACCGGCTGGCATTGCGACGGGTCTCCTCCTGAAAGTTCCGTCGCAGCCAACATCTCCCGCACTTCCATGCACTAGCCGGCCTGTTTTACGGCTGCTTTTTCCGCTCTCAGCTCCTCAATCGAGCGCACGTTGCGGCTCGCCGCACCCTTCCATTCGCGCGTTTTCACCTTGCCGCGCGACAGGCGCTCCTTGGCTCCTTCCACGGCATCGGCATATTGCGGCAGCCAGCGGGCCTCGGCGACGATCATTTCATCGACCATTTGCCAGACTTCCTCCGGCGTCGATACGGCGCCGACCAACGGATCATGAAGAACCGCAAGCTTCAGCAGGTCAAGATCGCCACTGACGGCGGCGTGAACCGACATGCGCTGGACATTGATCGAGGAAATGCAGGTCGCCGCGCAGGCTTCCGGCAGCGTGATGCCGGCCACCATATTGATGCCGAAACGATCGACGAAGCCGGGCGATTCGATAATGGCGTCGGAAGGCAGATTGGTAATGACGCCGTTGTTCTTGACATTGAAATGGCCGCGATAGACGCGATTGGTCTCGAGCGCCTCGAGGATATGGCTGGCATGCTCGTTCGAGCGTTTGGCCGGATCGATGGGCTTCGAGGCGCTCTCGAGGATCTGCGGGAATTCCGTCTCAAACCAGTTGCGGGTCTCGGTCGAATGGCGGAGGTAGCCGCCGGTCTCGCCGTGGATCCAGTCGGACATGTCGATCCATCTGTTGATCTCGTCCGGCCGCTTGCGGTACCAAGGCAGATATTCCGACAGATGCCCGTTGCTTTCGGTCGAATAAACGCCGAAACGCTTCAGCACGTCGATGCGCAGCTTTTCCTGTTGCGAATAGACCGGATGCGCCTCGAAAGCGGCGACAAGCTCATCCTTGCCGATCTTGCGGCCATTGAGGCGAAGATCGACGAACCAGGTCTGGTGATTGATGCCCGAGCAGATATAGTCGAGCTCCGATTTGTCCTTGGCGCCCAGGACTTCGGCGATCTGCTCGGCGCCGTGCTGGACGCCATGGCAGAGACCGATCGTGTCAACCTTGCCATACTCGATCGCGGCCCAGGTGTTCATCGCCATCGGGTTGGCATAGTTCAGGAACTTCGCGCCAGTTTCGGCAACTTCGCCGATATCCTTGCAGAAATCGAGAATGACGGGAATGTTGCGCTGACCATAGAGAATGCCGCCGGCGCAGATCGTGTCGCCGACGCATTGGTCGATGCCGTATTTCAGTGGGATTCGGATATCTTCGGCATAGGCTTCCAGCCCGCCGACGCGCACGCAACTGATGACATAGCGCGCGCCATCTAATGCCTTGCGGCGCTCGGTGGTGGCCGTCACCCGCGTCGGCAACTTGTTTGCCTCGACGATCCGGTCCAGGATCGCCTTGATCATCGTCAGATTGTGCTCACTCACATCGGTGAGCGCGAATTCCACGTCGCGAAATTCCGGCACGCAGAGAATGTCGGTGAACAGCTTTTTCGTGAAGCCGACGCTGCCGGCGCCGATAATGGCGATTTTGAAACTCATGATCCTCACCTTGAAGTCGATCAAACAATCAGCAGCGGAGAAGAAAATGGTGTTTTCATCCCGTGATCACGCCGATCGCGTGGCAACGGCAAAATCAGCATTTTCTCCTCTTTCTGCCGGTCCTCATCGGCAGATCCATGCTGTCTTCTGGGCGGGATTATGCCTATAATCATCTGGCCGACCAGAGAACTATTATGCTTTCAAGGGTAATTTTGTGCTGCAAGATTTGATCGCCAACGGCCAAACCATGCGGACTGTTTCGCTGCCGCGCGGACGCCACCGACTGCATGCCATGCCGACCAGCGCCGGCTATGAAATAAGGGACAACGAGATTTACGATTGGGACGGCCGCCGGCGCGGCCAAACGCCATTCACGGTGTTGCAGCATACGATCAGCGGCAGTGGCCGTCTGCGTTATGAGAATCGCAACTACCGCCTGGGTTCCGGCGACACGCTATTGGTGCTGGTGCCGCACAATCATCGCTATTGGTTGGAGAAGGGTGAGCGTTGGGAATATTTCTGGATATCCATGAACGGTGAGGAAGCATTGCGTATCCACCGCCTGATCCTTTCTGCCGCCGGGCCGCTTTTGAAATTGCAGCAGTCGACGATCGATCATCTTGCCGATTGCAGCCTGCGGCTCGTCAGGAGCGCCACCACGCCGGCTTCCGCCTCGGCGGTGGCCTATGAAGCCGCAATGGCGCTTTACGACGACGTTTTCGGCTCACATGCGGTCGCGGCCGATCGTTCCGCCATGCAGACTGTCATCGACTATATCGAGGCCAATCTGGAGAAGCCGCTACCGGTTAGCGAACTTGCCAAGGTCAGCGGTCTCAGCCGCGCCCATTTCTCACGCGTCTTTGCCGATAGCGAGGGCCTGCCGCCGGCCGAGTTCGTCCTACAGCAGCGTATGCAACGAGCCGCGAAGCTCTTGACCAAGGCGGCGTTCATTCCGGTCAAGGAAGTGGCGATCATGTCGGGCTTCGACGATGCCAATTATTTCTCGAAGGCTTTCCGACGCATCTACGGCATCAATCCTACAGAATTCCGCACCACCGGCATGTATGCGGCAGTGCGCAGCCCTGGGGAGGAAATCAGGAATACAAAGGCGAGATAGACCCGGCTATGCAGAATGCGGATGCAGGTCGTCGTTGCGGGGTGTTTCCAGGCGTGCCAGCTTGCCCTCTTCCGCTTTGTAGAAATATTGGCTCGCCACCAGCCAGCCCTTCAGCGGGCGCAGTGGCGGGATACAGGTAAGCAGCATAAACGGCAGCGTCGTGAAGGCATGCACCCAATAGGGAGCCTGGAGGGCGACTTCGAGCCAGACGGCAAGCGCGACGCTCGGAATGCACGCGAAGCAGATGACGAAGAAGGCCGGGCCATCGGCCGGATCGGCGAAGGAATAGTCGAGGCCGCAAACCTCACAGGACGGACGCAGCGTTAAAAAACCGTTGAACAAATGTCCCTGACCGCAGCGTGGGCAGCGGCTGCGCACGCCGGTCTGGAACGGAGAAAGTGGTGGCCATGTGTCTTCGGATGACATTGTCTTGTCCCTTCCAAAATCGGGCATTCGCCTGGAAGCGCGATGTCCGAGGGCCTCGCAGGCGAAGCGCCCCATGCGGGTCGTCTCGAAGCCGGGCGGCGCTATCGGCGACTTTCAAGCCGCCCGCCGCCCGTTGAAAGTTGTATGCCACGGAATACATACATTGTCAATTATTGTATGCATATTGTCTTGACATATATGCAGCCGCGGCAATTTGTCCAATCAGATAACGATCGCCGAAGCGGCCGGAGTCTCCGCCAGGAGATCGGCGACGATGCCGAGGCTCTGGCGCAGATGTTCGTGATCTTCCGCAGCGCCGAGCCCAAGGCGGACCGCCTCCGGCGCCGGGCCAAGGGCAAAAGCATCGCTTGTGACCACGCCAATGCCGGCGGAGCGCAACCGCGCGGCAAACTCGCCACGCGACCAGGCCGGAGGCAGCCGAAGCCAGGCGTGGAAACCCTCGGGATCGACAAGGAGGTTGGCAGCAGGCAGCAATTGCGCTGCAATAGCCTGGCGCTGCTTGGTTTCCCCCCGGATTGCGGCGAGCACAGCCTCTGCTGTACCGTCGTCGATCCAGCGGCTGGCGATTGCGGCCGAAAGCGGCGAGGCCATAGCAGAGGTGGCGCGAATGATGCCGGCGAGCCTCATTGCCGCGCGCAAATCCGGTACGGCAAGATAGGCGATGCGCAGAGCAGGCGACAGGCATTTGGCAAGGCCGGCAATATGATAGACCCGCTCCGGTGCGATCGCCGCCAACGGCGCGATCGGTTGCATCGGTAGTGCGCCATAGGCATCGTCCTCGATGACCGCGACATCATAACGGGCGGCGATATCGAGAAGGGCCTTGCGCCGTGACAAAGGTAGCGTGATCGTCGTTGGATTGTTGATGGTGGGATTGCAATAAATCGCCTTGGGTCGCCTGCTAACACAGACTTGCTCAAAAGCTTCTGGAATCAACCCCTTATCGTCGATTTCTATAGCTGCGACGGCTAGCCGCAAATGCGCCGCGACGGAGAGGAAGCCCGGATATGCCAGTGCCTCGGCGCAGACCGTGTCGCCCGGCGCCGTCAGCATGCCGGTAACCGCAAGCAATGCGCCCTGAGCGCCGGGACAGACGAGAACAAGTTCCGGCCCGATACCGGGCAGCCGGTTGGCGAGCCATCCTGCTGCGGCCTCGCGGTCGCGGGCTGCGCCGCCGGGCTGTTGGTAGCGCAGCAACAGGTCCAGCCCGTCGCTCGTTTCCAATCCGCTGATCCCTTGCCACATCCGTGCCGCCAGAACCTGGTCCGCAAAGCGTGGCGGCAAGTTCATGCTCATATCGACCAATCCGCTCGCAAGCGGCTTTTGTCGCGGCGGTGGCGTCCGGCCCTGGCTGACATAGGTGCCCTGCCCGACCCTTCCTTCCACCAGACCTCGCCTGCGCGCTTCGGCATAGGCGCGGGTGACGGTGGTGAAGTCGATGCCGAGCGCTTCGGCCAGCGCTCTCTGTGGCGGCAGGCGCACACCCGTTGCCAGGCGGCCAGAGTCGATGTCGGCCTGCAACGCATCGGCGATTGCCAGATAGACCGGTCCCGCCGTCTTGCTGACGGAGGGAGTCCAGAAAGACGGTGGCTGATCATCAGTCATGTCGGCATCTCTCAATTGAATGTATGTATATTGTATGTTTTTTTGGACTTCGAGCAAGGGGGCGGCAGTCACGAAATCCAGATCCGATATCCGATTTCGTTGCACCGTCGCGGCAGGCCTGTATAGATGTCGCCCGACCGCGACGACGTTTTGCGTGGCAACCGTACTTTTTTCTAAAGCAACCCGCCTTCGTCCGGGGTGTGACGGCTCTTGATAGGATTGAATATGCGTTCTGTTGTCGCCTTCAATGGCTCCTGGACTTTTCACGAGGGGTTTTCAGCCGCCGATGCCGGCAATCGGCATGAAGGGCAGCCTGTCACCCTGCCGCATACTGCCGTTGAGCTCCCGTTCAACTACTTCGATGAAAAATCTTATCAGCGCGCTTTCACCTATCAGAAGGTCCTGCCCTGGAGCGCGGATTTTGCCGGACGTGAAGTCTCGTTGGTTTTCGACGCAGCCATGGCCGATGCGGTCGTCTATCTCAACGGCGAAGAGATCATCGCGCACAAGGACGGCTACACGCCCTTCGAAGCGCGGCTGACCGGACGCCTGAAGGAGGGCGACAACCTGATTACCGTCAAGATCGACGGCAGCGAGAATCCGGAGATCCCGCCCTTCGGCGGTCGCATCGATTATCTGACCTATGCCGGCATCTATCGCGACGTCTGGCTGAAGGTGGCAGCACCCGTCTTTATCGCCAATATCAAGGTCGAAACCGGCAATGTCCTTGCCGCGGCAAAATCCGCCACCGTTCGCTGCGATATCGCCAATCCGCAAGGCCTCGCTTTCAAGGGCTCGGCAACTGCCAGCCTCCGCGCGCCTGATGGTACAATACTGGCCTCGGCGGTCGCCGAGACCTCGGGCAGCAGCGTCACCTTCGCTTTCGACAATCTGACGGGCGTCTCGCTTTGGGAGCTCGACAATCCCGTGCTTTATACCGTCGAGGCCGAACTGAAGAGCGAACGCGGCACGGACCGATATGTCGCGACATTCGGCTTCCGCACCGCCGAGTTCACGGCCGAAGGTTTTCTTTTGAATGGCCGCAAGCTCAAGCTGCGCGGGCTCAACCGCCACCAGGCCTTCCCCTATGTCGGCTATGCCATGGGCCGTTCCGCGCAAGAGCGCGACGCCGAGATCATGAAGCACACATTGAGGTGCAATGTCGTGCGCACATCCCATTATCCGCAGTCGACTTGGTTCCTTGATCATTGCGACCGCATCGGCCTGCTGGTCTTCGAGGAAATTCCCGGCTGGCAGCATATCGGCGGCGAGGCATGGAAGCAGGAATCGATCCATAACGTTCGCCGCATGATCGAACGCGACTGGAATCACCCGTCGATCATCATCTGGGGCGTACGCATCAACGAATCGCAGGATTCCCACGATTTCTACGTCGCGACCAACAAGCTTGCGCGCGAACTCGATCCGACCCGCCAGACCGGCGGCGTGCGCTACATCACCGAGAGCGAATTGCTCGAAGACGTCTATACGATGAACGACTTCATCCTCGGCAACGAGGAACTGCCGGGCGCCAATCGGCCGCGCACGCCTCTGCGTCCGCAGCAGGAAAATACAGGTCTTTCAAAGAACGTGCCCTATCTGATCACCGAGTTCGGCGGCCATATGTATCCGACGAAGATCTACGACCAGGAGCAGCGGCAGGCCGAGCACGTGCGCCGGCACCTGGAGGTGCTGAACGCGGCCTATGGCGATCCGTCGATCTCGGGCGCCATCGGCTGGTGCATGTTCGACTACAACACGCACAGCGATTTCGGCTCTGGCGACCGCATTTGCTACCACGGCGTCATGGACATGTTCCGCGAGCCGAAATTCGCAGCTTACGTCTACGCCAGCCAATGCGAACCCTCCGAAGAGATCGTCATGAAGCCCGTGACGATCTGGGCGCGCGGCGAGCGCAATATCGGCGGCGCGCTGCCGCTCATCTTATTGACCAATTGTGATGAGGTCGAGCTGCGTTACGGCACGCTGACCAAGCGCCTCGGACCGGACCGAGAAAATTTCCCGCATCTGCCGCATCCGCCCGTCATCTTCGACCATCGCCATTTCACCCAGGACGAATTGGGCGTTTGGGGCATGGAATGGGAGGACGCGCATTTCACCGGGCTTATCGGCGGCAAGGCCGTCACGACGCTGCACATGGTCGCCGATCCCGTTCCGACGACTCTGGAGGTAAAGGCCGATAACCGGAAACTTCGCGCCGGCGATCGGGACACCACCCGTGTCATTATTCGTGCCCTCGACCAGGCCGGCTCCCGCCTGCCCTTCCTGAACGATATCGCGACGGTCAATGTCACTGGCCCCGCCAAGGTCATCGGGCCGGAGACGATGGCCTTCCAAGGCGGCACCACTGGATTCTGGCTGCAGGCAGCCGGCGAAGCGGGCCCCATCACCGTCGAAGTCTCGTCCTCGCGCTTTGCGACGCAGACGGTGAGGTTGGTGGCGGAGTAACCGGCAGAAGAGCGGGCTCAGGCGATCACGGGATAACCCAACGCAATTGCCTGCCGCTCAAACTCAGCCAGCGGTTCGTAGTCGGCATCGCCGAGAACCTCGAAACGGCGTAACGACAAGGTATCACGCACCTCCACAAGCGTCGGTTCGTTTACGATATCGGCGAGAATTTGGCGCAGCAGCGTCAATTCCTCCGCCGATGTTTCCAAGCCGGTGATGAACGGCAAGCCCGGCCCACTGACCGTTTCAGCTAGAATGCGGACGCCCGCGACTCGGTCGGGATCGAAGCGTTTGACATTGCCGAATGTGATGCAATCGAGCGCGGCGACATCGGCTTTTCCGGCGGCTACCAGATCGATGCTGCGCAAATGCCCGCCGGTTTCGATGACGCGGCTGAAGAAGCGGCCGTTTTCCGCAAACGGCGCGATGGCGGCGCGCAAAAGATTGGTCCCGGAATTGCTGGCGGGATCGTTAATGGCAGCGATCAGGCCTCGAAGATCAGCAAGCGTCTCTGCCGGCGCATCCTTGCGGACGATGATGAAGCTGCGCATCGACGGGCCATCACAGCCAGGCAGGTCGTAAACCGGAGATGCCACGAGTTGCACCTTGCCGCGCAGGCGTTTGACATAGGGAAAGCCACAAGTCTGCGCCAGCAGGAGCCCGGGCCGCATCCAGGCTTCGTCATGGGTGATCACCTTATCCAATGTCTCGGGAACACCCGCCACGCCGGCGTTTCGCAGCCGGTCGCGCAAATAGCCCCAAAGAGCGTCCGTCGCGGCAACGAGCGGCGCTTGACCGGTATACATGGCAATGTTGCTGAGGCGCATAAGGCGGGAATCTCTGGAGATCGACTGGGGTTATCGATCCCATACACTGCTCCGGCTGCTGGCGCATCCCGGAAAGCGCATTGGCTTCGTCAAACTAAGCAAGCGCGGCGTGCTGAGCGCCGAAAGGATCATGACTTGCCAACATCCTAAGCATAGGCCCGTCCGCCGGAGACGGCCAGATAGGCGTCACGACATGAGAGTGCTGGATCTGTCGGACGTATGAGAGCGTAAAAAACCTAGGCGCAATAAGAGGCCGATCGCCATCTGTTGCAGCGAGATTGATCGCTACTTCGAGCGCTGGACGAATGGGCGCGATCTGCGAGCGCTTATGCGTCCAAACAAGTTTCAATGCTCGTCCGTCACAGCCCGGCGAAGTGCGACGGCTCGTCGTTGGGCAAAATGGCTCTCCTCGTCGGCATCATCGACGTCGGGTCGGACATCTTCGAGCGCCTGCAGGACTTTCGCGCGCAACCACGCCTTATGGGCCTCGCTGTTGCTGATGAATTCGAGCGGCAGGGCGCCCTCATTCGCCGTGCGAGTGAGCAGAATACGGACGGCATCCGATACCGTTAATCCCATAGTCTCGAGAACGGCCGTTGCACGCTCTTTGATTTCGGCGTCGATTTGGATCTGAACCAATGCATCCGATCCCATTTCAGCCTCCTTTGGCTGCGCAACAGTATAATACATTCAAATGACATCTTCCTGCGGCCGAACATGAATTCAAAAGGTCGGTGCGTGCACTGTCACCGGATCGGTGGTGGCGACGCGTTGCGGCGTTTCAGCCGCTGGTGCCGGGAATTGTCCCTCGAACAGGCGCTGGATCGCCACAGCGCTGCGGTTATTGCTGCGCGGCGAGACCGGTCTGCGTGCCAGTAGTTCCTCATCAATGATCGCCTGCATGCCCTGCGTGAAATTACGGAGGCTGAATTGAGCCGCATGCGCGCGCAGAATGTCCGGGCGGAAGGCAGCTTCATTGTCTTCGAAGTCATGCACTGCTTCGATCAGCGCTTCCATCGACTGTTCTTCGAATAACATGCCGCTGACGCCGGGAACGACGGTTTCCAGCGCTCCGCCGCTGCCAAAGGCGATGACGGGCCGGCCGCTTGCCATAGCCTCGACCGGAACGATGCCGAAATCTTCTTCCCCTGGGAAAATCAGTGCACGGCAGCGAGCCAGCTTCTCTTTCAAAACCGAGAACGGCGCACGGCCAAGGAAGGTGATGGTCGGTCCGGCCAATCGCTTGAGGTTCTCCATTTCCTTGCCCTCGCCGATGATGATGAGGTTGCGGTTCATTTTTGTAAAAGCCCGCACCGCAAGGTCGATCCGCTTGTATGCAATGAGCTGGCCGGCGCAGAGGTAGAAGTCTTCGGTTGCCGCGGCCGGGGTGAAATCGTCGACCGAGACCGGCGGATAGAGGACCGTCGCGGGGCGACGATAATATTTGCCGATGCGGGCGCTGACGTGGTGGGAATTGGCGATGAAGCGATCGACCCGCAGGCTGGTGTTGACGTCCCAGGACCGCAACAGCGGCGCCAGCACCGGCAACATCAGCCGCGAGGCGAGCCCGGCATTGGAGCGATAGAAATGATAGTGATCCCAGAGATAGCGCATCGGCGAGTGGCAGTAGCAGATATGCGTCGCCTGTGGCGACGGGATAATGCCCTTCGCCGGGCCTGATTCGCTGGAGATGATCAGGTCGTAGCCGCTGAGGTCGAAGCTCTCCAACGCGAAGGGCATTAGCGGCAGCAGTGATTGGTAGCCCTTGATTGCGCCTGGGACGCGCTGCAGGAACGATGTCGTGACCTTGTGTTTCCTGATCTTTTCGGAAACGCGACTTTCGTCATAGACGAGCGTGAAGATGTCGGCGTCCGGATACATGTCGCAGAGCGCCTCGATCACCTTCTCGCCGCCCCGCATCGACACCAGCCAATAATGAACGATCGCAACCTTCATCCCACCGCCTCCGCCGTTGACCGAGACATCATTGTGCTGGCGGCAAGCAATGCGACAGAACCCACATCGGTCCGCCATCGCATCCAAATGGTTGAACGTCATGACCAAAAGGTCTAGCCGGCGAAAAAGGTTTAAACTCAATGATATATTCGCCGTTACTCCAACGCTGTGCGCCGCCTGTTCTTTCCTCAGAAGGGATTAGGCGTAACCCTACGTCAGGGGATTTACTCGAAATGCGTTCAGGGGATGATCTCAGTCCATAGCGCTGCAGCAGATGTGCAACGGCGCGACTGACACGAAAACGAGATCGCGCCTCATGTTGACAGTTTCTGCTCTTCACAGACGAGCCCGCCGGAAAGCGTCGGGCACCATCCTCAGCCTGTTTCTCACGCTAGCACTTTCTGGAACCGCCTTTATCGACCGGGCAAGCGCAGCGTCCGACCAAGTTTACCACATCAAGCCTCAGACGCGGATGAAGGTGGCGATCGTCGAATGGGTCGCTTCGACTGGCGAATATAAGGAGTGGACTGCGCTCAACGGCGAATATGTCGTCTCGCAATCCGGCACGATCTCCATCCCGATGATCGGTGAGATGTCCGTCGCCGATAAAACCACCGGTGATGTCTCTGCCCAAATTGGCGACCGGCTGAAGCAGATCACCGGTCTTGCCACCGCGCCCACGGCTTCGGTCGAAGTCGTGAAATATCCGATGCTCTACGTCTCCGGTGCAGTCGAGAAGCCGAGCGAATTCGAATTCCGGCCGGGCCTGACGGTGAAACAGGCTGTTGCGATGGCTGGCGGCCGCGAGCGCCGTTCCAGTCCGACCGGTGAATACAACGACGCGCAACAGATCAGCTATGCGGGCGAGATCAACCGGATGGAGCTGCAATTGAAGCAGCTCGGCGCGCGGCGTGCCCGGTTGATGGCCGAATTGAATGACCAGACGACCATCGATTTTCCGCCGGAAATGAAGGCAGCGCCCGAAGGCTCTCCAGTCCGGCAGATCATGACCAGCGAAATCGACGTGTTCAATGCCAGGGCCGAAGCGATGCGCCAACAGCTTCAAGCTGCCGCCGAGCTCGAAACCTTGCTGCGCAACGAGATCGACATTCTCGATGAGAAAATGGCATCCCAGGACGAGCAGGTGAAGATCGCCCAGGACGAATTGCAGGACATTTCCAAGCTGGTCGATACGAAGATCCTCACCACCTCGCGCAAGACCTCCTTGGAGCGCGTCGTCGCCGACATGCAGAGCAGCAAGCTCGATCTCGTCGTCGCATCGATGCAGGCCAAGCAAAAGCTGAGTGAAACCGAACGCGACGCGCTGAACCTCCAAGGGCAACGCAAGACCGAGGTCGGACAGCAACTGCAGGCGGCCGAAACCGAAATCGAAGACACCAAGCTAAAGCGCACCACGACACTGCAACTGCTGCAGATCGCCGGCGCTTCGGTGTCTCGCTCCGAGAGCATGAAGGCGATTGATCTTCAGCCGCTTGAATATTGGATCACCCGCGGTGGCAACAATGGCACTGCGACTGAGGTGCCGGAAACGGCAGAGCTGCAGCCGGGCGATGTGCTGGACGTTCGCTACAACGTTTCCAACAGCCTGGATAGCGCGATGCTGTCCTCGGCCGATCCCACACAATCCCAATAGATTTCATCGAAGCAAGGTCGGGCGGAAATAACATGGCAGTTCACGAGATTGGTAAAAGCGTACCCGGTGCTCAGTCCGAGGCCAAGCGATCAAATGGAAGCGAATATATTTCCTTTCGCGATATTTGGCGTTTCCTTGATCGTCACATGCTGATCTTCATCGTCGCTACGGCGCTCGGGCTCGGCATCGGCGGGTTCTATGTACAGACCACCCAGCCGATCTACACGGCGACGACGCGGCTTGTGATGGATCCGGAACAGGGTCGCATCGCATCCCAGGACGCTTTCACCGGCACGGTCATCATCGAAGCTGCCGAGATTGCCAGCCAAGTCGAAATCGTCAAATCGGAGGCGATCGCCCGCGCAGTGATCGAGAAGCTCAATCTCAGCGTGGACCCTGAGATCGTCGGCGGTATGTCGTGGCAATCGAAACTGCGCGACCAGTTGCATGGTCTCATCTCTTATTTCAGGCATTCCACCGACGAGCCCGTCCAAGTTGCGCCGACCGAAGATGATCTGATGCGCCGCACGATGGCTTCGTTCCTGTCCAGGGTCACGGTCAATCGTGTCGGCCAATCCTACATTTTGGAAATCGGCTACAGTTCCATCGATCCGCGCAAGGCAGCACTGGCCGCCAACGCCATTGCCGCCGCCTACATTCGCACAGGGCTCACCGAGCGTGCCTCGGCTGCACAAAGTGGTGCGAAATGGCTGGAGACGCGGCTGATCGAAGTCGGCCGACAGGCGCGAGAGGCCGCAATGAGCGTCGAAGAGTTTCGCGCCAAGAACGGCATCATGGAGATCAGCAGCTCTTCCTCGCTCGATCAACAGCAATTGTCGGAGATCAGTAGCCAGGCGTTGGCGGCCCGGGCACAGACGGCGGCCGAATCCGCCAAGCTCGCCACGCTCAACCGGCTGATGGCCGGCGAGAAGGTCGAGGGCGATGTCGATGAAATGATTAACAACCCGCGGGTGCAGAAGCTGCAGGAAGATCTCGGCGCTGCGACGACCAAGCTCAACAATCTGGCCAGCCGGTACGACGCCGGCAACCCGGCAATTACCGCCGCCCAGGACGAGATCGATCGGCTCAAGGGCGAGATGCAAAAGGAATACGCCCGCATTCAGGCGGTCTATCGCTCTAATCTGGAAGTGGCGCAAACCCGGGAGCAACTGCTCAACGACGAACTGGCTGCGCTGACGGAGACCGGCACGGACAAGAACCTGGCGCGTGTCGAACTTTCCGAAATGGAAAGCCGCGCGACCACCTATCGCCGCATGTATGAGAGCATCCTGCAGCAGTTGATCGGCGCGCTGCAAAAAGAATCCTTCCCGCTCGGCAATGCCCGCATCGTCACTGCCGCCGCCGTGCCCTTGGCGAAGACCTGGCCGAAATCCTCGATCGTCATCCCCTTCTCTGCCATGCTTGGCCTAGCCGCAGGGCTCGGGGTGGCGCTCATGCGCGACGGGATGGATCGGCGCGTCAGCTCCAGCGAAAAGCTGCGGCGTGAGCTCGGCATCACCTCGCTCGGCCATGTGCCCGTCTATGCCAGCCCGGCCTTGGTGCCCGGTCATGTCGTGGCGGCAAGCACCTCCTGGCGACGAACGATGTCGCCGCTCAGATCCGTGCTCGACACGCCCTACTCGCAATTTTCCGAAGCCTTGCGCAGGGTAAAACATTCGGTCGACTCCGCTTTCCCGGCGAATGCGCCGATGGTGATCGGCATCACTTCGGTCGGCACCGGCGAAGGCAAGACGACGATCGCGACCAATCTCGCTCAGCTCTATCAGAACGAGGGGGCGTCGGTGGTGCTGGTCGATGCCGACTTCCTCAATGCACGCTTGAGCGGCGTGGCGATGGAATCGGGAGCGGATTTCGGTATGGAAGTGCTGCGCATGAACGAAGTGCCGCGACGCTATTCCGTTGCGCATGAAAACGGCCTGTCCATCGCGACCATCGAACATGATCCGGAAGCCGACAGGCAGGCGGCGCAGGCCTATGGCGGCGGCGTTCCGGTCGTCACCGTCGACGAGACGGAAAAATCCGTCGCCGCGTTCCAGCGCTATGGTCATCTGCCGGCACTGAAAGCGGAGATCGATCTGCTGCGCCGGCGCTATAAAGTGGTCATCGTCGACATGTCGGCTTTCGAGGATTCGGCCGATACGCGCGTCATCTGCTCCTACCTCGAAGGCATCGTTGTCGTTGTCGGACATACCAAGAAGATGACGGTGGAACGGCTGTCCGACGCGCTCGCAAGCTTCGGTACCACACCGATCAATATCCTTGGCATCATCGCCAACCGCAGTAGCGAAAAGCGCCGGCATGTCGAACGTCGGCGCTGGTGGCGCAAGCCGCAGGCTCGCGAGGCCCATCTTGCCGCCAGGCGGCTCGAAGGCCGGCCGTCGGCTCGCCCGGTCAAGCTTGTTGTCGGCATCGCGAGCACCGGTCGTCGGGACATCCTGTCTTCGATCCTTCCGCATATCGCGCGCCAGACACGCAAGCCCGACGAAGTGGTCGTCTGCCTCGCCTCGCCGGAGGACATCGATCCGAGCTGCCTGCGTGATCTCGACTTCCCCGTGCGGGTGTTGATTTCCGAACGGGGACTTTGCCGTCAGCGTAACCGGATCCTCGACAATACGCCGGATGCCGACATCGTCCTCTTCCTCGATGACGACTTCCTCATGACGCCGAACTATCTGGAAGAGACCGAACGGCTGTTCCAGATTCATCCCGATATCGTCATGTGCACCGGCACGGTGCTTGCAGATGGCATCACCGGCCCCGGTATTTCCGTCCGCGACGGATTGCGGCTGGTCGAATCGAAGAGCCGGCGGCGCTCAGACCCGGTGGCCCGGTTCCAGCCGGTCTACAATGCCTATGGCTGCAACATGGCCATCCGCACGACGATCATCAAAGCCGGCAATCTGCGCTTCGACGAGAACCTGCCTTTCTATGGCTGGCTCGAGGATGTCGACTTCAGCCGGCTCGTCGCCCGATATGGCCAGGTGGTGAGCGCCAAGCAACTGGAAGGCGTACATCTCGGCACGAAGGTCGGCCGGTCGCCCGGCGTCAGGCTCGGTTATTCGCAGATCGCCAATCCAGTCTATCTCATGCGCAAGCGTACTATGAGTGCCCGCCACGCATCGATCCAGATCGGCCGCAACCTGATTGCCAACTTCGTCAAGACCTGGCGGCCCGAGCCTTGGGTCGATCGCAAGGGGCGCCTGAAGGGCAATGTGATGGCCTTGCTCGATCTGCTGAAGGGTAAGCTTGCTCCGCAAAATGTCGAAGCGATGGAGTAATTCTGTGACCCCTTCCCATCCCGATCGGGTCGTCATCATCAACGACCGCTCCGTCAAGGTCGGCGGAGCGTCGAACCTGGCGATCCTTTCTGCCGATCTGCTGCAACGCGCCGGAATTCCGGTTGCTTATTTCGCCGGAGATGCCGCCAGCGGCGATCCGCCGGCGCCTGATACCATCAATCTCAATGGTCAGCCCTTGACACAGCAGGGGCGCATGAGTGCGCTAGCCGGCGGGCTTTACAGCAGGAGCGCCTATAGCGCCCTGCAGGATCTCATCGCCCGCCGGGACACGCCCGCTACAATCTACCATGTGCATGGTTGGTCGAAAATTCTGTCGCCGTCGATCTTTCGGGCACTGTGGCCCGTGCGCGAGCGCGTCGTCCTACATGCCCATGACTATTTCCTGTCCTGTCCGAACGGCGGCTTTGCGAACTATCGCAAGAACGATGTCTGCCATCTCACGCCGATGTCGATGCAATGCCTGACGACGCAGTGCGATAAGCGCGGCTACCACGAGAAGGTCTGGCGGTCAGCGCGGCACCTGCTGCGCGAGCACTTTTACCCGACCCGCCAGACACCGGCCAATATCGTCATCGTGCACCAGCGCATGCGCGACTACTTCGACCGCAGCGGCATGGGAACAGACAATATCGAGATCATCCGCAATCCTGTCGAACCCTTTCTGAAGCAGCCTATGGCGCCATGGAACAAACATAATTTCTTCTTCGTCGGGCGGCTGGAGCCCGAAAAAGGGTTTGAAGATGCCGCAATGGCGGCGCGGCTTGCTGGCGTCGATCTCCATATCATCGGCGACGGCGCCGGCCGTGCGCTGCTGGAGCACAACTACCCGGAAGTGGTCATCCACGGTTGGAAATCCAAGGAGGAGATGCGAGGCATTATCGGCGGTGCCCGCGCGCTCGTGGTTTCGTCGCGTGTGCCGGAACCCTTCGGGCTGGCGGCGCTCGAGGCCGTGACCAGCGGCATTCCAGTCATCCTCCCCGACGCAGCACTTCTCAGCCAGGAGATTACCGAGCTTGGCTGCGGAGTGACCTTCCAGAGCGGCAAGGTGGAATCGCTTGCTGCCGCGATGCGCCGGCTTGCGAGCGACAACATGCTGATCCGCCTGATGAGCGTCAATTGCATGCGCCGGTCCGGCGGTCTAGCCCACACACCGGCCTCCTGGCGCGATGCGCTGATCGCTCTCTATGGTCGCATTCTGGAGCGCCCAGCCAGCTCCAGGACGGCCTCGACCGCCATCGAAGATGATTATCCCGAAACCGCTGAACAGTCGCCGATCGGGTAGTTGAGTAGACGAATTACCCGCTGACCTAGCCGCGCTTTCTCGGCTTTACGTCAATGGGACTAGGGCAATACCCGCAGGGTCAATTGTCAAGTTTCAGGGCAACTGGCAGCTTTGCGGTCATGGTTCGGAATGTCGAGAGGTTCCCAAAAATGCTGTCGGCTTTTGATGGCTATGCTCATGATGAGCAATCCCTTCACGATTTGAAACAGACAGCCAGGCGCGGCCGCACCAAGCGTGCTGTCGATATATTGCTTTCGGTCGTGGGGCTGCTGTTTCTCGCTCCCGCGCTTCTTGTGATCGCCATCGCGCTGCTTTTGGTCGATGGCCGGCCCATCATCTACCGCCACACTCGTATCGGTCGTGAGGGCCGCACGTTCCAGTGCTTGAAATTCCGCACGATGCGCAGGGATGCCGATGCGCGCCTGGCCGAATTGCTGGAGCGCGAGCCCGAGCGAAAGAAGGAATGGCTGGCCACCCGGAAGCTGATGAGCGATCCGCGGGTACACTGGTTCGGCAAATATTTGCGCATGAGCAGTGCCGACGAACTACCGCAGCTCCTCAACGTGCTGCGCGGCGAGATGAGCCTGGTCGGGCCGCGCCCGGTCGTGGCTGCAGAACTCGAGCGCTACGGATCGCAACTGTATTGCTATGTCGCCCTGCAGCCCGGCATCACCGGCCTATGGCAGGTCAACCGCTGCGCCGACACCTCCTACGAGGAGCGCGTGCAGTTCGATGTCGACTACTACCACACATGCTCCTTCTGGACGGACATCGCCATTCTCTGGAAGACCGTCGGCGTCGTGCTGCTTGCCCGCAATGAAAAGGAACGTCTCACCAAATGAAGAAAATGGCGACCGCAGCCCAGACAGCGAGACAGAACAATATCAGCAGCCAACGAAGCGCCAATTTCCGTCTGACAAAGCGCCGCTGCCCAGTTGTGGCGCGATCGGGATCGACGTCCTTCATGACCTCTTTTGCTTGTTGTCTCATGACTGTTTACGAAAAGCCCTCGGTTGAGCGAGTACCCGTTAAAACCATTCTTGGCCCGGACGGCAACTTACGCAACGTTAGGCCGATCGACGCCAATTTGCCCGGTTTTTTGATTGTTCCCCATGGCGCAAGATTGTGTTGCGAATGGGAACAATACGTGAGTCACCTACAGCATAGCTGGTTTTTCTTAAGGAAAACCACTCAATATTACAGGACAGCGATGAGTCAACAGTGGAAAGACACAGGGATTGTCGCGTCCTTTCATTCGGCTCAGGCGGTGCGTTGATGGACGGTTCGCCCCTTCCCCCTTCCTCTCCCGGCCGCTCCCGCTTGCCGCCTTGGCTTCACCTGCGTTTGCCGTCTGTTATCGGCGACGGCGCGTCGACCCTATGTTCGAAGATCGTCTCCCAGGTCGTGCAACTCCTTGTTTTCCTCGTTGCGGCGCGGGTACTGGAATCGGCGGAATTCGGCCTCTATGCCTATAGTTCCGCCATCATGATCCTGCTCGTCGTCGTCGCCGAAGGCGGATGGGGCGAATTCGTGATGAAGACCGAATGCAGCGAGCACGAACTCGACCAGATCGGAACGATTTCAATCATTTCAGGCGTGCTGGTCACGATGGTCGGGCTAGGCATCGCCGCGACTGTGTGGCTCGTATTCCATCAAACTTGGGAGGCCATGTTGCTCGGCCTCTTCAGTTGTTGGTTCCTCCCATCATCGCTTTCGGTTGTCTATGACGGACTGCTTGTCGCCAGAGGGCTTTTGCGTAAACAAGCAGCAATCCGTATCGCAGCCGAGGTCACCGGGCTTTGCGTCACCATCCTCGGCCTGTGGATCGGCTGGAATGTGTTCTCGATTGTGGCAGGAAGGCTAGCAACACAGCTTGTCGGCCTCTTCGCCTCCGCCATCGTCGCGCGATGGGTACCGAGGCTGCGCCTGACCTGGCCTTTCGCGCGCGAAATCCTCGAATTCTCGCGTCACATTCTGGCGAACCGGCTCATCATTTTCCTGCGCTCCTATTCCGGCACGCTGGCAATCGGCAGTTTTCTCGGCCTTACCGAGGCAGGTTATTATCGCGTCGCCGAGCGGATCATTGCCGCCTTTTCCGAACTTATCGGCGAGCCAGCTCGCATGCTCGCCTGGACGTTGTTCCGACGGGCAGCCGTCAAGATCGATGCCAACGGCAGGGCGTCGCGTGATGTCGGCGCATCCGCGACCACCTTTATGATCGTCCTGATGGCCGCCTCGGCGCCGATCTATCTTGGCCTGTCGCTGATCTCGTCGGGCCTGATCTACGTGGTCCTTGGCGAAAAATGGGCGCCGGCCGCAATCCTGGTGACCATCCTGTCGGTCAAGCAGGTGCTGCTCACCCCCGGTTACGTCACCGAGCCGCTGCTGTCGCTCACCGGCAATATCAGGCATATGCCCATGGCCCTTTTGCTCAACGGTGCGGCTTCGGTTGGCCTGATCGTAATTTTTGCACCCTTCGGCGTCGAGATAACCGCTTGGGGTCAATGCCTGGCATCACTGATCTCCTTTGCGGTCTCGATGCATCTACAGCGCAATTATGGCGGGCTCGCATGGAGCCGGGTGATACGCAATTGCGCCTATGTCGCCGTCGCCATCGCAGCAATGGCGGCAACGGTCTATTTGCTCGGTTATCTCGCCCAAGCGTCAGCGTTGCGGCACCTATCGACCCTGGCGATACAGGTCGTGTTCGGCGGAACGATCTACGTGCTCACCCTTGCTATCCTTCAGAAAGTGATGGGCATCCCGATCCCGATCTTCGTAGCTGGTCGGGGATAGCCCCTGGAAGTTTCAACGAGAAAGGTCGCTCGCGCTCGAGGGCGACTGAGGAAACAATAATGGCGACCGCATCCTTGTCAAAGAACACGCGCTTGATCCTCGATGGCGCCGTTCGCAGCCTTGGCCGCTCTTTGTCGCCGCTGCGTGCCGCCGGCGGACGCCTGCGCTATCTATCACCCTTCCCACGACGGTTTACGGGCGCCTACAGCTCCTATGAGGCTGCCTTTGCCGCCGCCAAGACCATATCGATGGCCGGTTACGACCACGAAGAAATCGCCAATGCCGGCTTCTCCCAGATGTGCCAAGTCTTTCCATGGGACTATCCGGTGATGTTCTGGATGCGCAACCTGATGCAAGAAGTTGACGGCGTGATTGATGCCGGTGGCCATATGGGGACGAAATACAGGGCTTTCCGGCCGCTGCTGTCGTTCGACGACCCCTTCCGCTGGATCGTTTACGACCTTCCCTCGATTACCCGCGTCGGCCGGCGTTTGGCAGAGCAGGAGGGCCTGACCGGTCTTACCTTCATAGACCGGATCGAGGACGCCGGCGCCATACCACTTTTTCTCGGCTCCGGCCTGATGCAGTATCTGGACGTACCACTCTCCAGCCTGCTGCAGCGCCTGCCCGCCTTGCCCAGACATCTGATCCTCAACAAGGTCGCCTTCCACAAGAGCGGCACCGTTGTGACGCTGGAACGAATACACGGCGCCTATGTGCCCTATCAGATGCGCGATGAGGCCACTTTCCTGAGCGATGTGGCGCAGCTCGGTTATAAGCAAGTCGACCGCTGGGCGATCCCATCGCTGTCTCATCTAATCGACACTCATCCGGAATTGGGACGAAGCGAAAGCGCCGGCTTCTACTTCCGCCTCGGCTAAAGTTTTCATCAGATGACGCAAAGCAGTGTTCCTTCGGCAATCGCGGAAGACGCGGTTGCAGAGCGAGCCGATAAGGCTTGAACCTGAGGCGCAAGGCAAAGTTCAGGCGGTTTTCACCACGGCTTGCGATAACCGCCCTGAAGCGACACGCCCTCGATCGATCGCATGTCGCGCCTTGAGATGATCGGCAAGACGGATTGCCAACGTCAGTACCATGAGTGTCGGATTGGCATGGCCGCTGGTTGGAAAGACCGAGCTGCCGGCGACGAACAATCCGTCGATACCATGGACCATAGCGTTCGGATCGACAACGCTGGTGGCGCGATCGGTTCCCATGCGCGTCGTGCAGGATGGATGCGCCATATCCGTGAAAGACGCGCCGCTGTCATCATCCATCGCGATCCAGTGGGCGAGCTGCGGCCGCGGCAGGCCGATGCGGCCGAATTCCTTCGAAATCACTTGCGCCAACCGCTTTATGCTCTTGATTTCACAAGATCCTATCTTCCAGTCCACCCGTGGCACCGGCCTACCGAAGCGATCGCGCTGGTGCGAAAGCGTGACCCTGCTTTCTGGATCAAGCTCTTGCTCCGCCATGACGTCGAAGCGCAGCTCGGTCGACCGGTGCGGCAGGCCGCGTTTGCGGATCAACCTGTTATAGAGGCCGGATGCAATCATTCCGGGCGATCGTCCGATGGCCGAAAGATCACGCGCCAATGTCCGGTGTGAGCCGCGCGCCACCCGCTTCAGCGCAGCCCACGGGTCATCGGCAGCATGGATCTGTACGGGATAGGCCGCGCAATTGGTGAGACCTTCGCGCATCTGCATGTCCGGACCGAGCGACAGTCCCTGTAGATAGAAATGCGTCCGCCCTTTGTGCGACAAGCCATAGAAATTGAAATGCCTGGCGATCCGCGCGATATCGCGCCCGGTGACATGCGCCAGCGCCGTGCGCGGATGATCGGCAAGATAGCGGCCGACAACATCCCGGCTGTTGCCAATGCCGGACTTCATCAAGGCATTCGAGGCCAGCAGCAATCGCGCGTTCTCGATGCCGCCACCGCATAGCACGATCGTCCTGGCGTTGATGACAGCCTTGTTTCCTTCGAGGCTCATCACGTTCAAGGATGTGGCCCGGCGTCCATTATGGTCGAGAACCACCTCCATCACTGTCGCATGCGTCAGAAAATCGATGTTCGTCGCATTAATCTCTCGCGCGCGTCTATTGAAGCGCATCGGCTCGCCATGCTGATCCCGCTCATGGCTGAATTGCCAGAAGAATGGGCGCACAAGATCGCTATTCAAGCCGAGATCGGTCGGGCGGGAATGCAGCCTTTCATAGAGGTGTTCGTCGTAAAGATTGGGGCCGAGATTGAGGAGATCACCGGCCTTATCGAGCGCTGTCTGCAGATTGTCGCGCCCGATCGGCCAGCCCGAGAGCGACAACCAGGGCCGCCTGGCGAAATCGATCTCGTCGAAGGCGGCACATTTGCCGACCCATGTGTAGCTGCTGCCGCCGAGGAGCCGATTGCGCAGCTCGAAGGCCGGTATTTCGTTCAACCACTCCTGGCTGCCGCTGTAACCGCGCCCGACCGGCTCGATGCCCGCGCGCGCCACAGGCTCGCCAACATTTTCGACCGCGTTCAGTGTCTGCACTTCGGCCTCGTAGTCGAGCCCGCCGCTGTCGATGACGAGGACGCTGAATGGCGTATTCGCAAGCTCTCGGGCAATAGTGATGCCCGCAGGCCCGCCGCCGACAATGGCGATATCGGCATCTAGCAGCGCGTTATCCGGAGCTGATCTGAGGTCGCGAAAAACCATGATAACACTCTCCCATAATTCCTTGTTTTCCTATCAAAATCACGGCTTTCCGAATAATCGTCCAATCAGGCATAGACGCGTATGTCAGCTACCGATTTTGGATAGGTCGCTTGGCTCTGCATCAAGCTTTTCTGGCCGGAAAGCCATGCTGAAAACGGTGTGAACGGGCGCTAGTCTTGAAAGCGAGAGCCGCTGATTTTCATCGGGAGCGAAAGATATGGCTAAAGTCGGATTGCGGGAATGGATGGCGCTTGCGCCGGTGTTTGCCTCAGGAAAATTGGCACGCTTTGGCGACGACACCGGTGGTCCCTTGCTGCGGTTCGAGGCGGAATTCTGCGCCAAATTCGGCATACAGCATGCACTGACGATGAGCAGCGGCACCGGGGCGCTGATTTCGGCGCTGGTCGCAGCCGGCATCGGCCCCGGCGACGAAGTGCTGGTACCCGCCTACACCTGGATCGCCACGGCCGCCGCCCCGCTGGCGGCCGGTGCTGTACCGATTCTCGTCGACATCGACCAGACTTTGACGATGGACCCTGCCGATATCGTCAGGAGGATCACGCCGCAGACGAAAGCGATCATCCCTGTGCACATGTCGAACATGGTATGCGACATGGACAGCATCATGCGCATTGCCCGAGAACACAATTTGATCGTTATCGAGGATGCCTGCCAGGCCGTTGGTCTCAGCTACAAAAATAAGCGCACAGGCACGATCGGCGACCTCGGCGCCTACAGCTTCAATCAGTTCAAGAACATGAATATCGGCGAAGGCGGTGCGGTCGTCACCAACGATCCGCAGCTGTTTGCCCGAGCGCGCATGTATCACGACATTGGCTCGCTGTTTCGCGGCTATCTCGACAATGCCAACGAACCGCCAATGCTTGGCGTGAATTTCAAGGCAAGCCAGATTCAAGGAGCGATGTTGAGGGTCCAATTGAAGCGGCTCGATCCAATGATCGCCCGGATGCGCAAGCGCTACGACATGATGACCGAGATCCTGTCGAAGAGTGACAGGATGCGCATTGGTCCCCACAACGATGTCGCCAATGCTTGCGGCCTACATGTCATCTTCGAAACCCCCGATGACGCCAAGCACTTCGCCGATGAAAACAGGCGCGGCGTCTATCGGCTCTACGATTCCAGCCGTCATGTCTACACCAATTGGCAACCGGTGCTGCAGCAGCGCAGCGGCCATCCGGCCATGAATCCTTTTAACTGGACGGATCGGAAGATCGAATATTCGCCTGACATGTGTGCGCAAACCTTGGATATCCTGAAGCGTACCTGCCGCATCAGCCTCGGTGAGAACTACCCAGCAGCGCTGGTCGCCTATCTGGCGCGGCGCATGGTTCGCCAAGGTCCGACCGCCAGCGGCAAGCTTTCCTATGCAACCAGCTAGGGGCGAAATTATCGGTCCAGATGTTATCGACGTCTGGACCTGGAGCCTTAACGCGCCGTCGCTTTCGGTCGATGGCTACGCGGCGCTCCTATCTGATGAGGAGCTAGCGAGAGCCGCCCGTTTCGTGCGTGAGCGCGACGGGCGGAAATTTATCGTCGGACGAGGGCGGTTGCGGTCGATTCTGGGGCACTATCTCGGCCTGCCGCCAAAATCATTGGCTTTTGCCTATAACGACTACGGCAAGCCATCCATCGCCCATCCCTGTGGCACTTCCTTTAGATTCAATCTCAGTCACAGCGCCGATCTTGCGGCGCTGGCGATCTCGGATCGCTACGAGCTTGGCATCGATATCGAGGAAATTCGCTTCCTCAAGGAAGACATCGCCGGCCGCTTCTTTTCCCGCAAGGAATGCCTGACCCTACAATCACTGCCGTCTGGGGCCTATCTCGACGGGTTCTACCGCTGCTGGACGCGCAAGGAAGCGTTCGTCAAGGCGCATGGCGCTGGGCTATCGCTGCCACTCGACAGTTTCGACGTGAGCTTCGACTGGGCAAACGAGCCGAGATTGGAACGACTGGACGGCGACCCGGATGCGCCTTCGAACTGGCGGATTCTCGAACTCGAAACACCGGTCACGTTCGCCGGCGCCGTCGTCGCTCTGACAAAGGGGCATCCGGTTGGCTTGCGCTATCGCAGCGACGAGGACGAGCCGCGGCTGTTGCGTTCAAGAAATTCCTTCGGCGCCTGGAAGGGCGTGTGCGGCGACGTGAAGGCCAGATGAAGGAACAAAGCTTTCGACTGATCGTGCTCATTGATCACACGCAGGGCTTCAGTAGCGAAGAGGACGTCGTCGATACCTTTCTCCTCGATGGCGTCGTTGTTCCGGTACCAATCCGCATTGCCGTTTGCCGACCTATGCGTGAAGTGATCGATCTCACCAAGCAGAGCGCCATAATATGAATCAAATCCGCTTTGGCGCGGCCAGAATGCCGCTATGGCGTGACCAAGGTGCAGCCAGCCTCCTTCAGCAATTCCGGCAAGAGATAGTCGTCGAATGCCAGGCCGTAGGTGCCCGCCTGGGGAATGACTACGGTCTGCATGCCGTAGCGCAACGGGTAGCGGCCCGTCATGGAAGGCCTAAATGCTCAATCTCGCATCCAGGATATAGCGCCCACCCGCTGCATCGAAATGATGGCAGCCGAGAAGTCCGGTCTTGAAGTCGGGCGTGATCGTGCGGATGCAGCGCTCGCGATAATCATCGAGCGTGAGCTTTTCGATCTCCATGATGTTCAGACCGTAGCCATAGAGGCCGTGGGAATTTCGCTGCGACGGCCTGTAGATTTTGCCATCGCGCTCGAAGATGCGCCCAGCATTGCGGGCCACGGTGCTCCCGATCACGACGGGATTGCGCTTGTGCGGCACAACGCGCTTCAGTTCCGGGCCGTCGACCTCGAAGAGGTAGAGCTCGTTGCAGTGATCTTCGTAAGCGTGATGATCCGACAGATTGGTGAAGAGCCACCATTTGCCGCCGTGACGCGTCAGAATGCTGTCTGCAGCCGATTGGCCTTCGAGGGCGGTGGAATAGAGCTCCCATTTTAATGGGAATTCGGTGCAGCGCCAGATTTCGAGACGGTGCGACTGATGGGTCTCCGGCATCATGAAGATGTCGTCACCATCGCGGAACACGAACGGATAGGAAAGATGGTGCGGGCAATCGAGCGCAACGCCGAGCCGCTCCACCGTGTCGCCGTTGAAGCGGCCGACGGCAATGTGCGCCTTGCGGTCGCCATCGGCATAGGCTTCGTAAAAAAGATAGCACTCGCCATCATGCTGGAAGAGGAAGGGATCGGCCTTGATGTCGCCCTTGGTCGGCGGGATTTCGATCGCCTGGCTAGGATCGAAATCATCGATCCGCCCACGACCGGTATAGAGAGTCCAGATAGATGAACCGAAGTGCAGCTTTGATTTCAATAGCTTAAGCGCTTTTGCTGAGAGATAACCTGATAATGCGCCGGTATAGCGAACGAGGTCGCCGAATGATGGAGCAGATATAGCCGTCGGGCGCAAGCCTGGCGTCGCATCGAGCTGGCGCGTATCGGCCAAACGCCCGAGTTCGCGCATCAAAAGCGTCACGCCGCGCTCCCGCACGAAGGCGGCATTGCGCGCCGCGCTGAACTTGATGTTGAACGAGGAGGTTGTGATCTGGGCAAGCTGCGTTTCACCGCCGCGCTTGCAATAAAGCATCAGGTCCGTGGTCGGTGCCCTGGCAATGACATCGGCATAGCTGAACCAATCGGCATGCTCCGATTGCTGGTCGGAGAAATTGAAGGCCCATTCACCAAATGGCAGAGCCCTTGTCGCATCGTCGGGCAAGCCTTCGGGCGTGGTACGCATGACCAGATCGAGATCGAGGCGCTTGAGCAATGCGGAGGCGACGCTGCCAGCGGTGGTGTCGCGGCCGCTGATGGCGTCGAGATAGTCGATGCGCTGCCGGCCGACGTCGAAACGCTTCGGCTTATAGGCAGGCTGCCGGGCGAGGAATTTACCCTCCAGCCGTGCCTCCAACGCAAATAGCGACGAGGCCGTCCGATCGCCGAAAGGATGCGGGTGGACAAGCAAGGTAACGAGCTCGAAGCGCGGATCGGCAAGGATCCGGTCGAAGACCATCAGCTCCCAATTCTCGAAGCCGTCCCTGTGCCCGACAAGAACACCGATCCTCAAAGGCTTGGTCATATCCATAGTCGCGTTTCCTATGCGGTTTCGCCGGATATCTGTCGAGGCGGCGCCTAGGCGCCGCCGAACTTCTTGGAGATGGCCGATGCCAGTTCGGCCACCGAGTCCTCGTGCCAGCCTTCGATGTCGAGAACAGTCGTATCTGCCGCCACAGCATCGCCCCAGCCGAACAGTAGCTTACGGGCGCGGGGATGATTGGCCTGGCTGCGCAGCAGGATCACCGAAGGGTCCTTGTTCTGCGCTGGCTTGTAGTTGCGCGCAGCCGCCACCAGCAGATCCGTGACCGCCGCATTGGCCTCTTCCTCAGGGGTATATTGCCCGCGTTTGACGCCGAACATTTTCAGAAGCGCCAGCGAGAAATTGAACTCCTTGAGAAATACGATCAGCGGCGTCCGGCCCGACAATACCTTCTTGGTGAAATAGGCGAGGCGTTTGACTCGCCGCTCCCTGTTCCATCGCTTCTGCTCCCTTTTTGGCAGCGAGCGGAAGTAGCCTGGCGCCCATGAGTCGATCATAGCGGTAAAGCTGACATCAACGCCCTTCTCCCGCAGCTGCCGGCTTACCTCGATGGCCAACGTGCCGTTGACGCAGAGCCCGACGAGGGCAACCGGTCCGGCTTTCACGTCGATCTTCATGGCATCGACCGCATAGCGAGCGATATCCTCGAACCGCAGACTGGCCAGATCACCGAGATCGGTATTGAACATGTTGACGTTGTGGACCGACACCGTATCCGGCAATTCGTTTGCCAGGCGGTAATAGAGGAAGGGATGGTTTAGCGTATAAACCGAGGCCGGCCCTGTGCCGCGTTTGCAGGTGATCAAATCCCAGGGATTGGCGATCGGGGCGGCAGTCTCTTCCGTTTTCACGGTATCGAAGATCGCGGCGGCGAAGCCCTCGAGTGTCGGCTCCTTGAACAGAAGCGCGAGCGTCGGCTGGACGTGGAATTTATCCCGAACTGCCGATAACAGCCGCAACGCCAGCAACGAGTGACCGCCGAGCGCAAAGAAATCGTCCTTCGGCAACACCTGCGGAACTTGCAAAATGTCCTGCCAGAGGGCTGCAAGCGTTGCCATCTTCTTTGCCAGCGGCGTATCGGCCGTGGCATGGCTTGCGGCAAGCCCGGCGGATGCGCCTTTAGCGGCAGCAACGGCCTGCCGTTCGGGAACGGGCAGCGACGATAGCAATGCGTCGGGATGGTCGAGAGAGATCTCATAGGCCTTCTGCCAGAGCTGCAGCAAGCTTTCGATGGTGCTCGCCTCGAAGAGGTCGGCATTATATTCGATCGACATTCGCCAACCAGACGGGCGACCGATCATGATGAAACTCAGATCGTAGATGACGCCTGGCGATTGCGACGGCGAGCTGATGAGCTCGAACCCGCCATAGCGGTGGTCTTCCAGGAACGCCTTCTGCAGGTTGAAGTTCACCGAGATCAGCGGATTGCGTGAGGGATCGCGGACCGGATTGATCAGTTCCACCAGCTTGTTGAACGGCATCCGCTGATGGTTTAGCGCTCCCTCCACCGTCTCGCTGACCGAATGGATATGCTGCGCGAATGAAATGTCGCGGGAGAAGTCGAAGCGCAGCACGAGGTTGTTGATGAAAACGCCGATTAGCTCTTCGAGATCGGCATGTTCGCGACCTGCTACCTGCGAACCGAACATCACGGTCGGGGCCTGCGTCAGTCGATGCAGCATGGCGCTGATGATGGCGGCGCCATAGCTGTATTGCGAGACCCTGTGAGCGCGTGCGGCGGCATCCATGCGCTCGCTGAAGGCGATAGGCTGTGCGATGGAAAGAATGTTGCCGTGATTGGTCTTCACGCGACCGCGCGGATGGTCTGGCGCGACTTCGAAATAAGGCGCACCGACGAGTTTCTCGCGCCAGAACGTCTTCTCCGTCTCAAAACCATAGCTCTGCAGATATTCCTGCTGCCAGAGGGCATAATCGCCATATTGCAGCGGCAGCTCTGGCAGTACGGGCTGGCGGCCGGCGTCGATTGCGGCGGCGATTTCCCCCACTTCCCGTCCGAGCACACGGATCGACCAGCCATCGAAGCAGCTCTGATGGGCGGTGATCAGCAGAACGCCGCGGTCATTTTCGGCCATCAACAAGGAGACGCGGAAGAGACCAGGCTTGCCGAGATCGAAGGGAGCCTGGGCGGTCTCCTCGCCGATCGACATAATCCTCGCCTGGCGCTGATCAGACGCCATGCTGCGCAGATCGATCACCGACATCTTGAAATCGATCCTGTCGACGGCCTGCTGAAAAGGCTGGCCTTCCTTTTCGATGAACCGCGTCCTGAGGATTTCGTGGCGTTGGATCACCTTGCGAAAGGCTGCCTCGATGGTGGAGGCCTTGAACGCGCCGCGAATTTCCCAGCGGACGGCAACATTGAGCGCTGGATTGCCAGGCAGTAGCTGGTCGAGAATCCAGCAGCGCAATTGTGTCTGCGTGCAGGGAAACTCGCCGATGATCTCCAGATCGGCAACCTGGCCTACGGGGCTATTTTCGACAGTACTCATATTGCCCTCTCCATTCCGCGGCGTGCGCCGTTACGGAAGTCTTTCAATGATGGAACGTGGAACTGAACCGGATCGGCGGCTGTCTCTGCGCGGCTGTCGGCAAAGGCCGCCAGCTCGGCCACGGACGGATGGCGCAGCAGATGCTTCGCCTCCAGCGACAGGCCGGTTTCGAGCATGCGTGCGGCGATGCGGAAGATCGTCAAGGAGTCGGCGCCGAGCGCATAGAGATTGTCGTCGACGCTGATGTCGCCGAGGTTCAATACTTCCTGCCAGATCGTCAGCAGCCGCCGCTCCGTCTCCGTTTTCGGTTCTGCCTTCACAGGCGCGGCCTCGCGCTGCGGGACACCTCGCATCTGCAGGGTCTTGCGGTCGAGCTTGCCATTGGCAGTCTGCGGCAGCTCGCTTTCCGTCACCCAGAAGCTCGGCACCATATGGCCAGGCAGATTAGCCTTGGCATAGGCGGAAAGATCGGCTGGCGAAAGCTCGATTCCGCTGACGGCGGGGACGACGTAGCAGACAAGAGAGCGATCGCCCTTCTGGTTTTGCGCCGCGACGACGGCGCACTGGCGAACGCCTTCCGCCTTGGAGACGACGGCTTCGATGTCGCCGAGCTCGATGCGGAAGCCACGCAACTTGATCTGCTGGTCGCGCCGGCCGAGCAATTGCAGCGAGCCGTCGGCAAGGCGCCGTCCGACATCGCCGGTCTTATAGAGCCGCTTCGGCCGGCCGACGGCGAAGCAGAACGGCACGAAGGCTTTTTCGGTTAGATCGAGCCGGTCGAAATAGCCATTCGCCAGGCCGTCGCCCCCGATATGCAGCTCACCGGTGACGCCGATCGGCGCGATGCCATTGTGCTGATCGAGAATATAGAGCTGCGTATTGGCGATCGGGTGGCCGATCGTGATCGGCTGATCCGCATCGGTGATCCGCTGCAGCGACGACCAGATGGTGGTTTCCGTCGGGCCGTACATATTCCAGAGCTCGCCACCGATCGCAAGAAGCGACTTCGCCAGTTCTTTCGGCAGCGGCTCGCCGCCGCAGAGCATTTTCAGGTTCGCGCGCTCCTTGAGGCCTGCCTCGGTCAACATCTGCCAGAGTGTCGGGGTCGCCTGCAGTACGGTGGCATTGTGATCATTGACCAGTTTCACCAGTGCAAAGCCGTCCTGGACTTGCGTGCGGCTGGCGATGACGACCTTTCCGCCGGAGATCAAGGGCAGGTATATTTCCAGCCCGGCAATATCGAAGGAGATCGTCGTTACAGCGATCAGCGTGTCATTGGCCGTGAAGCCGGGTTCCTTCCCCATGGAGAGAAGAAAGTTGGTCAGCGCACGGTGGGATACTTCGACACCCTTCGGCATACCGGTCGAGCCTGACGTAAAGATGATATAGGCGGGAGCCGTGGTATCGGTCGGCAGGTTCCTCAATGTCGCACCTGCCATCGAACCGATCGCCTTGGCATCCTTGTCGACGCGGATGACGGGCGTGCCCGAGGCTGCAATGTGCTCCATTGCATCGCTGTCGCAAATCACGCCGCCGACACGGGCGATATCCAGCGTTTGACGCAACCGCGGCTCAGGATGCGCCGGGTCCATGGGCACGTAGGTGTGCCCGGCCTTCATGACCGCGATAAGGGCGACGATCATTTCGAGCGAGCGCTCGACCAGAAGCGCGACGCGCTGGCCGGGTTCCGGCATCGCCATCTGCAGATAGAGAGCAAGCTGGTTGGACCGGGTTTCCAGTTCACCATAGGTGATCGTATGGCCATCATGTTCGGCGGCAATAGCGTTTGGAAGTTGCGCTGCCTTGCGGGCAAAGAGCGAGAAGACGAACTCGTCGTGATTGTACTCCATCGCCGTATGGTTCAGACCATCGATGAGCCAGGTTTTTTCGTCCGTCGTCAAAAGCGACAGATCGCAGATCCGGTGATCCATGTCTCTTGCGAGTGCTGCAGCCAGCGTCGAGAAATGACCGATCCAGCGCTCGATGGTGGTGCGGTCGAAGACGTCGGCGTTGTAATCGACGTCGATGCGAATGTGATCCGGAGCCTCGATCATGTTGAAGAACATGTCGAAGTTGGAGAACGCCTTGGCGTTCGGCTCGATCGAGGGCTGGAGGTTGCCGAAAGCAGAGCCGCCGGCCATACGCTCAAGGTTGAACTGGATCTCGGTGAGCGGCAGGCGCCGTGAGTCACGCTTGATGCCGAGTTTGCGCACCAGCGTGCCGTAGGTGTAATCCTGATGCTCGAAGGCCTGGAAGACCAATTGCTGCGTCGCCTTCAGATGGGTGACGAAGGATTCCGCCGGCGTCACAGTTTGGCGTAACGGCAGGAGATTGACGCAGTGCCCGACGAGGATCTGGTCGCCGATCAGGCTCTGGCCGGCAGAGGGAATGGCGATGACGATATCCTCTTGGCCCGAAAGCCGCGAGATCGTGACCTGCAGGGCGGCAAGCAGGGTCGAAAACAGCGTCGCACCCGATTTTGCGCCCGCCTTCTTCAGCGTTTTGTAGACCTCTTCGCCGATGAAGCCTGTGCAGGTTCCGCCGGCAAAGCTGCGATATTCCGGACGCGGCCGGTCAAGCGGCATTTCCGGCAGCTCGGGAATGGTCTTGAACTGGTCGAGCCAGAATTGTTCCGTTGCTCCAGACTTCTCCGGCTTCGGCGCGAAGTCGGTCGAATAGGTGGCGAAGGACAGGGCCGGTTCGAAGTTCGGCGTGTCTCCTTGCTGATAGGCCGCGTAGGCGGTCGACAGCTCGTCGACGAAGACGTTGATCGAAAAGCCGTCGCAGACGATGTGGTGGCCGGTGAAGACGAAGACATGCTTGTCGTTACCGAGCTTGACGATGCTGGCGCGGACCAGCGGACCGTTCACGAGGTCGAAGGGTGTCAACGCTTCATCTTCGACGATTTGCCGCAGCTGGGCTTCATCGGCGCCATCGACCAACGGTGCATCGAGCTTGAAATCCGGAATGAAATGGAAGAACTGGCCGCTGCGGTCGAAGCGGATATGGAACGCGTCGTGGCGGGCAACGACCGTATCGAGGGCCTTGCGGAACGCCCTCTCATCGAAAGCGCCTTCGAGCTTCAGCGAAAAAGACTCGTTGAAAGAGCATGAGGCTTCGTCGCCTGCCTGTGCAGCCAGCCAGATTTCCGTCTGCGCCTCCGTCAGCGGTGCCGATTGCGGCCGCGGCGCGCGCGCTGCAGCTGGTATTTTCGTTTCGAGTGCTGGGGTTGGCCTATCTGCGGCAGGCGCGAGGATACCCACCGACTGCAGGGCATCAAGGCTGTCGCGGAAGGCCTTGGCGATCGTCTGGAAATCGTCTTCGCTGTGGGCCGTTGTCAGGAAGCAGGGATAACCGTCCTGAATGTGGACACCGTTGAGGCGCATCTGGGCGTAGAACAGTGCGCCAAGGGAATCCTGGCTGCTGAAGTCGGTGGCGAACCAGCTCTTGTAGCCGTGGACGACATCGGCGATGCCGCGCCTTGCAAGATCCGCTTTGATTTCAGCGACAAGCGCCTGGGTTCGTTCCGCGACGCGGCCGTAAAGTGCCGCCCCCTCACCCTTAATGTGGTGTAGAACGGCATGCGCTGCGGCAAGCACCAGCGGGTGACGCACGAATGTGCCGGCAAAAAAAGTCGGGGCGGTCATGGGAACGGAGTCATCGCCGTAATTCCAGTGGCCGCCGTCGAGAGCATCCATGAAACGCGAGCTTCCAACCAGAACGCCGATCGGCATGCCGCCACCGACAACTTTGCCATAGGTCGCCATATCGCCCTTGATGCCCCAGATCGCCTGCATGCCGCCGGGATCGACGCGGAAGCCGGTGACGACTTCATCGAAGACCAGGGCGAATTCAGACTTGGTGGCGACATCGCGCAGCTCACGGACGAATTCGACTGGCTGCAACTCCGGATGCCGGCTCTGGATCGGCTCTATGATGACGGCCGCGATGTCATCGGCATTGGCGCGGATGAAATCGAGGCTTTCCGGAGCGCCGTAGCGCAGCACCGTCATATTGGACACGGAGCCCATCGGAATGCCCGAAGCGATCGGCAGGGCGATCGGCTTGTCTGCGCGGTTGCGGCCCTTGACCAGCACCTCATCGAACTGGCCGTGATAGTCGTTGGCGAAGACCACGATACGGTCACGGCCCGTGACGGCACGGGCGAGACGCATGGCGGCCATGACAGCTTCCGAGCCGGTGTTGCAGAAGGTGACGCGCTCGTGGCCGGTCACCTCGGCGATCATCCCGGCCACGTCGCCAGCGAGCGACGTCTGGGGGCCGATGGCAAAGCCGATATCGGCCTGGGCCTTGATGGCATCGATGACGAAGTCCGGGGCATGGCCGAAGGCGGTCTGCCCGAAACCGTTGACCAGATCGACATATTTGTTGCCGTCGACGTCAAAGATATGCGCGCCTTTCGAATGGTCGCAAACGATCGGGAAGACCATTTCCTTCCAGTCAGCGCGGAAGCCGGAGGCCGTGCGCGGGTCGGCAAGCCAATGGCGATTGTCCTTGGTGAATGCCTTGGATTTGGCATTCTTCGTTTCGTAGGCAGTCGTCAGATCGGCGATGAAGGCACGTTTGGCGTTGGATATTTCCGGAGCGAGGCTCTTTGCGCCCGGGCGGTAGAGCTTGATGCGTTCCGTGCCGAATTCGGTTTCTGCCGCATCCGTGGCCGGCTTGGCCGCCGTTACAACGGCAGATGCGGGAGCGGCTACAGCGACTGGCGCCGGTGGCGCTGCGGGCATTGGCGCCGCGGCGGCAGGCGGGACGATCGCGGTGCTGCCTTGCAGGATCAGCAACTGCTGGGCAAATAGCGACTGTGCCAATTGGATCTGCGATTGCAGCACGGCTGCCAGATCGGGTGAAGCGGTCGACACAACCGGCATCGGTGCGACTGGAAGCACTGCCGGAATTGTGACCGGTGACGGTGCCGCGGCAACGGCCGCGGCGGGTGCGACAACCGGTATCGCCAGCGGTGCCTCGACAGGCTTCACAGCGTCCGGCGGCAGCTGCAAGTCGAGATGCAGTGCGAGATCGGCGACGGAAGGAATGTTGCTGAGTAGCTCGCGGAAGGAGAGCTTGACCTTGTATTCCTTCTCGAGGCGCTGCGCGAACTGCCCGACGAACAGCGAGTCGAAACCGAGTTCGAGGAAGGTTACAGCCCGTTCGCTTGGCCCCAGCGTCTCGCCCGACATGTCACTGAGCAAGGTCAACAGGGAGGTCTCGAGTGTGAGGACGCGATTGGAAACGGAAAGTGGTGTTACAGCGTTCATGGCTTGGTTCTCATCGACAAGGTTGACATCGGCTGCGGGAGAGGCAGCAAGCGCAGGGACTTGAGCGGGCAGAGCCGGTTGGCTCGAGGCGCGGCGTGCGGATTGCGGCGCATCGATCCAGTGGCGCTGGCGCTGGAACGGGTAGGTTGGCAGGGCCAGGCGCTGCTTTGCGCCGGCGGGCAGGCTCGGCCATTCCAGTGTGCAACCGGCCATCCAGAGCTTGCCATGTGCTTCCGCCAGGGTTTCTGAGGCGGCAAAAGCGCGGTCATGCTCGGGAAGCGACTGCACGATGGCAGCGAGATCGTCACGGCCGATCGTCTGCGCGGCAAAGACCGAGAGCGTTCGGCCGGGACCGACTTCGAGAAGTACCGGTTTTCGGCCGCGGCAGAGTGTCACGAGCCCATCGGCGAAGTGAACTGCGTCGCGGCAATGTGTCGCCCAATAGTCCGGCGAGGTTCCCCGCTCGCCAGTCTGCCAGTCGCCGGTGACGCAGGAAATATAGGGCATGGTGGCAGTGCCATAGGTGGTCTTGGCCGTCTCTTCACGCAGGGCGACAGTGGCTTCATCCATCATCGACGAGTGGAAGGCATGGGAGGTATGCAGCCGGCTGAAGGCAATGCCGGCCGATTCGAGCCCGGCACAAACCGTGTCGATATCATCGAACGGTCCCGAGATGACGCAGAGCTTCGGCGCATTGATCGCCGCGATTTCAACATTGCCCCGCAGATGCACCTTCACGGTCTCGGCGTCGGCGCGCACGGACACCATTGCACCGTGCGGCTGGCTCTGCATCAGTCGCCCGCGATTGGCGACCAGCCGCAAGCCATCCTCGAAGGAAATGACATTGGCAAGCGTTGCGGCCACGAATTCGCCGACGCTGTGGCCGATCATCGCATAGGGCTTCACGCCGCGGCTCAACCACAGCCGCGCCAGCGCATATTCGACCAGATAGAGGCAGGGCTGGGCGATGCGTGTCTCGCGCTGCTCGTCGGCCATGGCCTGCGTCACGTGGCCGGTATGGCAGATATAGTCGCGCAGATCGACGCCGAGTGTCATCTTCAACAATTCAGCGCCGCGGTCGATCCAGCGCGCGAATTCCGGCTCCGAATCGTAAAGGCCGGCGCCCATGCCGGCATATTGCGCACCCTGCCCCGGAAACATGAAAGCCACCGGCGGTTCATCCGAGGCCACGAGCGGCTGGTAGCGCTCCGCCGCCAGGCGATCGATCGCGTCCTCAGTTGTGCTGGCGACGATTGCGAGACGGTGATCGAATTCACGCCGGCCCGCCTGCAGAGTGTGTGCCAGTTGCGCCAAAGGCAGCCCGGGGATCTTGGCGAGGTGGTCGCCGAGATTTTCGCGCATTGCCGAAAGCGCGGCGGGATTGTTTGCCGAGAGCGGCAGAATATACGGCCCTCCACGCTCATCGGCGGGCTCGCCGTGACGAACCGGCGGTTCCTCCACGATGACATGAATGTTCGTGCCGCCGACGCCGAATGCGCTGACGCCGGCCCGGCGTGGTCCCTCCGTTTCAGGCCAATCGGTCATTTCGGTCGGAATGTAAAAGGGGCTGCCATCGAGATTGATGCGTGGATTTGGCTTCTCGTAGTTGGCCATCGGCGGAATCTTGGCCTTGCCCAGCGCCAATGCCGTCTTGATCAACCCGGTGACGCCGGCGGCGGCATCCGTGTGGCCGATATTGCCCTTCACCGATCCAAGCGCGCAGCTGGCCGGCGCCGGAGGATCGTCCAAAAAAGCGCCCTTCAAGCCGCTGAATTCGATCGGGTCACCTAGCGGTGTCGCTGTGCCATGGCATTCGACATAACCGATCGTTGCGGGTGAGACCCCGGCATTTGCAAAAGCTGCGGAAATTGCTTCGGCCTGGCCCTCGACGCTCGGCGCGACGAAGCCGACCTTGTCGGATCCGTCATTGTTGACGCCGTAACCGCGGATCACCGCATAGATATGATCGCCATCCCGCAGTGCGTCTTCCTGGCGTTTGAGAAGGACGACGCCAGCGCCGCTGGCAAAGACGGTCCCCGCGGCATTCGCGTCGAACGGGCGGCAAGTGCCATCCGGTGAAGCCATGCCGCCTTCCTGATAGATATAGCCGCGTCTCTGCGGGATCGTGATGGAAACACCGCCAGCAAGCGCCATGTCGCAGCTATAGGTGAGCAAATTCTGGCAGGCCTGCGACACCGCCAAAAGCGAGGTCGAGCAGGCCGATTGCAGCGTGAAGGCGGGGCCGCGCAAGTTGAACTTGTAGGCGATGCGCGTTGCAAGCGTGTCATTGAGTGCGCCGACAAGCTGTTGGAAGCAGCCAATCTGGTAGTTGGATGTAAATTCTTCCGCCTTGGCGCGGTCGCCCAGAACGTTGTTGATGAGATAGGTTGGCATCGAGGAGCCGGCAAAGACACCAATCATTCCCGGATAGCGCTGCGGATCGTAGCCACCGTTTTCGAGCGCTTCCCAGCAGATCTCCAGGAAGACCCGATGCTGTGGGTCGGTCACCGCGGCTTCGCGCGGATACATGCCGAAAAAATCGGCATCGAACATCTCGACGTCACGCAGATGCGGGCGGGCCGGAACGAAATTCGCTTGCGCACGCTCTTCGTCGGTAAAGGCGTCTTCCAATTCTTCCGGCGAGAATTGCGAAAAGGCATCCCGCCCCTCGCTAACGAGTTGCCAAAGTGCATCTACCGATGGCGCCCCGGGAAACCGGCCGGACATGCCGATAATCGCGATACCGCCTGATTCCTGATTGTCCCAATTCTGATCGTCATCGAAATCAGTCTCATCGTCATAGGCACGACCGGTGTCATGATTTTTCGTCATGAAGAACTCCTGCGGAATTGGGACATGGTCTTTCTCTGAAGAGCGGCACGCTGGGCGGCGGCGATCGCCCGCGCCGAACCGGAAGCCTTACCGTCGACGTAGCGGGCCAATTCGCGGATCGTCGGATGCTTGAACAAGGCAACGACGTCGATGGAACGTTCGAACTCGGCCTCAAGGCCCGCATGGATTTCCATGAGCTGTAGCGAGGTTCCGCCGAGATCGAAGAAGTTTCGGTCGAGATCGATTTTCCCGGTTCCCAGCGCGTCCTGCCAGAGCCTTGTCAGGAGCGTCTCCGTCTGGCTCTTAGCGATAGCGTCCGGTGCAATTTCGATGGATTCCAGCGGCGGCGGTTGAAGCTTGGAGCGATCGACCTTGCCGGCCGGCGTCAATGGAAACGCATCGACCACCACGGCAGCACTTGGGATCATGTAAGCCGGAAGCGCCGCGCGCAGCGCCGCCATCACGCTTGGTACGAAATCGGGACCCGCACCCACGATCCCGAGACGAGGGCACAGGTAGGCGACGATGCGCTTCAGGGTCGGGCTTTGGACGTGGCAAAGGACGATGCCGTCGGCCAGGCGCGGGTCGCGCTTCAGCGTCGCCTCGATCTCATCGAGTTCGATACGCTTGCCGTTGATCTTGACCTGACGGTCGCGCCGCCCCTTGAAGGCGACCGTGCCGTCCGTTTGCAAAATCGCGAGATCGCCCGTCAGATAGTATCGCTTTTGTCCGCTGTTCGTGCTGATCGTCACGAATTTCTCCGCGGTCATATCCGGACGTTTGAAATAGCCGATCGCAAGACCGTCGCCCGATATCGCCAACTGCCCCTCGGTCTGCGGAGGCACTTCGCGCAATTGCTCGTCGAGGACGGCAACGCCTGTATGCGCGATCGCCTTGCCGATCGGCAGTTCCTGCCCGGAAAAGTCTGCAGGTACTTCGAAGGCTGTCGCGAATACCGTCGTTTCGGTCGGTCCATAGACGTTCGTGAGCTTGCAGCCGGGATGGCGATCAAGAAAACGCCGCGCATGAACTACCGATGCGACTTCGCCGCCGAAAAGAACGTGGCGAAGCTTCGGCAGATCGCCGTCGGCATGATCGGCAAACAGATTGAAGAGCCCCGTCGTCAGGAACATGATGCTGACGCCGGTCTCGCGTATGAGGCTGCTGAGCCGAGCCACGGAGAAGCTTGTGTCCGGCATGCCGACAATCTTGCTGCCATTGAGCAACGCCCCCCAGATCTCCATGGTCGCCGCGTCGAAAGCAATCGTTGCGGTGTGAAGGACCACGTCGTCAGGCAGAAATTCGGCATAGGTCTGATCCAGCACGACGCGCGCGATGCTGCGATGGGCGATCGCGGTGCCTTTCGGCCGACCGGTGGAGCCGGATGTGTACATGACATAGGCGACATCCTCGCCGCCGATTTTTACCGAAGGTCTCGGCTGAGGCGGGCTGATCGTCATTTCCGCAATGATCGCACTCGCCTCGATAACCCTGCCGCGCATGCTCGGAACGGCGCTGATCTTCTCGCAGTAAGCGGAATCGACGAAGATGACCTTCGGCTCGCACTCGCCGATGACATAGTCGAGATGCTCGATCGGAAAGGCAGGGTCGAGCGGAAGATAGGCGCCGCCGGCCTTCAGAATGGCGAGCTTTAAGACAATAGCGTTGAGGCTGCGCGGCAGGAACAGGCCGACGATGTCGGCCCTGCGGATGCCGAGTTTTACGAGATAGGCAGCCAACGCGTCGGAGACCTTGTCGAGCTCGCGGTAGCTGAGCGCCGTGTCACCGAAGACGACTGCCGTTGCGTGCGGAACGGCCTGAGCCTGCTCGCGCACCATGTCATGCAGGCTGCGGTCTCTGTCGTAATGCATGGTTACGGCAAAATTGGTTTTCTCTTCAGGTTCGAAATCGATCATCGCTTTGCTCCGGGCTGCGTTTGCTGCCTGCGACGGCACGAAATGCGTGCGTCATCGTCGCTTGCAGAATTTCACGCTGTCGGAAAATCACCAGTTGATCATTGGGATGACCGCCGTCCTCAACGAAAGTCTTAAGCCTTAGCCGACGTAGACATTTCGTCGGAGGAGGCGGCCGAGGTAAACGCGGGCTGGCCAAAAGCATTACGGGTGACGGAACCCTGGCGCTTGACGCGCGAAAAATACCCCTTCCCCCGAGAGAGGAAAGGGTTGCGATTCTGCGCTGGTCGAGAAGCGTGGGCCACGGGGTGTCGACGCACGGGAAGGCATCAACGCCGGCTGACTACTTGAACTGATAGGCCCTGACGTAATCGACAAACATGAAGGAGGGGTCCGCAGCCACCATTTTGGTGATGCTGTCGACGATGCCGAGATTTAAAAGAATATACATCGGCTGGCGATGTTCCGGCAGAACCTTGGTCTTCCAGACGAATTTGCCGTCGAAATACATGCGGATGAAATCGGTATCGATCTTTACGCCATAGGTGTGCATGTCCGTTGGGCTCGCATCGCCGAAAACATTGATGCGGGAAAAATCGGAGTCATGTTTGCCGTTGCGGTGCCAGACATGCACGGTGGCGGAATAAGCGCCCGGCTTGTCGCCATAATATTCTATGACATCGATTTCGGCGGTGGCTTTCGAGCGGTCCTTGCCGATCAGCCAAAATGCCGGCCAGACGCCAGGGCCATCCGGCAGCCGGGCGCGCATTTCGAAATAGCCGTATTCCTGAGAAAAACCGTTGCCTTTCGCATCGACGGAGGCAAGCAGACCAGACTGCCAAATGCCCTTGGCGTTACGCGCCGCCGTAATGCGCAGCATGCCGTCTTCCGTCTTGAAGGGGAAATCACCCTTGGGGTCGGTAAAGTGGGCGCCGCCAAAATCGCCGTTCCAGGGTGTGTGCGCGATCCAGCGGGTGCCTGGCCCCCAGGGGGAGACACTGAGACTGTCGAAATTATCCTCGAAAGTCTGGGTCATCTGGCTGAGGTCGAGCGCATCTCCCGTGTCGCCCGCTTGCACGGCAACGCCACTGCCAAGCAACGCAAGTGTCGCGCCAAGGCCAGCGCGCAGAAACCCGCGGCGGCCGATCGACCATGGTCGCATATGTTTGAACGAAGCGTGATCCATGCCCTGACGCTAACGCAACGGCGCTCGGCGGGGAAAGAACCCATTTCGGTTTATGCAGTACCCCAAAGGGCTTAGGCGCGGCGGAAATACAAGCCAATCAGCGCCGTGATAGTTTTTGCCATGGTGAAATAGACGATATTTCGGAGCAGACCGCATATGAATCTCATGGGGTTAATAACGTTTGTCGTCGGCATGGCAATGCTGGCTGCGCCCGTTCGGTGGTCGTTTACCGTGATGATCCTGTGCACGGTGTTCGGTGCCGCTGCAGCGTTTAGCGTGCCCGGCCTTGGTGGCGCATCGGTCCTGGTGCCGAGCCTCTTTCTGCTGTTCTTTTTCATAAGATTGTTTCTGGCCTACGGCGAAGGTCCGATCTTTGCAGCCTTGGCGCCGCCAGGTCCCGGTTTCTGCCTTCTGGTGCTGACCGTCTTCGGCCTGACGACAGCGGTCTTTTTCCCGCGCCTTTTTCAAGGCATGACATCGACGATGACCGTCGAGCGGACCATCGGCGGGCACAACTTCATTTCGCTGGTGCCGTTACAGTTCTCGTCGAACAATATCACCCAGTCCGTCTATGCCTTAGGCGGCCTCGTCTGCTTTGCAGCCACTGCAGCCTTCATTCGCAAGGGCGGCACCCCCACCAATTTGATCAATGGCATGCTGGTGGTCTCAAGCGTCAACCTCGGTTTCGCCCTTGCCGATATCATCACTTATTTTAGCCACACCGAATTTCTTCTCGGATTCGTGCGCACCGCCAACTACGCGCTGCTGACGAATGCCGAAAAAGGCGGCTTGAAGCGGATCTCCGGGACATTCCCGGAGGCTTCGGCCTTTGCCGATTTCACGCTTGTGCTCTTCGCGATGATCGCCAGCCTGTGGCTCAGCGGCATCCGATCCCGCGCCACCGGCATCATTGCGAGCTTGCTTCTGGTGGCCCTCATCCTCTCGACCTCGGCGACCGCCCTGGTCGGCCTCGGTTTGGTGCTGCCGGTTCTTTGCCTGCAATCGTTTCTGGCTTCGCGCCACGAACCAGGTGCCGGACGCCCCGTCATGATCGTCGCCATCTTGGCCGCGATGCCGCTGGTGATCCTGTTTGTCCTGATCGCAATGCCTGATCTTGCCAACGGCCTGCACGACTTTCTGAACGAGATGCTGTTCTCGAAAGCCGACAGCCAGTCTGGGCGCGAGCGCTTCATGTGGAACGCGATGGCCTATCAGACATTTGTGGACACGAGCGGCTTCGGCGCCGGATTAGGCAGTGCGCGCGCATCGAGCTTCGGCCTCGTGCTGTTGTCCAATCTCGGCGTACTCGGTGCGACGATCTTTGCGCTCTTCGTGGTGCTTATCCTGAAAGCCGACACCCGACCTTGGCGCCTGCCTGATCGCCAAGCCGCGGCCGTTGCCCGTGCCGCCAAGGCCGGGATCATCACGGTGCTGGTGTCCGCGGCCACTTCGGGCACCGTCTATGATCTCGGATTGATGTTTTACATTCTCGCAGGCAGCGTCGCCGCCCTTACGGCTCGATCTCGGGTCCGCGCGACGAACGCGCCAGCGGCACGCATGCAGCCGATCGCAGTTGGGGGGAGATTGCAGTGAAGATCGTCGTATTCAATGTCAAATACAGCGAGAACCTTGGAGACGGCCTCCTGGCCCAATGTGTCGAGGCTGGCCTCGCCAACGGACCCGGCCATATCGAGGTGGAGACGATCGATCTCGCCGGCCGTCAAGGTTTCGGTATCGGCGCAAACGGTCGGCGTCAACAGGCCTTGAAGGTGTTGCACCGCCTGCCCGCTTTCGCGCGGCGTTGGGCGGTGAGCTACGTCCTGGGGCGCACGCTGCGGAAGTTGCGCGGCCAATGGGACGCCAAGATTGCAGCGGCTGATGCGGTGGTGATCGGCGGCGGCAATCTCTTTCAGGATGACGATCTGAATTTTCCGATGAAAGTCGGCACCGTGCTCGATTGTGTCAGGCGACATAATCGGCCACTGGCAATCTATGCAGTCGGCGTCAGCGGCCATTGGTCCGCGCCGGCGGCGCGCCTTTTTGGCCGACTGAAGCGAACCAATCTCGTCCACCTCTCGGTTCGCGACAGCTTCGCCCAAGACAGTTGGCGTCATCATTTTCCGGAAGGGCCGGCAGCCAAGATCGTTCACGATCCGGGATTATTGACCCGAGCGCTTGTCAGCGAGACCCGCAACTCGGCACCCTTAAGACACCAGCCGACAGTCGGCCTTTGCGTGACTGAACCGGTCATTTTAAAACGGCATGCGAGCCAGAAGGCCTCGGCCATCCCGTTGACGGACATCGCCGAATATCGGGATCTCATTCGACTGTTGGCTCAGGATGGATACCGCGTCCGCTTGTTTTGCAACGGCGCCAGCGAGGACCAGGCCTTTGCCAAGCGGATATGGGATGAGGCTTCGATGCAGCGCTTCGCCGCCACCGGCTCACTCCAGCTCGCCCCGCGTCCGCGTTTGCCGGAAGAGCTGATTGAAATTCTTCTGTCGACCGACGTCGTCCTTGCCCACAGGCTGCATGCCTGTATCGCAGCCTATTCCTTGGGGATCCCGCATGTCGGCCTTGGCTGGGACAAGAAAGTCGAGGGCTTCTTCCGCTCGGTGGGCCGGCAATCCTCTTTCCTCAATGGCGGCGCAACCTCTCCGTCCGATATCGCCAGACTGCTGAGAGCGGCTGATTCGGAAGGAATCGATCCATTGCGCCATCGGACGATTATGTCGCAGGCCGAAGCCGGGATTGCCGATATGCGTCGGAATCTCACCCGGAAGGATCAGAATATTGTCGCTGGGATATCACCTGTAATACTAAATGATCATCGCGCCGCGACGTCGAATTAATACAAAGCAAATCGGGAGTAATTACCGCGTATAATGATCAACTTTGGATGTTTTAAGCATATGACAACTAAACTAACCGCAGTGTGATTTTGACGAGAATTCACATAAGCAATATAGATTACGAGCCAGGCCGAAAGTTGCGTGCTATATACTTGCCATACGTAACGTGATATACCTTCAGGGACAGGTTAATCGGAACCTTCCCGATATGGTATGCAGTTCGGGGGCATTGTATGACCACGCAGGTTTCCATAGGGCGTCTTCAGGCCTTGAGTCCTGATGTTTACCGTCAAAAGTCGGAGCTGACTGGCGGCATTCCGCGCACATATGCTCCCAGCGAAACCATCTACGATTATGAGGACGATACACCGCGTCTTCTTTTTCTCGTCAGCGGATGGGCGGTTTCCAGCAAGATGCTGCCGAACGGCACGCGCATCGTCATCGAGTTTGCGCTCCGCGGCGACATGATCTCTACACCTTCGGTTGAATTGGCGCGCGAGACGGTACAGGCTCTCTCGCAGGTCACCGTCATGGAATTCCCGGATTTCACCTCCCATGCAAGCATGGACGTTTCTCCGCGCCTTTATCGCATCGTTCTGACCGAGATGATGCGGCGGCAGGCACGTATGTCCGAGCGGCTTGCCAATATCGGTCGACGCGACGCGCTGGAGCGCACCGGCCACCTGCTGCTCGAGCTGGCGACGAGGCTTGGCCCATCACGGCTGAAGCCGAATTTCGACGGCTTCGAATGCCCTTTGACGCAAGCCGATATCGGCGACGCCGTCGGTCTGTCGACGGTGCACATCAACCGCGTTCTGAGAGACATGCGGGTGGGTGGGCTTTTGTCGTTCCGCAACGGCATCGTCGAATTTCTGGACCGTCACAAGCTCACAGAGCTCGTCGACTTCGATGAAACCTATTTCAAGCCGCATATGATTTAAGGTGTTTAGCGAGCGCACTCGCGTTGTTTCAAGTCGAAAACAATCGTGAGGCGAATATTTTTAGATCTTATTAACATATGTTAATGTCGTCATAAATAGAATCAGCAATTATCGATTTTGTGAGCAAGGTAATTTCAAATCGAAGTTAGGAGGAATGCTATGAGTCAAAGCGAATTCTATCGGTTTGGTTCAGCGTATCTATTCAGTTACTTTGAAATATTGCCTATTCACAGGAATTCAAAAGAATAGAGGCCACGTGTGGAGTAAGGAGTAATGGCCATGGACAGGCAGTCTTTAGCGAATGAGAAATTTGGAACAGAAACGGCAACCCGTCTTATTTCAGTCCGAGCTTCGGATTCATTGCGGGCTTTCACCGCGGCAAGCGCGGCCAGCACCGACGAATGCCAGGACTATCTTCTGCTAATCGATGCACGCGCCCTGGACAGAGAATGCCTGTCCCGGAGCCTGACGGAATATGACGAGAACATGAATATCGTCACCGTCGGGTCATTCGAAGAATGGCAGAAGCGCCGTATGCAAAGCGAACCATCCGCGATCCTTTTCATGATCGGCGGACGTAAGGTTTCGGATGCAGACGTCAGCGATAAAATCTCCGCCCTCGCGGAGCGGTTCAAGGCAAGCCCCGTCATCGTCGGGGCCGAGAGCGACGAGCTCGCGCAGCTACTCAAAGCGCTGGAATGCGGCGCTCGCGGTTACATTCCGACCAGCGTCGGAATCAATGTCGCCGCGGAGGCCGTAGCTCTCGCACGCGCAGGCGGCGTATTCGTGCCGGCAAGCAGCATTCTGGCGGCCAAAGAGGTCATCGCCTCCGTAACCAGCGGAACCCGTTGCGCCGACAGTCTGTTTACGCCGCGCGAAGTGGTCGTCGCCGAAGCTCTTCGGCGCGGCAAGGCAAACAAAATCATCGCCTATGAAATGGACCTTTGCGAGAGCACCGTCAAAGTACACATCCGCAACATCATGAAGAAACTGAATGCGACGAATCGGACGGAAGTCGCCTACAAAATCAGGGAATTCGTGAGATAACCTCGCTCTCGGTGTCAGCAAGCTTTCGCCGGTGCCGTTTAAACGCGGCGCTGGCGAATATGCGTTTAGCCTCAGCCATTTTGAGCGTTCGAACCGACGACCTCGCTCGTATTCTGCGGAATGGATTGCAGCAGCGTCTGTCGCGCTGAGGAAAGATGGGTGCGGCAAGCCCTGTCGATGCGCGCTGGGTCGCGCGATTCTAGCGCTTCGATATAATCGAGATGTTCAACGATGGCGCGAAAATTTCGCGCCCGGGCGAAAGCTTTGTTCCACTGATAGTGATAGTGGAAGACCATCGCGATAGCATCGTAAAAATCGGCGATGAAACGATTGTTCGAGGCGCGATGAATGAGAAGGTGGAAGCGCTCGTCAAGCTGCGAAAAATCACGATAGCGCTCATCGAAATCGTCCTGCAGGTCGTAGTGTTCCTGTTTGATGGCGGCAAGAGCGGCCCAGGCAGGATGTTCTGCGGGCAGGCGCCCGAACTCCCCGGCCGAATGCAGCTCGAACATTTCACGCACATCGGCAAGTTCCAGAGCGAACTCGCTCGTAAAACCTTTCAAGATCCAATGGCTGTTCGGCCGCTTTTCGATCAAACCGAAACGGCTGAAGCGGATGAGGAATTCGCGCACGACCGAGGTCCCGGTGCCGATTTCGCGCGCCAGTTCCAGCTCGTTGATCTGCATGCCGGGCTGCGCTTCGTCGGAGAGGATTCGCAGCATGAAACTGCGCTCGATGATGTTGTGCAGCGAATTGGTTTCTTCCTCCGGAAAGAAATCTTCCTCGGTCGGCTGGCGCAACACGATCTTCTGCCGCTTGTTCCAGCGGATGATGCCAGCGTCACTTAGACGCAGCAGGATAGCGCGTGCCGTGCTGCGGCTGATGCCGAGCTCGGCGGCGATTTCAGGCTCGGTCGGCAAGGCGGCGTCGGGCGTCAGACCGGCCACGTAGCGATTGTACGCATCCTTGAAGAGCGTGTTTTGTCTCGCCATTTTCCCCCTCGCTTATAGTCGGCGGCTCCAGATAGGCGGCGATGTCTGAACCATGCTCGATTGCCCGTCCAATGCGGCAGTGCTGCTGGAAGCGTCGCGATGGCGCCCACGCTTTTTTCGTCGAACGCCTCACGGACCGACCAGCGATTTCCTCGTTGACACAAAAATGTTTATTGTAGATAAAAAACAAAATCAATCGACGATAGCCTGTTTGGCGCCCGCCGAAAAACAAGATTGTTCAGGAGAAGACGTTGAACAGCCAACCTTGGATCCTTCTATCGGAAGGCGACAACGTCGCGGTGGCAACGGCGGCGATTGCAGCGGGCGTCGCGGCCGCCAACGGTGTTCTGACGAGGGACAAGATCGATCCCGGTCATAAATTCGCCATTCGCGACATCGCCATCGGCATGCCCGTGGTGAAATACGGCCAGGCCATTGGCCGCACGACAGCCGAGGTCAAGGCCGGCGATCATGTCCACAGCCATAATCTGCACTTCGAAAACGATCGTCTGCCGGCAACTGCCAATGCAGCGCCGGAAGCGGCGACGGAGGCAGACAAGGCTCGTACCTTCATGGGTTACCGCCGCGCCGATGGCCGTGCTGCGACGCGTAATTACGTCGGCATCATCGCCAGCGTGAACTGTTCCACCACGGTTTGCCGCGCCATTGCCGAAGAGGCAAACCGTACGCTCCTGCCGCATTACGACGGCATCGACGGTTTCGTGCCGATCGTGCATGACCAGGGCTGCGGCATGAGCTCGACCGGCGACGGCATTGAGACATTGCACCGCACGCTTGCCGGCTATACGCGCCACGTCAATTTCGGTGGCGTGCTGATGATCGGGCTCGGCTGCGAAGTCAATCAGCTCACGCTTTACGGCCAGAGCGGCGCGGGCGCCAGCAAGCGGCACTTCAACATCCAGGATGCCGGCGGCTCACGCCGCGCGGTGGCGCTTGCCATGGGTGTCCTTAAGGAAATCGCCGAGGAGGTCGGACAGGCGCGCCGCGAGCCGATCTCGATCAGCGAAATCATCGTCGGCCTGCAATGCGGCGGTTCGGACGGTTTTTCAGGCATCACGGCCAATCCGGCGCTGGGCGCTGCCGCCGACCTGCTGGCAGCCGCCGGCGGCACGGCGATCCTGTCCGAAACCTCGGAAATCTACGGCGCCGAACATTTGCTGCGCAGCCGTGCGATCAATGACGCCGTTGCCGCCAAGCTCGACGCAAAAATTGACTGGTGGGAAAAGTATGTCGCCCTGCATGGTGCTTCGCTGGACAATAATCCGTCGCCCGGCAATAAACGCGGCGGGTTGACGACCATTCTGGAAAAATCACTGGGTGCCGTCGCCAAGGGCGGGCGATCGCCGCTCACCGCCGTCTATAGCTACGCCGAACGGGTAACGGACCATGGGCTCGTTTTTATGGATACGCCCGGCTATGATCCTGTTTCGGCGACAGGTCAGGTGGCGGGCGGTGCGAATATGATCGCCTTTACGACCGGCCGCGGCAGCTGTTTCGGCTCTCGTCCGGCGCCGTCGTTCAAGCTGTCGAGCAATTCGGCGCTTTACCAAGCTATGGAAGAGGACATGGACATCGATTGCGGTACCATTGCCACCGGCGAGGCAACGATATCGGGCAAGGGCCGTGAGATCTTCGAATTGATCATCGAGATCGCATCCGGCAAGAAGACGAAGAGCGAAGCTTTCGGCTACGGCGACAACGAGTTTGTCCCCTGGCATCTCGGAGCGACGCTTTAGGTAAACAACGCACGCCACACCGCCGTGCCCGGCTTCCCAATGAGCCAAGTACAGCGGAAAAGTCGACCAATCATCACAAGGGAGAGGTGATGAAGAGGAGAAGAATCGGCAGGACAAGCCTGGAGGTCACCGAAATCAGTTTCGGGGCCGCAGCGCTCGGCGGCCTTTACCGCGCCTGCCCCCGCGATCAGGCCATGGAAACCCTGCAGGCGGCATGGGATAGCGGTATCCGCTATTTCGACGTTGCGCCTTGGTATGGCTTCGGTCTCGGTGAACGTCGCGTCGGCGATTTCCTGCGCGACCAGCCGGAAAACAGCTACGTCCTGTCGACCAAAGTCGGGCGGTTGATGCGGCCTGTCGCGACCGACAAGGTGCCGAGCTACGGCTATGTCGATCCCCTGCCCTTCGATGCGGATTACGACTATTCCTATGACGGCATCATGCGGTCGGTGGAGTTCAGCTATGCCCGCCTCGGCCTCAACCGAATAGACATCCTCTATGTTCACGACATCGGCGGCTATACCCACGGCAAGACGCTGAATGAACACCATCTCGGCCAACTCCTCGGTTCCGGACTGAAGGCATTGGAGGAGCTGAAGTCGTCGGGTGCGATCAAGGCCTACGGCCTCGGCGTCAACGAGGTGCCCGTCTGCCTTGACGTTATGCGCCAAGCCGATATCGACTGCATCCTTTTGGCCGGCCGCTATACCCTGCTCGACCGTTCGGCCGTGGCCGAGCTGCTGCCGCTTTGCGAGAAAAAAGGCACATCGCTTGTGGTGGGTGGCGTTTTCAATTCCGGCATTCTCGCAACCGGCCCAGTGCCGGGCGCACATTTCGACTATCTTCCGGCAACGGCGGATATTCTGGCCAAGGTCGGGGCGATGGAGCATATTGCCCGGCGCCATGGTCTGCCGCTTGCCGCGCCGGCAATTCAGTTCCCGCTTCGCCACCCCTGCGTCGCTTCAGTGCTGATCGGCACGGCGAAAGCGGCAAGTCTCATCCGCAATATGGAGCTCGTGGAGCCTGAGCTTCCGGCCAGTCTCTATGCGGAATTCGAAGGATTGACCCTGATTGCACCACCCTTGGGAGATGAGGCCGTCCGGGTTTGAAAGGAAGATAAGGAGCTATCGGACCGTCGGGAAAGACGGATCCGAGGAGGAGGAAAGCCTGTTTTGGCGTGGATGGTACCGCATGACCCCGAAAGGTGTGAACCGGATTTCGGATAAGATTATGCGCAGCAAACATCTCCGCGATGCGTGAGCCCATCCGGTACTCACGATACCGAGCCGCAAGCGTTCAACGGCCGGTGTGCAGGAAAAGAGCGCGTTGAGAGGAGAAATCAATGAACATCGCCAAATCCCTTCTGTCCCGCCGCACTTTTGCCGGTCTTGCCGGCGCGGCGATCATTGCCGTCGCCATGCCGGTGCAATCCTTTGCGGCGGATGTGACCATCCCGATCATCGTCAAGGACACGACATCCTTCTACTGGCAGATCGTTCTCGCCGGCGCTCGCCAGGCCGGCAAGGATCTTGGCGTCAAGGTGCCGGAACTCGGCGCCCAGTCTGAATCCGACATCAACGGCCAGATCAGCATTCTCGAAAACGCCGTCGCCGGCAAACCGGCCGCCGTCGTGATCGCGCCGACCGAACGCAAAGCGCTCGGCAAGCCCGTGGATGAAGCCGCTAAGTCCGTGCCGGTGGTCGGCATCGACTCCGCCGCCGATTCCAAAGCTTTCGTATCGTTTTTGACCACTGACAATGTGCAGGGCGGCCGCATCGCCGCCGACGGTCTTGCCGCCGCGATCAAGGGCATGACCGGCAAGGCAGAAGGCGAAGTCGCTATCATCACCAGCCTTCCGGGTGTCGGCTCGCTCGACCAACGCCGCCAGGGCTTCCTGGACGAGGTCAAGAGCAAATACCCGGGCTTGAAAGTCGTTGCCGACAAATATGCGGACGGTCAGGCCACGACCGGCCTCAACATCATGACCGACCTGATCACCGCTAATCCGAAACTCGTCGGCGTCTTCGCCTCGAACCTCATCATGGCGCAAGGCGTCGGCCAGGCGATCGCCGAAAACAAACTCGGCGACAAAATCAAGGTCATCGGCTTCGACAATGACGACAAAACTGTCGGCTTCCTGAAGTCAGGCGTTCTGGCCGGCCTCGTCGTTCAGGATCCCTATCGCATGGGTTATGACGGCATCAAGACCGCACTTGCCGCATCCAAGAAGCAAAAGGTCGAGGCTAACGTCGACACTGGCGCAAATCTTGTAACCAAGGCCAACATGAGCGATCCGAAGATCGACGCCCTGATCAATCCGAAGGTCAAGTAACGACTTAGGGCCGCGCCTGGAAAGCCGGGCGCGGCCTGTTTTCATTCCGGCTCTGCTTGCCTTGAGGCAAGCCGAGAAAATGGTCGGCGAAGGAGAATTCCCCATGACGAACCTCGAAGAGATCAGTCATCGGCACGATGACACTATCCGGACGGAAGCAAACCGTATTCCGACAGGTTCGCCCATCCTCGAACTCAGAGGACTACAGAAGCGCTACGGCTATGTCGAAGCGCTGAAGCCGGCTTCAATCACCTTTCTTGCGGGCGAAATCCACGCCATTGTCGGCGAAAACGGCGCCGGCAAATCGACCCTTATCAAGCTCCTGACCGGCGTCATCACCAGGACAGCAGGGGAGATATACTGGTGCGGCCATCCGGTCGCGCTTGCCAATCCGAACGAGGCGATCGCCCGCGGCATCAATGCCGTGCATCAGGAGGTCGTGCTCTGCCCGCACCTGACAGTCGCGGCCAATCTTTTTCTTGGCGACGAAGTCAATCGCTTCGGGCTGATGCGTAAGAAGCAGATGGAGAAGCTGGGACAGACCGTGCTCGACGATCTCGGCTTCGGTCTGCCTGCAGGCGCGCTGTTAAGCTCGCTGACCATCGGCCAGCAGCAGCTCGTGGCCACCGCCCGCGCCGCGATGCGCGGCACCCAATTCCTGATCTTCGACGAACCAACCGCCTACCTCACCCGCAAGGAATCGGCGCAACTCTTCAAGCTCATTCGCCGCCTGCAGAGCGAAGGCGTCACGATCGTCTATATCAGCCACCGCATGGAAGAGGTCTTCGAGCTGGCGAACCGCGTCTCGGTCCTGCGCGACGGCACACATGTCGGCACGCGCGAGGTCAGTGAGACCAATGAAGACGAGCTGATCAAGCTCATGATCAACCGCTCGATCGAGCAGATCTATCACAAGGAAGAGATTCCGATCGGCGAGACCATCCTGGAAACCCGCGGCCTCTCCGGCCCCGGCTTCGAAAATGTCTCGTTGACCGTCAAGGCCGGTGAAATCGTTGGGCTCTACGGGCTGATCGGTGCAGGGCGCAGCGAGTTTGCGCTTGGACTTTACGGCCGTCAGCCGCTTTCGGCTGGCGAAATCTACTGGCAGGGCCGAAAAGTCGACATTCGCAGCGAGCGCGATGCCATGGAGCTCGGCATTGCGCTGGCGCCGGAGAGCCGCCGCGACCAGGGGCTATGCCTCAACCTACCGATCGGGCTCAACATCAATCTGCCGGTCTTCAAGCGGCTGAGCCAGGGGCCGGTTATCAATCGCACTGGCGAAGCGGCCAATGCTGATAAGCAGATCCGGGATCTCAGCATCAAGACGCCGAGCCGGCGCGTTCTCGTTTCGGCCATGTCCGGCGGCAACCAGCAGAAGGTCGTCATCGGCAAATGGCTCAGCTACGGCGCCAAGCTTTTCATATTCGATGAGCCGACCGTTGGCGTCGACGTCGGCACCAAGGCGGAAATCTACCGGTTGTTTGCCAAGCTTTTGCGGGATGGCGCGGGCATCATCGTCATTTCGTCCTATCTGCCGGAAGTTTATGAGCTCGCCGATCGGCTGCATGTCTTCCGCCGCGGCCAACTTGTCGCCAGCCATGATTTTCACGCCGCCACGCATGAAGAAGTCCTCGGTGAGGCAATCGGCGTCTGAACGACAAAGACAAAGAAGATAAGAATAGAATTTGGGAGAAGAACAATGGCCGTGAATACTACAGAAGGCCCCAGCGTCGCGCCGCGGCGCAAGATGAACATCCTCTTCAGCTTGACGCTGATCCTTCTCCTGCTGGCTCTTTGGATTATTCTGGGCTTGTCGACCGACAAGTTCTGGACGCCGCTCAACATCACCAACCTCATGCGTCAGGGCTCGATGACGGCGATCCTGGCCCTCGGCCAGACCTTCGTCATCATCACAGCTGGCATCGATCTGTCCGTCGGCGCTATAGTCGGCTTCTGTACGGTCATCATCGCCTGGCTGCTGCAGGCCGGATTTCCGGTCTGGGCGTCCATTCTGATCACCTTGGCCTTCGGCATCCTGATCGGCGCGTTCCATGGCTTTGGTATCGTGCGCATGGGCCTGCCGCCCTTCATCATCACGTTGGCGACGCTGACGTCCCTGCGCGGCATCGGTTTGCTCATCACCAACGGCTCGACGATCAACATCGTCAACGACGATTTCACCAATTTCGCCGTCGCCGATTTCCTCGGCATTCCGAGCCTGTTCTGGATGGTCATCCTCGTGGCGATACCTGGTTTCATCTTCCTGCATCTCAGCCGCTGGGGTCGCTATCTCTTTGCCGTCGGTTCGAACCGCGAAGCCGCACGTCTCTCCGGTGTCAACGTCACCTGGATGATCTACCTCGCCTATATTCTGTCAGGAACCTGCGCCGCTTTCGTGGGCGTCCTGCTCGCCTCGCGTATCGCCATCGGCAATGCAACGCAGGCCGATGGTTGGGAATTGCAGGCAATCGCCTCTTCCGTCATCGGCGGCACCAGCCTTTTCGGTGCTGTCGGCTCCGTCTACGGCCCGCTGATCGGCGCCTTCATCCTCGCCACCATCAACAACGGCGCTAACCTGCTGAACCTGAATTCCTTCTGGCAGCGCATCATCACCGGTGTGTTGATTATCGTGATCGTCTATTTCGATCAGTTGCGGCGGCGGCGTCTCTAAGAATTTCGTCGACAGTCTCTCGCGGATGGTATGCTAAAGGCATACCATCCGTTTTCTATGGCTGGACTATCCGATGGCTTCAGTCGAAAAAATGACGATCGCTCTAACATCCGAGATGGCCGGATTTATTCGCAACGCCGGCGATGCGGGTGATTATGCTTCAACCAGTGAAGCAATTCGAGAGGCCGTCGCAGGGAACGACCTCACGCTTTATCTTATCGCCGACGATCGTATCGATATCAGCAAGGTATTACATGGTCGGCGAAAAACTACTCGACAAACAAGAGTGGATGCGGAGAGCGCTGGTCGCTGGGCTCTGGACTGCTCTCAATCCAAGCGCTCCAAGAAATAATTTCCCCGCTGCGGAATAAACCGCAGTGGCGTTTGTCTACCTCCATGACGCCGCTCGGCAACCGCTTAAGGAGGCAAGACATGAGCAAATCCCGTTCTATCCGGCATCTGGCTGTCATCTCTGCGCTCACCGCCGCCGCGCTTTCGTCCGCAGCGTTGGCGTTCGCGCAGGATGTGCCCGCATCCCAGGCGCTTCCATCGCCAGCCATTCAGGCGGAAGCGCCCTATCTCAGTGAAAACGATAGGGCGATGACGAAGATGATGAACGACATGGCGGTTAAGCCGAGCGGCAATGTCGACCGCGACTTCGTCGAGATGATGATCCCACATCACCAGGGCGCCATCGACATGGCTCAGGCCTATCTGCGTTACGGTACGAACGAGCAGCTGAAGCGCATTGCGCAGGAAATCATCGTCGATCAGCAGCAGGAAATTGCCGCCATGCGACTGGCGCTCGGCGATCCCCTGCCGCCCTCGACGGCCGCGCCGACAGTCCCGAATACGCCTCCGATCTCCTCCGGTCAGAACTCGTCGTCCATGCCCTCGGGCATGTCCATGACGGATATGAAAATGCGCAATTGAAAAGGACCCGATCATGAAGCCGACCCTCCTCACCCTCGGCCTTCTCGCCGGCTCCGTGTTCGCACCTGTTGCGAGCCTTGCCGGCCAGGCGCCCGGCGCTGCCGCCGACCCGGATATCGCGATCAGCCACAAGGATCGCGTCTACGCGGCCGAACAGTTTTCCAACACCGTGTCGGTGACCGATCCCGCCGACAATAAGCTGCTCGGAGTTATCAAGCTCGGCGATCCGCAGCCAGGCAATCTGAGCCCGCTCTATAAGGGCCAGCTTCTGGTGCACGGCATGGGCTTCTCACCGGACCACAAGACGCTCGCCGTCGTCTCGATCGGCTCGAATTCGGTGACCTTCATCGACACGGCGACGAACACAGTCAAGCACACGACCTATGTCGGCCGCTCGCCGCATGAGGCCTTCTTTACACCCGATGGGAATGAGGTCTGGGTCACGGTTCGCGGTGAAGACTACATTTCGGTCATCGACGCCAAGACTTATCAGGAAAAGCTGCAGATCAAGGTGCCGGCGGGTCCCGGCATGCAGATCTTCTCGCCCGATGGCAAATACGGCTACATCTGCTCGTCTTTCAACCCGGATACGGTGGTGGTCTCGCTTGCCGATCACCAGATCGTCGGCCATGTGAAGCAGGAAAGCCCCTTCTGCCCGAACATCGCCGCCACACCGGATGGCAAGCAGGTCTGGTTCACACTGAAGGACATCGGCAAAACCCAGGTCTTTAACGCGCAAGCGCCGTTCGATGCCATCAAGACGCTGGATACCGGTCCGATCACCAACCACGTCAACATCGTCCACAATGCCAATGGAACGTTCGCTTACGTCACGGTTGGCGGCCTGAACGAGGTGAAGGTCTTCCGCACGGACAATTTCGAGCAGGTCGCAACCATTCCGGTCGGCAATCTGCCGCATGGCGTCTGGCCCTCGGGCGACGGCACGCGCGTCTATGTCGGCCTTGAAAATGCCGACGCTTTCGCCGCCATCGACACGCTGACCAACAAGGTTATCGCCACCATCCCGATCGGCCAGGCGCCGCAAGCGGTCGCCTATGTACCGAATGCGGTTGCCGATGGTGGCGACGGTACTCAAAACCTGCAGCCCCTCGGTGTCGCAGGCCAGTCCGCGCATCTAGAGATGGTGGCCAAGGGCAAGGCCGAGGGCGACAAGGTGCCGACGAGCGTCGCGCTCTTCGATCAGGGTCTGTCTCAGGTTCTGCAGGCCTCCGTGACCGGCCTTGAGCCGAAGAAGCCTTTTGTTCTGGCGCTCGCTTCTAATGCCGACGGCAGCGGCATGTTGGAGCCGCTCGCGTCCTTCATGACGAACCCCGCCGGTTCCGCGATCGTCGATGCTGTCGGGCCGATCCGCCAGATCGTCCAGAACGGCGCAAAGGCCGAGCGACGTTATCTGGTGATCGCAGCCGCGGGTGCGGATGGCCGGCCGGGAGCCATCGTTCAAGTTCAGAAACGATAAGCTCTAGAAATATTGAGAGTGATCCGCCCGCCTTCTCCTGTGATATAGGATGGCGGGTGGTGTCCGCTTTTTGGATTGGCCCGAAGGTCCCACGCAGATGAGTGACATTGTCCGAATTGTCGAGCCGCTCATTCCAGCATTGCGCCGCTATGGGCGGGCGCTGTTACACGATGCGACGGGAGCGGACGACCTGGTGCAGGATTGCCTCGAACAGGTGATCAGCCATTGGCACCAGCGCCGTCAAGATGGAGATCCGCGCACCTGGGTGTTTGCCATTCTGCACAATCTTGCCGTCAACCGGTTGCGCCAGTCGGCGCGGCGCGGTGTTCATGTCCCGCTGGAGGATACGGCGGAGGCCATGTTGTCGCAGCCGCCGGCGCAGGAGGATGCGCTGATGCGGCGAGACATCGTTGCAGCCTTGGCGCTTCTACCGGAGGAACAGCGCAGTGTTCTGCTGCTGGTATCGGTGGAGGATCTGTCCTATGCCCAGGCGGCAGAAGTGCTGAGCATACCCATCGGCACTGTCATGTCGCGGCTCGCGCGAGCCCGCGAGCGGCTGCGACATTTGCTGGAAGGAGAAGGCGGAGCCGCCCGCCCGGGCGCACATCTGCGGAGAATAAAATGACCATGCAGCCGATTACCGAGGACGATCTCCACGCCTATGTCGACGATGCGCTGGACGCGGCACGGCGGGCGGAAGTCGCAGCCTATCTGGAAAGCCACTCCGACGTCGCCGCCCGTGTGGAAAATTACCATTCACAGCGGCTGAAGCTGCGCGACGCCTTCGATCCGATTGCCGAGGAGCCCGTCCCGACAGGGCTCAATCTTGCGCATATGATCGAGGCGCGGCGGAATAAGGCACCCATGACGCGCTGGTGGATGGCGACAGCCGCGGCCACGTTGCTTGTTCTCGGCGGCGGTGGCGGCTGGTGGCTGCATGGACTGTCGCTACCGGCGAACGAAGGCGTCCTGGCCTTGGAGCGGGAAGCGGCCAACACCTATGGCGCCTACGCCTCCGACAGAGTTCGCCCGGTCGAATTAACTGCCGACGACGGCGCCAAGCTTGTCGCCTGGGCATCGGAGCGGCTGCAGCGACCTGTCATGCTTCCGGATCTTTCCGCCTCGGGATATCGCCTGATGGGCGGGCGGGTGACCGCGACGGCGCACGGGCCGGGGCTGATGCTGATGTATGACAATGACCACGGCACACGCATTGTTCTTCTCACCCGGCCGATGCTGGTGGACCAGGACAAGCCGATGGCCGAACATTCCGAGGGCACGACGACCGGTGTCACCTGGGCCAGCGACGGCATGGGCTACAGCCTCGTTGGCCCCTCAACATCGCAAGATCTGCACCCCCTGGCCGATGACATCCGGCATCAGGTCGAGACCAGGATCTGAGCGTCTGTCATGCCGGCGATGGTCGCGACCGTTGCCATCTCAAGCTCTTCAACAGGTTGCGCAGCGGCTTTTCGACCGCTTCGTAGGCGCAGATACCCAGTAATGTACCCGCAATGACGCTGATGAACGTTGCGACGTCAGAGGGCATTTGCGTGGACGCCACCAGTTTTGTCACTACCGAAATTGCCAGCGTGTGCCAGAGATAGATCGAATAGGAGCTGTTGCCGAGATAGGTGAGCAGCGGAATATTCGCAAGCTTGCCGCTGCTCTCCAGCGATACCATCCCAAACACCAGTGCCACGGCAAGTGGGCCGCAGCTCAATTCGTTGAAGGCGAGGCCGAAAAGCTGGATAGCCGTAAAACCCAGCAGGGCAGCGACGATCAGGGCAAGGCCGACGCCGGGACCTGCTGTTTTGCCCGATAGCCATAGCCAGCCAAGGATCGCACCGGCGGCGAATTCCAGGATGATCGGCCGCGTAAAGGTTATGAGCAACGACGATTGCGGATTGAAGATGCTGCCGGCGATGACGAAGGCAAGGAAGATGCCGACCATGCTGGGAAGCCGCAGGCGGCGTGGCAGCAACAGGGTCGCGGCGAAGATGACGTAGAAGAACATCTCGAAATCCAAAGTCCATCCCTGCACCAGAACCGGCCAGATCGCGCCGTTACTCGGCGAGCGGACGGGGATGAAAAACAACGAACCCAGGATATGGGTGACCGTCAGCTTCATGCTCGGGAACAGGCCGGCGAGTGCGCCGGCAACCATGATGGCGGTGACGATCCAGTAGGACGGCGCAATGCGCTGCAGACGATCGAGCAGGAAGCGCGACGGCGTCACCGGACGGCGCTCGCTCATCGTCCACATGATGAAGCCGCTGATGACGAAAAAGACGTCAACGCCGGCTGCTCCAATGAGGAAATGGTCGTCGGTGCGCTCCGCAGCGTGGAACAGGACCACGGCGAGAGCAGCAAAGCCGCGCAGGTATTGAATGCCATAGAGAGTTTTCATCTGCTGATCTGCTGCTCCCAGCTCACCGGCTGTGCAAACTCCAGTCGATCGTCGGGAGCGAGCGGAACAACCCGTTTCGCCCGGGTTTTCATCGTCAGCTTACCCGCCGTGAAATAAAACAGGAACGAGCCGACGTGGTAGGGATTGAGGATATCGATCTCGACGAAGGCACGGATCAGAAGCAGTGCCGCTACGCCGAAGAGGACATAGGATTCGTCGTTTCTGATATCGTTCAGAAACCGCTTGAGATGGCCGATGAAGGCGGTGAGCAGGATCGCCACTAGCAGGCCGACGCCGATCAGTCCCGTCTCGACGGTCGTTTCGATGAAGGTGTTGTGGAAATGGAAACCGGCGCGAGAGGCAATGTAGAATTCTTCCCACAGACGCTCCGGCTCGGAGAAGCCCTGCACCCAGTAGGCCTGGTAGCCGGCGCCGAAGAAAGGATGCTGTGCGGCGGCTTCTATGCCCTGTTGCCATAGATAGGTACGACCCGTCAGCGTCGAGTCCTTGCCGAAGGCACCGAGCACCAGATCGACGCCACCGAGATTGACACCGGCGACAGCGACCGCGAGACCGGTTATGGCTAAGATGAAAAACAGCCTTGTACGCTGCAGCGGCGACAGGAACAGGATGATACGCATCCCGATGCCGAGCGCGACGACTAGTGCGGTCGCCAACACCGATGTCGCCGACGACGACTTCAGCAGACAATAGGCGGATAGGAGACCGGCAATGCCCGCACCGACCATCCAGATGCGGCGCTCGCCGAGAATGAAGACGGCGGCGAATGCGAAATAGATGCCGAGCGAGGCATAAAATCCGAGCTGGTTCTTCGAGGCAAAAGCACCGACGAAGCTATAAGTGCCGTCGATCGGATCATAGGCTGTATAGCCGAAGAGGATCGAATAGATCAGCACGATGCTCGTACCGGCGATTGCACCGCGCGAAAGCGTGCGGATATCGAGCGTGCGCATGGCGATCAGGGCGCACACGATATGCGTCATGTACTGGATTGCCGCACGCGCCGTCACTGACGGCACGGCCGACCAGAAGATCGAAAGGCAAGTGAAAACACCGAAGGCGAAGAGCCAGAGCTGCTTTTGGTAACTGCCGAGCGCGCTACGATAGTCGATCAGCACCAACGGAAACCAGAGCGCATAATAGACAAGGATGGACGGCTGCCCGAAGATGGAGGAATAGGCGAAGACGAAGAAAGAGAGCGCAACAGCCACCATGCCATAGGTGCTGTTGCTGCCTGGACGAACAAAGGTCGATTTGGCGATCTGCATCGACCCCCCTTATCGCATGGCCATGGCGGCGCTGACCTTGATGAGGTCACCCGGCATAACCTGGGTGTTCTCGTCCGCCTGAATTTCCTTCGGCTGGCCGTTGTCATCGCGCACGATGGTATAGGCGACTTTAACGTCCTGGCCGCCGGGATCAATATTGCTGGCATCGGCAGACTGCGCGACTGCTTCCTGCATCAACGCCTGGCTCGTGGAGAGCTTGAGCTGCAGGGTTTCCAATTGTGTATCGGTATCCTGCAAATCCTGGGCAAGCGAATTCTGCCAATCGTTGCGCAGCGTGGCCTCGTCCTGATCGGCCTTGCTGATACTCTGCTTGGCGTTCAGCGATGCCCTGTCGGTATCCAATAGATTGGTCTCCACGTCGGAAGCGCGCTGTTCGGCCGAGATCTTGCGCGAGGCAAGTTCCAATCCTTTTTCCGCCAGGCTCTCGACCTTGTCGCGGTCCGCCTTGGCCAGATCGAGCTGGCGGCTTAGCGTATCGGTTTTCTTCCCGAGCGACTCGACCTCGCTTTGCAGCAGCACTTTCAGGTCCGCGAGCGCCTGCAATTGCGTCGACAAGCGGACGCTACGCGCTTTCATCAGGGCCTCTTCGCTGGCAAGTAGGTCAGCCGATTGTGGCAGCTTTTGCAGCTCCGGCGGGACATTGATCTGATCCTTCCCTTGGACCTCGGCCAGCAGACGCTGCTTGCGCATCAGCAATCGTCCGCGCTCCGCCATGAGGACGACCGCGTCTCCCTTGGCGTTGATGAAATCGCGCGCGAACCGCTGACCGGCATCGGCACGTCGCGTGCCGCCACCGAGGCTAAGTGCCTTAAGGACAGTAAGATTGGGTACGAAAGGATATTGGCCCGGATTCTGAACTTCGCCGGCGAGATAGATCGGCCGGAATTGCGAAAGCTCTACGGAAGCCGACGGCCGATCGCGCAGGCCGAATTGTTTTTGTAGCCCGACACCGATGGCTTGGGCAATTTCGTCAGTTGTCTTACCGACGGCCGGCATATCGCCGATGAAGGGAACGGAAACCGAGCCGGAGGGACCGACGGTGTAGTCGCCCGAAATCGTCGACCAGTCGCGGATCGTGCCCTCGGCAGTTTGCCATTCGGCAACGCGAATGTGCAGCTTGTCCATGACGCCCAGATGATACCCAGGAAGGTTATCGGCATAGCTGCGGCCCGATAGCATGCAAAGGCTGATAACCACCAGCGCCGTGCAACGAAAAGGTGTGGCCTTGCCAACGAACTTGCCAGGAGACTGAAATTCAATCATGCAGGATCTTCCCTGTTATTTGACCGCAGCCCGCGTTTGCGGAACACCGCAGGAACCCTCCTGCGGTATCTGCGTTCGTCTTTAATAGCTGCCGCGCGACAGGCAGACCGCCGGAATGGTTTTGGCGATGATGAGCACGTCGCTGCTGAGCGACCAGTTCTTGACGTAGTGCGTGTCGAAGGCGACGCGGCTGGCATAGGAGACGTCGTTACGACCGCTGACTTGCCAAAGACCCGTCAGGCCAGGGCGCGATTGGAGGTAGTAGATCGCCGCGGTTTCGTAGAGTTCCAGCTCGTCCTCAACGACAGGGCGCGGCCCGACGACACTCATTTCACCGCGAATGATATTGATAAGCTGCGGCAGCTCGTCGAGGCTGAGCTTTCGGAGCACCGCGCCGACGAGGGTGACGCGGGGGTCGTTCTGCAGTTTGCGTGTTGCACGCCATTCCTCCATCGCTTGCGGGTTGGCTTTAAGATAGGCCTGCAGAACCTTGTCGCCGTCGACGACCATGGTACGGAACTTCAGGCAGCGGAAGGTTTTGCCATTATGTCCGATGCGGCGATGGCCGTAAAAGACAGGGCCTCGGTCCGAGAGCTTCACCAGCAGCATAAGCATGAGGAAGATGGGGCTGATGAAGATCAGCGCCGTCATTGCGGTCGAAACGTCGAACATCCTTTTCAGGATTCCACCTGTTGGCGGAAAGACGTCGGTTTCCGGAGCGCTGAAAAAAGCCGGTGTGGCCGATCTCGTCGCAGACTTCATAGAGGTGACTCCATTCATGTTGGCGAATTGGTCGGAAATGTCTCGGGCGCCTAGTTAGCGCTGTGCATGACGGAGTGTAGGTAGCGATTATGATTTTTTAAGCCAAATTTTTATGGCGACACGGATTCGAGGTAGGCGCTTACCGCCAAACTGCCAAACTTCGTAAGTTTAGCTAGTTCTTATATAACGATTATACTAAAGAATGTATTGTATAGACGGCTAAAAAACCTGCGCCTTACGTTACGGATAGTGCAGTAAAAGAATGTTAAAGGCTATAAGAGGCGATTTTTTCATCGATTGTTGTTGGAAAAGGCTTTGCTCACTCTTGAGCGTTCATGCGCAATCTTGATTTTTCGCGGAAATTATTGCGCTGCAACACGATATTGCGATGCACATATTGGCGTTCGCGAAGACAGGACTTTGTAATAAAAGTTGATTAAGTTCTTCGAGACGCGGGTCAATAGCCCACATGAGTTAATATCACAAAAATTGTATATAGCCCCTTAATGGACAACCTTAATGAGAATGGGAAAGAAAGAGAGAAAATATCGAGTCCAATTGCGCGTAATTCGGGGGACTAGTTTTAACGAGTGGTGGGTAAAGTCGTATCCATTCGCAACAGACCATAATCACTCGGTTGAATCTAAAGGATTCATTAAATATATTTGCCGTGTGGGTCTATTTCGGGAGGCAAGACCTTGAATGCTTTTTTTGTCATTGTGCGGGCGAGGTAATGTTATGTATGCGCCACGCTTTTTTGTCAGCATGGTTGGTGCACTAGCCGTATTTGCCATTGCGACTTATTTCCTGACGCAGTCTCTTTCGACCACGTTGATCGAAACGGTGATTTGCGCCGTACTGCTGCAGATCGGTTACTTTCTGGGCGTGCTTTTTCTCGTCTGGAAAGAGCAGAGGGCCCGAAACGCGTTATTGAATGAGGATGCGGCCGCAATGGCGATGCGTGACGACAAGGTCACCGGCTTGCACGCTTCCAATCTCAACCGTTCCGAACCCTTCAATCCGTAAGGTCACCCCTTGGTCGATCTTTTGGCGATCCTGTGGTTGCCGATAGCTGATGCCGTCCTAAGTCTCCGGCAGAACCATGGAGGCTAATGTGACTGACAGTGCCCAGAACAACGTCTGCGTAATCATCGCCGCGAAGAATGCCAGCGACACTATCGGCCTTGCCGTCGCCTCGGCACTGCGCGAGCCCGAGGTGGCTGAAGTCGTTGTCATCGATGATGGTTCAACAGACGGCACGGCCGCCTCCGCCGGCCTCGCCGACGACGGCAGTGGGCGTCTCACCATTCAGGAATTCGAGAAAAATCGCGGCCCTGCGGCAGCACGCAATCACGCGATCGATATTTCGCGCGCGCCCGTGATCAGCATCCTCGATGCCGACGATTTCTTTTTCCCAGGGCGCTTCAAGCCGCTGCTCTCAGCCGACGATTGGGATTTCGTTGCCGACAACATCGCCTTCGTCAACGCCGATACGGTCTCGGATGCTTTTACGATGCTTGATCATTTTGATCCGAAGCCGCGCTTTCTCGATCTGGTCGCCTTTGTTGAAGGCAATATCTCCAAACGTGGCGTCCGACGCGGCGAGATCGGCTTTCTGAAGCCGCTGATGCGCCGATCGTTTCTGGACGCCCACGGCCTGCGCTATGATGAGGCTTTGCGCCTCGGCGAGGATTACGATCTCTATGTACGGGCGCTTGCCAAGGCTGCTCGCTACAAAGTCATCCATAGTTGCGGTTATGGCGCGGTGGTGCGCAGCAATTCGCTGAGTGGTCGCCATCGCACCGAGGATTTGCTGAGGCTTTACGAAGCCGATCGGGCAATCCTCGCGGCAGGCGGTCTTTCGCCGACCGATGCAGCCGCCATTCGCCGCCACGAGCAACATGTTCGCGGCCGGTTCGAGCTGCGGCGCTTCCTGGATATCAAGGGGCAGTCGGGTCTGGCTGCGGCGGCTTTTTATGCGTTGGGTAATCCGACCGCTATTCCGGCCATTGCCGCTGGCATTCTTGCCGACAAGACGGAGCGTTTTCGCAAGGGCGGCGGTGCGCCGATCGCTCATTCGGGGACAAACGGCCTGCGTTATCTGCTACAGGCCGCTCCCGAATAATTCTTCGCCTTGTCAGAGGTAATCGCGGCGCACGCCTTCGAGAACGTCCCAAAGGCGCTGCTTGCGGTTGGCAAGTGTTGCATCGGCGCTCAATTGCGGCTTGGCCTTGCTGGCCTGCCAAAGCCCCAGCGCCGAGGGCACTGCAAGCGCCTGTTTTGCCATCACCCTTAGACGGGTTTGCTCAGGATCGGCCAGCACCATCGTCTCCCCCTGCCGGCGCTTTTCCTGCTCGTCGACGGCCTGCCCGTCACGTTCGAAACCAACGCCCCAGAACCGGGCACCCTTGGCGATCGCTTCGGCGCGGGTAGAGACCGGAATGAGCTTTGGCGCGTAGGTAACTTCGAGAGAGCGGGCCCAATCGTTCCACTTGAAGCTGTTGATCGCCCGTGACGTGCTGACGGCGACCCACGGCACGCGGAAGGCATCGGCCAGGATCGCGCCGTGCATGGATTCAGCGACGATCAACTCGGATGTCGCGATCTCGCGGATCACGGCCTTCGCCTCGCCGCGGGGGTCGAGATAGGAAAGGCCGACGGTCTTGCAGATCTCCGGCCAGATCCCGGCGGCAGCCGACTCCCAATGCGGTACGAAGGTGCGGCGTTTGCTTTTCGGTAGATTTTTGAACTCAGGCATTTCGGTCACCATCACTGCCGGGTCGACGATGCCCATGTCCTGCGGAAGGCCAACTTTTTCCGCCGTCAGCGGGCCACGCACACAGCGAATATCCCATTCGTTCGCGTCGCGCATATCGGGAAGCGAGCCATAGCCAAAGCCGCTGCCGATGACGAGCTTGCGGCCCTCAAGCGGCAGTATCAGGGTGTTGAGGACGGTGCCGACCCCGACCAGCAGTGTTTCTTCATGCACGTCGCGCAGGCCCGGGAGCAAAAAATCCCAGAGCCAGAGATTGAGATCGTCACCGAAATTGCCATGGGTGGATTCCCAGTGGAACGGCTTCATGCAGGTCTCCTTGGTGAAATAGTAGCCGAACACGCGTTGGCTTTTAAATACTATGGCATCGACAGCTTTGCTGCAGATGCGAAAACTAGGGCGCGAACTTGCCCGCGGCAAGCTGCATCGCGCTCTGCAATATCGCCGGATCGCGCCATGCCCATTTCGCCAGGAGCCCGACCTGTGGTAACCGCCGCCGGCGCAATTGTCGTACCTGGCTCCAAAGGGCCTGTTTGCGGGCGCGGTTCTTGTAAACGCGAATGGCCGCGACGTCCTGAGGCCGGCGCGAAAACCGCTGCTCCAGCGTGTTAAGCGCCGTCCAGGTGTTGAACTGCTGGTGCAAGAACTCCGGTGAATCGTTATCGATGCTGTGAAAGATATTCATGCCCTCACCGCGCATTGCGCCGGTATCTTCACAAAGCAACACGCGTTTGGCCGCCAGGATGCAGTCGCAGAAGAACAACACATCCTCTGCCGCCAGTCGCAGGGCGGCTTCGAAGCGGATTTTCTCAAACAATGGCCGGCCAATCACCATGCAGGAAAGATGCAGAAAACTCCAGTCTTTCAGCATAACGCTGGCGACATCGGGAATTTCGATAATCGACGGCGTTTGGGAGAGACGAGTGGCATCGACCGATTTCGCCAATTCCGCCATGCTAAAATGGTAGTAGAACTCCTCGCCACCATAGATCGAGTCCCAATAACAATCGGCATCATGTCGCGTCAGGGCCTCGACGGCGTTAGCGAGGTGTTCCGGCGCCCATTCGTCGTCGGAATCGAGGAAGGCAACGAAGCGGCTTGCTGCCGGCACGTTGTCGAGACCGGTGTTGCGCGCACCACCTGGGCCGGCATTGGTCTGACGGATCACCCTAATTCGCGCCCGATCTTCTTCCCCAAGCGATTGAAGCTCGCTTTCCGCCGAAAGCGGCGATTGATCATCGACAACGATGATATCGAAATCCTGAAACACCTGCCTAGATATCGACCTCAATGCGCGCTGCAGAATGCCTGATTGCTTCTGGTAGAAGGGAATAACAATCGTAACTGACGCCATTTTCTCGCCTTTACGGTTTCAACAAGAGTTTGCGGCCCCCTGTACGGGGGTCGCGGCCGTGTGTTTTTCGACAATCTCCATCGCTCATTTTCAGCCGGTCCCAAGAGATAGGATGTCGCAATGACCTCAACAGTTAGTGTCCGTTCGATTACGAACAATGTCGGATGGAGCGTTTTATCCAAGACAAGTACATTTGGACTAAAATTCATCACAGTGCCCATTCTGGCACGCATCCTTACCCCGGAAGAATTCGGTGTCGTCGCCGTGGCGCTGACGGTGGTGCAATTTCTGGCCATGATCGGCGGCGCCGGACTGACCTCCTCCCTCGTCATCCAGGACAAGGAGGACATGCTGACCATCCACTCGGTCTTCTGGGTCAACCTGGTCGTCTCGACGCTGATGGCCGTCGTTCTTTACGTCTTCGCCGACTTCTTTGCAGCATTATTGGGCGCAAAAGAGGCAGCCTACCTACTGCGCATCATGGCCTTCATGATCCCGATCCAGCTTGCCGCCGATGTCGCCTACTCAATCCTGGCGCGGCGGATGAACTTCAGCAAGGACGCGGTCTGGAGCATGATCTCAGAGTCCTCCGGCGCATTGATGGCCGTCGGCCTGGCATATTTTGGATTTGGCGTCTGGTCGCTGGTTGCGCAGCTTTTCGTTTCCGGCACGGTGCGCCTCGTCGGTCTTTATAGCGTCTCCGGCTATTTTCCGCGGCCCGTCTTCTCGTTCAGCCGTGTCAAGGGACTGACGAAATTCTCCTTCGGCATGATGGGTTCGGAAATGGCCAACTTCGTCACCTTCCAGTCGCCGATGGTGATTATTGCCCGCTATCTCGGCCTCGCCGATGCCGGCGCCTATTCGGCCGGCAACCGCTTTGCCAGCATTCCAAACCAGGTGGTGCTCTCGGCGGTCATGGGCGTCTTGTTCCCGGCCTTCAGCCACATGATGCATGACCGCAAGCGCCGGTCGGATGCGCTGATGCTGAGCACACAGGTGACGACGGTGCTGCTGGCGCCGATGATGTTCGGGCTGTGGGCAATCGCTCAGCCGGCCATGCTGGTACTGTTCGGACAGAAATGGGCCTATGCCTGGCCCGTGCTCGGACTGCTGGCGATCTCCAAGGCGATCCTGACGCCCTGCAGCACCTTCATCCCCTATCTCAAGGGTGTCGGCCGCGGCAACGTTCTGTTCTGGTCGGCGATCATCCGCGCCATCATAACGACCGCTGCCGTTGCCTATGGAGCGATCACCGGCGATCTGATCACGGCCATGGTCTGGCTTTGCATCGTCAGCGTCGTCACGCTGATCTTCTATTCCTGGGCGGTCTTTCGGGCCGACGGCACGCCGTTCTTCCGGGGCCTCTATATCAGCAACCGGCCGATGATCACCGCACTCATCATGGCTCTGATCGTTCGCTTCATGCTTGACCATCTGCAGACGCAGCTACCAAGCCCCGTCCTAAAGGTCGTCGTCGGCTCGCTGGCAGGCGGTGTGATCTATGCCGTACTTGTTCTTTTGACCGAGGGAGCCCTTGTCCGCAAGCTGCTGGAACTTGTTCGCTCACGCAGAATGCCAAAGGCAGAACCACAACTCGTAGGTGATTAATCCTATTCGCACTTTCTCAAGAAGCTTGCATCGCCGCCTCATTTCGATCATTTTTGATAGCGAACTCTGCGGCGATGCAAAAAAATCCTCGGCCGGTGGAAAAAAATTTGATGCCGCTACAGCGTGTATTTCCATTCTGTTCACATAATATTACACCAGCCATAAATCGTTTTAAGCCATTGACTTCCAAAGAAATTAATCCGTTTGGGCTATATGCTTGTCCGGCCTTTTCGCCGCGAAATGACTGGCTTTAGCGCTCCTACCCCCCCGCTTTTTGCTGCAGTGCCATATTTCCTTTCGCCAGATCGCCCTAGGTTAGGTGTCGCGGGCTCTAGTCTGCTCTGGTTGAAACGGCCGCAAAGGGGGGAGCGGTCCGAAATAGGGTGACAGATATCGTGAACGTGACTGCCAACGTGTCTTCGCGGATCAATCTTATGCGCATCGTGCTTATCTCCGGCATCGTGTTTGTACATATTCCATTCGATGCGGATTCCAGCCCGTTCCAAGGCGTCTATGGCGTCTTCGATTGGTTTCGGGTCTTCCTGCGCGATAGCTTGTTTCGCGTCGGCGTGCCCTGCCTCAGCGCCATTTCCGGCTATCTCCTTTTCCGACGCGGCGCGGCTTCGCTAGATTACGGTAAGACTGTTCGTCGCAAGGCCAAGACAGTTCTCCTGCCGTTTCTGTTGTGGAACAGCGTCTTCTTTCTGTTCGTGCTGATCCTGCAGAACCGCGGCATCGGCGACGGCTATATTGCCGATCTGACGGACGCCAGCCCTCGCACGCTCGCCACACTTCTGTTTGCCATTGAAGGCACGCCGATCAATTTGCCCCTCTATTTCCTGCGCGACCTCTTCATTTGCATTCTGCTTTCGCCGCTGCTGGCGATGCTGATCAGTCGTTATCCGTTGCCGACGCTGGCATCGTTGCTACTCCTTGCAGCACTGCCGGTATCGCTTGGCATTGTGCTCAGAAACTCCATCCTCTTCAGCTTCAGCTTCGGTATCTATCTCAGCCTTAACCGCATCGATCTGACAATCATCGACAGATACGCGGCCCCAATCGGCGCAGCCTTTCTCGCACTCGCGATTTTGTGGGCGACAGTGGCCTATGTGACTGCGCCCGAAACGCCAGTATGGCTCATGTTCAGCCGAGATCTGATGGTGCTTGCCGGTATACCAGGCTTCTGGGCACTTTCGGCAATCCTGATCAAGAGCCGTTTTGCCCAGCGATTGGCTGGAACCGGCGGTTTGAGTTTCTGGATCTTCTGCGCCCATTATCCGATCCTATTCTGCCTCTTTGTTTTGTGGAACCGTAGCGGCGCAGACCTCTATCCTGTCTTCTACCTGCTGGCCGCCGGCACTACCCTGACGGTGCTGCCGCTAACCAATGGTTTGGCGCGCTATGCCGCTCCCTCTTTCTACAATTTGCTGACCGGCAGCCGCATGCAGCGGCCCGCCAATGTTCTTTCTGCCGACGGTCGGCAAATGACTTCCGAGTAAAGGTGATACATGACGAATCCAATCTTCCGCGCGAGAAGACTTAGCCTTGTTTCATTTGCCATCTTGGGCCTCGGCCTCATTCCCTGCGCGGCTTCCGCGCAGGAGGATCAGCCGAGCGGCAAATCTTTCGTCGACAATTTCGACAGGATCGACAGCGGTCGCTGGTATGTTTCTGATGGCTGGAACAATGGCCCGCACCAGAATTGCACCTGGTCTAAGAAGCAGGTCAGCGTTGATGGTGGCATGCTGAAGCTTCAATTCACCCAGGCCAAGACCGGCCAACGCGACTACGCCTGCGGCGAGATCCAGACGACCAAGACCTATGGCTACGGCACCTACGAGGCTCGATATCGCACCGCGACGGGTTCGGGCCTCAATTCAGCGTTCTTCACCTATATCGGTGAGACCGACAAAAAGCCGCACGACGAAATCGATTTCGAGGTGCTCGGCAAGAACCCCGGACAGGTTCAGGTCAATCAATATATCGGCGCCAAGGGTGGCAATGAGAAACTTGTCCCGGTCGCCGGCGGCGCTGATCAAGGCTTCAACGACTATGCCTTCGTCTGGGAGAAGGATCGGCTTCGCTACTACGTGAATGGCAAGCTGGTTCAGGAGGTTAGCGACCCTTCGAAAATACCGACACACGCTCAGAAGATCTTCTTCAGCCTGTGGGGCACGGACACGCTGAGTGGCTGGATGGGCAAGTTCGCCTATGGCGGCGGGCCGGCAACGATGCAGATCGACCGAGTTGCCTTCACCGCGGCTGGCGACAAGTGCCAATTCCCTGAATCGATCGCCTGCAAGCTGAACTGAGATTTTCCGGCTGCCGAGTTCGCGGCCGGCACAAGAACCTGTGATGCAACACGAATGTAACGAGGCGCCTGGCCGCCGCCGGGCACGAGAGCGGAAGTCTTGATGCTGCACGTACTCTATTTCGTCCATGATCTCGCCGATCCTGCCGTACGCAGGCGGGTGCTGATGCTGCAGGCGGGCGGCGCACGGGTGACGCTGGCTGGGTTTCGCCGCGGTGACAACGCGCTGGCCGCCATCCATGGTGTCGAACCGATCGAGCTCGGCCGGACGCGTGACGCGCAGTTCGCCCAGCGCATCTCTGCTGTCGCCAAGTCCGCTCTGCAACTGCGCGCCTTGCTGCGCGCAGTCGACAAACCGGACGTGATCATCGGCCGCAATCTTGAAATGCTGGCTGTGGCCAACCGCGCCAAATCCATCTTCGGCGGCGATATACCCGTTGTCTATGAATGCCTGGACATCCACCGGCTTCTACTGCGCCAGGATGTCTTTGGCGGCGCTCTGCGCGGCCTCGAGCGTCATTTCGGCGCGGACGCGGCGCTGCTGATCACCAGTTCGCCGGCCTTTGTCGAGCATTATTTCCGCTCGCGCTCCGGTCTCAATCTGCCGATCGTCCTCCTTGAAAACAAGGTTCTGGCCCTCGAAGGCGCTGACGCTGGCATCGCGGTCGGTCCTCGATTGCCGGCCAGTGGCGAAGCCTGGAAGATTGGCTGGTTCGGCGCGCTTCGTTGCCGCAAATCTCTGGAAATGCTCGCCGATTTCTCCCGCCGGATGCAGGGTCGCTTTGAAATCGTTTTGCGTGGCCGCCCGGCCTATTCGGAATTCAACGATTTCGATGGTTTTGTGCGTGACGCACCTTTCATGCGCTTCGGCGGGCCTTACAAAAATCCCGAGGACCTCGCGGCGATTTATGGCGAGGTACAATTTGCCTGGGCGATCGACTTCTTCGAAGAGGGGCTGAACTCCAGTTGGCTGTTGCCGAACCGCCTTTATGAAGGCGGCTTGCATGGCGCGGTCGCAATCGCCGTCGATGGCACCGAGACCGCGCGGTTCCTGACAAGCCGTAAAATCGGGCTGACGCTCAAGGAAGCGGACGCTGCGCATCTCGTCGATCTTCTGGGCGATATGAGCGGGGAACGCTATCTCGCCACTTTCAATGCCCTGGCTGCGCAGGACCGCAGGCAATGGATGACCGATCGCGCCGATTGTCAGGCCTTGGTGCAACGGCTTGCTTCACTTACCCGCGCGAGCGGACAAACTGCCGAATTACATGCCCTCCCACAACTGCATCGCAATAGAGGTGGATTGCAATGAACGCTGGAATACCGATGGATAAACGTTGCTTAATCGTTATCCCCTGCCTCAACGAAGAAAAGCATATCGCGCCGCTGATTGCCAAGCTCGGCCCTGCGCTGGACGAACTGGATGCCAGGATCGTGGTTGCCGATGGCGGAAGCACCGATAAAACCCGTGACATCGTCAGGGATATCGCCGTGGCCGATCCGCGCGTTCTCCTGCTCGACAATCCGAAGCGGCTGCAAAGTGCTGCAATCAATCTCGCTATCGAAACCTTCGGCGAAGACTACGACTTTTTCATTCGCATCGACGCCCATGGCGACTATCCCGAAGACTACTGCCAGACATTGGTGCGGGAGGCGGGCGCAACCGGGGCGGATTCCGTCGTGGTCGCCATGCGCACCATGGGCTTCAGCGCCTTCCAGAAGGCAACGGCGGTGGCGCAGAATTCAAAGCTTGGCAATGGCGGTTCGAAACACCGCGAAGGCGCCAAGGGGCACTGGGCCGACCACGGCCATCATGCCCTGATGCGCATTGCCGCTTTCCGTGCGGTCGGCGGCTATGACGAGAGCTTCAGCCATAATGAGGATGCCGAGCTCGACTATCGGCTGCGCAAGGCAGGATATCGTATCTGGCTTACCGACAAGACGGCGATGACTTACTATCCGCGCGCCAGCATTCCAACGCTTTTCCGGCAGTATCTCGGCTATGGTCGCGGTCGCGCCCGCAATATCCTCAAACATCGCAGCATGCCGAGCGTTCGCCAGATGCTGCCACTGGCCGTAGTGCCGATCTTCGTCGGCGCATTTCTGGCGATCCTCAATTGGATCGCGGTCATTCCCGTCGGCCTCTGGGCTTTCGCCTGTGTCGCCTATGGCTTCTGGATCGCCCTGGGTGAGCGCAACCCCTACGGACCGCTCGCTGCCATCTCGGCAATGGTCATGCATTTTGCTTGGTCGATGGGCTTCTGGATGGAGGTGCTTGGCTTCCGTGGACGCAGGATAGCGCCATCACACAGAACCGGGAGCGCCGCCCCGTGAAGATCGATATCGCCGTCTGCACCTATCGCCGTGCCGAACTCGACCAGACCTTGTTGTCGCTGGCGGTCTTGTCCGTTCCTTCCGGCACTCTCGTTCGCATTATCGTTGCGGACAACGACGTAACCCCGAGCGCGCGCGACCGCGTCGACGCCATGCGTTCGGCGGTGCCCTTCGAGATAACCTATGTGCATTGCCCCGCCTCGAACATATCGATTGCCCGCAATGCCTGCCTCGACCACGCGACCGGCGATTTCGTGGCCTTTATCGATGACGATGAGACCGCGTCGGAAGATTGGCTGGCAGAACTCTTGGTGACGGCGGATACTACCGGGGCCGCTGCCGTTCTCGGCCCGGTGCGCGCGGTCTACCCGAACATGGCGCCTGCATGGATGCGTCGTGGCGATTTCCATTCGACATTGCCGGTCTGGGTCTCCGGCGATATCCGCACGGGCTATACCTGCAATGCTCTGCTGCGGCGCAGCGCGCCGTCCCTTACCGGCCGCCGCTTCAACATCGCGCTGGGGCGCAGCGGTGGCGAGGATACGGAATTCTTCGCCCATATGCACAAGGCAGGCGGACGGATCGCCTACGCCGAGGATGCCTTGGTTTACGAACCGGTGCCGAGCGGGCGGGCGTCAGTCGCCTGGCTTACAAAGCGGCGTTTCCGCATGGGGCAAACGCATGGACGCATGTTGCTGGAGAGCTCGGCCGGTCTTGGCCGATGGAAAGCGATTGCGCTTGCGGGCGCCAAATCCGCCTACTGCTTTGCCGCCGCCACGCTTCTTGCCGCTTTCCCCGTGCCGCGCCACCGCTACGGCCTGCGCGGCATCATGCACGCGGGTGTGGTCAGTGGCCTGTTCGGTGTCCGCGAAATTGAACAATACGGAAATTTGGAGGAAGCACCGCGATGACGGATTTCATTCCTGATGTCAGTTTCGTCATCGCAGCCTACAATGCCGCGGATACGCTGGAGCGCGCCATTGACAGCGCGCTCGCCCAGGGTGCCGTCAGCATGGAGGTGATCGTCGTCGACGATTGTTCCAGCGACAGCACTCCGACGATCGCCGGCAACCATCCCGACCCGCGGGTCCGGCTGGTCGCAATGCCCCGCAACGGCGGTCCCGCCGCGGCGCGCAATGCCGGCCTCGATGCCGCGCGCGGCCGATGGGTTGCCGTGCTCGATTCCGACGATGCCCTGCGCCCCGACCGGATGGCGCGGTTGATCGCGCGAGCCGAAAAAGTCGAAGCCCAGATCGTGGTCGACAATCTCGACATCATCCGGGGAGAGAACGAGGCCGTGGGCACGATGTTTCCTGAAGCCGTGCTCACGCGCCTACCGGTGCTGACCTTGGCGAAATTCATCGCATCGAACATGATTTTCCAATCCGAGCACAATTTCGGATACATGAAGCCGATCTTTGATCGGGCCTTTCTGGAAAAGCATCACCTGCGCTTCGATGAAACCCTCCGGATCGGTGAGGATTACATCTTCCTCGCTTCCGCGCTAGCCAGAGGCGGCGTCTGCGCGGTCGAGCCGACGGCCGGCTATCTGTATTACATTCGCGAGGGCTCGATCTCGCGGGTGCTGAAGCAGGATCACGTCGAAGCGATGATTGCCGCCGACCGCAAGTTTTTCGCTGAACATCCTTTCGGTGCTGCCGCCCTTGCCGCCCAGCGGCGACGGACACGGAACCTGAAAGAAACACTGTCCTTCCTGATGCTTGTCGACAGCATCAAGGACGGCGCCCTGCTGAACGCGCTGAAGATTGCCTGCTGCAATCCACGCGCGGTTCGTCACTTGCGCATGCCGATCGCAGCGCGTCTTCGTCGTCTTGCCGCCCTTCCTCGGGGTGGCGGTGAGGCAACTGTCCTTCGGGGCGGTGAAGTGGCTGCGACGTCTCAAATCTCCTCCTCCCTCCCCAGTCTGGGCGCAGGCCCTCACTCTAATAAAGGATAGAGCCATGGACCCTAAGCATCCTGTGAGAAAAGCAATCATTCCGGTTGCCGGCAACGGAACACGTTTCCTACCCGCCACAAAGGCTATGCCGAAAGAAATGCTGACGATCGTCGATCGTCCAGTAGTGCAATACGCCGTCGATGAAGCCATCGAAGCCGGCATCGAGCACATCGTCTTCGTAACCAGCCGCAACAAGTCGGCTATCGAAGATCATTTCGACGACACACCTGAGCTGATCTCCTCGCTGCACAGGGCAGGCAAGACAAAGCAGGTCTCCGAACTAGAGCGTCTTCTACCCCGGGCCGGCTCGATCAGCTTCACCCGCCAGCAGGCGCCACTTGGCCTTGGTCATGCCGTCTGGTGTGCCCGCGACCTGATCGGCAATGAGCCGTTCGCGCTGCTTTTGCCCGACATGGTCTGCCATGGCCTGCGCGGCTGCATGGCCGGGTTGATGGACCTCTATGATGAAGTCGGCGGTAACATCGTCGCCGTCGAGGAATGTGCGCCGGAAGAGACCTCGAAATACGGCATCATCGGCCGGGGAGCACCGGTTCGGCACGGCTTCGGTGTGACCAAAATGGTTGAGAAACCGCATCCGTCGGAAGCGCCTTCTAACTTTTACCTTAATGGGCGTTATATTCTCCAGCCTGAGATCTTCGACATCCTCGCTCACCAGGAGCGAGGCGCTGGAAACGAAATCCAACTGACCGACGGTATGCTGCGCCTGTCTCAAACTCAGGCGTTCCATGCCCAGGCCTACAGCGGAAAGACTTTCGATTGCGGATCAAAGCAGGGCTTCATCGAGGCGAATGTCGCCTTTGCGCTTGCACGCACAGATATCGGCGGTCTCGTCTATGACTCGATCCGAAACCTGGTTCTCTCGCACGAAGCGCAGATGACCGCAGCATAAGCCGCTTCAAACTTTCGCCTGCGGCCTCTATGGCCGCAGGCCAGAGCCGTTATTCATTTAGGCTTCTCCGACAAGGTGGTCGCCATGCATCAGAAGAATTTCACCTTCCACAGCGCTCTTCCAAAGGCGGACGAACAGGATGGTTTCATCGACCTCGACCGGCTGATGGCGGTCGTGACCCGTCGCATTCGCACCATCCTCGCCGGCGTCGCCCTTTTCGTCGCGCTGGCGGTCGCCTACCTTTTGACCGCGCCATCAAGCTATACGTCTGCGACACAGATATTGCTTGACGAAACCATGACCAAATATGCGGAGGACCGGCCCCCGGCAGCCAGCAGCCAGCAGGCTGATATGGAGATTGCCAGTGCTGTCGAAATCCTGAAATCCAACGAGATGGCGCTGCGCGTCGTCGATACGGCTGGCCTCCTCAACAACGAGGCAATCCTCAATCCGCCGCAGTCGCCGGGAGCGTTGATCAAATCCGGCGTGAAGCTGATTGCCAGCGCCTTCAAACCGGCAAGGCCGCCGCTAACTCCCGAAGAGGCACGCGAGGCGCAACGTCAGCAAATCGCCGCGACATTGCAAGACGCTCTGAAGGTTGAGCGCGTAACCCGCAGTTCCGTTGTCTCCGTATCTTTCGATTCGAGCGATCCGCAATTGGCCGCCAAGGTTACCGCCGCCTATGCCGACGCCTACCTGACCGATCAGCTGAACGCCAATTTCGATGCGACCGAACGGGCATCCGTCTGGCTGCAGGAACGGTTGAACGACCTGCGCCAGCGTTCGCAACAGGCTTCACTTGAAGTCGAAAAATACAAGGCGGACAATGGCTTGACTCAGACCGGCGGCGAGCTGATGTCGGAACAGCAGATTTCCGATCTCAACAAACAGCTGATCATCGCCCAGGCCGATACCGCCAGCGCCTCGGCGCGCTACAATCAATATAAATCGATTATTGACCAGGGACCGGACAACGCGGTGAAAAACGCTACGATCTCGTCCAGCCAGACCGACAACTCCGTACTGCAGGATTTGAAGACCCGCTATCTTCAAGTGCAGAAGCGCGAGCAGGACGTGACGCAGAATTTTGGCGCCGATCATCCGCAGGCCGTGGCATTGAAGGCGGAGCGCGAGGATATCACCCGGCAAATTTATCAGGAGCTCCAGCAATTGACTGCGAGCTACAAGAATGAGTTTGACGTGGCGCAGTCGCGTGCGGTGTCGTTGCGTGAGAGCATCGAAGGTGTAGTCGGCAAGAATTCCGAGGCAAATAAATCCCTGGTGCACTTGAACGAACTCAATCAGAAGGCGACGGCGCTCAAGACGCTCTATGAATCTTATCTCAGCCGCTATGAGGAGGCGTCGCAGCAGCGGTCCTTCCCGATCGCCAAGGCACGTGTTATCTCCGCTGCCGGCGTACCGACCGCGCCGTCGGCCCCGAAAAAGACGCTTGTGCTCGCACTGTCGGTCGTTCTGGGCTTCATGGCCGGCGGTGCGTTTGCCGCGCTCCAGGAATTCCGCGATCGCTATTTCCGGGTCGAAGGCGACGTGCGCTCTGCGCTCGGGCTTAAATTCCTGGGCTATCTGCCGCTGCTCGGTCAGCAGGCGCTCGACAGGAAGAAGAAGGGCCGCAAACGCAAAACCGCGACCGCGCCGTCGATGGCCGAGGATGCCGAAAACGGCGTAGCTTTCGAACGCATCATGCGTGTGTCGGTCGAGGCGCCGCGTTCGATATTCGCCGAGACCCTGCGAAATGCCAAGCTTGCCAGCGACGTCATGTTGCAAGGGCGAGCGGACCGGGTGATCGGCGTCGTCTCGGCGCTGCCCGGAGAAGGCAAGTCGACGACGGCAGCCAATTTTGCCGCCTTGCTCGCAAGCAGCGGCAAACGCACGCTGCTAATCGATGCCGACTTGCGCAATCCCGGTTTGAGCCGAATGCTCAAGTCGCCTCCGCAGACCGGCCTCATCGAGGCTGTTCTCGGCGAGGTCCCCTGGGCGAGCGCCGTCAGGGTCGATCCGCGCACCAAACTTGCCATTCTGCCAGTGGTGCTGCGCGATCACCTGTTGCATACCAGCGAGCTGCTGTCTTCGCAGGGTATGATGAATCTGATGGAGAATGCGCGGAAGATGTTCGACTATGTCGTCGTCGACCTTGCACCGCTGGCTCCTGTCATCGACGCCAAGGCATTCGCGCCGCAAGTGGATGCTTTCCTGTTCGTTGCTGAATGGGGTGCGACGCCGACCAACCTCGTCAGGGATATTCTGGAACAGGAACCGCAAATAAATTCGCGCATCCTGGGCGTCATCCTCAACAAGACCGATATGTCCGAACTGTCGCGCTATAGCGACTTCGGTGGCACGGAGCGCTATCGGCAGAAATATACCAGCTACTACACCGAGGAACGGCCAAAGGCAGAGATCGACGCCTAAAGATCGCTGCGGCCTCCTAGGGCCGCCACCTACGCTTTCGACGCCTTGGCACCAGCGCGTGCCAAGGCGTTTTCGCGCCAAATCGTGAAGATGCCCGCCGCCACGACGATGATGGCACCGACGACCGTATTGAAATTGAGGGTTTCACCGAAAATCGACAGACCGATGATCGCCGAAAAGACGAGTTGCAGATAGGTGAGTGGCTGGATCACCACCGCGTCGAGTAGGTTGTAGGCGCGAATGAGGAAATAGTGGCTCGACATGCCGGTGAGGCAGAGTACGCCCATGAAAACCCAGTCATGGGGCGCAAGCGGTGTCCAAAAGAATGGCCCGATGCAGGTCATCGCGGCAGCACCGACGATGCCGGTGTAGAAAAAGCTGGTCATCGCGGTGTCATCGCGGCTGACATAGCGGGTAAGGACGACATAAAACGAAAACAGCAAGGCACCCGAAAGAGGCACGAGGAAACGGATGTCGAAAAAGCCGCTTTCGGGCTTTAAGATGAGCAGCACGCCAACGAAGCCAATACAGATCGCTAGCCAACGCCGCCAACCGACTTTTTCGCCAAGGATCGGCACGGACAACAATGCCACCATCAATGGTCCAGACGAAAAAATCGCCTGCGAGCGAGCAAGGCCGACAATGACGAAGGACGAGATGGCAACCACGATCTGTAAGGAAAGCAGAAGTCCGCGGGCAATCTGCAAGCGCGGTCGCTTGGTATGGACGGCAACACGCAATCCTCCTGGCGATCTTGAAGCCATTGCCACGGCAAAGAGCATGAAGGCCCAATAGCGGATCATTGCCACGAAGAGCGGCGGATAGGCGCTGACCAAGTGTTTGGAAATGCCGTCCTGTATGGCGAAAATGCTGATCGCCAACAACGTGAAAACATAACCGGCTGTATTGGATTTCATTTCAATTCGAAGGAAGATCGTATGCAGGCCCGACAAGCGCCGGCCGACCCGGCGCTGCCAATCACAATAGGCTATTCGGTCCTTCGATCATAGGCTTCGGCATTCGGCTCCCTACACGAATTGTGTCGATCAGCTCGTTTGCGTGCTTTCGACAAAGGCTGCGAAACCCTGGACGAAAGCAGCGAGGTTCTGCTTGATTTTCTCGTCGACGATTTGACCTTCCCCGTCAAATACGCTGCCGGCGCGCGAAACCATCAGCCGGCCGCCGAACCAGGGATTGGCGCCAAGGGTGCGCAACACGGATAGCCAGGCATTCTGGCTGAGGATCGTGCCGAAATTGCCGGGCGATGCACCGAGAACGGCGACGGGCTTTGCTCGGAAGATGCGGGGAATATCGCTGGACGGCCGGGTCATCCAATCGATGGCGTTCTTGAAGACGCCGGGAAGCGAATTGTTGTATTCCGGCGTGAACAGCATCAGTCCATCGGCAGCCGCAGCAAGCTCCTTGAGCTCGGTGACCTTCTCCGGGATACCCTCGCCCGCCTCGATATCGGCGTCATAAAGCGGGACGCCGTGGACGGTCGCGGCAATAAGTTCGACACCCGGGGGCGCAAGTTCGACGGCTGCGTGCAGCAGCGCCGTGTTGAAGGAGCCTTTGCGCAGGCTGCCTGATATCCCGACTAGTTTCAACGCGTCCTCCTTAGCTATTGTTATAAGGAGAGATTTACGGTTCGGGGCCATTCGTCAAGGCCTGGCGAACGTTCATGCAGCAAGAAGTGATTTAAGTTTGACGTGGCTCGCCGTAAGCGCCGCTGGATCCGGGCATATGCGGGCGGCAATCAGCATTTCGGCGAGGCGGATATCACGGGCCACCGCGTTGCCGCGACCGATACCGCTGGCAGCAAGCAGCCGCCCAGTTTCATCGACATGAAAAAGGATGAATGCTTCGTCGCCGAGATCACGCCTGAACATCGTCGCTGCACCATCAGCGAGACCGGCGATCTGCAGCGTCAGATCATATTGATCAGACCAGAACCACGGCACGGCCGAGATACTGTTCTGTGCGCCCAACAAATTGGCTGCAGCCAGCGTCCCCTGTTCCTGCGCATTGCGCCAGGATTCCAGGCGAACCCGCCGCCCGCCATAAAGCGCCAGGGGGAAGGAGCAGCAATCGCCAGCGGCGTAGATATCGGCTGCAGAGGTTTCCAACCGCTCGTTGACGGCGATGCCGTTGTCGATCGCAAGCCCCGCTTTTTCCGCCAGCGCAACATTTGGCAGCGCGCCGATGCCGATCAGGACAAGATCGGCGGAAATTTCCTCACCGCTCGCCAGGCGAACAATCGCATTCTCTGCCCCGTCCTCGAGAGCCATAATGGTCTCGCCGCAGCGGATATCGACCCCTTCTTCGCGGTGGCGTTGCATTATCACCTCGGCAACCGCTTCCGGAACGCCTCGTTTCAACACGCGCGGCAGACCCTCGATGACAGTTGCGTCCGCACCAAGCTTGCGTGCCGTGGCGGCGAGTTCGAGACCGATAAAACCGCCGCCGATGATGGCGATGTGGCGGCCCGGGGAAAGTGCCGCCCGCAGGGCGAGAGCATCGGCGTGACTGCGCAGCATGCGAATACGCCCACCGGTTCTCGCAACACCGGGAAAGCTTCGCGCGGATGCACCGGTTGCCAGCAGCAATTTGTCGTAGCCGAGCTTTTCACCATTTGTGAGTGTGACCAGCTTGCCAATTGGGTCGATGTCCGCTGCGGCGAGACCCAACCGAAGATCAATGCCCTGCTCCGCGTACCGCTCCAATGCGGCTACGAACTTCGGCTCATGGGCGTGGACGAGACCTTCCTTCGAGAGCGGCGGGCGCTCATAAGGGGCAACCGGTTCGGCGCCGATCAAGGTGATGTCGCCTTCAAAGCCCTTCTCCCTCAGCGCAAAGGCAGCGCGAGCGCCACACTCTCCTGCCCCGACAATAATGAAATGCGGCATGCTCTCGCTCCTTACACCGCGATAAAGACGGTGCCGTTTTCGACCCTGACCGGATAGGTCTTAAGACTGACGCAGACGGGCGCCCCTTTGGCTTCGCCGGTTCTGTAGTCGAAGCGGCCATTGTGCTTGGGACATTCGATGATGTTGTCCATGACGAGCCCGTCGGCGAGATGGACCTGCTCGTGCGTGCAGAGGCCATCGGTGGCAAAATAGTCGTCCTCTGGACTGCGATAAATGGCGAAGGTTCGTCCGCCATGGTCAAAGCGCATGACATCCTCTTCGTCTATCTCATCCGCCGCGCAGACCTCGATCCAGTTACCGCTCATTCCTGCCTCCCTGTTTGCAGTTTTCGATTGTTATTGTGCTGCTTCAGCCAGCGTGTTGTGGAATTCCTCCCGATAGGGTCTGGCCGTCGGCGGCAGCTCACGCTTCAGGAAATAATCTTCATTGCGCAGCTGCCGCAGGAAGGCCGGGATCATTTCGCTGTAACCCGACCACATGGAGGGGTTGGGCTTCGGCAGGTCATGTTTGATCATCGCATGCAGTTTTGGCAGTGCATGATAGGGGACCATCGGGAACATGTGGTGCTCCACATGATAGTTCATGTTCCAATAGATGAAGCGACTCACCGGGTTCATAAGCACCGTGCGGCTGTTCAGCCGGTGGTCGACGACATTGTCGGCCAGCCCGCCGTGCTGCAACAGGCCGGTCAGCACATGATGCCAGGCGCCGTAGAGCCGCGGTAGACCGATCAGCACCAGTGGCAGAAACGAGCCCATGTAAAGCGCGGCGGCGATCGTTGCTATATAGATCGCGCTCCAGATGCGGGCGGTGCGGATGACTTTCGGCTGCTCCTGCTCGGGAATGAAGGTCTTTTCGGCGGCACTGACGATGCCGAACGCATTGCGGAGCATGTCCAGCATGCCGTAGGTGACATCAAAAATGCCGAAGAAATTCAGGATTAGCCGCAGAAGATCCGGTGGCCGCATGACGGCGATTTCCGGGTCACGGCCGACGATGATGGTATCGGTGTGATGGCGTGTATGGCTCCAGCGCCAGGTCACCGGATTGCGCATCATCATAAAGCTGGCGATCTGATAAACCACGTCGTTCATCCAGCGGGTCTTGAATGCCGTGCCGTGCCCGCACTCATGCCAGCGGCTGTCCGAGGCCGAGCCATAGAGCACGCCGTAAGCCAGGAAGAAGGGGACGCAGAGCCAGGAGCCCCAGAAATATACGCCGAAGCCGGCGAAGATCGCCATGCTGCCGAGCCAGATGATCGTGTCGCGGATGGCGGCTTCATCCGAGCGCTGCATCAGCGCCTTCATCTCCTTGCGCGGAATATCGGTGTGGTACCACTCCGCCGCCGCCAACCCGGTCTCGACCGCCGTCTTGCCGCTCGGGCCAAGCAGGCTGTAATCGCGCTTCACTATCTCGGTCATGCGAGCCTCCCGCGGAGCGCAAAACCGCGCACCGCATCTCATGTTTTGGATGATAGGGCCAGTTTTCGCTTGCCTCAATGCGCGAATGATGGAATCTATCAAAACATATCAGCGGTCTCTGTCATGTGTGATGGAATACCTCAGGAGGTGGCAAACATGCGTCGACCGACGATCTCCGATCTCGCAAAAGCTTCCGGCGTGAGCGTCGCCACGATCGATCGTGTGCTGAACGGACGGCATCGTGTCCGGGAGGAAACGGCCCGGCGCGTCTACGAAGCAGCGCAATCGATCGGCTACCATGCTGTCGGCCTGTTACGGCAGAGGGTATTCGAGGATCTGCCGCAATACCGATTAGGCTTCGTGCTGCAGAAGCCGTCCCAGCCGTTCTACCAGTCATTCGCCAAGGAGATCGGCGCGGCCGCACAATTGGTTGCTGCGGCGCGCGTCCAGGCGCAAGTCGATTTCGTCGCTGCATCGACACCGACAGCGATTGTCGAGAAGTTGAAAGCGATCGCGGCGCGGAGCCAGGCGGTCGCCCTGGTCGCGCCTGATTATCCAGCGGTGACGGCGGCGGTGGAGGAGTTGAAGGAGAAAGGCATTCCGGTCTTTTCGCTGCTCTCCGATTTCGCAACAGGTGTGCGCGAAACCTATGTCGGCGTTGACAACCGCAAGGTCGGGCGCACCGCCGCCTGGACGATCGCCAGATCCGCTCGCCATAGCGGCAAGGTCGGCTGTTTTGTCGGAAGTCACCGGTTTCACGGCCACGAACTGCGCGAGATCGGCTTTCGCTCCTATTTTCGCGAGAACGCGCCTGATTTCGAGGTGCTGGACACGTTGATCAATCTGGACACTGCGGAAATCACCCATGAGGCAACCCTCAACCTCTTACAGAAACATCCCGATCTCATCGGGTTTTATGTCTGTGGCGGCGGCATGGAAGGCGCAATTACCGCCATTCGCGAGGAAGGGCTTGCCGGCAAGCTGATCGTCGTGGTCAACGAATTGACGCCGGAATCGAAAGCGGCGCTCGCCGACGATGTCGTCACCATGGTCATCGGCACACCTCTCCCATCACTCTGCAAGGAGTTGCTCGGTTTGATGATCGGCGCTGTCGAACGGGGTGAAGCGGCAATGCCGGGGCAATCCTTCCTGCCCTTCGACATCTTCGTGTCGGAAAACATTTAGCCCGCAAATGATGGAATTCCATCATCGTGAGGGATATTTCTATCACGAATGATCGGAGTTGCCTAAGCTCGCTTGTGGATCGGTGGCATGATTCTCGGTAGTCATTCGAAATTACGCGCGGCCGATAGACGTCCTGTCTGGCCAGTGCTTAAGAGGAGGAATGCCTGCCATGAGTTCCATTCGTTTCGCGCTCAATCATATGTGCGCGCCGTCCTTGAGCGTGGAATCGTTCTTTTCCACGGCAAAAACACTCGGCATCGACAGCGTAGAAATCCGCAATGATTTGGCCGGCAACGCGATCCTGGACGGCACCCCGGCAGCCACGGTCAAAGAACTCGTAGAGCGCCATGGGCTGACGATCATTTCGATCAACGCGCTGCAGCGCTTCAACGAGTGGAATGGGGTTCGCACCAAGGAAGCGGCCGAGCTCATCGACTACGCGCGCGATTGTGGCGCGAGGGCACTGGTGCTCGTCCCTGTTAATGACGGCAGCGGCAGGGAGCCAGAGGCGCGCAAGCAGAATCTTGTAACGGCCTTGACGGCACTGAAGCCGATGCTGGATGCCGCCGGGATCATTGGCCTCGTGGAGCCGCTCGGCTTCGAGATCTGCTCGCTGCGATCGAAGACTGAAGCCGCCGCCGCGATCGAAGAGCTCGGCGCACAATCGACCTTCCATCTTGTACACGACACCTTCCATCATCACCTCGCCGGCGAGACAGCGATCTTCCCCGAGCTCACCGGGCTGGTTCATATCTCCGGCGTCAGCGATCCCGCTGTGACGGTTTCCGATATGCGCGATCCGCATCGCGTTCTGGTCGATGCCGGCGACCGGCTCGACAATGTCGGACAGATCCGGGCGCTATTGTCAGCCGGCTACGCGGGCCCCTTCTCCTTCGAGCCGTTTGCGCCGGAGGTGCATGCGCTGAAGGAACCCGTGGAGGCTTTGAAGGAGAGCATGGCCTATTTGGCCGCGCACATTTGATGATTGGGTACTGAGGATCACCAGCCTCTTTGGTCAATTGCGCGAAACTCAAAAGCCCAGTGCCATGCGTTCAAATGAAAGCGTGGCACCCTAGCAGACTGTCGAAAGCTGGCCTGGGGGCTTTAGCCGTGATTCACTCACTCCCACGGCGATCGATGCGAAGCATCGATCCACCTGCGATTTACGCCGCCTACAAGTTCCAGAACGAGCGGCGAATGACCGATAAGCTGAAGCAGTTCGGGCGCATCGCTCCACGTTAAGACAAGAGCGTCGCTCCCTGGCCTGCCCGGAGCGCGGGGCGTTCATGCGCACCGCAAAAACCAGTTGTGATTTGAAAGCAGTCGGCCTACCTTATAACTGGTTGCGTAATGCAATCAGAACCACGTGGATATGCGAGTTAAGGGAAAGGAAGCGGCAATGGCTAGGCTCGTGTTCGCAATGAACCAGTCCCTGGATGGCTACATCGATCATATGGCGTTTGCGCCAAGTCCCAAGCTCTTCCACCACTTCATCGAGGAAACTCAGGGACTGGCGGGCAGTGTGTATGGTCGCCGGATGTATGAGGTCATGCGTTACTGGGACCAGGATCATCCTGAATGGGATGCAGAGCACCATGCCTTCGCGGCAGCGTGGCGGAACCAGCCGAAATGGGTAATCTCGCGCTCGTTGAAGTCTGTCGGCCCCAACGCCAGGCTTGTTGAGGATAATCTTGAGGGCGCCATCAGCAAGCTGAAGACTGAGCGCGACGGTGAGATCGAAGTTGCTGGCCCGGACTTGGCGCAAAGCCTCGCCGAACTTGGTTTGATCGATGAGTATCGAATCTACCTTCACCCTGTCGTGCTTGGCCACGGCAAGCCATATTTCGCCGCGCCTCGACCGCGGCTCCGCCTTGTGGCTAACGATCGGATTGGCGAGGATGTAATCAGGTTGACCTACGTTCCAGCTTAATCTCGCTACTCGCCAGATGAAAATCGCCGCTGAAGTCTGATCTTGGATTGGATCCAAAGCGACGGAAACGGCCCGCTTTGTCGGCAGCCCCGGTGAACGGGAACGGGCGCGCGTGTATAATGGGCAACTATCTCTACCCCCTCCGGAACCTGTCTGTCGGCATACTGTCCCAGTGCGGTCAATTTATGAATGGCCACTTCTTGCGCTTCTGTCCCACGACCCCAGTCGGCCATGGAACGAACCCGCTCGCGCGGGAGGGCGTCGTGGGCTTTGAGGCGTGTGCCTGATTGACGGCATCGACGAGGCTTTGATCGATCATAGGTGACGGGCGGCCGTGTTAGAACAGAAGCCGTGCGGAATCTCCTTGCTGCGTCAAGAGTTCTGCTGCTTGCTTATCGAACGACACAAAGGTTTCTCCGCCCAACCAATTGCCTTCATAGGCCATAACACCATCTGCGAAGTCACCTCCGCTTTCGAGTATTGCAAGCCCCGCCTCAACCGCAGGCCGGTTCATCACGACGTTCCCGGCGTTAAGCAGATCACGGATCGTTAAGGCAACGTCCTCTTTTGAAAGCTTGGCGCCCCGGCGAAGTATCCAGACCAATTCGCACAGGCAGGGCAGGGAAACCGCGATCAATGACGCTTCTTTCAGCAGCTTGCTAGCCGCGCTTCCCTGCGCCGGATCGTCCTGCAGGACAGCGCGAGCCAAGACATTTGTATCGACGGAAATCTTCACTCTTCACCCGCCCAACCGGAGGCGGCGATCTCGTTCATTTCTTCGATCGTCATCGGCTTTTTGACCTTGCCGGCGTGCCGGCCGATGAAATTATCAATGGTGCCCGTCGGCCGCGCCGCCTTCACCCGAAGCTCGCCGCCAGGTAGCTTGTCGATATCAATCCGTTCGCCAGGCTTGATGCCCAGATGATGTAGCAAATCCCGCTTTAGCGTGAACTGCCCCTTCATCGTAACCGCTAGTGACGTCATCGGTGATCCTTTCTCTGAAATGATATATATGGTAATTGAAAATATCATTACCAACAAGTGGCGTTGGGAATCGGTTGGGGGGCGCGGGTACTGCATCGCCCCACGGACCCAATAGCGTAGCATATAGATGCGTCGACCTCTTTTAGCCTCCCCCCGTTACCCCATCGCGGATCCCGTCAGGGGACCCCACCTTGGCCCCAGTCGGCTCCATCCACGGTGAAGGGACCCTCGCGGGGTGGAAAGTGTAGTCCGCGCACGCGGCTGAGAAGGCAGCAAATTCCGCCGTCCAAAATACCCGACTTGCCGCTGCATTTTGCGGCTGATAGCGGCGCTAAAGCTGATAGTTGCATATTGGTCACAGCGAACCGAAGTCTATGGCCACGGTCGCCTTCATATAATTGACAAACATACCGTCCGTTTGTAAATGACACTCAGGACAGAATATGTCTTGCGGTCGAAGCTTCGGCCGCATCGGTAGGGGCGTTTCAAGGCCGTGTCACAGGGGTATTCGACTGGAACGAGAGGGATTTAGCCAACTTCAGGCAGAGCAATCGTCGAGTTGCTCGATCGCACTGACGCGAGGCCGACCTCAGACGGGCTTGTTAAATTAATCCGTGCTCGCGGAACCTTTGAAATGCATATTGCAACCAGGAGTTTAAGATGAACTTGAAAAGCCTTCTCATCAGTTCTGCTGCCTCGCTCGCAGCGGTTTCAGGGGCGCATGCAGCGGATGCTGTCGTCGCCGCAGAACCGGAGCCTCTTCAGTACGTTCGAATTTGCGATGCATACGGCACGGGATATTTCTTTATTCCGGGTACCGAAACTTGCTTGAAGATCGGCGGCCAGGTTCGCACCGAAGGCGAATGGTATGATGCCTATAGCCCGAACAGCAAAAATGGCACACTGTGGCACACCCGTGCGGAGCTGAGCCTCGACACCGCAACCGACACCGAATACGGGCCGCTGAAGACCAACACTGTTTTGCGTTGGGACTGGAGCGAGGGCAATTCGACAAGCACTAAGCTGCTGTTTGCCAACATCAGCCTCGGTGGTTTCACGGTCGGTAAGGCGGACTCCCAGTACAACTCCTATATCGGTTACGCCGGCGACGTTATTAACGACGACGTGATCTATGATGGTCCGTACGAACTCAACCAGTTGACCTATAACTATGATGCCGGCAACGGCTTCACCGCTGTGATCTCGGTCGAAGACAGCAATTCCAGCGGCTCGGGTGCGTCCTACGGATCGAGCTGGTGGGGCGACGACAAAGCAAATCACTATGCTCCTGACGTCGTCGCCGGTGCCGGCTTCAAGTCAGGCATCTGGGGTGTGAAGGTCATCGGTGGTTACGATTCAATTGTCGAAGAGGGTGCCGTCAAGGCCCGTGTCGACGCTGACTTCGGCGTTCTCACCGCTTTCTTGATGGGCGGTTGGAACACCGATGGCGACAAGCTGAACAAGTATGCAGGCACGAACCTGGATCGTTCCGCTTGCCCGGCAGGCCGTCCTGATCTTTGCGGCTGGGGCGACTGGGCAGTTTGGGGCGGCGTTGGGGTTCCGATCAACGACAAGCTGAAGTGGAACCTGCAGCTCGCTTACACCGACTCCAAGATCTTCGCCGCTACGACGAACATCAAGTGGAATCCGGTCAAGAACCTGCTGATCGAACCCGAGGTCTCCTACACCGACTGGGATTCGGTCAATCAGGACCAATGGGCCGGTATCCTGCGCTTCCAGCGTAGTTTCTAATTTGAAGTTATCCGGCCCCCTTTGCCGGGTAAGAGAAGCTTGCCCCCTCCAATCTGGCAGGCTTCTCACACTGATCGGTTGACCTCCGATCAAATGCGGAAAGGGTTCGGCTTTCCCTGCCGAACCCTTTTTCACTGGTGCTGCGTCGCTTATCTCCACCACCGGTCGCGCGCGACATTTACAGTTCAACTGCCTGATCAATCAATGTGACAGCCGACGCGGCCTGGATTTCGATCGCGCATATTGCGTTCGGATCGCGACCGTCGCGTACTTATACTTAGTGCGTCGGAAACCAGGTGGTCAGGATCATTTTGATAAAAGCTTGACCGCAGGGGACCAACTCAAAGTCACCTTTGTCAAGGACCCATTCTGCGATCAACCCTCCAATGACCGCAGTCAAAGCGGAAGCGACGGTATCTGCCGTCCAGGGCGGCGGCAATGGCTGGGTAGTATCCATAGCGCGAAAAATTCTTGCAAAGTGCTCCTGCATATCATGTCGGAAAGACATCGCGTCGTCTGCGACGTCGTCAGAGAACGCCATATCGAGATGCATTATGACTTTCAGCAACCCGCGTTTGCGCGGCTCATTTTGGAGATCCGAGAATATTGCCGAGATTGTGTCAGCGACCATCTCAAGCGGATTGGGCGCACCCCCCTGTGCGATTCGCTCCGCAAGTTCCTGGAATGGCAGCTGCGCCCTGTCACGGATCGCAAACAAAAGGCCTTGCTTGTTCTTGAAGTGCCAATGAACTGCTCCGCGCGTAACGCCGGCCGTTGCAGCTATTTCGTCCAGTGTCACATTTTCATATCCTTTATCGAGAAATAACATCTCCGCCGAGCGCAATATTTCACGCCGGGTTTCAGCCGCTTCCTCCTTTGTTCGTCTCATTCGTTCCCCTCCAGAAAAATTCCGAGTGGCGATCCTTCCGCCGTGCCACAATAGTCATAACGTCGGATATTGTGCTTACAACACCGTTACCTGCATGCTGCTTTCCCGGCTTCGCCCGAACCGTGCTAGTTGAGCGCGGCATAGCACGTCTGGCGGAACTGCGGAATGCAGGTGGGACGGCGGCCACCATGAGCCGAATGGAACGGAATGCTTTGATGCTGCGGCTTGCTCGCGGTCTCTATCAACTTCCTGATGCGGAACTCGATACCAACCATAGTCTGGCAGAGGTTGCCAAACGCGCTCCGAAAAGCGTTGACATGCCGAATTGCTCGACGACGGCACGATCGAGATTACTTTCGCATACAACAACGGCGACGAGGCCATACTCAAGGCCAAACCGGAGACTACTTCAACAGCCTGCTAGAGGAAAATTCGGAGCAAGTTCCAGGGCTGCTCGCCTTGTTATTCCCTTCCTCGGAAGCGGCGCTGATAGGCGGGATCGTAAAGCGAGCTTTCGCGGAAATCGCTGGCGGCCAGCGACGGACCAATAAAGATCAGCGCCGTACGCTCGATCGGCTCCGCCGCGACCGTCGCCTCGATCGTGCAGAGCGTGCCGCGAAGAATGCGCTCATCCGGCCAGGACGCTTTGACAACGATCGCGACCGGACAGTCCGGGCCATAAAGCGGCGTCAACTCTTCGACCACCTGAGGAAGCGCATGGATCGCCAGGTGGATGGCAAGCGTCGCGCCCGTGGCGCCGAATTTCTCCAAGGTTTCGTTGTTCGGCATCGGCGACGCGCGGCCGGAAACGCGGGTGAGGACAAGGCTTTGGGCAACGGCGGGTATGGTCAGCTCGCGCCCAAGAGCAGATGCCGCCGCCGCAAAGGCGGGAACCCCGGGGGTCAGCGTATAGGCGATGCCATGCTTTTCCAGACGGCGGATCTGCTCGGCAACGGCGCTCCAGACGGAGAGGTCACCCGAGTGTAGGCGGGCGACATCCTCGCCTGATGCAGCGGCCTTTAGATATTCGGCCTCGATTTCGTCCAGCGACATCGGCGCGGTGTCGATGATACGGGCGCCGGGTGGGCAATATTGCAGCAGTTCCGGCGAAACGATCGAGCCGGCATAGAGGCAGACCGGGCATTTGCCGATCAGATCTCTGCCGCGCACGGTGATCAAGTCCGCCGCCCCCGGGCCCGCTCCAATGAAATGCACCGTCATTGCGCTACCTCGTCGTTCATTTTTGTGGTTTGACCCAGGACCATTGCGTCACCGGCATGGCCGGCCTCCAGCCGGTCATGGCGCCGATGGGTGCTACCCGGGCGATATCGATGCGGATCAGCGAGCCGCCGCGACGGGCATATTCGGCAAGCAGGATCGCCTCCATATCCGTCGTCACCGCATTGGCGACCAGCCGCCCTCCCTTCTTCAATGCCGCAATAGCCGCCTCCATGACGCCTTGATCGCTACCGCCACCGCCGATGAAGATGGCACCTGGTGCCGGCAGGCCGGCAAGTGCTTGCGGCGCATGACCTTCGATGATGGTAAGCCCTGGAACACCGAAGCTTGCCGCGTTGCGGCGAATTCGTGCAGCGCGCTCGCTGGAAGATTCGATGGCGATGGCGCGCATCGAAGAATGGACTAGCATCCATTCAATGCCGATCGAACCGGAGCCGGCGCCTATATCCCACAACAATTCGCCATGGCGTGGCGTCAGCGCTGACAGGGTCATTGCCCGGATTTCGCGCTTGGTGATCTGGCCGTCATGCTCGAACAGGTCGTCATCGAGCCCGGCGCTAAACGGCAGGATACGAGCGCCGTCGCCTGCCTTAACTTCGATGCCGCAAACGTTCAAATCATTGATGCCGGAGAGCGTGAAATCAGTCGCCGCTTGCGTCGAGACCCGTTCGTCGGCACCACCCAGGGCTTCGAGAACTGTTAGCGTCGACTGACCAAATCCAGTCTCCTGCAACAAGCGCGCCAGATCAGCGGGGCCTTGGCCATCCGACGTCAAGGCCAGGATCTTGCGACCGGGATGCAGGTGCGGGCGAATGAGATCGAGTGGTCGGCCATGCAGGGAAAGAACGGTGACGTCCTGCAAAGGCCAGCCGAGGCGCGAGGCGGCAAGACTGAAAGACGAAGGTGCGGGAATAACACTCATCTCGGACGCCGCTACATGCCGCGAGAGCGTGGCGCCGACGCCGTAGAAGAAGGGATCGCCGGAAGCAAGGACGACCGTCAGCATTCCGCGTCGCGCCAGCACCGCGTCGATGGATTTTTCAAAGGGGCTCAGCCAATGATGCGCCTCGCCCTTGATCAGAGCCTGCACCAATTCGATATGCCGCGCTCCACCAAAGACGATGGGCGCCGCAGCGATCAGCCGTTTCGCCTCGTCGCCGAGTCCGGCTGGACCGTCTTCGCCGATACCGATAATAATGAGCCAGCGTTGAAAAGAAGGCATCTCAGGCATGGGCACGACCCGAATTCTGATCTTGGGCGGCACGACGGAAGCCCGGCAATTGGCGGAGGCTCTGGCGTCCCGCGCCGATCTCGACGTCGTGCTGTCGCTTGCCGGCAGAACCATCGAACCTGCTCCGCAGCCGGTTCCGGTGCGTACCGGCGGCTTCGGTGGCGCAGACGGTCTTGCCAGCTATTTGAAGGACGAAGCAATCGATTTGATGATCGATGCGACCCATCCCTTCGCCGCCCGCATGTCCGCAAACGCGGCGCAAGCGGCGCAGCTCTGCGGCATCTCCGTTTTTGCACTTCGCCGTCCAGCTTGGCTGCCGGTCGAAGGCGATCGCTGGCGTTCGGTTCAAGGTGTTCCGAAGGCTATAGCGGCGCTTGGCCCCTCGCCTCTCCACGTCTTCCTGGCGATTGGCCGGCAGGAGGCGCACCAGGCCAATGCCGCGCCCATCCATCATTATTGGGTGCGCAGTGTCGATCCGGTCGAACTGCCGCTGACGGTGCCCAATGTCACCTATATCCATGCCAAGGGTCCATTCCGGCTCGAAGACGAACTGGCCTTGTTGCGGCAATATCATATCGACGTGATCGTGACGAAGAACAGCGGCGGCAGCGCAACCTACGCGAAGATCGAGGCAGCCCGACAACTCGGCATCGAAGTGATCATGATCGAGCGCGCGCCCGCAGCCGATATGCTGGCGGTCGAGACTGTCGAGGCAGCGCTCAATCATGTCGATCATCTCGCCCCTTCCTTGATGAAGCGTGGCGTATAGACCAGATCGGGTTTCGCCTCGCGGGCAATGACGCGCGTCTCAGCCGAGCCGATGATGACGCAGGTCGCCATATCGGCGCTCGATGCTTGCGCATCCGCCAGCCTTGCAATTGTCATGCGCTCATCCGGCCGGCCTGCGGCGCGCCCGAAAATGACGGGCGTCTCGGCCGGCAGAACTTCGCGCAAGATGTCAAAGGCTTTGCCAAGCTGCCAGGGACGCGCTTTGCTGATGGGATTATAGAAGGCGATGACGAGCCCAGCTTCCGCGACCAATCGCAGTCTATTTTCTATTGTATTCCAGGGCTTTAGATTGTCGGACAGCGAGATGGCGCAGAAATCGTGCCCCAAAGGCGCGCCGATCCGAGCCGCGACGGCAAGCATGGCGGTAATGCCCGGCACGACGACGAGATCGACATCCCGCCATTCGTTGGGTCCATTGTCGATCGCCTCGCAGACGGCCGCCGCCATGGCAAAGACACCGGGATCGCCGCCGGAGACGACGCAGATATTTGCGCCGGCGGTCGCACGCTCGAGCGCCGCCTTGGCCCGATCCAACTCTTCGCGATTGTCGGAAGCGTGCCGGATCTGATCCGGTCGCAGCGACAGGCGGTCGAGATAGGGGCCGTAACCGAAAAATTCAGCGGCGTCGCCCACAGCCGCCAGCGCTTCCGGCGTCATTTGCGCAGGATTGCCGGGACCAGTGCCGATCACATAGAGGCGGCCGCTCATGGTTTGCCTGCCCAACCGGGAACTAGGATTAGGGAGAAATAGGGCGCCTCGGCGTCTACCCTTTCCGCAAGTGGCGTTATGGCACCGTTCGTCATTGTACCGCGCTCGACGTAGACCGCTTCGCCAAGACGTCCCGCGGCTTCAAGGGCCCGGCGAATTTTCCCCAAATTGCGGCCGACCTTCATGATCACGGCGGCCTGCGTGTCGGAAAGGCGGCGGGCAAGTTCAGCTTCCGCCATCGTACCGGGGAGTACGGAAAGAACATCGTCGCCCTGAACAATCGGCAGTCCAGCCAACGACCAGCAGCCAGACATCGCCGTTACCCCGGGAATGACTTCTGTCGGATAGCGGTCAGCAAGACGCACATGCAGATGCATGTAGGAGCCGTAAAACAGCGGATCGCCTTCGCTGAGCACGGCTACAGTCTTGCCAGCGTTCAGATAGGCGGCGACCATTTCAGCGGAGGCATTATAGAAGTTAGTAATCTGGCTCTTGTAGTCCGCCTCGTTCTTGTCGATTTCCGTCGTCACGGGATAGTAGAGCGGCAACAGCATCACGTCGGTTCTGAGCAGATCGCCGACGACGGCGCGGCCGTTGCCGTTTCTCCCCTGCTTGGCGAAATAGGCAACGACGTCGGCTTTCTCCAAGGCCCTGACGGCTTTGACGGTCAGCAATTCCGGATCACCAGGCCCAGTACCGACCCCGATCAGCCGGCCCGTGGAATGCGCGCTCATAGGCCAGGCCTCGCCAATGCGTTGATCGCGGCGGCGGTGATGGCGCTGCCGCCAAGACGGCCACGGACTATCGCATAAGCAACGCCATAGGAATTTTCCGCCACCGCGTCCTTGGATTCCGCAGCTCCGACGAATCCGACGGGCATGCCGATGATGGCCGCCGGCTTCGGCGCGCCGTCGCGTAGCATTTCGAGGAGATGGAACAACGCCGTCGGCGCATTGCCGATGGCGACGACAGATCCGGCCAGGCGGTCGCCCCAAAGATGCATCGCGGCCGCCGAGCGGGTATTGCCGATCGTCCTTGCCAGTTCAGCCGTGCGGGGATCACGCAGCGTGCAGATCACTTCATTGGCCGCCGGCAGACGTGCGCGCGTGACACCGTGGGCGACCATCTCGGCATCGCAGAAGATCGGCGCGCCGTTTTCGAGTGCGGCACGGGCCGCGGCGACGAAATCGGGAGAGAAGACGAAATGTTGCGATGCTTCGACCAGGCCGCAGGCATGGATCATGCGAACAGCGACATCGGCTTCCGAATCCGAAAAACGCGATAGATCAGCCTCGCCGCGGATGATCGCGAAGGAGCGTTCGTAGATCGCATCGCCCTCGCGGATATAATCATAGTCAGGCATTCCTACCCCTGTCGTAGCGCTGTAACGATCGCATTGGTTCCGAGCCGTGTAAGACACTCCTCGGCCGATTCGCCAGCAACTTTGTTATTCCGCACCAGCCTGCTCATCTGTGTCAGCGCGGATTTTAGCTCATCTTTTCCGATGTAGGCCACTGGCGCACTGGATGCGGACCCATTTACGACAATGCCATAGCCCATTGGCGCACCGACGATGGTGAGAGCGGCCGCGTCTGGCCGGGCACAGCCCTTGCGACAGCCGGACAGATGAATGGTGAGCGAGCCGTCAAGCAGTTCAGGGGCCGTGCCGGCAAGATCCGTCGCGACGGATTTCGTTGCGTAGAAAGCGGAAGCGCAGGCCCCTGCTCCGGAACAGACGTCTATGTGGTTGAGCGGATCATTCGCGTTCGTGCGAAAACCACATCCGGCAGCGGCCAATCGAATATCTTCGGCTGACAAGGCATCAAGACCCAGCACCAAAATGGCATGTTCCGGAGCGGTGCGGATTTCGGTTGCTCCGGCAGCCTCACTGACGGCGAGAAAGCTCAGAATGTCCTTCGCGTGAATTTGACCGAAGCAGGGGCGCAGGCCGAGCGCCAGACGATCGCCGCCGAGAACATGGATGCCGATCGGCGAAACATGCTGTTCGGTTATGCAAAGGGCACCGACGTCCGGCGACTGAAACTCCGTTCTGAGGCTGTCTAAGTCGAGATTGCGGCCCCGTGCGCGCGGCCCGATACGCGCAAGCGTTTTCAGAAGCCCAATAATGGCCGGTATGGATTGTTCGGCAGAGAGAGAGGCGAGAACCTTGGCCGTTTCTGCCGTGCCGCCTATGGCAAGAACCCATATGGTCGAACCATCGGGGGTTCTTGTCGCTCTCAACCGAATATCGGCAGATATCGCATCCAGATTCAGCCGCCCGCCGGTTTCGATGATGATAGTCAGCTTGGGCGCCAGTGCCGGCTGAGGATCGAGCGCGGCAATCTGCTGACGAAGCCGTGTGGCCAGTTCCCGGGCATCGGCGATTTCCAGCGGGTCCAACCCGTTGAGCGGCGGGATCTCGATCGTAACGCCGCTTTCAGGGTCTATGCCAGCACGTTCGATGTCCGCTGCCAGGCCGCCAACGCTTTGCGCCGTCATGCCGCGCAATTGGAGATTGCCGCGCGCCGTGATTTCGATCAACCCGTTACCATGTCTGTCTGCCGCCTCAGCAAGTGCTCGGAATTGCCGGATCGTCAGACCCGGCGTCGTTGGACGCAGCCTCACGAGCAGCCCGTCACCGGTGATCATCGGGGCGCTGAGCGACGGGCACGCACCGCGGGCAATCGATACCGTATCTGGGGCGCAGGCAATAGCGTCGACGTCCATCCGCGAGGTGATATCGCGCCCTTCGATCATTTGCCTATCGCTTGTTCCCATAAGACCATCCTTCCGAAGGACATGTCCTTACACAATCCCAATCGACGGGCAAACAATTTGGCGGGGGCATAACGCCTCATGCCTGATCGTCGAAGTCTGAGCCTTTGCGCAACAGATAGATGTCCATGATCCAGCCATGTTTGGCCCGCGCTGCCGCCCGGGTCGCCACGATACGGTCAGAGACATCGGCGAGCCGACCGGCGATGGTGATCTCATCCTCGGTACCGAGATAGGCGCCCCAATAAATATAGGCCTCGGGATCATCGATCCTTTTGAAAGCCAGCTCGCCGTCGAGCATGACGACAGCGGTTTCAACCATAGCCGGAAAGCTCTCGGAAAGCCGGCGGCCGGTGGTGACCTGCACCGGCTTTCCGACGAGGTTGAGCGGAATGCGGTGGCTCGCGGTCAAAGCCTGGATGCTGGTGATTCCGGGGATGACGCTGTAGTCGAGGTCTACGCGATCCCGTGCCTTGACCCGCTCGACGATGCGGATCGTGCTGTCGTAGAGACTGGGATCGCCCCAGACCAGGAATGCAGCACTTCGCCCTTCCGTCATATGATCCTCAAACAGCTGCTCATAAGTCGACGAAATTTGCGCATGCCAGTCATCGACGCTTTGAACGTAGCTGCGCTCGGCTGTCTGGCGCACCGGCACGGCATAGTCGACGAAACGGACAGCCTTGTTCGTAACATAGCGCTGGCAGATATCTTTGCGCACATCGGCAAGCTCGGCCTTGGCCGCGCCTTTGCTGGGGATGAAGATCACATCCACCTTGTTCAGCGCGTTGATCGCCTGCACGGTCAGGTGCTCGGGATTTCCCGTTCCGATGCCGACAATAAAGATGTGCCTCATTTCCATGCCCTCGTTCTTGCGGCTGTTTGCCGCAAGCAGGAGGTCATTTCAAGTGCTGAAGTGCTCGGTACAGGTCTAAGCGAGGTATCTCTAACTCAGCTTTTGTCGCCCGTAGAGCAGCAGCATGCAGATAATGACGACGCCATAGATGAGCTGCCGTCCGGCTTCTTCAATCTGCATGACGGACAGGATGGATTGGAGAAGGGTGATCAGGATGACGCCCGCGACGGTTCCGAGATAGGACCCTTTGCCGCCGAGCACATGGGTTCCACCGAGAACGACGGCCGCGATCGAGGGCAAAAGATAGGCGTCTCCCATCGATTGCGATGCCTTGGACGCATAGCCGGCCAACAGCACTCCGCCGAGGGCGCTGAGCGCGCCGGAAATGACGAAGGCCAGCAAGGTGATGCGGCGCGTGTCGATCCCCGACATATAGGCAGCTCTCTCCCGGTTGCCGATCGCATATAGCGAACGGCCGAATGTGGTCCTGACGAGCAGGAAAACGGCGAGAATACCGACAAGCAGCCAGACGAGCACACCATTCGGGATTGGGGGGATCACATAGCCGGTCGCGAGAAAACGCATCGCCGGAGACGCGGAATCCTGCGGCGCGAAGCCTCCGGTGTAGACAACCATCAACCCCTGCACGACCGCGTTCGTGGCAAGTGTGATGATCATCGACGGGATGCGCAGATAGGCGACCGCAAGGCCGTTAACCGCGCCGATGACCGCACCGCAGAAGATCCCGAACGGAATGGCGAAGAACGATCCGAAACTGCCGTAGGCGGTTGCGGCGCAAGCCATCATCGCTCCGGCGGCGACGACCCAGGGTACGGAGAGGTCGATCTGCCCGATGAGAATGACCATCATCATGCCAGTCGCGATGACGCCGAGAAACGAGGCGACCTTCAATTGTTGCAGCAGATAGTCCGGCGACAGGAAATTCGACGAGTAGATGGAGCCGCCGAGAAGCAGCAACAGGATGCAGCCGAAGGCGATTGCCACCGCCGGATCGACACGGCGCAGGCGCGCGGGTATGCCGGACCGCCGCATGAGGGATGCATCCTCGCTCATTGAAACCACTCCAGACGATTGCGAACCCGCGCCAAACCCATGCTGCCTATGCTGATCGCCAGCATCAGCACGATGCCTTGGAACAAGGGTTGCCAGAGAGGATCAAGATCGAACACGAACAGCAGATCACCGATCGTTCGAAAAGCCAGAGCGCCAAAGACGGCCCCGACAGCGCCACCCTTCCCACCCGCCAGCGAAACGCCGCCAAGCACCACGGCCGCGATCGAATAAAGCGTATAGGCATTGCCGCTCGCGAACGCGGCTTCGCCAGTATAGGAAAAGAAGGTCAGATAGAGCCCGCCGATCGCCGACATCAGCCCCGCCAGCGCGTAGGCTGCGAATTTCGCACGCTTGATCGGCATGCCGGACATGTAGGCGGCGTTTTCGGCGGATCCGGCTGCATAGGCGGCGCGGCCCAGAATCGACCTGCTGAAGGGGATCCAGAAGATCAGGAGGGCCGCCGCGAGGACGACCAAACTTGCCGGGACTACACCGAAAAGCTTGGAGGTGAAGGCATCCGCCAGCGTCTCGTTCACCGCGCCACCAGGCGTCGGACGCAGCACCAGGGCAAACCCGAAGAAGATTGCGCTGGTCGCGATCGTGGTGACGATCGGCTGCAATCGCCCGAAGATGATGATCAGCCCGTTCAGCATGCCGCAGGCAAGACCCGTCAATAAAACGGCGATCACCCCCAAAGCGGTCTGAAACGGCGTTCCGACGACAAGCCACGAGGCGAGACAATTTGACAGGATGAGGATCATACCGACAGACAGATCGATACCCGCGGTGATGACCACAAAGCATTGCGCCATCGCCACGAAAGCAAGCAACGCCGCCTTGTTCGAGGCGGTCTGCACCACATTCGGAGTAAACCCAGCCGGGTGGTTCGAGACATAGATAGCGAACATGACCACAAAGAGCACTGCTGCCAGCAGCGCCCCCTTGTGTTGCGCATACCAGAAGCGCCACTCTGCGTGAGCTATGTCTTTCATTGGCCGACCTTCTGTTCTTTAAGCTGTGCGCCGATGTTTAGCGCACTGCCAATCAATTCCCGTTCATTGATATCGGAACCTTCCAACACGCGGACGATCCTGCCGTCGTACATTACCAGCACCCGGTCACAGCAGCCGATCAGCTCGTCGTAGTCGGTGGAATAGAAGATGAGCGCGACGCCGGCTTGCGCAAGCTCGCGGAGAAGGACGTAGATTTCCTGTTTGGTGCCGACATCGATGCCTCGCGTCGGGTCATTCAACAAAACGATCTTCGGCCGGTTCATCAGCCACTTGGCAATGACGACCTTTTGCTGATTGCCACCGGAGAGGGCTCCGACCGGCATGTCGATCGTCGCTGCCTTGATCGCCAAAAGCTTGAGGAGCTCGTCGATCCGCTCAGCCTCTGCGGCGCGGTCGATCACGCCTCTTTTGGCGACGCTGTCGAGTGCTGCAATCGAAAGATTTTCACGCACGGTCATCGGCAGCATCAGCCCTTCGGTTTTGCGGTCTTCAGGGATCAGCGCGATCGACATCTCGGCGGATTTTGCCTGTTTCGGACTTTTCATCGTCACGCTTCGGCCAGCAATCTGCACATCACCCCTGACATCGCGCAGCACGCCGAACAGCGACAGCAGCAGTTCACGTTGCCCCTGCCCGTCCAGTCCGCCGAGACCGACGATTTCGCCTGGCCTGACATCGAAGCTTATGCCGGAGAGCCGGTTACCCCAGGATAGGCCTCGACACGACAGGATCGGGGCGAGCCCCACTTCCGGGGTATGCTTCGGCGGAAATACGCTGGTATATTCACGTCCGATCATCAGCTCGACCACCTGCTGATCGCTTTTCGTCCCGGCTGGATAGGATTCGATGCTGCGTCCATTGCGAAAGACGGTGCACTCATCCGCCAGTTGGGCAATCTCGTGCATGCGATGCGAAATGTAGATCAGCGCCATGCCCTCGGAGCGTAGCCGTTTCAGCACGCTGAACACCTTTTCGACATCGGGTTGCGTCAGCGCCGAGGTTGCTTCGTCGAGAATCATAATCTTCGGTTTACGGGCAAGCGCCTTGGCAATCTCGACCATCTGGCGTCGCGAAAGCGGCAGGTCCTTGACCAGAGAGGAAGGATGGATATCGGAGGCGCCGGCGCGCGCCAGAGCTTCTTCAGCGATCAATCTCTGCCTGCGGCGGTCGATCATCCCGAACCGCAACGGCGGATTACTGATGACGATATTGTCTGCCACGGACAGATCCGGAATGAGCGACAGTTCCTGGAAGACACAGACGATTCCGGCGCTATTGGCCGCAGCAGGCGTCGCGAACGACACCTCCTTGCCGTCGAGCAACATCCGGCCTTCGTCGGCTGCGACGACACCCGCCATGATCTTTATAAGGGTCGATTTGCCGGCACCATTTTCGCCGAGAACGGCGTGGATGGCTCCCGGCCGAATGGCGATATCAGCCTCTCTCAACGCGACGACCCCGCCGTAGCGCTTGGATATGCCTTCCATCCGGAAAAACGGTTCGGATAGGTTCACGCGCCCAACCTCCCATCGGGTGCCCGCAAGAACAAGACTGCGGACACGAAGGTCCGCAGTCAAGCGTCGCAATCAAAGGCGATTATTGATTTTCCTTTGTCTGCCCCATGATTTCCTGCGCCGTGAAATTGATACCGCAGGTCGGGAAGGAATTGCCGACAAAGAAGTTGTCGGACTGCTTGGGATAAAAATCCTGGCCTTCCTTGAAATCCGGATCGGAGACGAGAGCCGTCGGCAGCTTCACTGCCTGGGGTACGACCTGACCTTCCAGAGCGGCGATCGCTGTCTTGATCGCAACGGCAACCTGAGCCGGTCCTGTTCCCGCGGATGCGCATTTCAGGCCATCGCCAGCATGTGCGGCGCAAAGCTTGCGAAAGCCGTTTTCCGTCTCGCCGCCGAAGGGCACGAAGGGATGCTTGGCATCCATCATCGCCTGCACGACACCGGTATCACCACCCTGCGCGGTGATACCGTCGAAGGGACCATTGGTCGCGATCGCGTCTGCAGTCGCCTTCTGCGCGACGCCGTCATCCCATTTGCCGACAACTTCCGTCACATTGAATTTCTTGCCGGACGCACTCAGCGTCTCCTTGATGCCGTTATGGCGATCCGTATCGACAGAGGTGCCGGCAACGCCACGTACCTCGAGAACCTTGCCGCCATTTGGCAGGTGCTTCACGAGCCAATCGCCCCAGATGACGCCGAGACCCTTTTGATCGACATTGACGTTGATGGCGTCTTTCGTATCGAGCGTGTTATCAAAGGCCACCAGGACGACGCCGGCATCCTTGGCGCGTTTGATGACCGGGCCGAAGGCGGTCGGGTTTTGCGCGTCCACGACGATCGCATCGTAGCCCGCGTCGATGAAATTGTTGATTGCCGATATCTGGGCAGGGACATCTTCACCGGTCGATACGACCTTGAATTCCTTCAGCTTGGCAGCGACATCAGGTTGTGCCGCATAGGCCTTCGCCGTTTGTACCATCTGGATGCGCCAGGTATTGGCGATATAGCCGTTGGCCAGTGCTATCCGATAGGGCCCCTTCTTTTGGGGATATTGAAGAAACACTGTGTCGGCCGCCCAAGGCGTCATGCATTTCGGATCACCCGCGGGCCCGGACACGACTTTTGGTTCCGCGTAAGCCGCGCCGGCGAGTAGCGTCATAAGCGGTACGGACAACACAGCGATCCGGGCGGATCTTGCTTTGATAGCTTTCAGCATAGAAGTCCTCCTCCTCGGGCGGACTAGCCCGCCCCTTCTATCTATGATCGGCATGATTGCATTCGGAATGGCTCCATCCCATCCTTTCCGAATTTTTCGAAGCCTAACATAGTTGACAGCGCTGTCAAATTAGAATTGCTAGCGCTGTCAACTATGGAGTATCTATAGATATTCTTTGTCTCTCGGAAACCGAAAGCAACAACGACTGAAACGTTACTTATGCGCCGAATAACATTGGATGATGTGGCAAACCTGGCTGGCGTGAGCCCTATCACTGTATCCCGCGTTCTGAGGAAGCCCGGAGCAGTCTCGGAAGGATTGCGCCTGCGTGTCCATGCAGCGGTAAACGAACTCGGCTATGTGCCGAATGTTGCAGCGAGCAGGCTCGCCTCGTCGCGCACGCATACGATCGGCGTCATCGTGCCAACCCTCTATAACGTCATCTTTGCCGAATACCTTTTTGCGCTACACGAGGTGCTGATCAACGCCGGTTTCCAGGTGTTGGTCGTCAACAGCCGCTACTCCGAGATCGAGGAGGAAAACGCTATCAAAGCACTGCTCGGACAAAGGGTCGAGGCAATAATCATCGCCGGTATTCACCATACGGCACTTTCCAGGCAGCTCCTCAGTCACGCAAACCTGCCGGTCGTCGAAACCTTCGAGCTGTCCGACGCTCCAATCAATCTCAATATCGGAATGTCGCAGGAACATGCCGGCTACGTGGCCACCCGCCACCTTATCCAGCGCGGCTTTCGTCGGATAGCGTTTCTGACGGGCAATCTCGATCATCGCGCGCAATCGCGCTTCGACGGATATCACAGAGCGATGCGAGAAGCTGACATGCCAAGCTCGGAAATCATTGCCGAGAAGCCGCGCCACAGTTCGGTTGCGCTGGGATCGGAACTCTTCGCCGCCGCGCACGAATGCGGGAATGTTCCCGAAGCCATATTCTGCACCGACGACAATCTGGCTCTCGGCGCTATGCAGGAATGCCGCAAGCGCGGCATCCGGATGCCGAACGACATTTCGATCATCGGCTTTCACGATCTCGAATTCGCCGCCTGCGTCTCGCCATCGCTTTCCTCGATTGCAACGCGACGCTACGAAACCGGAAAGCTTGCGGCGCAGAAGGTTCTCGCGGCATTGGAAGCAGGCGCGAAGCCCGATGCAGAGCGGACAGATCTTGGATTTGCGCTGCTGCCCCGCGAAAGCACCAGTGTATGAAGGACATAGGCCATTTTACGCCGCTTGTGGTGCGCCCATGGAGGCCTGAGCTTGATTGTCTCTATCCCTTTATCGCCCCGGCGGTCATCGACCCCGAAATCTGGCGATACATCAAGAGACCGAGAAAAACCGGGGGCAGCGCGCCGAGCATCATCACCGCGGAGGCTGTGCCCCATTGAACGCCGCCGCCGCTTGCCGCGAAGAAGAATGACGCGCCGACCGTCATCGGCACTGCCCTGCTCGTCGTCAGCATCAGACCGAAGAGGAACTCGTTCCACGCGGTGATAAAGCCGAAGATGAAGGTCGTCACCAGCGCCGGGCGTACGATGGGCCTGATAATGCTAATCATGATCCGAAAGGAGTTCGCACCATCCACCCTTGCGGCCTCGTCCAGCTCCAGCGGCACGTCGGAAATTGCGTTGACGAGAATGACAAGCGCCAGCGGCGTGTTGACGATGGTGAGGATCAGGCCGAGGCCGAGCCGGGTGTCGAGCAGACCAAGCCATTGATACATCATGTAGAGCGGTATCGCGAAAATGATCAACGGCACCGCGCGCAAATTGACGACGATCGGCAATAGGGTCTGTTTGCCCGCCTCGCTTCGTGCGATCGCATAGGCGGCCGGAAAAGCCAGAAGAATGGCAAGCCCCGTGCCAATCAACGAGGCGACAGTGCTGTTCCACAGATACGAATAGATGTTGAAACGATCCGTCTGCGTCAGAACGCGCAGGTAGTTCTCGAGTGTGGGCTGATCCACCCATAGGCCGGGATTGACGGAGAGTTCGCGCGCGCTCTTGAACGATGTGACAAGCGTCACGATGATCGGAAAGTTCATCGCGATGGCGGCAACGGCGAAGACGATCCAGCGCAGGCTGCTGATAACCACTCATATTCTCCTGCGGCCGGCAAGCCAGTTGAGGCCGTAGAGAACGGCGAGCGATGCGAGGAAAAGGATGACGGATGCCGCAACCGCCTTGCCGATCGCGCCTTCTTTGAAGAAAGCTTGATAGATGTAGATCGACAGCGACGTCGTCGAGCCGCCCGCCCCGCTGCCAGTCAGCGCATAGACATTGTCGAACACGCGAAAGCCATCGATGAAGCGAATGAAGAAAGCGATCACCAATGTCGGCAGCATCAGCGGCAGCTCGATCCACCAAAGCGTTTTAAGCGCCGACGCCCCATCGAGCGCGGCCGCTTCGCGCACATCGAGCGGCACCGCGACATAGGCCATGTAGAACAGCAGAAAGGAAAATGGCGTCCACTGGAGCGTCTCAACGACCGTCAATGTCCAGAAGGCATGATTGATATCCAGAAAGGCCGGACTGTCGCCGAACCACTCGAAGAGATAGTAGGGCACGGGGCCGGCAAACTCATGCAACACGAGGCGATACATCAAGCCAATCATGGCAGGCGCCACCATCAAGGGCAGCATCAGCGGCGCCATCAGCGCCGAGCGCTTGGAAAGAAGTGGGGCTAGAAAGATCGCCAGAAAAAGGCCGAGCAGGCATTCGATCAGCGCGGTCAAAATCCCAAACCGCATGGAAAAGGAGATCGCCTGCCAGAAACCATGATCGGTAAGCACGCTCAGATAGTTGCCGAACCCACTAAGACTCGGGCTTCGCAGCGTCTGGAAGCTGACGGTCGATACCGAATAGACGAGATTGATAATTGCGGGAAAGCCGAGGAACAGGAGCAGGAATCCCACGAGCGGCGTGAGATAGGCTCTTCCCTCAGCACGTTCTACGATAGCCATTTCGATCCGCCGGATGGGACGGACGCCGCGATAAACACGGGCGTCCGGCTGATGTTACTTTTTCAACAGACCCTGCATGCCAGCTTTGGTGTGAGCAAGCGCGTCGTCAAGGCTTTGCTGCCCGGACCAGTAGCCGGTAAACTCCTTGGCCTGCAGCTCGTAGATGGAGAGCGCGTTGGCAGAGGTCGCGCCATTCATCACATAGCCGTACTTGCTGGCAAACTCCCCAAGCTTGACGAGATCCGGCCGCTCTTTGGCAACCTTCGCCACCACGTCGGGCGCAAGCGCCGGCGAGCCACCGCTGCGGGCATAAAGCAGAGCCGCATCTTCCGTCGCCAGCCACTTCAGGAACTTCACCGCGCCGTCCTTGTTTTTGGCGTTTTTGTTAAGACCAAGGCCAAGACCGTGGATGTGGTCGGCACGGCCCTTGGGGCCGGCTGGCGGTGCTACGATGCCGGTGACTTCGGCAACCGCCGGAGACTTGTCGGCACTGGTCAAATCAGCGGCCGCTGCATTCCACTGAAGCGCGGTGGCCGCCTGGCCGGAACTATAGGCCGCATTGGTTTCCGGATATTCGTAACTCAGAGAATCCTTCGGCGATGCGCCGGCGTCGTAGAGCTTCTTATAGAGCTCCAATCCGGTCTTGTAGGCATCGGAATCGATCGTGACATTGCCGTCCTTGTCAGTCCAATCCGCGCCATAAGAGCGCGGCAGCGACTGGAACACCATCATGTTGAAGAGCAGGTTCTTCATTTGCAGCACCGTGCCATACCGCACCGGACTTGCCGAATTGACCTGTTTCGAGAAATAGAGCGCCGTTGCGGCCCAGTCGTCCCAGGTCCAGCTATCGGGATCCTTGGGCTGCAATTCCTTGCCGAGATACGTCTTGGAGATTTCGGCATATTTCGCCTTGGCCGCGTCGTCCTTCATCAGGGCGTCGATCAGATCCTTGCGGTAGTACATGAAGTGCAGCGACAGATCAGTCGGCACACCATATTGCTTGCCGTCGAACTGCATGGTCTTCAGCACGGATTCGCCGAACGTCTTTGCGGCGCCGCTGCCGAGATCGATCGGCTCCATGTAAGGCGCGTAGCGGCCGATCGAATAGGTCGCGACAAGGTTGATGTCGAAGGCGTTCGAGCCTGCGGCCATGTCGGCCTGGAGCTTGTCGTAGAAGCCCTCACGGTTGAAGAACAACAGTTCGACCTTGTCGGCATCGGTAATGCCGGGTCTGGCGTTATAGGCTTCCACGGTAGCGCGAAGCGCGGTTTCCTCCGAACCGCCCGGCCAGCCGAGAACCGTCACGGTCGCATTCGATGTGCCCGGCATGGCGACGCTTGCAAGAAGCAGTGCAAAGGCCGGGACAAACGTGCCTCTTAATTTCATCGCAGTTCCCTCTCTCTTTTATTGTTGGGTCTGAGTGTATGCCTTTTACAATTGTCAGCCTTGTTCGGCAGCAAGACTTGCCACCCCAATGATCCCGGCGCGGCTACCGAGCTTTGCGGGAACGAGAACGGGCCTCAGGCGGCTGTCTATGCCGGCAAGCTCCTTTCGCATCTGGTCTAGATAGCCCTTTGCAAGCCCGATGCCGCCGCCGACGACGATCTGGTCCGGATCGAGCATCATCTGAATATCGCGGCAGAGCGTGGCGGCCCGGAGCACCGATTGCGAAACGATCGCCTTGGCCCAGGGCGCACCTTTTTCCGCAAGGTCGAAAACCTCGGCGGCGGTTGCCTTGTGCCCGGCTTTGAGAGCTTCCGAGGCGATCCACCGGCCCGATGTCTGGTCTTCCAGCGGAAAACTCCCTTCTGATGGGCCGCGGATCAGCCCGAAATGACCGGCAAGGCCGGCAAGCGGACGACCATTGATGACGATCCCGCCGCCGATGCCCGTGGAGATGGTAAGAAACACCACGTCGCCGCCGTTTCCGGCACCGAAGCTGTATTCTCCCCAGGCGGCGGCTTGCGCGTCATTGGCCGCAAAGACCGGTTTGCCGAAGACAGCCAGAGCCTTTTCGATAATCGGATACTGGTCGGGGATGGCAAGCGTCGCCGGATTGAGCGCCGACCATCGGCCGTCCTGAACGAAGCCGGTCACCGCGATGCCGACACGGGAATAACGATCCTTCCATATCCCGACCCTGTCGGCGATGGCTGCAAGCCATGCGTCGGGGCCTTCTTCCCGCGCGGTCGCAACAGTTATCTCGTCGAGAACGTCGCTGCCCCTGACGAGCGCGGCCATGGTCTTCGTGCCGCCGATGTCAATGGCAAGGACGGTTCCAGGGCTTTTGGCATCATAGGCTTTCGCCACCGCCTCATGAAACCATGAGGTCACATGTTCGGTGCGGGTAATCGCCGAGCCGACGACGACGGCGAAGGCGCCGGCCTTTACCGCTGCGGCGGCTTGCTCCGTCGTGCGGATGCGGCCCTCGGCAATCACATAGGGCGTGAGCTGCCGCATCTCGGCGATGAGACTGAGATTGGGATCGACGGGCTCAGGGCCGCCGACATAGCCGGAAAGAGTCGTGCCGACGAAATCGACACCCGCCGCCAAGGCGTGGCGTGCATCCTCAAGGCTCGAACAATCGGCCATGGTCAGCTTGCCCTTCGCCGCCACCACCTTCACCAATGCCTCGATGGAGGCTGGACGAACTCGGTCCGTGGCGTCGAAGGCAACGATATCAGCACCCGCATCCGCGAGCGCCTCGGCGTCCGCCACAAACGGGGTAATGCGTACCGGACTTTCTTCGAGATCACGCTTGACGATGCCGATGATCGGGACAGAGACGGCCGCACGAACGGCCTTCACATAGGCAACGGATTCGATCCGCAAAGCCCTTGCTCCGGCATCAACGGCGGCTCTTGCAAATCCGATGACGAAATCTGCCGCATCCATCGGCCCATCGGGAACCGGCTGGCAGGAAACGATGAGGCTGTTCTGGATGTCGTCGCGCTGCAATCGTGGCACTCCATTTCCGCGCCACGATAATCGGAAAATACCAGATTACAACCAGTTTATGACTGGTATCATCGCTGCAGTTCGAAGACGAAGTCATAGACATCGCCTTTATAGCGGCTCTCGCAATATTCGACGATCTGTCCGTCGGCAAGGAAGCAGCGGCGCTCGGTCATCAGCAGCGGGGCCCCCGGGTCGCAATGAAGATGCTGCGCATCCTCTGCGGATGCCGCACGCGACCGCATTCTCTGAATGGCCCGTTGCGGTAGGAATCCGCGTGCCTCCAGGGCGTCATAGAGCGAGTCCTTGACCATCTCTGCCGAGGGCAGGAAGCGAACCGGTACCGCCGAAATCTCGACGGCGATCGGTACGCCATCGGCAGTCCGGATACGCTTCATGCGCACGACATTGCTGTTTCCGGCAACACCCAAAGCCATCATCTCGGTTGGAGAAGGCCGGCTTATTTGTTTGGAAAGCCAAACACATCCCGGAACAAGCCCGCGGGCGATGATGTCTTCGGAAAAACTTGTCAGCGTCGCCAAGGATTTTTCGACGCGCGACCCAACTTCCGTCTTGAAGCCATGGCGGCGGTTGAGAAAGCCTTCCTCCTCGAGCAGCGCCAACGCCTTGCGCACGGTCACACGAGAGAGCTGCAACGTATCGGCCAGAACGCGTTCCCCGGGCAAGACCGCGCCAGCCTTCAACACGTTCGACAGGATCGCAGTTTCGATCGCCGCCTTCAGCCGCTTGTAGAGCGGCAGGCCTAGTGCCGTTGCTTCCAGTTCCCTGCTGACGAGTTCGATCAACCCATCCGTCGTCATGCGCGCTCCCGTCTCAAGTTTCGACAGATCATATTTTTCCGAAGACCTATCTGGACCTATACTGGTATTAAAGTGAAAGGGCAATTGCGCACCGATAGAACTGTCGCATTGCGCCGCTCTTGCCGGTCATTTTTCCAGGCAAAACTGTTACTAGCCAATCAATTGATCAATAACGGGGTGTCGTTCACCTATATGAACTCCGAGGTAAAGAGCGCCGGTCGTACCCTCGACATCCTGGAATATTTGGCCGAACGGCGCGAGGCGGTCGCCCTGTCGCAGATCATCAGGGATCGAAAAGCAGCGTTCATGGGCCGGTGTAGCGAACGCTACTTCTTCGCCTTTGTCCGCCTGAGTTTGCGCTCGGCAATCAGGAAAAGGCCCTTGAGTTCGGGTTCGCGCACACGGCTGGCAGCTTCGGTGAAGGAGACCCAATCGATACTGCGCTGCCCCCTTTCCGGATAGTTCTCGCAGATCTTTTCGACTTCAAGAAGGTGCAGTTGGACGACGCAGGGAACGCGGTTTCCGTCGTCAAGTTGTTTGAGGTAGGTGAAATAGCCAAACGGCTTCTTCTTGATCTTGCCGCGCACACCGGCTTCCTCGAAAGCCTCTATCGCGGCAACTTCGTGCGGCTTTTTCCCCTTTATCGGCCAGCCCTTCGGAATAATCCAGCGCCCGCTTTGGCGGCTGGTGACGACAAGCACTTCCAGCATATCGAGTTCGGGGTGTCTGCGGTAACAGATCGCCGCATATTGTTCGTATGCGGGACCGTGAAACAATGCTGCGGCATGGAGGGCGAGATCGGACAGAAACCTGTCCGATCCTCCGATGGATTTCGTCCGCGACTGGATCGAAGGTGCCATGTCGTCAGCCACCCCTGATTGTGCCGCGCCAAACGAGATCGGCATGAAGGCGGATGGCGGACGCCCGTCCTTCCGGGTTTGCGACCGGCCCACTTTCGAGCCAGGAAACGGCCTCCCGAGCGATAGTGGTGAGTGGCTGGGCAAAGGTCGTCAGCTGATAGGATGCCCAGGAGGCATGCTCGATGTCGTCGAAACCGGCGACGCAGAGCTGTTGGGGAACAGAGATGGAAAACTGGTGGCGGGCAGCATCCATAAAACCGCAGGCAAGCAGGTCGGTGGCGCAAAAGACGGCATCCGGCCGCTGGCTCCGGGTGAGAAGCCGCTGCGCAAGAACCCTGCCGCTTTCATAGCTGGTCCAGCCATAGCGCTCGACGACAACATCAAGGCCCTGCGCCCTCGCCGCGGCAACGAAGCCGCTCTCCCGTGCCATGAGGCTTGGCGTGCCAGCTTGCGAATTGGCAAAGGCCAGCTTGCGGCAGCCGGCGCGAAGGAAGGCGGTCAGGATGCGACCGGCCGCCTCTTCGTCGTCGAGATTGATCCGGAAGGGTCCATCCTGCTCGTCGTCGCGATTGATCAATATTAGGCGCTGACCGCTCTTCAGGCAGAGCTGCGTGATGGACTTGTCCGGCATTCCCGAGAGGATGATCGAGGCGTCGGCGCGGTAACGGATCGCTTGGCGCAGCGCCAGGTCGACACTGCCGTCCGAAAGATCGGTGTTGACGAGCATGGCAATCTTGCCGCTGTGTTGTAATTCCTGCGTCAGCACCTTGATCAAGCCGGAGCGATGAGGCGAGGCCAAATCGGACACGATCAGGCAGACGATGCCGCTTTCGTTGCGCATCAGCCCGCGAGCGAGGTGATTGACGTGATAGCCAAGTGCGTCCGCTACCTCCAGCACCTTCCGTCGCGTCTCGGGCGACACGCTCGCCCCCGGCGTGAACGCGCGCGACACGGCCGAGCGGGAGACCCCGGCGCGATCAGCCACTTCCTGTGCGCTCACGAACACTTTCTGCGACACGCCATTCTCCCTGCTCGCCGGCGACTCCACCTAATGATGCAATTGCTTGCACTATCATGTGAGCCGCCGCAGTGACAGTTTTATGAAAAAGGCTGTTGATGGGTGCGGTTGGGCTGTGCGGCATTTGCACGCGCTTGCAAGGTTTGCGGGACGAGCAAGGCAGGAGACGAATGCGTGTTTGGCGCGACGCTCAGTCACGCGGACCAAGTTTGATCTCGGCGTTTTGGTGTTGCGGGTGAAGCGATCTGATCAACGATAGTCTTCGGTTCCGCCCCGCTCGCTGATCAGCGGCACGAAAATTACGGCGCCGAGATTTTGGGTCGCAAAATCATCCGGGCCTTTTCGCAGGATTTTCAGAAGCGTCTGCCTGCTCTCCTCCGGCCCCACCGGGATGATCAGCCTGCCGCCGATCGCCAGCTGCTCTTTCAGGACCCGAGGCACCTCCGGGGCAGCGGCGGAGACCAGGATGGCGTCGAAGGGCGTCGCTTCCGGCCATCCCCTCGAACCGTCTCCGCAACGCAAATCGACATTGTCATAGCCGAGACGATACAGTCGTTCGGCCGCTCCCGCCGCCAGAGAGGCGTGGCGCTCCACGGCGATGACATGAGCGGCTATGCGGCTGAGGATGGCAGCCGCATAGCCGAGCCCGGCGCCGATTTCGAGAACCTTGTCGGTGGACTTGACTTCAGCCGCCTCGACCATCAGCGCGACCATGTAGGGCTGCGAGATCGTCTGCCCATGGCCTATCGGCAGTGGGCAGTCGTTATAGGCAAACATCTCGAAGCCCTTCTCGACAAACATTTCCCGTGGCACTCGGCGCATGGCGTCTAGTATCGCCGGATCGCGAATGCCGCGCCCGGCGATCTGCTTTTCTACCATGCGAAGACGTCCGTGCATCGTCGGCTGTCTCCACGACCGAAACATTCCCAGGTTCACGTCGTTTGGCTATGTTCGCCACCGTGGCGCGAAATGCTCTTCAACGCTTCGCTGGCTGCACCATTGCCTTGGGCGACAGCGATGTCACCGAGCGACAGGATACCGACCAGCCGCTTGCTATGATCCAGCACGGGCAGACGCCGAACCTTGATATTGCCCATGTTACGGCAGACCTCATCGATCTCCTGATCGTCGAAGCAATATTTGACTTCCGATGTCATAACATCGCGGACCTTCGCGTCCGGGCCCCTGCCCCTGGCGATGCCGCGGATGGCGATATCACGATCGGTGATCATGCCGACCAAACGATCATGGTCGCCGACCGGCAGGATACCGGCATCAAGATCCGCCATCGTCTTTGCGGCCTCTAGGATCGTCTCGTCGGGATTGGTGATGCGCACATCGTGCGTCATGGCGTCTCGAACTTTCATTGGTTCCTCCATGATCGGACGCCGGTGTCCGGGCTTTAACCGCAGGACACATCCTTTAGCGACCTTAGATCGGGCGGCGCCCGGCTCCCCACTGGTCGCGGCCCTCTTCTGAGAGCCCGCTACAACAACAAGCGAAGCGTCGATCAGTTCCAGCCGCCTCGCGGATATTCGAAATTACATCTCGAATTCGTCGTTTTCACGGGGCGAAAGCAGTTCGACAAGCTCAGCCACCCTGCCGCTTGGCAGCGTCCTACCCTCACCAATCAGCGCCTCGTCATTGTTGACCCAGGCCCAGGCTTCCGCGAGCTCCCCGAGTGTTGCCCCGGTTGCGAAGACGTCCGCCATCAGGGTCTCGTCGATGGGGCCGAGAACGGAGACGATATCTTTTGCAGTTATGGTCATGCGCATTCTCCCGAAATGGCGGGCTCCTGAAATGGCGGCTCCTGAAATGACAGGCGGGCTATCGCAAGAGCCCTTTCACCTCCTTGGGAACGGAACGAAATCCCTCCAGCTTTGTTCCGGCATTCGAAAGCGGCCAAGAAACGAACGGGAGGAGGCTGCGATGCCAAGCACGATGATCGAGACCATGCCCTTGACCCCGACATGGATGGAGATTGCGACGCGCCTCCTACTGGTCATTGCCGCCGGCGGGCTGATTGGGCTCAATCGCGAGGCCGGCGGACATGCCGCCGGGTTTCGGACGACGATCCTGGTCGGGTTGGCGGCATGCCTGGCCATGATCCAGGCCAACCTGCTGCTCTCCGTGACGGGCAAATCACCCCAGTCATTTGTCTCAATGGACATCCTGCGCTTTCCGCTCGGCGTTTTGACAGGAGTCGGCTTTATCGGTGGCGGCGCCATTCTCAAGCGCGGGGATCTGGTCACCGGCGTGACGACAGCCGCAACGCTCTGGATCATGACGGCGATTGGCCTTTGTATCGGTGGTGGCCAGGCGGTCGTTGGGTCCGCTGCAGCCGTGGCGGCGTTTATCGTGCTGTCGCCCTTCAAATGGCTCGACGAGCTGATATCGCATCGACAAAAGGCACACGTGGTGATCGAGCATGCCCAGAGCGCCGATATCGCCAAGATCCAAGCAGCATTTGATCCGCTCGGATATTCCTTTTGTTTCATCGGCAAGTCGATAAAAGAGCCCGATGCGGCGATCCTTGCCTCCTATCAAGTGCGATGGAAGCACGCCGGTGCCAGTGGCGGCGCGCAGGAACTGCTCGCTTCTATCGAAGAGCACTACAAGGTCGTGTCTTTCGAGATGTTGACAACGACGAACTGACCATGGGTTGGCTGCCTCGGAACATTCTTGGCCGGCGACGGTTTGCCTTTGAAAGACAGGAGGATGTCATGGTCAAAATGAGACAGATGGAACCGAGGAAAGCCCGCGCCGGCAAGGCCGATATACGCACCCGACAAGCGCTCGATCAGGCGGCTGGCGGTTCCGCAGACATTGACGGGTCGGGCGCCGACACACGAGAAGCGAAATATGCCTATTACGAGCCGGGCACCGACGATTCGCGGTCGGCCGATACCAAGGATTGTGAAAGTCAGCGCATGAAAGCCTTGGACGCTGCCGCCGGCCGGATCGCAGAGGCCGTGAGGGCTTCGCGACCGCGAGAGCATCACACGATGCGCAATGCCACGGTGCTGGCAATCGGCGGGATCGCCGGCTTTTTGCTGCGCGGAGTTCTGACGGGGCGATAAGTGGGGCCGAACGCAGACATGGAACCTTATGGCGTTTTCCTTGTTGCGCTTCATGAGCCAACGAAGGGAGGCGGTCATGCAACGCCGGCACAAAGAACATAACGCTGAGGCTAAGAGAAACCCGTTCAAGCTCTCCGAAACGCAGTGGCGGCCCGATGCAGAGATCCTCGCGGAGATTCGGGAGAGATTGAAGGAAGACCCACTGCTGGATCACGCCAGCATCTTCGTTTCGGTCAGCAGCGGTCGCGTTCTCATCGAAGGATCGGTCGAAAGCGACGAATCCAAGCGACGGGCCGAAACACATTCCCGCCAAGTGAGCGGCATCAGCGGTCATGACAGCAATCTCTGCATCCGCAGGCCGCGATAGGAAGCGAAGACGCAGATGCGCGCATTGCTGATCATCATACTGGCATTGATGGTGGCCTCGGTTCTCAGCCTCGTCGTCATCAAGCCGTATGTGACTGGAATCAATAGCAAGGACTCCACGGTCGCTCAGAAGACCATCCAGCAACCCGAACCCAAGCCATAGGAGCGTCTCGACGCCTTCACTTGCCTTGCGGCCTGTTGTTTTCTTGGGTGTCCAGCTCGTTGCTGGGCGGTATCACCGGTGTCTTACCATCACGCGGCGCCGGCTTTTCCATTGCATTGTCACCGGTCGCCGGCGGTTTTAGGACACCGCCGCAATCAGCAAGTTTTTGGCCGGTGCTATCCGGAGAACGTGGCGCAGTTTTCCCACCTTCGGCCTGGCTGTTGGTACCCGTTGCCGCACAAGGGTCACTGGTTGGCATTTGTTGCGCAGATACGGCTCCGGCCATCGCCACCATCAATGCCGCAAAGAGTAGCCGCCCACTTGACCGGCACGATGTTTCAGATTTGCGTGGAGATGATGGTGTCGACACCGATCCTGCCGCTGACGACACCACGCTGGTGATGTGTCCTGCCATTGCCTACCTCGATAACCGTATAGAGTTTTTCGTTGCGGAAAACGCTCGCCATGACGGTCGTCTTGTCTTCCGCCGGTGCAGCGTCGATGTCCATGAAGTCCAGCTCGCGTTCGGCTGCGACAATGCGGGCGTCCCCAGGGGTGCGGGCTGCGACCAGCACTTCCCCATGTGATTTCGCGCCCAGCCAATTGGGATCGGCGGCGGCTGCGATTGGAACCAGTCGATAAAGCTTCAGGTTCTCGTCCATGCCGTTCTCCATCGTTGAGAGTGCGGAGCTGCAGACCGGATGGATCGGAAGCTCGCCTGCCATTTCGTCGGCCACGGAGAGAAAACGGAAAAATCTCCATGTTCTTCAGCACCATCATGTCCGTTTGGCACGGCTTGCAGCTCTTTTGGCTAACGCCCGGTGGCCATCGATGTTCCAGCCGAGTTCAACGCGACGATCTCACTTCAACGTGGCGATGAAGTCACGAAACCACCGCTGGGCCGGATGCGCATCGTTGCGCCGATGCCAGGAAAGCACGAAGGGTATTGGCGCAAGATGCAGAGGCGGGGGCAGAACGACGAGCTCTTGCCCCCTGCCCGAAGCCTCGACGACGCCTGTCATCACAGTCGCAATCATGTCGGAACAAGCGACAAGAACGGGAGCCATGTACATTTGCGGCAACGTCAATCCGAGCTTGCGCTTGAGGCCGCTTTTTGCGAGCTCCGCATCGACATGACCGAACCGTTCGTTTTCCGGGGAAACCAGGAGGTGCGAGAGCGTCAGGAATCGGTCGAGTGTCAATGGACCCAAAGCGGCTGGATGATCCTTTCTGAGGATACAGACGAAGCTTTCTTGGAAGATAGGCCGCGTCAATATCCGTCCGGTCGCTGTCGGCGGGACGCCGACGGCGACATCGATTTCGCCGGCGTCCAGCATCGCGATCGCATCGTCTCGCGCGGTAAATTCGCGCAACCGCAGGCTGATGTCGGGTGCCTGCCGGCCGAGTGCCGCAATTAAACGCGGCAGCAGGACATGGCTTGGATGTTCGGAAAGCCCGAGCGTCAAGGTCGCAGCCGAGGCCGACGGAACAAATTCCTGCGTGAATTCCAATGTCCGCTGAATATGCGCCAGCGCATGGGAAAGCGGCTCGGCGAGGTCGAGTGCCCGTGGCGTCGGCTGCAGCCCCTTCGGGCCGCGCACAAATAGCTCATCGCGCAGAAGCGCCCGCAGGCGGGCTAGAGCCGCACTCATGGCCGGCTGTGTCCGCCCGATCCGGGCGCCCGCTCGCGTGACATTCCGTTCCGCCATCAAGGCGTCGAAGGCGACGAGAAGGTTCAAGTCGATACCATGCAAATCCATGGGGTGGATGATGCCACATATGAACTATCGATTTCAATCATGATGCGACGGCTCTTAGATTTTGTTCGGCGGCCTTCCCGCCGATCGAACAGGATCAAGACATCATGAGCAACCAAACAGAACATGCTTTCCCCGCCACGGGGCTGACCGCGGCCGAGCGGAAGTCTATCGAGACCCTTTATCGCTCCTTCAGCGACAAAAACCCCGACCTCTTGGATGAGGCGGTCACGTCGGACTGGCAAGATATCCCGCTGGCGCCTGGCCAGGGACCCGGTCCGGCTGGGCTGAAGCCCATTATCGGCGCCTTCATCGCTGCCTTTCCGGATATGAAGATCACCATCAAGGAAATCATCGGCGCGCCCGGCCGAGCCGGCGTACGCGCGCTCATCACCGGCACGCACAAGGGCGAATGGTTCGGCATCGCACCGACCAACAAGACCGTCAGCATTCCGCTGCACGAATTCCATCATCTCGAAAACGGCCGGATCACCCACACCTGGCATTTGGAAGACTGGTTCTGGATGCTGCAGCAGGTCGGCGCTTGGCCTCCAGCAATGGGCGGCACTGCCGAGGGCGCGCTATGAAAGCGATGCGCCTTCATACCTATGGCGATATCGCGAGCGTGGTGGCCGAGGATATTCCGGTGCCAGACGTCGGCCCGGATGAAGTCCTCATCCGGGTAGCTGCGGCAGGCGTCAATCCGCTCGATCTGAAGCTCATCACGGGCCATGCCGCTGCTTATTTCCCACTTACCTTTCCATATATCCCGGGAACCGATCTCGCGGGGACGGTCGAACAGGCCGGCCCGCTTGCGGCCCGTTGGCGTCCCGGCGACAGGGTGATCGCCCGCCCCGCCCCAACACGCGGCGGCGCTTTCGCCGAATTCGCCGCCGTTCCGGTAAGCCAGGTAGCCGCTGCCCCGACGAGTCTTTCGCTCGAAACGGCAGCCGGCCTGCCCACCGCGGCGGCTACGGCTTGGCAGGCCCTTTTCGAGACCGCCCATCTCGAGCGGGGGCAGACTGTGTTCATCCACACCGCCGCCGGCGGCGTCGGGAGTTTTGCCGTCCAGCTTGCGAGGGTCGCCGGCGCGCGCGTCATCGCGACTGCCTCTGCTGCCAATGCCGATCTCGTCCGCGAGCTTGGGGCGTTGCGCGCGGTCGACTACCGAACGCAAGACTTTGCCGCCGATCTGGACGACGTCGATATCGTGCTGGACACGATCGGTGGTGAAACGCAGCAGCGGTCCTTCTCCATCCTGCGTCCCGGCGGAATGCTCGTCAGTATCGTCTCGCCACCCGACGAGATTCTCGCCGTCGCGCACGGGGTGAGCGGCGCATTCGTCTTCCACCAGACCGATGCGACACGTCTCGGATCGATCTCCGGATTATGCGACGCCGGATCGTTGAGGGTGGTCAGGGATCAGGTGTTTGACTTTGCCGACATGCAAGCTGCCCTTCAGCGCGTCGCTTCGCAGCGATCACGCGGCAAGGTGCTGCTGGCGATCGGGTGAAGGCGCGGAACTAAAGAATTGAAAAGGGCCTCCGCTGAGAGGGAGGCCCTTTTTTTCATTTTCCAAAGATAAGGGTGGCGCCGTTATTCGGCAGGTTGCAGCGCGGGCGTGCCGAGGTCGCTGGTCATTTGCCCGGCCATGGCAGCGGAAAATTTCGACCGATCAAGCTCATTTTCCCAGCGCGCGACCACGACGGTCGCCACCGCGTTGCCGACGAGGTTGGTCAGCGCGCGGCATTCCGACATGAAGCGGTCGATACCGAGGATCAGCGCCATGCCAGCAATCGGAACCGAAGGGACGACGGAAAGCGTGGCGGCGAGCGTAATGAAACCGGCGCCGGTGATGCCAGCAGCCCCCTTCGAGCTCAGCATTGCCACCAGCAGCAACAGGATCTGGTCGCCGAACGTCAGCGGCGTATCGGTTGCCTGGGCGATGAAGAGCGCTGCCAACGTCATGTAGATATTGGTGCCGTCGAGGTTGAAGGAATAGCCCGTCGGAATGACGAGACCGACGACGGAGCGTTTGCAGCCGGCGCGCTCCATCTTGTTCATCAGGCCCGGCAACGCGGCTTCCGAAGACGACGTGCCGAGCACCAGCAGCAGTTCCTCCTTGATATACCGGATCAACGCCAGGATC
>NZ_JARFYN010000091.1 GCF_030272695.1 Martinezella calliandrae
GGCATTGTCGATCGTGCTCGAAGCGCCGAACGTTCGCGGGATTACGAATTGAAACGCAGCCTCAGCAAAGGATTGGGTTTGGAATTGTGAAGAGCGTTCTACCACGTCAGCGCGCGTGGGCCTGACAAGTACAGATCGGGTGGTTACCGGCTGACCGCCGCGGGGGCCGACGAGCAGTTCCTGGCGCCTCCCCGGGCGGTGCCATAGAAGCTGGTGAGCGCATCCAGTCTCAAGCGGCACGCACGAAACCCTTACTCGCCGACATCAGTGGCGGCTGTAGTCCTCTTTCACCCTGCCCTCCACGAGTTCCCCTGCGGTTAGCGCCTCAGTGACCTTGCCGTGATCCATGATAGCGACGCGGTCACACATGAGGGTGACAACACCGAGATCGTGACAGCCATAGCCGTAGGTCAGACCGCGCTCCTAGCATACCTGTTCAAGTAGTTTCAGCAGCTCGGCTAACACTGAGGCGTCGAGTGCCGAAATTGCGTCTTCAAGGAGCAGGTGCGGCCGCCACAGCGACCAGCCCGACTACCACGAGAATAAGGCGTGACCCGAAAATCGGTCGCGAAATTTTATCGCGGCCCTGGTCGCTGGTTCCAAGCAGATAGACCTCGCTCGAGTCAATTTGGCGGTTGCAACTGCACAGTCGTTTTACACCTGTTTGCTATCCAACAGTGATCGCTCCCTCAATCTTTTCCACTTGCACGCGAGGTATTGATGGCAATTGTCGGCATTGATCTCGGCACTTCCAATTCGTTGGTGGCAGTTTGGTCCGAAAATAAGGCATGTCTGATTACCAATGCGCTTGGTGAAGCTTTGACACCATCAGCCGTCAGCGTGGCCGAAGACGGTGTGATCTTAGTCGGCCGCGCTGCCGCCGATCGCCTGATCACGCATCCAGACCGTTCTGTTACCTCTTTCAAGCGCTGGATGGGTAGCGCCAAAGGTGTCCAGTTGGCTGGAAAGACTTGGCGCGCCGAGGAGCTATCGGCGCTCGTATTGAAGTCGCTCAAGAATGACGTTGAAAGCGAGCTCGGCGAGGTCATCGCCGAAGCCGTCATTTCTGTACCGGCCTATTTCAACGATCCGCAACGCAAGGCCACGCTCCATGCGGCACAACTGGCCGGCTTGAAGGTCGAGCGATTGATTAATGAGCCTACTGCCGCCGCGTTAGCACATGGGTTGGAAGCGGCCGGTGACGGACGTTTCCTCATCCTCGATCTCGGCGGAGGAACCTTCGATGTGTCACTTCTGCATAAATATGAGAATGTCATGGAAATTCGAGCGTCAGCGGGCGATTCCCTGTTAGGAGGCAACGATTTTCGCGATTTGATTGTGAAATTGTTGCTCAAGCGACATGAACTCGACGAGGAAAGGCTCGAGCCATCTGAGCATGCCCGACTGTCGCGCGAAGCTGAAGCCCTCAAGTTTGCTCTATCGGAATGGCCTGAGGCAACTTACGAATTCACGCTCGGTCGCGCGACCTGCGCCGGTGAGTTGACGCGAGCTGCCTTCGAGGAAGCCTCCGCTCCACTCATCAGACGGATGCGCGCGCCAATCGAAAGCGCCATCCGTGACGCCCGCGTCGACCCCACCAAGATAGATCAGATCGTGCTGGTGGGCGGCGCGACCCGAATGCCGCTTGTCCGCAGCCTGGTCACGAGGCTGTTTGGCCGCTTTCCTTTGGCGCATCCGAGACCTGATCATGCCATTGCGCTCGGCGCCGCAGTTCAGGCCGGCTTGAAGCACCGCCGAGGTGCCCTCGACGAAGTCATCATGACCGATGTTTGCCCCTTCACCTTAGGCACCTCCGTCATGGATCGCCGAGCGCCTGACGGTGCTATCCTCTCACCAATCATTGACCGAAATGCGGTGGTGCCGATCAGCAGGGAAAATAGCTACCGTACGATTGCGAACGGCCAGACCCGTGTCGATATCGATGTCCTGCAGGGGGAACACATGCGTCCGTCGCAGAATGTCCGGATTGGAACAGTCAGTGTTCCGGTTCCAGCAGGACCGGCTGGAAGAGAATCGGTTGGCGTGCGCTTCACCTACGATATCAATGGCGCGCTGGAAGTCGAGGTGAAGGTCACATCAACCGGCTTCCTGGAACGGAAAGTCTTTCGCAATCAGTCGAACTTGAGTGACGAGGAGCTCGACAAAAGCTTCGCGACGCTCGCCTCAATAAAATTGGCACCACGCAATCAGCAGGGAAACCGTTCCTTGATCGCCAGGGCAGAACGGCTTTTCGCGGAATCCCTGCGATCTGACCGCGAGCATATCGCTCAGCTACTTCTGCAATTCGAGGCGGCGCTAAATGACCAGACCAACCACGATCTGGACGGTTTGCGCCGCAGATTTAGCGAAACATTGAATCAATTCGAACGCACCACTCTGTAATCACATGCTCGAAACTTGCTGGACGCTGCTTCAAATCGCCCCGACGCACGACGAAGATGATATCCGACGGGCCTACGCAAGGCGGCTTCGCCACTTTCGCCCGGACGAGGATCCGCAAGGGTTTCAGAGGCTCGTGGGTGCCAGAGATGCGGCCTTGGCTTGGGCGAACGCGCAGACAGCAAACCAGATATTGCTGCACACCATCAATGATCAGGATGGCTTGCGCGAAGAGATCGATGCGTCGGATATAAATCTGATTGACGCCACACGTGCGCCTCTGGGTTCGCCTGCCGAAAATGAGAACGCTCGACCGCCTGCTAACAGTACCCCACCAGCGAACTCGAACGAATCTGGCCCCTCCCGCAAGCTATCCATTGATCCAGCACACCAACCGGAAACGATTGGGCGGGAACATGACGAATTGGTCTTCGACCGCTTGAACGATATCATCGCGCAAGGAAAGCAGCGCTCCTGGAGCGTCGATCCGGCCGCGCAAGAGATCCAGCCTTGGGTGGCACTGTTCGATTTGGCGGCTGCGAACTTGAGCCTGCTACATCACGAAGCGTTCCTGGAAGCGGTTGGTCAATACGTGGCGTCGATGCTTCCCGGTTCCGCGCTTCAAAGCCACGACACCGTACACGAGTTCGCGCAAGGGCACAGTTTTGCTGCCGTCGTCGAAACGGTCGAGGAACAATGCCGATTTGCTGAACGTCCCGCTAAGCTCGTCCATCTTTGCGGCCAACAGGCTGCCATGCTTTATTTCTCGTGGCTGGCACATGCTCAGGTCGCACGCGGTATTCTGCAGCGGCGCGCAGCAGGGCGCGTTGCTTATTTTGACGAAAAAACCGGCCTTCCGAACTTCCCAAACGAAGACCGCACCGTTGCGCTGCAAACAGTCCAGCGCGCAAAATTCTTTAACGAGGCAGTCGAGCACAAGCGCTGGCCGTCCCGGTTCGATTGGAAATCTCTGATCGTTCCGACCACACGATCGGCGTCTGCCGGGTTGTTCTGGCAGAGCGGCATTCTATTTGCGCTCATGAGCCTGATTGCCGCGGGAAGCTTCCTGCCGATCAGCAACATCGTCCCGTGGATCGGTTTGGCGAGTATTGTGGTCTTGCTCGTCACACGCATCATTTTGGCATTTCACATTGATCGGCTCGCGATATTGGCCGCGGTGCAGCGGGTGATCGACGCCGACCGTCGTGGCTTGTGGAACAAAGTTCCAAGATCCGATTACCTACGCAATAGGTGGCGCGATTTTGAGAAGCTCATAAACACCGCTGAAGTCATTTTCTCCGTAATGATGGTGATCGCAGTGCTCACCATGCTCTCGCCCCTCAGGCAAACCAAGATTGATCCGGCAAAACCAGTTGAAGCCGTTGTTTCGGAAGTCATAAGCTCTTCCCTTGAAGCTATGGCAAATGATGATCAGTTGCCCGACAGCCAACTTGTCGACCTGATGAAATTTGTGATTTCCTCAGAGCAGGCTGGTTTTCGCGGTAGCGGGAAAGACGCTGATTTGTTGGTGCGCGATCTTCCAAATCTGCAATGGTTAAACGAGCTGCATGATCGCGCCAACCAGCTCCTCGGCGGGAGCTGGTTCAGGAGATCGGATGGGCTTTCCATGCGCCAATTCATGGCGATGCCTGCTGCGGAACGTGAAAAGAAACTTCATCGCCTCGCTGAGGCATATCGATCAGGATCGCCCCAGCAGCGTATGCAAATTGAGCGCTCGCTTGTTTCCTGGGCGCCGGTGCTGCAGGGTGCTAGTGACCCGCAAACCATATCGGCGATCTGGGCTGCAATTCCACCGCAGACGATTGGCCCAAATCTCGATGCTTTCCCAGAGGCATTTCGCAGACTGCTGCTTGACGGTTTTCTGCGAATAGCAGCATTCGATTCGAAGGCCAATGATGTCCAGCTCATGGTTCAGTTCAATTGGCTACTTACGGCCCCAGACGAAGTGCTTCGCTACATTGGCCCAACCACGCCGCCCGATCCTTATTTAAGTTCGCTTAAGGGAGGCCATGGCGACCAAAATGGGAATGCGACGAACGGCTTGCCTGCCATTTCGATGGATCCGAGCGCAGAGGAAGGTACCGCCGCGGCGCGGTACTTAAGGCAAAATCCTGGACATCCTTCTGCGACCGCATCGCGATTAAACCAGCCAGCCAGCACCGAAGCATCGATTGCGCGACTGGGCTACTTTAACATTATCCGGACGTGCCTTGATTTGACGAAGGCCAAGGATCGAATGCATATGCGCAGCTTTATTGCGCATTCCATTGCAGATCCCCTGCCCGCCGACATATCGACAAATGCCGACCTATGGCGGACCTTTGGGCAGCGTGCACTTGCAGAACCAATGTGCTCTCGAAAGGTACTTGCGAATGGCATGGGAGGCAAAGAAACTGACGATCTGTTCAAAGCGCCAAGGGAACAACTCTCTGAGCTAGTCAACGCGGATCTCAGTCTGAGTGAACGAGACTTTATTGAGGATTTTCTCGAGTTCATGCCGGAAGACAAAAGCGTCTTTGCTTACACGGGAGCTCGGCTCGCATCACTTGCCCACGGTCTTCTCGGCAAATGGTACTTCCGTAACAAAGACTACTATAGCGCTGTTCTCGAATTTGATCAGGCACTTGGCGGCTACGCGCAATGTAGTGAATTTCGCATGCGTCGCGGCCAGGCACTCGAAGCGTTAGGTGATCACAAGCGCGGCCGGGCTGACCTGCAGCTTATAGCGCAACCATCAACGACATGGTGCTCAGCCGATCCCAAGACCGCCCAGGAGTTCCAACTTGCAATCAAGGCTCAGCTGGCAAAGTAAAGCAAATCCGTCGCGAATCTCAGATTGAATGGAGAGCGGCCGCGATCTCAGGGAATATCCCCATTTGAACGCAAAGCTGTCCGCAATCGGTCGCGATGGATAAGGTAGTATGCTCGCCCCCTTCCAAAGACGACGCTCCAGCAACTGCACGACGGGCGATGGGTTGCGCAGCCTTTGAGGTGACCGTTTCCGATAGCGAGGCGACATAGTAAGCGTCCGATTAGACGGTTTACGGTCTATTCCTCTTCACGCCAAGCATGGGCGACAAGAGCACCAACGGCACCGACGAACATGAGAAACAACCCATACACGAGAAACTTGACGCTCACATCCAGCGAATCGCAGACAAACAAAAATGTAGATGCAACCAATACTAATATAATGATATACTTCATAAAATTATTCCCCAACTTCCGCTTCATAACGTTGGGGCTGTACACGTGCAAGGCGAACATAGCGTCAAAGTGCTTTAGTCCTCTAACTATTCACGATTGTATGTTGCGCGGTAGCAACAGCCATTGATTAGCCACCGGCTAATCTACTAGTTGTCTGCCGTTCCAGGGATGGCCGACTTCTGCGGCCTTAGCTTGCCGTCGCCACCTGTAAATCAGACCTGTAGCAACGCTTGGTGTTGAAGAGCCGACGGAAGTTCGCGATCTGCTGGGCATTGTCCTGACCACTCACGATGTGCCGGACGCCGACCCAATCGGCCAAATCCGGTTCGAAATAATTGGAGAGCTCGTGACCGGTGAAGACGCCGTCGCGCATGCGGATCACGATGATCTTTGCCGCGATATCGCCGTTGAAGGCCAGATCAGGATTGCCGAGGATCTCCACACCAAGGATTTTCGAGAACTTGGAGTAGTCGTCGTTGCCGGTGATCTGAACGAAGCCACGGCCACGATTCCGCCAGCCGTCGTTGCTGGCCTCGTTGCAATTGCCCATGCAGTTGGCGTAGGCCGATTGGCGATCCTCCGGGGCTGCCTGGCATAGGCGGTGGCTTGTGCCGGCGTGTGAAGTACTTCGGGAACGTCTCTCGCAAGCCAAGGGCGCTATAATTCAGGTTCTCATCGATCGGGACAAATGACCCGCCCGTCTCGATTATCGGGGTGGCAAGGGTGTAGGCGACCTGGCACAGATCCTGACGCTCTCCGCATTGCTGCGTGGGTCTGCGACAGTTTCTCTCCCAAAATTGGGTTTTGCACCGCAGCGAAGAATTTCGCTCGCTCCATAATTGTTAATCTTTCTTCGCTCTGTGACTCGTGATAGGTGCCTTACCATCGACAATTGAGCACCAGCTAGGCCATTCACCAGCGATGCGATCATCCCATCAGAGTTCGGATCACATGTTCCCGGCAGCGGTGCTCTATCTACTGTTTCCTGCCGTCATCTTCCTTCTAGGATTCAGTCATTGGCCGACTGTCGTCAGCGGTGCCTGCGGCGCGACGCTTTCAATTGCGCTTCTTGCGCGCAACAGCGGTGACGAAAGCGCCTTCTATGGGAGGGATTGGCTAACCATCCTCGCGATATCGCTTCTGGCCGTTTTTCTATCGGGCATCGCGCCGCCGCTAGGTCAAAACTCGGATTGGCAAAAGCACTACGCTCTGTTCAATCTGCTGGTCGATCAACCGTGGCCACCGAAGGTGCAGCTAGATGATGGCACCTATTCGCTACGCTATCCGCTCGCCTGGTATGTGGTTCCAGCGCTTGTCGGGAAGGCAATTGGCAAGTGGTCCGTTTCCTATGCAAGCTTCGTCTGGACTGCGGCAGGGCTTTTCGTCGCGCTGCGTATCGCCTTTCGCGACGCGAAGAGCTGGAAGGAGCAGTCATCAGCCTGCGCAATCTTCCTACTGTTCAGTGGTGCTGATATCGTCGGATACGCTATCACGCAATACCGGTTCGGCCCCATCTTCCATATCGAATGGTGGGCCGGCTTCGCCGAGAGCCCGGCAAATGTCACCAGCCTTCTGTGGACGCCGCAGCATGCGATCCCGGCATGGATCGGCGCAGCGCTCTTCCTCCGATACCCGAAAAGGTCGGTGCGGAACGGCATGACGATCGCTGCGGCGATCGCCGCCTGGTCGCCGTTCGTGCTGATCGGCATGGCGCCCGTGGTGATCATCGCGCTTACCAAGACTGGCATCAAGCAGGCGCTCACGATCCAGAACGTCGGCGCAGCGATACTGCTATTTATCCCGATTTTCTGGCTCCTGTCGCAGGGAGCCACCAGCCTGCCGATGGCGGCCGGCTGGATAGACCGCTATTTCACCGTTCCAATATTCTTCCTGTTCCTGCTGCTGGAATTCTGGATCCTAGGTGCATGCATCGTTAGGGCAAACCGCTCAGTCGCGGTTCCAGTCGTCACCTGCCTCGTCTTCCTGACGGCGCTGTCGCTTACCCGCGTCGGATTCTACAACGACCTGATGATGCGCGGCGGCATCCCTGCCTTGTCCGTTCTCGCGGTCCATTCGGCCGAGACCATTCTCGGGAAGAGTTGGCGGTGGACATGGCCGTTGGCGGCCTTCCTGATCGTCGGAGCCGTCAACCCGATCGGCGAAATCGTCAGAGGCTTCATCGAGCCACGCATTAAGTCGAATGATACGATTACCATCCAGCAGGCTGCTTTCAATAATCCCGAGCTGTTTCCGCAATATCTGGTGAAGGCGAACTAGCGGGCCAGCCATCCGGCTTGGTTAGCGCGCCGTGGCCTATTGGGCACCCGGCCAGACGACGCCTAATCGGAATCATTTGAGCGCTCGCATGACCGCGGCCGCAAGTTCGGTTGGCGCGGCAGAGCCAATTCTCACCTTCACGCCCGTCGGGAAGTCCAGCAACAAGGCCGGTTCGATCGCATCGCGGCTGGCGGTGTCAACAAGCTTGGCACGCACAAAGGCGGGCTCCGCCTGCTGGACCAAAGCCTGCGTCGCCATGTATCGATCGTGCCAGTCGAAACCTCGAAGCGACGTGCAACTTCGGAAACCACCGCGCCCGCCGCGAAAGCCTATCTGCACGCGATCTTCCACTGACCATCGCCGACGCCGCTCTGGTCCCGTCAGCAAAATTGCATGTCCCATGAATTGCTCAGTGCGCTCTTAAGTCCACTCGTCCGCTTCCCTGATTGAAGACCGAAAACTCCAGCCTACGCTGGTCCAGAAACCTAGGACGGTTCAGAAGCCGGAAAACTCTAGCCTGCGCCGGCCCATTTTTTTTGGGGGGCGGCTCAAAATCCGCCGACGCTCTAATCGCCGTGGATGAAAGTTCCGTGGCAGGTCACCGCGACGATCGTTCCAACGCGCTGTGCGTTGAACCCCGGAGCGAATGCGTCTATAGGCACAGGCAATTGAGCTCGCAATAAGTCCAACGAAAGATAAAATCACAAATGGCCCCATCGAATGTGCAGCGAATAACCGCATGGAAAGACGTTGTCCGATCAGTTATCAACTTCCGATTGGCGGCGCTCCTAGGTTGGCAAGATGTAGCTCAACGCTACCGACGTTCGAGCATCGGCGCATTCTGGTTGACTATCAACATGGGAGTCTTGATCGGCGCCCTCGGATTGGTCTTTGGAACAATTTTCCGATCCCCCATGTCGGAATTCCTGCCATTTATTTGCGTGGGGATTATAATGTGGGGATACTATTCTCAGCTTATAAGCGAGGGCTGCACTAGTTTTATTTCCAACGCCGAAACGATGCTGCAGCTACCGCTGCCTTTCTTTACCTATATATTGCGAACCTGGTGGAGAAACTCGATAATATTGTTCCACAACATGGTCATTTTTCCTATCGTCTTATTAAGTTTTGGAAAGTTTGTTAACTTTGAAGCGCTTCTCGTCATTCCGGCTTTTGTTTTGGTCTCGGCCAATCTGCTATGGATGATGATCATTCTTTCTGTAGTCTGCACGCGATATCGTGATTTGACGCAAATTATTCAAAACATCATGCAAGTAGGACTGTATGTAACACCAATAATGTGGCAGCCGCATCAGTTGCCATCTGATAGATCGGCTTTGGTGCTCGATTTCAATCCGTTCTATCACTTGGTAAGTGTGATACGAGAGCCCCTCCTTGGGGGTACTGGTACGCTTCTCAACTGGGGAGTCGTAGTAGGCATGGCAATCGTTGGCTGGGTAGCAGCACTATTGTTTCTCGATCGCTATCGCGCCCGCGTCACCTATTGGCTCTAGTTTCTATTCTGAATACGTTCTCGAAGGTTAACATGTCGTCGCTGATACTCGAAAATGTCACCGTAGATTTCCCGATTTACAATGCGAAAGGTAGATCGCTGAAGAGTCAGGTCATGAGCTTGGCAACCGGCGGAACGATTGGCTCGAACTCTGACGGAGTTGTCGTTATTCGAGGCTTGGATGATATTAACGTCAACCTCCACGAGGGCGAACGGCTTGGCCTTGTGGGTCATAACGGCTCCGGCAAGACCACACTCTTACGAGTTATGAGTGGTGTATATCATCCCACAGTCGGCAGCATAGCGATTAAGGGCAAATGCACGTCGCTAATCAACATTTCACTGGGAATAGATCCCGAAGCTACTGGGCGAGAAAACATTGGCATTCGCGGAGCGCTATTGGGATTTTCGAGGAAAGAGATGGCCGCGAAACAGGCGGAGATTGAGGAATTCTCCGAATTGGGCAATTTCTTGAGCATGCCTGTGCGAACCTATTCGACCGGCATGCAGCTTCGACTAGCGTTTTCTATCTCGACCGTAATTGAGCCTGAAATACTGATCATGGATGAATGGTTGGCGGCTGGAGACGAGGGTTTCCAAACCAAGGCAAACGAACGTCTTCATCAACTCGTGAACCAAACCAAGATACTGATTATTGCGAGCCATTCGAAAGAGCTGCTGGTTAAGAACTGCTCTCGCATACTCTGGCTTGAACACGGAAAAGTCAAAATGGACGGTGACGCAGAGACCGTCGCAAACGCTTATTTCGGGCATTTATGAAATTCGAAAGCGGCGCGGTCAGTGGATGGGGTAACCCTTCCCGCTTTAGCGGGGGTTTGACTGTGGAATTTACACATTTACACGGCCATTTTCAGTTTCTGGGCGGGCGTGACGCCACCAATGCCGGTGTTGCGGCAGGCACTCATAGCTGCATGTCCAAAGCCACGCTGTGGCGATCTCCTCCACCTCCGTTATGCGAATAAGCAATACATCTACCGACCATCGCCGACGTCGTTCTTGCCCCGCCAGCAAAACTGCCTATACGATGAATGCCCCATGCGCCTTTCCTTTAGTGGTAAGCGCGATTTTCCATGCGCATTGACGGCTGCGTCACGGCTAAATCGCCTTCGCATCGGGAGCGATATGCAGCTCTATTAGGCCGCTGAGGTCCCGCACCGGAGAAGTTGAACGGTAACAGGTCGCCGATATCGGCGTCCTCGTCGCGCTGCGGCAACGCGGTGAGCACGTGGCGCAGCCAGGTGAGTGGGTCGTTAGCGTCCGGTGAGCGGATTTTGCTGAACGAGCCAGTTAGGCGATGTTCTGGCATTAGAACCAGCATTAGTGCTGACATTAATACATTAATACCAGATCTGAGAGGCTGGCATGGCTCGCATGGAGATTATTTCCGGCGTTGAGCGTAGGCGGCGATGGTCGAAAGAGGCTAGGCTGGAGATATTGGCAGAAGCAGATTGGCAAGACCTTCGCGATCCTGGCATCGTTCGTCAACAAATCAATCACCGCTCTGACTGATGACGGCATCGACGAACTGACGCAGATGCTTTCCGCTGCTCGCCGTTCGCCCGAAACCTGGAACGACTTCCTCGACGACTTCGACTTCCTCTCAGATCCAGACGCCATCGCCCGCATCAAAGCGAAATCTCCGCGGTAACAATCGGTCGGTTACGGGCGGTCGCAACGCTTACGATCCATTTCCAAACGAGGTTCGCGTTGACCCCGTGTTCTCGCGCAAGTTTCGATACCGATGCGCCGGGTTCAAGGCAGGCCGCAAGAAGGCGATCTTTCGAACTTTGATCGAAACGGCGTCGCCCATTCCGACCAACCAGCCGCACCGCAAGTTTTTGACCTTCATCCATGATTTGGTGTCGTAACCGACCGATTGTTACCGCGGAGATTTCGCTTTGAAGCGGGCGACCAGTTCCTCCTCGTCGACAAAGCTGTCGAGGAAGTCGTTCCATTCGTCGGTTGAACGGTGAGCGTAGGAGAGCATCTGTTCCAGTTCCTCCATGCCGTCGTCTGTCAGGGCGGTGATGGATTCGTCATCGCCGTTATAGAGTATCCCTCCGGCGTGAACCGCCTTGCGAGTTTTTGTCGATATCGTGATTTTGCGCTCTTGAGAGTGGACTTAAGAGCGCGTTGAGGAACGATGGCACAGGCAATTTTGCTGACGGGTCAAGAACGGCGTCGTCGTTGGTCGGCAGATGATCGGCTGGAGATTCTGGAAGCGGCATTTGGGCCGGGAGCGAACGTCTCGGAGGTGGCGCGTCGCTATGATGTTTCGACGGGGCTGATCTACACGTGGCGCCGTCAAGCGCTGGCAGTTGCGGTGAAGGATAGCCCTGCGTTCGTGCCTGCGACGGTCTCGGGGGCCGCCGGCGGTGGTGATGGCGGCTCTGCGACCATCGTTTTGGACTTTGCAAACGGCACGAAGGTGAAGATTGCGTCTTATGCGCCTTGCGATCTTGCTGCTGCAGTCATACGAGCGCTCAAATGATCCCGATCAGTTCGAGCGTGCGTGTTTGGATTGCGAGCGGCCATTGCGATATGCGCAAGGGGATGCAGGGCCTGGCTCTAATTGTGCAGGAAGGTCTGGGTCGAGACCCGTTCAAGGGCGACGTTTTTATCTTCCGCGGGAAAAATGGTCGGCTGATCAAGGCTATTTGGCATGACGGAGTTGGCCTTTCTCTATACGCAAAGCGGCTCGAGCGCGGCCGTTTCATTTGGCCGGCGACGGAGGGGGGCGCGATTGCGCTGACGGCTGGCCAGATGTCGTATTTGCTTGAGGGAATTGACTGGCGAAACCCGCAGCAGACATGGCGGCCGACGAGCGCGGGATAGTGTATTTTGGGCGGGATTTGCCGCCTGATACGCCAAGAAAATCTATGCAAATCAGTGGTTTTGTGATTCACTTCGAGCATGGAAACCGGCTCGGAAAATCACCGTGATCATGCTGCTGCCCTAGAAGCAGAGCTGGCGATAGCGCGAGCGGAACGGGCTACTGCATTGGCCGAATTGGCCGTTGCCAAGGCCAAGGAGGCCGACGATCAGGCCATCATTCTTCGCCAGAAAGTCTACATCGAAAAGCTGCAACGGGAGCTGCGTGGTCAGAAGTCGGAACGGACGGCGCGGCTGATTGCACAGATGGAGCTGCTGCTTGAGGACGCCGAAGCGACGGCGACCGAAGATGAGCTTGCCGCCGAAATGGCCGTTGCCGCAGCTGCTGCGATTGCGGTCGCAGGATTTACGCGCAAGCGGCCGGTCAAGAAGCCTTTCCCGGAACATCTGCCGCGTGAGCGTTTTGTTGTGCCAGGCCCGGTTGCCTGCAGCTGCTGCGGCAGCGAACGGCTTCGCAAACTCGGCGAAGATATTACCGAAACGATGGAGAGCGTGCCGCGTAGCTGGAAGGTCATTCAGACGGTGCGGGAAAAGTTCACCTGCCGCGACTGTGAGAAGATCAGTCAGGCACCTGCACCCTTTCATGTCATCCCGAGAGGATGGGCTGGCCCGAGCCTTTTGGCGATGATGCTCTGCGACAAGTTCGGCCAGCACATTCCCCTCAATCGCCAGGTCGAACGTTTTGCTCTGGAAGGTGTGCCAATCAGTCTGTCGACAGCAGCAGACGCGATTGGCGCGTGCTGCCAGGTCCTTGACCCGCTGGTGCGGCGGATTGAAAGCCATACGTTCGCGTCTGAACGGATCCACGGTGATGACACGACCGTACCGGTCATGGCTCTCGGCAAGACTGCCACCGGTCGGATATGGAGCTACGTCAAGGACGATGCTCCGTTTGGCGGAACGGCCCCACCGTCGGCGATGTTCTATTATTCCCGGGACCGGGCCGGCGAACATCCACAGGCGCATCTGGCCAATTATAGCGGCATCCTTCAGGCAGATGCGTATACGGGCTATGGCCAGCTCTATCTTCCTGATCGAAGTCCGGGTCCGATTTATGAAGCGGGGTGTTGGGCGCACGCGCGACGACCGTTTTTTGCGCAGGCCGATCTGGAGACCAATGCTCGCCGAAAAGCGCAGGGTAAAAGTGCCGCCGTCATCTCGCCGGTCGCTTTGAACATGGTGCAGCGGATCGACGCGCTATTCGAAATCGAACGCCAGATCAATGGCCGCACTGCGAATGAGCGAAAGGCAAGCCGCCAGCAGTTATCAAAGCCGCTGATCGACGACATGGAAATATGGATACGCGAACAACGCGCCAAGCTATCGCGCGACAGTGACTTAGCAAAGGCGTTTGACTACATGCTGAACCGTTGGGAATCCTTCACTCGTTTCCTCGACGACGGGCGCATCTGCTTGTCGAACAATTGCGCGGAGCGATCGCTGCGCGGTGTGGCGAGACGTGTTTCATTATGCGCTACCTCGTTAAGTGTATGGAAACATTGGAAGCGTGTCCGCTTCAACATCGCGCAACGGGCGACCTTTCCGGGCAATCGCCGTTCTGACCGGCTCGGATGTCAAGTCGATGGCCCGGATTTGATAGGGTGCTCGCGGATCAACCTGAACCGCAGGAAGCACGCCGGTGGAAACAAGTCGTCGTACCATATAGCTTGAGACGCCCAGCGCTTTGGCGACCTCTGCCTGTGTCAGCCATTCGCCATTCTTGTCGGCTGAACGGTAGGCATCGATACCACGCACGTAACGGACAGACCGGACCCGATGGGCTGTCCAGGTCTTTCCCTGGCCGGTGGGAAAGCCCATTCGGTTGAGGGTCGCGGCGATATGCTCGTCGGACCAGCGGCCGGCCATGCTGCGGATGACTTCCAGTGCATCTTCGGCTGTCGCGCTGCCGTGTTCACCGGATTGCGGCTTGTGGACGCGCAGTTCCGAGTGCTGGCCACCCCGCCAATGGATCGTGAGCACGACATCACGAACGGCATCGTCGACATCGACGATGATGTCGGCAACCAGCGTTCGAAGAAGCTGCTGGCGGGCACGCATCGTCACATCAGGAGCATTCCAGGCTGCTGACAGGTTTGCCGCCAGATCGGCGAAAGCACCTGGATCAACCGCAATGGTTGTCGTGTCTTCTTTGGTGGACTGGCGCGTCTCCAGATCATGCACACGGCGCAGCGCGATTTCCCAATTCTTCTCCAATTGTGCGGCAATCAGACGATTGTCGGGATCACATGCCGCGTAACGCCGCTCGGCGAGACCGGCCTCGTAGCGGGCCTGCTGGAGTTCCAGATCAATGATCTGGCGCTGGTCTTTGACTTGTTTCCGGTGCATCTGCTCCGCCTCGATCGCGGCTTCGATCGCCAACGGTTCTACCGCTCGTAACAACTCTCGTGCAACTGCGGCATCAACCTTTTGCGCACCGAAGACCATACAACGTGGTTGCCCCGCCAACTCGCCCTTACAGCATCGGTAAACCGGCAGGCTGGGTTGGCGCCCTCTGTAAAATACACTGAGGCGGTGACCGCAACGGGCGCACGTCAGAAGACTTGACAATAGCGCCTTGCCCCCGCGGCCGGACTTTGCGCCATCCTGGCGCCCGTAGGCATTGAGGGCCAACTGGGGTCAGTTTCTCATTTCGCCCGACACTGAGGTCCCAATGTTCAAGAATACAGACGCTTCGACCGCCATCCAGACCAACCTTGCCGCAATTTTTGTTTCGATGGAACTGTCTCGTTCAACCTGGC
>NZ_JARFYN010000092.1 GCF_030272695.1 Martinezella calliandrae
GCCGCCGGTCACGACGAAATCACTTTTGCGGTAACGGCCGACCGAAATCTTGCGGAGCGAAACGGAGCCGTTTTCGGTGTTGACCAGCCACACGGCCGGTTCGCCCTTGGCTGACGCGATGGCGTTATAGGGCAGCACGATCCCGGCATGCGGCGTCCATCAGGGCCAAGACCTCGGGCGCCGGATTCTGAACAGCGCTAGCTTCGCCTGACGGCGCAAGACCGACGTCGAGACGGCGACGCTTAATACGACGCCCTACCGCGCTCTGTTGCGACCATCGTTCGTCGCTCCTCGTCGCGAACAAGGTTCGCAGGAGGGAAAACGTTCATGTAGGCTGTGGCGGCGCCGGTCACGGCGTGAAGCGCCCTATCGATCTCGTCGCGTGGCTCGCCAGCGGTTTCTGTAACGGGAATTCCCGTGTGGGACTGCCTGAGCCTGTTCGAGAGCGTTTCGGCTAAAACTCCTAAGTCAGCCGCGCGGGTCTCGTCGGGGTTCCTGGCAGTTAGCGACATAGCTGTCGCTGCCCCGGCGAGCGCCCGCAGAGCTTGGAGCAGATCGGCCATTTCGCTGAGCCGAGCGCGCCGTCTCCGGCCTTCCAGGATCATGCGATGCCGTAGGGCCTCTGCGGCGTTGCTCGTGACCCCAGCCCGTTGCCGCAATCCCTCGAGCGTCGAAGGCGCTCCGCCCGAAGCGATGACCGCCGCGGCAAAGGCGAGATTGGCGGTCACCGCGTCGGCGAGTACGTCGCCGATCTTCTGGCCCTGCTGGGCTGGGCGGAACAGGAAGCTCGCGCCAAGGGCGACCAGGCTGCCGATGATGTTGTTGATCGCCCTTGCCGACGCAATTCCGGTGCCTGGCTGCAGAAGCTCGGTCACGAGCACGAAGAGCGGCGTCAGGAAAAGCACAAAGAGGGTGTAGTTCACGAATCTGAAGGCGATCGTCGCTGCGGCGACGGGGAAGATCACCGCCAGCAGCACAAGCTTAGTCGTCAGGATCGCCATGAGGGCGGCTGCAAGGAAGCCGCCGGCCACGCTGCCGGCCATCCTTTCGACTGTGCGTGGCCAGGTCGTCGCGGCGAAAGGCTGGAGAACGACGACCGTCGCCATGGTCGCCCAGTAGGAGAAGCTCAGGTCGAGACGAATGGTGATGGCGTAGGCAGTAACCACGCCGATCGAGGTTCGGGCCGCATGCCGAAGGACGTTTGCCGGGATCGGCCTGATGAGACGGGCGGCGGCACCACGGCCGGGCGAGCCCGATTCGGCGATCGCGGGTGCAGAGCCGTTGCTCCACAGGGCGGCCAAGTCCTCCAGCGCCTTGGCAGCAACGTATGCTGCCCGGCCGATGACGCTGTCTATATCATGGGCCTTGTGCTGGACGGCTACCGCTTTCTTTGAGAGCAGCGCCGTTTTCGAGGCTCTATGCGCGGCTTGATCTCTCGCCTCGGTCTGCAGCAGCAGCAACTGATGTAATAGGCGCCGTTCGGTCTTTTCATCGAGCGGCCGGCTGCGGTCTTCGGCGCAGTGGCCGGCAGCGATCAGGCTGGCAAAGATTCGGTCGGCCAGCTCGATCTCCTGGCGATAGCGGTCGGATCCGTTTTCCAACCCATTAACGAGCGACCTCGCCCGTTCGATCGCCGCGCGTACCGAGCGGCGGTGCTCGGCATTGAAGGTCTTCCAGTCGACCGATGTGGCGATGCTGCGCTGGTCCAGCACGAGCAAATCCGCCGTCATGTCGTCCAGGCGCGCGAAAACCGAGATGATGGCCCTGCGGGCAGGAGCATGGGGATGGATACGCCAGATGCCGATGCAGAGGACGAGCGCCCAGACGCATCCCAGCCCGAAGATCGCAGCAAGTTCCAAGCCAGTCGCCGGGGAGCCGGGAAATTCCACTGCCACCACCGCGACGACACAGATGAGCATGCCGGACTGCGCGGCTGCGGCGCCGTATGTTCCGCTGAGGCTCGCAATGAAGACCAGGGGCAGGAGAGCGGCGCCCGCCACGACCGGACTTATCCCTGCAGCGACCGACGAGATGAAGGCGGCAATGGTTCCAGCGGCCGCAAAGCCGGCCATTGCGGAGAACCGCAGCCGCGTTGGTCCGCCGGGATCGGCGAGGCAGACCCAGAAGGCGCCGAAGGCGGCCCAGGAAAATCGCGGCCACTGCAGCCAATAGGCGATCAAAACCATCGCCGCGACTGCCGTCGCGGCGCGGAGCCCCTCCAGAACCCCGATCTGCTCGGGCGTGGCAGCGAAAGGATAGAGCTCCAGCCGGCGCGATAATCGATATGCCAACGTTCCCATGATCTAGTTCTCTAACTTTTCGAAAACGACCCGGCGGGCTGATGTGCTAAGTGCGCGGCACGAAGACGACGGTCAGCGACCGTACGCCCTGGGCGCCGCGGATCAGCACGCCCTCGACGTCAGCGGTGGCCGATGGTCCGGTGTTGAAGGAGGCATAGCGGGCGTTGCAAAACTCCGGGCGCTTGTAGGCGTGCTGCAGGCCAGCCACGATGTCTGCCGGATCAAGCAGCACGATGAGGTGCTCCGGCAGATAGGCGATCGTGTTCACCTTAAGTTCGTCCTCGGTGAAGAGCACAGATCCGGTCTCGGCCACGCCGAAGGCAGCACGGACGACGCCGCAGTCAACCCCCGTCAGATCGCTCGGCCCCTTAAGCTGGTCGAGCGCGACATTGCCGTTGACCTCCGGCACAGCGGAACAGACCAGTTCCACCCGCGCCAGGCGGGCGCGCACCGGACTCAGCAGATCGCCGGACCCGTCCGGCGGCAGGTAGGTGCCGCCCATCAGCTCCAGCATCTCGACGAACTTCGCCCGAAGCTCATCCGCCGTCGCGGGCTTCGTGAAATCCGGAACGGCGGGGAGATCGTACTGTCCGGTCGGGCGGTTTTTCCTGATGGTTTCAAGGATCAGTTCACGCGAATCCATCATGCCTTCTCCTTCTTCCCATTCATGCGATTTTTCTTCCACCAGGAATGGAAGCTTTGGTCGGGTGCCTCTGGCATCTCGCGTTGCCTCGTCCAAGTGTTCAGGGGGTTGTAGACGAGGAACCGCGGCAAAATGCGAAGCGCCGAGTCGGCGGAACGAATTGCCGTCCGGTAGAGCGCTGGTGAGGATAAGAGCTCACCCGCAGCCTTCATCATAGTCTTCTTGATGACTGGAAGCTCGTGATTTTCGGCCATCACCTTGCGCCAGGCGAAGATCTGCTCGTGAATGTTGATCTTGACCGGGCAAACATTGGTGCAGGAGCCGTTCATGGTAGAGGCGAACGGCAGCGAGGAATATTTCCGGCGGTTGATCGTCGGATCGAGGATGATGCCGATCGGACCGGAATAGACCGCACCGTAGCTGAGGCCGCCGCTGCGCCGATAGACGGGGCAGGTGTTCATGCAGGCGCCGCAGCGGATGCATTTCAGCGAAGTCCAGAACTCCTCCATGCCAAGCCGCTCGGTGCGGCCATTGTCGACCAGCACGATATGCATCTCGGCACCATCGCGGGGACCACGGAAATGCGAAGTGTACTGGGTGATCGGCGAGCCGACTGCATTTCGCGACAGCATGCGGATAAAGACGCCGAGATCCTCGGCACGGGGGACGAGCTTCTCGATGCCGGCCGAGACGATGTGCAGCGGCGGCGTATTGGCCGATAGGTCGGCGTTGCCTTCGTTCGTGCATACGACCACGGTCCCCGTCTCGGCGACGGCGAAGTTGCAGCCGGTCATGCCGGCCCCCGCATTGAGGATATACGGCCTGGTCTTCTGGCGCTGCTGCTCGCACAGCAGCGGAATGTCGCTCTCGTTCGGATCGGTCCCGAGATGGTTGGCGAAGACTTCTGCCACGTCCTCGCGGGTCTTGTGCACCGCCGGCACGACGATATGGCTCGGATCCTCGCCGTCGAGTTGCTGGATGCGCTCGCCGAGATCGGTTTCGATTACCTCGATGCCGACGGCGTCGAGGTAATGGCGCATGCCGCATTCCTCGGTCAGCATCGACTTCGACTTGACCAGGGTCTTCACGTTATGGTCGGCAAGGATCTTGTGCACGATCCTATTGTGCTCGGCGCCGTCCTTGGCCCAGTGGACGTGGACGCCATTGGCGCGGGCGTTGCGTTCGAACATCTCGAGATACTGATCAAGATGGGACAGCGTGTGTAGCTTGATCTGCGAGGCGAGCTCGCGCAGTTCTTCCCATTCCTCGATCGCGTAGGTGATCTTGTCGCGGTTCTTGCGCAAGGTCCAAAGGCGGTCGTCGTGCATCTTCTCGTGCACAGTCGAGGCGATGAATCGGTCGGCGGCCTCGCTCTGGTTGATCGGCTTGTTGCCGCGCTCCTTGGCGCCGCGGGGTTGGGGCTCACGTTTCTTTGGCGCGCCCTTGCTAGTATCGAAAGAGGTCATTCTGCGGCTCCATTCAGGATCTGGGCGATGTGGATGAATTTTAGCGGCAGGCCGAGGCGATCGGCGCAACCCTTCTGGTGCATCATGCAGGAAGAGTCGGCGGAGACGATGTATTCGGCGCCCGCCTTGGAATGGTCGGCAACCTTGTCGTAGCCCATCTTGGCCGAGACGCCGGGCTCGAAGACGCAGAAGGTGCCGCCGAAGCCACAGCATTCATCCCAGCGCTCGGGCTCAACGAACTCAATGCCCTTGACCTTCTCCAGAAGCGCCTTCGGCTTGGAATAGAACGGCTCGTTAATTTCGGAGGCCTGCGCCAGCTTAAGACCGCGCAACGAGTTGCAGTTGTAGTGGATGCCGACCTTGTGCGGAAAGCGAGCCCAAGGGAAATCCTCCACCTTCAGGATGTCGTGTAGAAATTCGGTCAGCTCGTAGGTTCGTGCGCGGACATCGCGAACGTCGTCAGTCTGTTCGATCGCAGTCATGTGTTCACGTATCTGGTGCACACAACTACCGGTTGGTCCGACGATGTAATCATAACCGGCGAAGTTCCTGGCGAACAGCGCCTCCGTCGCTGCCGCCTCCTTGTGACAGCCGGTGTTGACCATCGGCTGGCCACAGCAGGTCTGGTCGAAAGGATATTCGACCGCGCAGCCGAAGCGTTCCAACAACTCCAGCGTTGCGACGCCAACTTCGGGTTCGAGGGCATCCATGTAGCAAGGAATGAAAAGTGCAACGCGCATCGGAAAAAACCCTAGTCTGAGTTCGAAGATCGCCGTTGGGCGACGCGGCTTGCGTCGGCTCAGCCGAAGCTCTGAAGCGGAACGAGGCAGTGCGCCGATCCAGTTCCGCTATCGCCCACTAAACCGCACGTGGTGCCATTCGCCAATTGAGTGTTGGTGTAATCAGGTGATACCAAGGTCGAGAAGAGGCGTGGATACGGTGCTGTCAGGTTAATCCAGACCAGCGCGCATCTGGCAGACACGGAGTGGTCAGGCGGGCCTCCCGGCCATGCCCTTCCGATGTGCGATCGCCCTCAAGGCGATGTAAACGGACTTCGATTGCTGCGTGTTTCGAGCGGGCCGGAACGAAGAGATTTCGGACCGCGGAGAAGACGCTGACGAAACGTTGCAGTGCAGCCGGCGAGCGAACCGCTGCATCGTTCGCTCCCGTTTTCGCAGAGGCAGATACGAGTTTTCGGCGCGGTTGTTCGGCCCCTTGTGCGAACGACGCTCGACTGTGGGCATGATCTGGCGCCGTGCCGCGCCGCAAGAGCGAAGCGCTCAAGGGAAATCGGAAATACAGGCAAACGGCGTGGGGCAATCACCGCAGGCGGGAAACGATGGCGTCGTAACTGTCGGGGCTCTGGTTCATGACGGTGAGTTAGCCACAAACACTTTCATCTGCCGCTAATCTGACATTACCCGCGTCGCCCGGCGGTGCATCAGCGAGCGCAGCATCACCAGTGGACCGTGTTTCCATCCCGATCGAGATATTGGAGGCCCGGCTTGCCCTGTTGGCCGATGATCACGTCGAGCACCTTCGGTATACTCTCCTCGACGCCTATCGGCGCCATCGGTCCACCCAAATCCGTGCGGATCCAGCCCGGTGCCATCAGCAACAATGCGCGCGCCTCATCGCAGTGACGAGCGGCGTAGCTCCGCATGAGTTGGTTCAGCGCGGACTTGCTGCTGCGATAGACTTCGTGTCTGCCGCTCGTGTTGTCGGTGATGCTGCCCTGGCCAGACGACATGACGCCGATCAAGCCGTTCGCCCTGACAAGATCGGCCAGATCCTCGATGACGCGCATTGGGCTCAGCGCATTCGTGACGAGCACGCGCGCGAACTCGTCGGCCGAGATGTCGGCGACGGTTTCGTCCTTCATATTCGCCGTGCCCGCATTCACGAACAGGATGTCAAAGCTCCGCCCCGAAAGACGGTCGTGCAACGCGGCGATCTGGTCCGGCTGCGTGATGTCGACGGTTTCGATCTCGATGCGGCCACCGTGCTCGTCCGCAAGATCGTGCAACTTGGTTCTTGCGGTCCCGCGCACCGTTGCGACGACATGCCATTGCCGCTTTGCAAGCTCGCCAGCCATCGCGAGGCCGGGGCCCTTGGAGGCCCCGATCAGCAGGATCGTGCCGACAGCGGCATCTTGAGAGAAGTCAATCATAACAGGAAGCCTTTCACCGGAGTGTGGGTGACAAACTTGAAGCCTTACTAGCCCAGGCGCCAGACGCATCAGACGCAAACTATGTTTGCATCAGACGCCTATACTCCGTCGACAAAAGAGAATAGGTCCATCTGATGGATGACGTGGATTTCAATCTCCTTGAGGCACTGGACGCGCTTCTCATAGAGAGCAGCGTGACCGGTGCCGCGCGAAGGCTTGGTTTGAGTACCTCGGCCATGAGCCGGACGCTCACACGTCTCCGGTCAGCAACTGGAGATCCGCTCCTTGTCCGGGCGGGACGGCGGCTTGTCCCAACGCCTCGAGCCGCAGACATCCGGGACCATGTGCACGCGCTAGCCCGCGAAGTCCGCTCCGTGCTCCGTCCGCACGCTGGCGACGACGACATCGCGGTGATCGCGCGGACCTTCACGATCCGCGCAAATGAGGGGTTCATCGAGCGGTTTGCTGCGCCGCTGGTAACAGCCATCACATCGGCGGCGCCGCGCGCGCGCCTTCGGTTCGCGCCAAAGCCCGAAAAAGACTCGACGCCACTTCGCGAGGGCCAAGTCGATCTCGAAATAGGTGTCCTTGGTGCGTCCGCCCCCGAGATACGCGCAAAGCTCATTTTTCGAGACCATTTCGTCGGGGCCGCGCGGATCGGTCATCCATTGCTGGCCACGCCCATAACGGCCGAGGTCTATGCGGCTTGCAAACATGTCGTAGCCTCGCGCAGGGGATCATTCGTGGGCCCCGTCGATGACGCGCTCAGGGAACTCGGGCTAAGACGAGAGACGGTCGTGGTCGTGCCGGGCTTCTCCGATGCACTGCGGATAGCGCGCCAATCAGACCTGATCGCCCTGGTGCCGAACTCATCCTTCAGCGGTGACGACCATTTGATGCAAGGCCTGAGTGCATTTGAGCTCCCCGCCCGCACCCCCGAAATCTCCGTCTCGGCGATGTGGCATCCCCGTATGGATGCCGATCCCGGTCATCGCTGGCTGCGGGAAACCGTCATGGCAACGTGTCGCTCCGCGATTTCGGTGGCGCTGAAGCAGCGCAGGATAGCGAATGACTGACTCAAACTGCGACCGATCGACATTGACAGGTCGGGAATGGTCGAGAGGAGCCAGAAACAAAGCCTCTTTACCCCTGAGCTAATGGTTTTCGCGCAGCCTCGGGTCTCCCCGCAGACGGGTCGGACAAGACGATGGCTCGGCCACAGGGGAAAGCCATTCTCTGCGCCCACACCCAGAAAACGGCTATTTCGTTTCCAATTTACGGGTCATTGACTTCCAATTGTCATGCCTCGCCGCCCGCCCCGCGATGGGAGAGGCGATTGCCGCCAGACGTGGCGAAGATCGTGCGCATTTTCCTGATGAGCGCAGGCGAGGTTGTGCTCATGTTTTGCAATGGGTGCCGCCAGATGGCCGATGTCGTCCGCACGTTTAGACTGGACGCTCGCGTAGTCGCCCGTCATGTGAACGTTCATGAAGTTCGAGGCGGCGAAGAGCGCAATGCCGATCGGGACCCGCCGGGTCGCCAAGACCGTGCTGATCGGCGCCGTTCCGCCGATCATGGTGAAAACGCAGGCAAATCCCGACGGCCTACCCATCGAAGTATTCGACGGTCTCCGCAACAGCCTGATATCCGATCGCTCACAGTTCTACCGGGATTTCGCCAAACCTTTCTACGGTGTCAACTTTGACGGCAGCGCCGTTACCCAAGCCACCCTGGATCAGTTCTGGCTGTTGAGCATTCAGGCCGGTCTAATCAACGCCTTCGAATGCATCAAGGCATTTTCAGAAACCGATTACACCGCGGATCTCAAGAGGTTCGACGTGCCGACGCTATTCATCCACCGCGAGGACGATCAGATCGTACCGATCAGAGATTCGGCGAGAAAGGCCGCCCCGCTGGTAAGGGGGGCGAAGGAAATCTACTACCCTGGCGCTCCTAACGGCCTCACCGTGACGCATCGCGACCGCATCATACGGACCTTCTTGCGTTCATCAAGGCATAAGTCAGAGCCAGCGAGGGGAGGGGTGCGATGCTTGCCGCTCTGTTCGAAACGACTGCCGCCGGGCTAGACCGGCGGCTGCAGGCGTTCCAACAGGTGCGCCTCGGGCATCTCGGATCCCTGGGTGCCCCGGTGGATCTCTAGCCCAGGCCCACGCGGGTTGCGCGTCGCTACGATTGAACCTGCCGGCGATAGCCCGACGAACGAGAAGCACCAGTTGGTCAACGCGTGAATTACCGGGGATAACCTTATTTCGGTACACGCCACGCAGCTCTGCGGAATGCTCCAATGCCAACAGGCACAATGGAACAGGAAGTTCGTGCGCAGCGCCGTTTCGTGCGAACAACGCGTCCGCCGCCCAGCTTGCTGACTCCCGGATCAATGTGGCTCCGGATCGATCTGGTCGTTGCTGCCGCCTGTGAAGATCAACATGGCCAACTCTTGACCGAGCGGGATATCCGCCTGCGGGTTGGTGCGCAAGCTCCGTGATCTAGGGTGCTACCTAGGCCACGGAACCATCTCCGGGGCGGCCAGCTCGACGTCAGCCGCCATGAATTCATGCTCGTCCTGCTGCCTGTTAGCCCTCGGTTCCTCTGTCGCCGAGGGCGGACCGCTTCGGTAACCGGGCTCCGAGTTCACTGCATGAACCAGCCGTGGCTTACGACCATGGACTGGCCGGTCAAGGCGTTGTTTTTCGACGCGGCAAAGAACAACACGGCGTCGGCGACGTCATCGACGGTGGTAAATTCGCCGTCGACCGTGTCTTTGAGCATGACCGTTTTGATCACTTGCTCCTCGGTAATTCCAAGTTCATGAGCCTGCTCGGGGATTTGTTTGTCGACCAGCGGCGTGCGCACGAAGCCGGGGCAGACCACGTTAGCCGTGACATGGTGCTCTGCACCCTCCTTAGCCAATACCTTCGCTAGTCCGACCAGGCCGTGTTTGGCGGTGACATATGGTGCTTTCAGCTTCGAGGCCTCCTTCGAGTGGACAGACCCCATGTAGACGACGCGACCGTAATTGGCCGCATACATGTGCTTGATGCAGGCCCTCGTCGTGAGAAATGCGCCGTCGAGATGGATCGAAAGCAGCTTCTTCCAGTCCGCATACGGGAAATCGACCAGCGGCTTGACAATCTGGATGCCTGCGTTGCTGACCAGTATGTCGATTTTTCCGAACTTCGCGATAACTTCGGCGACACCCTTGTCGACCTGCTCCTCGTCGGTCACGTTCATCGCCACCGCGAAGGCATCCCGACCATGCGCCTTGATCTCTGTCGCCGCCGCATTGGCTGCTTCCAGATTGAGATCGGCGATCACCGGAATGCCGCCTTCTGCGGCGATGCGAAGTGCGATTTCCTTCCCGATGCCGCTCGCGGCTCCGGTGACGATCGCCACCCTTCCATCAAATCGAGACATTCGAATGCTCCTTTCAGGGCTCTAAAGGGATCACTTCTTTTCAAGATAATCGAATACGACCTCTCCGAGGCCGAGCGTCAGGTCGGCGATGTAGTGGCTGGCCGAAACGACCTCGCGGACGGGCAGTCGGGCGACATCGCACATCGCATGCTGAAACAGTTGCAGGGCGGCGGGCCCAGACCATGCGCCCTTGAGCGTCACATCCTGCAGATAGTAACGCACCAGTTCGCAAATGCGCGGCGAGCAATCGACATGGGGGACGATCTTTATCATGAAGGCCGGCCTGGCCATCGCCTTCGCAAGCGGCGCCAGATCGATCTCGCGATGCTTGTAGCCCATGGTGGCAGTCACGCACAGCACCGAGCCATAATGCAGAGTGCCGACAATCGTTTCCTGCTCGTGCGTGAGCTTCGGCTGTGCCAGTTTCTTGGGGAAGCCCCAGATCTCCCGGCCCCCGGCTATCGGCGAATTGTCATCGAGATACATGGCATGCACATATCCTCCCTCCTGCACCTCGCCAGTCGGTGTCGTAAAGCGCACCGGAATGACCTGTCCGGTTTCGGTGTAGTCGCCAAACCCCGTCGAATCAGGCATGCGGATGAATTCGTAGGATACGGTGTCGCCGATAACCTCCAGCGGCTCCGGCACGACGGCACGCAAAACGTCTGGATCCGTGCGATAGTTGATGACCACGAATTCCCGGTTGTAGAACTTGTAGGGCGGTTTGGGATAGGCAGGATCATTCAGGGGCATGGCAAAGGCGTTGGCGCGGACTTCGGCGATCCTCATGGGCGTGCTCTTTCCTTGGTGAGAGTGCTATGCGAGGTCGAAAGTGGCTACTCCATCCAATGTATCGGGCCGCTGCAGCACTTCGGGATGGCGCAAGGTCCGAACGGCGTCGTGATAACCGGTGTTCCAGTGCTCCTCCATGGTCGCGCGGGAGAACTCGTAATCCTTGGACGTCCCTTCGTAATTTTTAGCGCGGTAGATCAGCTGGACGATGTTGTAGACCCGCTCGTCGGCCTGATCGATGAGCAGTTTGATCTCGGGATCGGCGTCCTGCAGAGCTTGCTTCGGAACGAGCTTGAGCAAATGCCCCAGCGCACGACGCAGGCGTTGCTGCTTCTTGAACTGGTCGGTCGCCGCGCGCGTCCGGCTAGAGAAGCGGATATCCTTCTGTCGCAGCTCAAGGCCAATGAGATCGCCGGGAATATCGCCCCGAGCGCTCCACAGATCGACTTGAAAGGCCAAGGTGTCCTTGCGGGGCTGATTGTCGAGGACCCACTGCAGCGGGGTGTTCGAGACCAGACCGCCATCCCAATAGTACTCGCCGTCGATAACGGTTGCCGGAAAACCAGGCGGCAGCGCGCCGCTCGCCATGACGTGTTCCGGGCAGATCGTGTAGGTCGCTGAATCGAAATATTCAAAGTTACCGGTGCGCACGTTCACCGCGCCGACGCTGAACCGCATCGGTCCGGCATTGATCCGGTCGAAGTCGGCAAGCCGCTCCAGCGTGGCCTTCAGCGGCCCGACATCATAGAAGCTCACCGCTTCGACGCTGCCGGCGGGGGACAGGAACGGCGGTACGGGACGCGGGTTGAAGAAGCCCGGAACCCCTTCCATCATGGTTGCAAAGGCGTGCGTTTGATTGATCAGACCATGGGCAAAGTCACCCTTAAACCCGACTGAATCCAACATCGAGGAGAACATCGATGAGATGCCCATCGGCGCGGTGGTGATTGTCTCCCAGAATGCACGCAGCGCATCCACGCGTTTCTCGGGCGGATTGCCGGCGATTAAGGCACTGTTGATGGCGCCAACCGAGATGCCGGCCACCCAGTCCGGATGCAGGTTCGCCTCAGCCAGTGCCTGGTAGACACCCGCCTGATAGGAACCGAGCGCCCCACCGCCTTGGAGCAGCAAGGCAATCCGCTCAAAAGGAGGGCGCTCTTTGGCCCGATGCGTCTTGCTTTTCGATAGGCGTCGCTCGGCCATCCGGGTCAAACTTCCTGTCGCAGGTGTCTGCGGCGCTGGGGTGCAACATAATCCAAATTACCGGACAGAACACTGGCAACGATGTCGCAGTAGCGTGGGAGCGGGGCGATAATGGCGGCATTCATTTCCAATCCCTTTGTTTCGCATCGAATTCGCGTTGCCTGATCGATCGGAGCGAGGATGCGCCGGATCCTGGCTGTGAGCTATTCTACGAAGGTATCTGAGATGCCATGCCAAAGCACTATCGGAATTGTGTCAAGTGACAGGAACCTTTCTCCGATCCGGAAACTCGCCATCGCAACAGGTGTCAGTCGACTGGCATCGCAATGATCAGCGCGCGGAACAGCCGACCGCGTATAATTCTCTGAAAATAAAGGCAGCCGCCGTGCCGGGCATAGACTTAGGTCTAGGCCAGCAAAACCTATCGGTCAATGTCACCACCCGCGCGCGCAATAGCTCGGCGTAACTCAAGACGTTAGTCTCCCCCATGAGATCTTTAACGTGGAGAATGCTCTCCCAGGCCAAGCGAGATTTGCTATGCATAGATCGGGATCGACTACGGCCTCCACCTGCTCGTCCTGGCACCGGCCGTTTCTGTACAATCCAGTCGTGGCGGCTCGAACGATACTGCTGCAGCCTTTTGGGCGACTAGCGGCTGGTCGGACTGGAACGCATTTTGGGGGGGCGACCCGTGAGCGAAGATGACGCAGCCAGGATTAGGGATCAAGCGCTCGAGGAAGCGGCACGGATTGCAGATCAGGTTGCGGCCGGCAGGGACGACATGTTGCAGGGACTGGCAGCGCTCGGCGCATTGATCGCCGAGGCAATCCGGTCGTTGAAGCAGTGTGAATAAAGTACGCGTTCCTGAGCGGCTACCAGCCACTGGAAAACCGCCGACTCGAGTCCATTATGCAATGCACGGCAATGTTTCCAATCTTGTCGCCGTCCCGTTCTTGAGCCGCAAGTCGCCAGAATTCACATCATGGATGAGCTGTTGTGGCAGCCGCGTCATTGCATCGAACGTCTAGCCTGAGGTCGTCAGATATCGGGCTCGCGTTGTAAGGGAACCTCGCAATGACGCGCCGTTTCAGCGACTGACGGCTGGTCGGAGGTGTAATGCAGGAATTCTTTGATGACTGTTGAGACCAGAGGCAAGTCAAGCATCCAGGGAGACGATCGCGTCGGTTACGAGCTCACGCTCTTCGCCGCTCTATCGTTCGTCATAGCTCTGTTCTCCCTAGTGAGTGCCGCCAGCGAGTTTACTGTATTTCTTGGAGAGGAGGTCGGCGGGTAGGGCGGGCGG
>NZ_JARFYN010000093.1 GCF_030272695.1 Martinezella calliandrae
ATCATAAAACCGCCGCACACGACGCCCGTAAAGCGCGTGCCAGCGATAATGGACTACGAGCTCTTGCTCGATATGGGCAGAATGTCCGCCCGACTGCAATTACGAGAAAGAACAGTCTATTCGCCGGAAGCGAAGGCGGCGGCAATACATGGGCAACGATCGCAACCCTGTTGCAAACAGCAAAGATGAACGACGTCGACCCACTTGCCTGGCTTACTCAGACGTTAGTTCGCATGGCGAACCGATGGCCCGCCCAAGATATCGAAGCTCTCATGCCGTGGAACTTCAAGCCGGACGTTGTCGGCTAACCGCTTACGAAGTAACGGCCTCACGTCACCGCTTACGGTTTCCGCCGCGTTCGCACCGGCTCTGCCGTCAGAATTTCGAACGTACGACCATGATTCATATCTTCACTCATAGGATCCCCAGCATGATTCATGCTGAAAATGAGTGATTTCGCGTCTCGATACTATGTGGGGTCGCCTATGCGCTTACGCTTCATCCATGGTTTCAAGCATGGCATTAGCGCGGTCTCCAACCATCCGTCACGCTCCTATCGATCAACGAGCCTATCTCGCGGCTCAGATCACGAAAGAAAAGGTGGGCTGTTCGTTGGGCTCACAATTGAATGATTGAATGGGCAGACTCAGTCCGGTCAAATGGGGCACTCCACGATCACCGCGTGTGTTCTTATACCGTCGTTTGGGCCCCGCCATAGGGCCACCCCATTTAGTGCTGAGGGACGCCGTTCCTCGTGACCGACGTCCCGACAACCAAATTATATTATTTCGATCTCTGGGAAGGGGAATATGAACTTGCCGCCGTCTGCCAAGTATTCTCTTTCACGACGGATAATCCCATCCTTAAAATGCCACGGGAGCACCAAAAAATAATCCGGTCGCATAGCTCGGGCTTCGGCTTCTGAGATTATCGGAATATGTGTGCCAGGTGTAAAGCGGCCGAATTTGTCCACATTTACTTCGGCAATCGCAGGTATTTCGGCCGTCGACAGACCACAAAACTGAAGGAGGACATTTCCTTTGGTAGACGCCCCGTATCCTAGTACTTTTTTGCCGTCAGCGACGAGGCGTTTAAGCAAATTTGACAAATCTGTTTTGTGCCTGAATACACGCTCTTCGAAATCTCGAAACGGCTTAGGCGTTCCAAGTCCCATTGAATCTTCCTGAGCTAAAAGCCAATCGATAACAGGCGAATTGATTTTCAGACTTTTGTTGCTATTGTGAGTTGCAGTTACTGCAAAACTTCCGCCGTTGATATTATTCATAATAACGTCTACCAGCTTGAGCCCGGCAGCTTCGAGGATCTTCTTCATTACCCCGAGGGAATAATATTCGATGTGTTCATGACATATCGTGTCATAAGAATTTGTCCGAAGCATTGATGGCATGTAACTCTGCTCAAAATGCCAAATACCATCGGGCGCAAGAATCTCTGCAACTTGACGCGCAAATTCAATCGGATCCTCTAGATCGTAGAACATGGCAATCGAAGTCACTATTTTTGCAGACTTGTTGCTCACCGACCTAAATGCATCCGCAGAGAAAAAGTCGGGAACAAGCTTAATGTCGACAGGATAATAGCTAGAGAATTTCGTTCCCGTGGGATCGATGCCGATTCTGCCCAATCCCGGCGTGGCGTAGGCTTTCAATGTTGTGCAGTCGTTGCTGCCGATATCGAGAATAACATCCCCACTCTTAGGTCCCACCATTCTTTCGAGATAACGAACCTTGCTCGTTAAGTGATCGACCATTGATTGGTTGAGGCCCGACCTGTATCCATAGTTGTCTCCGTACATTTCTGTCGGATCATACGAATGCTTCAGCTGCAACAAACCACTCGAAGGTGACCAAACGAGCTCTAGAGGCCCCGTCGTAACTTGTTCGTCCGGCGATCCTGGAAACACACCTGTTAGCGCTTGGACGCCCAGATTCAGAACTGAAACGAGATCCTCTTTGCCGCCAACTCTGCATTTGCTTATTGCGTTGTAACGTGCTTGCACCAAAATTGGCTTCCTTTCTTGACGTGTAGACATGTGCTTTATCGGCTTAATCGGCTTTCAAAGCCATCCAACTACACTTGGTTGTTTGATTTGGCGATATCCGATCGTACATAAATCTCGTTTGGCTCTATTGTCTTCGACAAGGCGTACCAGGTGATGTTATGTTTCCTCGATAGCGATCGCCGCCGGATTATTTCCATCGAACCTTTTGGTTTTTTGGATTTGTGCGCCCCCGAGAATGGCGAGGAGATACCCTTGGCCAACAGGCGAAGAAAATGCGGCGATCGGCGAAAAGTGTCTTCTAACAAGGAACACGCAACGCTAATATTTTCGCTGTGGATCCTATAACAGCGAATCGCCTCGTCGCGAACCGTTTCGGAGATGTCGAAGGCACCTAGTGAATAACCTAGACCGTCGACGAGAACGCGTTTGAATGCAAACTGCTCGGAGATAGGTACAATGGATGCCATGATCTCGACTTTTCAGAGGATCAATCGGACCTAACAGAGACCCTCTCGGCGTGAAACTCGTAATTGCATAGACAACACACCGACAGAAGTCCAGAGCAAGGACTCTTTAATTTCAGCCGGAAAATGACGAAGGTTGCGTTGCGGATTGCTTAGGAGAAGGTGTGGGAGCATCCAATGTGAAGAGCCAGTCGGCACCGCTCCCTTCCTGCAACGTCATGGATGCGCGTTATATTGCTGGGGAGTCGGGGGCGAGTGAATAGCTCGAAGGAACTTCACTTGCCGGCATCTCGCAGAACGGTGTGGAGTAGCCCATTACCACCGTTTATTTTCCGATAGCTTTAAGAGAGTGGACGATGTGCCGACTCGACAATCCGGTCCAGCCTGTGTCCGGCTAAGTCGGAGTCTTCCAGCCCAGGCTCTGCTGGCCGCCAAAATTCAATGATGAGATATCGCAACATTTGCGACCCAGGACCGGGGAGCCACGCTAAGAGCACCAACTCCGAACTCACGGGTTGTCGGGAAGAATTGTTCGCGCCCGTTTTCGCAAATGCCGGCCTAGATTCCGGCAAACCAATGTCCTGCATGGATCGGATGCGAAGCAGTATCAGACCGCAACAACCTTCCCCAACGGCGCGTGCGCGTCGTCGAGCAGCTTCAGCTTCTTCTTCTCCGGCGGTGGCCTGCCGGCATGCTTTATATGCTAGAGTACAGCAGCGGCCGATCCCTGCCTTGCGGCAGATAGGGGATCGGGTCGAAAATGGATCCGCAAATCGCTCGACAACAATCTGCCGGGATCTTGGCGGCGTAAATACGTAGCGAAACCTTATCGCCAGCGATGATGACCGGGTGGACTGACGACGTGAGCCGAGGTAGTCAAGTCGTCGGGTTGGGTAGCTCGCCCGCCCCAACTTCTCGTGATGCTCACGCATCTCTCCTTGGTCGCGCATTTCTTCACATCTCAGGATGAGTGCTATTAAAGAAATTAATGCCGGTCGTTGTCATCAGAATTCAAACGAGCTAAATGGCGCTTGAAAATTAGCAGCCGACCGCAGCGACGCCGTGCAACATTGTGCTTGTTTGACTCAGTGCAGGCAGTAGCCGTGGCAAGAACGGAGACAGAAAGTGGCGAAGAGAGCGTTGATAACAGGCGTAACAGGTCAAGATGGCGCCTATCTTGCGGAACTACTACTGCAGAACGGCTATGAAGTTCACGGCCTTGCCCGGCGATCAAGCTCTTCCGACGTCAATCTTAGCCGATTGCAATGGCTGGGTATCGAGCGCGAGGTTCAAATTGTCGATGGGAATTTGCTGGACCTTTCCGGCCTCATTCGAACGATGCGGGACGTCAAGCCTGACGAAGTCTATAATCTTGCCGCACAGTCATTTGTGAAATCCTCCTGGCAGCAGCCTATTTTGACGGGTCAAGTTACGGGTCTTGGTGTGACGAATGTGCTCGAAGCCGTTCGTTTGGAGAGTCCCGGCGCCCGCTTCTATCAGGCATCCTCTTCCGAGATGTATGGTCTTATTCAGGAGCCGATGCAGTCGGAGACGACTCCATTCTACCCGCGCTCGCCCTATGCAGTCGCGAAACTTTATGCCCATTGGCTGACGGTCAACTATCGCGAAAGTTTTGGCGTACATGCCTCGAGCGGTATTTTGTTCAATCATGAATCTCCTCTGCGTGGCATTGAGTTCGTGACCAGAAAGGTCACCGATTGCGTCGCTCGCATAAAGCTCGGCCGCGCAACAGAGCTCCGTCTCGGAAACATTGACGCGAAGCGGGATTGGGGGCATTCGAAAGACTATGTCCGCGCCATGTGGCTGATGTTGCAACAGGATGTGCCCGACGATTACGTTATTGCGACGGGACGCACGACAACAGTGCGCGATATGTGCGCGATTGCCTTCAAACATGCTGGCCTCGATATGGATAAACATCTCATCATCGACCCCGCGCTCTTCCGTCCCGCGGAAGTAGACATCCTCCTCGGTGACGCGACCAAGGCTAGGCAGAAATTCGGCTGGGAGCCCAAGATCACGCTCGAAGACATGATCGTCGAAATGGTTGAAGCCGATTTGAAGCGGCTCAAGAAGTGATACTTGGTACCAACTCCTAGGGCCTGTCCATGCCTCGCGAACATCGCATTCTCATAACTGGCGCCAGCGGCTTCGTCGGTGCTTGGTTGGTGCGCGAGCTTGAGGCTCGCCGCCTTCAGCGCAACATCGATCTGACGGTATTGACCGTAGGTCACGGCGAGGCTTCGGCTTTCACTGCCGATATCTCCGATAAGAGCCAAGCGGTGGCGCTTATCGGAGCCACTCGCCCCTCGGCGGTCATTCATCTTGCAGCAATCGCCGCCCCCGCCGATGCTCGCAGGGCTCCCGATCGTGCATGGGACGTAAACTTTCGCGGAACGATGAATCTCGCCTACGCGACAATGGAACTCGCACCGAATGCGCGTTTCATTTTTGCAGGTAGTTCGGAGTCATATGGTGCCTCTTTCATCGAAAAGGCCGGTGCACCCATCGACGAGGATACTGCGCTCAAACCTATGAGCGTTTATGGTGCGACAAAAGCCGCTGCAGACATGCTGCTCGGTCAGCTCGCCCACGACGGACTGAAGACAATACGTTTTCGCCCCTTCAATCATACCGGTCCGGGCCAAACCGAGGCCTATGTCGTACCCGCATTTGCTAAGCAGATCGCTGAGATTACAGCAGGCCTTCGCGCACCCACTCTTAGCGTTGGAAATCTTTCGGGATTTCGAGATTTTCTTGATGTGCGCGATGTTGTGCGGGTGTATGCCGACGCCGCGCTCGGCAGTCTCAGGCCAAACATCGTTGGCAAAGCATTCAATCTGTCGTCAGGGCGACCGACGCAAATCCGCGAGATACTCGATCTCCTCATAGAGCTGTCAAAATTGCAGGTCGATATTGAAATCGACCCCGAACGCTTGAGGAGTTCCGAAGTTCCGATTGCATCGGGTCGGAACGAGGCTGCCCTCGAGGCTTTCGGATGGAAGCCCCAAATCGAGTTGCGCGACACACTCAATGACGTCTTGGCAGAGTGGCATCTGCGCGTGAAGTCTCGATAATGCCGGAATGCGCGGTGCACCACATTGCCTAAGGGCCGGAGATAGAGATTTGCTGAAATGCATCTGGAATTACCGACATTTCATCATCGCCTCCGTCGAGGGAGAGTCGCGGGGACGCTTTGCACGATCCCGCGTTGGGGATCGACGGCTCCGCGCATTAGCAGAAGAACTTCCCGCATCGCGCAACCCGGAGGCTGTCATCGGGGCACAGTTGCATAATGCCCACCAGAGCCTTTCATGGCGGCTGACGCGCCCTCTGCGCGAACTCAATGCTCTGAAAGCTAGATTGCTCCGACTGCCCCGGCAAAGTGTAAGGATCCTCCTTGACCAGATCATTCGCTGGCTTTCCCGCCATCCCCAATGGAAAGACAGATGCCTCCGGCTGCTTTATCGCTTTCCAAAAATTAGGGGCAAACTGGAAGCATTTGCGAGATCGCGTGGATATGGCGTAACGCTGCACGGTTTGGATGTCGGTCGCGAAGCAGAATGGTATATCGACGCGCCCAAGGGCACTTCGGGCCGGTGGAAACAACTGCTCGAAGATATTCCAACAAAAAGCGAGAGATAACAGCCTATGCGGCTATGGATTGATGGTCAGTGTTTCCAGACGGCAAGCAGATTGCGAGGGATCGGGCGGTACGTACAGGAGCTGATACTTGCAATTGCAGATAACCATCTCGACGTTGAACTTCTTGTTTCGCTCAATGCTGCCATGCCGTTGGAAGCCCTGGCAGCGCGCGATCATCTGCAGAAATGGATCAAGCCCGCCAACATCCATATGTGGCATGGCGTTGCAGAAGGGGGCGAAGCAATCAGCGGCTATACGGAAAAACGGCGGTTAAGTGAGGTGGCACTTGCCTATCATGTCGCCTGTTTGAAGCCTGATATAGCACTCTCGACAAGCCCTTTCGAAGGTGTCGGAGAAAAGGCCGTCCCACTTGTTCCGAACGACATCTCGGGAATGCCAATTGCTTCCATCTTCTACGATGCGATCCCCTATCGCTATCCGCAGCAATATCTCCCGTCTTCTGCGATGCGAGCATATTACCATCGACGCCTCGCGCTCTATTCGCGATATGACTTGAACCTTTGCATCTCGGAATATTCCCGCAACGAATGCGTTGAAATCTCAAAGAACCACCGCTCCATTAACATACTCGCCGGCGTCTCGAAGGATTTCATCGACGCGATCGACCATCCCGACGCCAAGATGCGGAATTCGATCGAGAAGCCTTTCATCCTTTATGTCGGCGCACTGGACTGGCGGAAGAATGTGAAGTCCGCCATCCAAGCCTTCGCGCAGCTCCCTTTGGATGTACGAGATCGCTATAGTTTCGTCCTAGCTGGGGATCATCCGCGAGCGCTCCTGAAGGACGAGGAGGACCGTTGGAAGAGGCTTGGTCTTCCAGAACAAGATCTTGTGGTTCTCGGCCATGTTACCGACAGCCAACTCGTTTCACTTTATAAAGCGACAGATCTGGCAATTCAGCCCTCCTTGCTTGAAGGTTTCGGTCTTACTGCCCTCGAAGCAATGACCTGTGGCGCGCCCATCATCGCCTCGAACACGGGTGCTTTACCGGAGGTCATCGGCGACGAAGGACTCCTGTTCGATCCCGCCGATGTGAATGACATCGCTCGGGCGATGGAGCATACCCTCACCCATCCCGAAGCGACAAAGGCGGTCGCCGAAAGGCAGCGTTGCCGTGCACAGGAATTCAGCTGGGCGAAATCTGCAGCCATTGCGGTCGAGGCTTTGAAGGAAGCTGCAGCTGCAGTCACCGTGGGACCTGTCAGCGCCGAAGCCTCCGTGTCCGCAATCCAAAAGACTGTGCTCCGAAACCTCGAAGAAACAGCCATTCCGACCGACGCAATCGCCGAAACGCTGGCGCGCTCTGAAAAAGTGACCTCCACCGGCACACGGCTCATCGTCGATGCGACGGCCACGTATCGTATCGACCACAAAACTGGTATCCAACGCGTGGTCAAAAATATCTGCGCCAATCTTGGGGTTCAGGACGAAGGCAAAAGCGGCGGGATCGAAAAGGTAATTGCATATAGCAGTTCGTCCGACGGCTGGTTCAGCATTCCCAGTACTCTGGAGAAGTCAGCCAACCTGTTCGCCTTCAGAGAAGATAATCGGCTGCATTTCTCCTCCGATGACCTAATTTTGATGCTCGATAGCTCCTGGGAGTTTTACAGACACCATTATATGACATTGCGCTCCGCCCGCTTGCGAGGAGCCCGTGTAATCTCGTGCCTCTATGATACTATCCCGCTGCGGTTTCCGGCATTTTGCAACCCGACCATGCCGGCGATTTTTTCCGCCTGGTTCCAGGCGGCCTTATCCTATTCGACGGCATTCGTCTGCATCTCGAAGGCCGTCGCTGACGAGCTCACTGCCTTCCTCGAAGCAATCCAGTTTCCGAGAGAAATGAAGATAGGCTATTGGCATCTGGGAGCAGATTTCGCCGAAAAAGGCGGCGCCACTGAGATTGGTCCCGTTCGGCAAGATGAACGCCCGAGCTTTCTCATGGTCGGGACGCTCGAGCCGCGCAAGGGGCATGCGCTTGCCTTGGACGCTTTCGATATGCTGTGGAGCGAAGAACTGGATGTTAAGCTGACGATTGTCGGAAAACCCGGGTGGGGAGTGGAACATCTCCTTCACCGCGTTGAAAGTCATCCCGAGTACGGAAAGCGTTTATTCTGGCTTAATGGCATTTCCGATGAGAAACTGCTAAAAGCTTATGCTAATAGCGACGCCCTAATTGCAGCCTCCTACGCCGAAGGTTTCGGCCTTCCCATCGTTGAGGCCGGTCACTTCGGAAAGTCGGTTATCGCCAGCGATATCCCCGTTTTTCGCGAGGTTGCCGCACGCGGCCAGAATTGCCGTTTCTTCACAGTGGGTTCACCGGTAGCTCTCGCAGAGACTATCCGAGAGTTCTTGACATCACACCGTGATCCGCCCACCGCGGAAGCAGACGACAAATGGTTGAGCTGGAAGGAGAGTGCCGACGAATTGCAGCAGATTGTACTCAGCGATACCTGGTATCGGACATATCGACCTGCGTCGGACAGAACTTATGTGCCGATAAGCGATATCGGCAACACCAAAATGCAAGAGGTACTGCGCCCGGGCGACACCCAGCACAAACTCGAGCTGATAGAGGGACCTATTGCCAGCGGCGACCGCCGCCTGCTGAAATATACGGTCCGTATCACCAACCTGTCCACAAAGCTCTGGACGAGCGCCGGCGCTGACAATGGCTCGTTTGCCGTGACGGCGAGGTATCGCGTTTTCGCAAAAGACAGAAAGGCGATCTCCGCCAACAGTTCCCGAACTTCGATTCCTTTTGTACTTGCGCCAGGTGACAGCCTGTATGTTTGCGTCGAGATTCCCCGGGACCTCAAAATGATGGGCGGCGCTTTTGCCGAAATAGGTCTTGTTCAGGAGGCCGCACACTGGTGGAGCGATCCATTGCGAGTGGTACTGTGACCTGATCATTATCCACAACAGGGCATGGGCGGTATTAGGCGGATGAAAATCGGCATTGACGCACGCAATTTCGTAACCAGCATGACCGGGATCGGGCGGTATGTCCTTGAAATGAGCCGTCATCTTGCACTCCTCGGTCACGACTTGCATTTTTACTTGCCCGAAGCTCCGCACCCCAATCTGAAGGTGCTACCAACGGGAAAACTGCGCGTGTCGCACTTTCCCGGAGGAATTCGGCGCATGGTCTGGGCACAGACCGAACTCCCCCGCCTTGCCGCGAAAGATGAGATTGACGTTTTTTGGGGGCCGGCACATCGTCTGCCTTTCGTTCTCCACCGCCGGATTGCGCGCGTGATTACAATTCACGATCTCGTTTGGCGGGACATGGCCAAAACCATGCAATGGCAGACCTGGATGGCCGATCGCTGGCTGATGAGACCGGGAGTCACCGTTGCAGACGAGATTGTTGCCGTTTCCGCCGCGACGGCAGACGTATTGAGAGATCAGTTTCCCGGATGTGACAAAAGACTGAACGTCATCTATCCCGGATTAACCGCGATTGGCAGCGAGAAAGAGCCGACGGACCTCTCGCGGTTTGGTATTGATCGCCCGTACATTCTTTTCGTTGGGACGCTTGAGCCCCGCAAAAACCTCCACAGGCTGCTACAAGCTTACGCTTCACTTCCTGAATCCACAAAAGATAGATTTCTTATTGTGCTTTCTGGTGGCCAAGGCTGGCGGCTGGGTGATCTAAAACTGCTCGTTGCAGGACTTGGAATTGAAGCGCATGTTCGACTCACGGGTTATGTGTCCGACGCCGATCTGGCGCAACTCTATGGCCACGCGAGGTTTCTTGCAATGCCATCCCTCTATGAGGGTTTTGGATTTCCTTTAATCGAGGCCAACTCATGGGGAGTTCCCGTGCTGACCTCAAACACGTCGTCGATGCCAGAGGTCGCTGGCAATGCGGGTATCTTAGTCGATCCCAGCAACGTTCAATCGATACGGGACGGCCTGCAGAGACTTGCGACTGACGATCCCCTATACGCTAATCTAGTTGAAAACTCCCGACCCAATGCAACTCGTTTCAGTTGGCAAGCGAGTGCGCTCCAGCTCGAGGCAGTATTCAATAAGGCTATCGTCGAGCGAGAAGCCCGACTACGGCAATATTAAACCGCACGGAGTTGCCGGAAGCTTCAACTCGTGAGAGATTAGAGCCGATATGAGCAAGACAACGAACAAATTTTCACCTGAAGTCCGCGCCTGAGCGGTGCGCATGGTTTTGGATCACGAAGGCGAGTATTTCTCGCGATGGGCGGCGGTGTCCTCGATCGCTGGCAAGATCGCTTGCACCGCGCGGACGCTCAATGCATGAAGAAGACCGAAGTCGACAGTGGGTCCCCGCCCGGAAACGACATCGCCGAGAAGATGAAGGCTCTCGAGCGAGAGAATCGCTTGTGTGGCTTCGGTCATTGGCGCCTTCGTTCGTCGCATCGTCGGCTGGTGGGTGAGCCGGATAGCGTGCGCGGGGTTCGTTCTTGATGCCCTGGGACGGGCCCATCATGATCGGCGCCTGGTCCATGGCGCCGGCCTCCTACACCATTCGGAGCGCGGCGTTCAAGGCAGGCTCAGCCTCTCAATCAGTGATTGTCCTTTCTTCTTTTGGATGCTGTGCTATATACGACAAAATGCATGATTAATTTAAGTCGCGCCAATTGATAGGAACAGTGAATGGCTGCCGAAAGTGATATCGACCTTGTCGTCAGAGATAAATTTTTCCCCAACGAATGGAACGGAACGATTGTTGAAGTAGGCGCTGCCAGACCCGACTACTTATCCGTGAGCGCCAGTTTCAGAGCAATGGGATGGAAAGTAATCGCTGTGGAGCCTAATCCGGAATTTTGCGAAGCACATCGTGCTGTCGGCAACGAAGTTCTGCAATACGCCGCAGGCAACGTCGATGACGATGACGTAGAGTTTTTCGTGGTCGATTCACACGGGGCCCCTTACTACGATGGTCCTGTCTCTTTTGAAAGCTTTTCCAGTCTTGGCATTAAAGGAAAATACGCGGAACTTATTCAAACGACGCATGTCTCGACCAGTGTAAATACTATAAAAGTCAAGGTTAGAAAACTTGATACGATACTAAGAAACCATCATCCAAGGCTTAGTCATGTCGATATTGTCGCGGTCGACGTCGAAGGATGGGAACTTGATGTCATGCGGGGGTTTAGCCTGAGTCGTTATCGTCCCAAGGTGGTGATCTTGGAGAACCTTTTTGATAGTAGTGAGTACGTCGAATACATGAAGGAGCAGGGATATAGCCTGTGGTCCAAGCTTCCGCCAAATGATATTTATGTTCGTGATAAACCAGCTAATGCCTGGGGTGCGTTGAAACGCAGACTGCGATTGCATAGAACAACGGTCTAATGGCATTCCCTTCTCATCAGCCATGCGAAATAATCAGTAGCGAGCTCGCCTAAGTGGTTCAGAGGCCGCGCGTGAACTTTCGGTAGGATGATAACTCCATGCTTCGCTCTGCGCTAAAACCTGTTACCCACGCGATCCGATCTGTCATGGGCACGAATGGTTTAGCGCAACGGGTGTCAGACCTTGAGTTGACGGTTCGTCAATTTGGCGCCGCGATTCATGCATCACCCACTTTGTCATTACCGGCTGACGGGACGGCGTCCGCCACGACGACATCAACACCTTCTCTCGATGTGAACTACCTACTTCACAATTCACGAGGCGCTTTGCTACGTGGCATGCCCTCGGGCGCACAGCGATTGCTGAGCGCAGGGTGCGCTGGCAAATGGTATTTTGATTGGGTTGAGGAGACGTATGGCCGCGTGGCGGAGCACTTGGGCATCGAATATTACATGCCGAAGCCTGAGGGCCTCGCGGACAACGTCACCTGGATCACAAATACCGCGTCCGACATGTCAGCGGTAAAGAGTGCCAGTTGCGACTTGGTGTTCTCAGGGCAGAATCTGGAGCATCTCTGGCCTGAAGAGGTTTCAGGTTTCATACTGGAAGCCGCGCGGGTACTTAGGTCCGGTGGTCACCTGGTGGTTGACAGCCCCAACCGGCTGCTGACGGCACCACTGAATTGGAGCCACCCGGAGCACACCATAGAACTCACGATTGAGGAAGTGACGGCATTGATGCGCTTGGCTGGTTTTGAAATCACTGCGGCCTACGGCATATGGCTGTGTCGGGACTCTCGGACCGGTGAGGTGCTGCCGTTCGATCCAAACCAACCTACACCCGGCTGGTCCATCATCGAGCGCTTGATCATCGCACGCGACAGACCAGATGACTCGTTCATCTGGTGGGTCGAAGGAGTGCGGAGCGATCGCACACCTGATGCTGCGGCCACGCATTCTATGATGGCCGATTTGTTCCGCAGTCACTGGCCTGAACGAGTTCAGCGTCTGGTGGTTCCGGCCGGTCGCGAACTACGGCAATCGTCCGAAGGGGAATGGATTGAAGCTTGTGCCGGAGAAGTTGGTATTGTGATGCACGGGCCCTACATGCCGCTGCGGGCAGGCCGTTACCGAGTCACTTGGCAGATCCAGTCGCCGGCGAGCACCGAGTTGCCGATCGCGATCTGCGATGTGGTGGCGCTTGGCCTTGCGGAGCCCATCGCGTTCCAGGAGGTGCATACTGGTGACTCGCGTATTTCGCTCGAGATTGAGCTTCCCGATACTACGTTTGGTCTAGAGTTCCGTTGCGCGAGTACTGGAGGGGCGGCGTTTGCGGTGCTGAGGAAGATAGAATTGGAAGAGCATATCGCTTGACGGATCTGGGTCTTCGCCGTGGCTGGCGGCAGCCGTGGCGTGGCATCGACACCGAGGCCGAACATTCTCCCTCGAAGCACTGCAGCAGAATTGCTTGCACGTCTGGTTATCTCGGACCGTGTTCCTCGTCGTCCGCTCCTCCAGTAGGTGCTTGGCGTCGCAGACGGAAGCGGTGTTGAAACGGCTTGTGGTCTTTCATTATCCCCATCTCGGCTCGCAATTCTTAACTTGGGGAGTGTCAGGAATTCTGTGCGGTGGGCCGGTTTCATCAGTTGAAGAACCGTTCGCCGAAGATGACGGCGAACTGTGTCTTTGCCTCGACCCACTCCC
>NZ_JARFYN010000094.1 GCF_030272695.1 Martinezella calliandrae
ACATCCGCGTCGCCGAGCGTAACCTCGTTGCTGCGACCGCTCAGATCGGCGTGACGGAGGCCCAGCTCTATCCGACGATCACGCTCGGCGGTGCGATTTTGCCGTCCTACATCCACAAGAAGTCTACCAGTGGCAGCAAGACAAGCTGGTCGTTCGGCCCAAGTCTGTCGCTGCCGATCTTCGACGGCGGCGCGTTGCGTGCCAACGTCAAGAAAGCCGGGTCCGCCAGCCGCGAACAGTATATCGTCTGGAAGCAGACTGTGCTGTCCGGTGTCGAGCAGGTCGAAAACGCCCTGTCGGCCGTCAGCCGCGATGCTCAGAAGGTTGCCGCACTGCGGGCGCAGGTGAAATCCTACCAGGAAGCCCTCGAACTCTCGACGGCAAGCTACAAGGATGGCGCCTCTTCGTTGCTCGAAGTTCTCGACGCACAGCGCAATGTTTCGGCGGCGCAGGAAAGCCTGGCCACGGCTATCCAACAAAGCGCTCTCGACTATATCTCTCTGAACGTCGCGATCGGCGCCGGTTATGTTCCGGCCGAAAAGCCGACTGTTGCTGCAAAGCCGGCCAAGGTCATCAAGGTCGTCGCCAATAAGACAGGGACCTAACGTGATCAATTGGCCTTGCGCACCGTCGATTGAATTAGAAAGCTGGGTTCTGTCGCAAACTTTTAGCTGGGTTTGCAACCTGATTGATGATGGCAAAGATCCGGGTTGAAGATGAACGGGCGGGCTGAGTTCTCCATCATGGTCGATTTCAAGGGCAGCCACTACCCGAAAGAGGTGATTTTATAGGCGGTGTTTTTCTACGTCAGATATTCAGTTTCTTATCGTGATCTGGAAGAGATTATGCAGGCTGTCGGACAACCAAGCATTCCCGATACCGCCAGGTCACCGGTGGCAAGGGAGATAGTCGCCGCCCTCGGCGTGCGGCCGATCGTGCTCGTCGGCATGCCGGGCGCCGGGAAATCCACCATTGGCCGACTCTTCGCAAAACGGCTGCGGCTGCCCTTCATCGATACGGACAAAAAAATCGAGAAAGAAACCGGTAGATCGATCTCCCAGATTTTCGAGCTCTATGGCGAGGAGTATTTCAGGGCCTTGGAGGCGCGTGTGATCGCTGGTTTGTTCGAGACAGGGCCTGTGGTGATCGCGACCGGTGGCGGCTCGTTCATGCATGAGCAGAGCCGCCGCCTCATCGGCAAGAAGGCGGTTTCGATCTGGCTCGATACCAAGCTGGAAGTGATCGAAAAACGCCTCAGGAATGACATGAGCCGCCCGCTGCTGCGAGGTCCCAACCCGGAGCAGAAGATTGCCCGACTATTCAAAGAATGGAAGCCTTTTTATGAACAAGCCGAACTCATATTCGCCCCCGTCCCACAAACAAGATAAAAAGAACGCGGATCTATGCTTGACGGCGCTTCACGCTCATCTTCACGGCGAGGTGGCCGCCGCTCAGCAACCCTTCAATACGACGGATCTTATTGCTGAGTGACTTCGGATCAGCGAGGCGGAACGAGGGTAACTCCTCGCGCTTCTTCGAAGGGGTGATTGAAAGTTGAGAGCAAGCGCAAGGACATGATGGCCGCAACGCCAGCGCCGCGTGCGGGCTGCGATTGCGCTGGAGGTCTATACAAGAAGATTGCGGGCGAGGGTAGTGGAAGGCGCCGGCGCTCCGCTTGCCCGCTGCACATGCCCCATGAGCCGCTATTGTCGCAAGGCACGGCATCAGTTCCGCAGGCAGCACCAGAAGACCCTGACGCGCTTGCCGTCGCCAGTCCGAAAGCTGATGCGCAGCCAGATCGTAAGTAAGCGCAACATCAACAACCCGCGCACCCGGCTGAAGGCTTTCCGCTACAATCCGTGACTTCAGGGTAAGCGCTCATCGAAACGCCTCCAAATGGCCGTATGGGACGTTCACGTAAAGGGCGATCTTGCGGTTCGAACTTCGTGTTTCTCCTTCCGGCCTGTTGTCAGCTACAAAACGTCACCAGGTCGGGCAACGGGCATTGCTGAGTATTTCGAAATACAGCAACGATTACAGCGGCATTGCATCCTATTCGTACCGTGGATTAGACCTATCGAAACAATCGATTTCAAGGCGAGATCTGCGGAATGCTATCTGATCAAGTGTAAGACAAACCATATAGGAAAAATTCTCGATGAACCGGTTTGACAGTACAACTGTAGGCCAGCACCATCCCCTCTTGTCCAACAGTACGACGATGGATGTTATCGGAGGCGGTTCAGGCAACGATTCTACAAGTATATCGAAACCGGCAAGGACGATCAGATGAGCGCCGAGCTGGCCTGTGTCGCGTCGCAGAACGATGCGAACGCGTTCGCCAACATCACCAATGTCCAGAGCGTGAATGATCTGGCCGCTCTGCACCTGACCGGTTCGAACTTCTTGATCAGTGCGTAATTCGGAAACGGTCCCTCACACCCAGCAAGGGGCGTTGGTTTAACGCTCCTGCGGCACTGGTGCAACGAAGCGAGATACGTTGGAAACACCATTAAGCGGTTGCGTTGTCGCGTGAGGGCCGGCGTGCCAAGTCGCATCGTCGACTCTGAAAGAGAAGCAGGCGAGCAAAAGCAATGAATGATATTCCCTCAGCTCCCCCTGCAGTCGATAGCGGCTTCGTCGCGCTGTGTACCGTTGCAGGTTATTACCGCATAGTTGCCGACCCGTTCCAACTAGCAAGAGAACTTGTATTTGATGACCGAACCGCCGGGAACGAGGATGTGCTTCGAGCAGCCAACCGTATCGGTCTTAAGGCGCGGGTAATTGCTGTGCGAACGGAAGCTCGATTGCGGGCAGTTCCGACGCCGGCGATCGTCAAGCTTAAGCACGGCGGATACATCCTCTATGGCGGGCTTACTCCAAGTGGCCAAATGAGACTCGTCGATCCAGTGGACCGAACTATGCGGGAGATACCGAGTGCCGCAGTTTTAGCCGACATTGAGGCTGAAGTCGTCCTGGTCCAACGCCGTTTCCGGGGGGAAGGTATCGACCCGAAAGCCTTTGGCTTCAGCTGGTTTCTGCCGTCAATCTGGCGTTATCGGAAACCGTTAGCCAACGTCCTGTTAGCATCGCTTTTTGTGCAGCTCTTCGCATTGGTCACGCCGCTTTTCTTTCAGGCCATCGTCGATAAGGTCGTGGTACACAAGGGTTATTCAACACTCGCTGTGCTTATCGGCGGCTTGGCAGCTCTAGGTGTTTTTGACGTCAGTCTGCAATTTTTGCGAAGCTACGTATTGGCACATACGACAAATCGTATTGATGTCGAACTCAGCCGTCGGTTGTTTGCTCATCTTTTAAGGTTGCCGCTGGGCTATTTCGAGATCCGGGCCGCCGGGCAGACAGTGGCGCGCGTCCGAGAGCTTGAGACCATCCGATCATTTCTGACCGGACAAGCACTGTTTTCGGCGATCGACCTGTTCTTTGCTATCATCTTCATTGCAGTTCTTGCTGTTTACTCATGGCAACTGACGTTGATTGTGGTTGCATCAATCCCGCTCTACATACTAATCACAATCCTGATTCGTCCGGCATTGCGCAGCAAGATTAAGGAAAAATTCAATCGAGGCGCTGAAAGTCAGCAATTTCTGGTGGAATCGATCGTTGGCATACAGACGTTGAAGGCTGCGGCCGTAGAGCCTGCCATGCAGGCGCAATGGGAAGAAAAGCTCGCCGCCTATGTTAAGACGTCGTTTGCCGCATCGATGCTTTCGGCAGGCGGTCAAAACGCAATTCAATACGTGAACAAACTGGTGATAGCCGGCATTCTTTTCTTCGGAGCGAGATCGGTGATGGACGGTGACCTCACCGTTGGTGGGTTGATTGCCTTCAACATAATATCAGGCCAGGTCACGCAACCGGTCCTAAGACTTTCTCAACTCTGGCAGGATCTTCAGCAGGTCCAGGTTTCCGTCGAGCGACTTGGAGACATATTGAACTCGGCGACCGAGTTCGCTCCCTCGGCAAGCATCGGTAGCCTCCCAACCCCGAAGGGCGCCATCGAATTTCGCAATGTCCGCTTCCGCTATAGGCCGGGAGCGCCTGAAGTCCTGAAGTCAATCTCCCTTTCGATTCGTCCCGGCGAGGTGATTGGTATCGTCGGGTCTTCAGGATCGGGCAAATCGACCCTGACGAAACTGGTCCAGCGCCTCTATCTTCCGGAAGAAGGCCAGATCCTGGTCGATCGAACGGACATTGCTCAAGTCGATCCCGCGTGGCTTCGACGGCATATAGGGATCGTTCTTCAGGAGAACGTCCTGTTCAATCGCAGTATTCATGACAATATCGCCTTTGCCAATCCGACCACATCTCGTGCTATCGTTATGCAGGCGGCACGTATGGCAGGAGCTGATGAGTTTATTGACAAGTTGCCAAACGGATATGACACCATAATTGAAGAGCGCGGCGCCAATCTTTCCGGCGGCCAACGGCAACGGCTTGCAATCGCGCGGGCCTTGGCGACAAATCCTCCAATCCTGATCTTCGATGAGGCCACCAGTGCCCTCGATTATGAGAGCGAGCGCGTCATTCATCGCAATATGAAAAACATCGTTCAGGGTCGAACCGTAATCATCATTGCTCACCGGCTCGCGGCAGTACGCCCTTGTAATAGGATTATCAGCATGGCGGATGGACGAATTGTCGAGATCGGCACTCACGAGGAATTAGTATGCCGCCCAGGTGGCCTCTATGCCCACCTTTGGGCGTTGCAGACCGACCAATTGCAGGTGGAAAGCGCATGAGCGACGTCGTGGCGCCTGCCGTGGTTAAGAAAGCCAAACGACTCTCGGTCAGGCGTCGGCGCTCCGATAACGAGTTCCTTCCAGCAGCCCTCGAAATAATCGAGACTCCTGCGTCTCCGACACAGATGGCGCTGATCGTTATCATATGTCTGTTTGCGACAGCCAGTTTGGCTTGGGCTTACTTTGGGCGTATCGACATTTTTGCGGTTGCTACTGGCAAAATCCGGCCAGCAAGTCAGGTCAAAGTCATTCAACCTCTCGCAACCGGGCGGGTACGAGCCTTCAATGTCGCAAATGGCACGCATGTTCGTGCCGGGGAAATTCTGCTCGAACTCGATCCGACTGAGGCCATGGCGGATGCCAAAGAACTCGCCGTTGGTCTAACTTCATATCGAGCTGAAATCCTGCGAAGAAACGCAGAAATCGCTGCTGCTCGAGAAGAATACGGCAGTCTTAAACCCGTAGTGCCGTGGCCCAGCGACATTCCGGAAGATATTCGCAGTCGGGAGACCCGTGTCTTCGATCACGATCTCAGCGACCTTTGCGCGCGGATCCGTAGCCTTGATGCGCAAAAGGCAGAAAAGGTGGCTGAGCACGAAAAGCTGAAGGCTACTACCCAAGTCGAGGCCAATCTTATCCGAACACTTCAGCAGCGTGTCGACCTTAGAAGCGCTCTCATTGCTGGCAATACGGGTACCAGATCGACCTTGATCGATGCTATCCAAAGCCTTCAGGCTGAACAGGCTACGCTAGCCTCCGACAACGGCCAACTCGAACAAACTGCGGCCTCTCTTGACACAATTGCTGCCGAGAGACAGAAAACGCAGGAAGCGTTCATAAGTGACAATGCGCAGAAGCTCGCGGACGCTGAGCGGCAGGCCGACGAGCTAGCCCAGCGCCTTATCAAGGCCCAGGCTGCAATGAGCCATATGACACTTGCAAGCCCGATCGACGGGGTTGTGCAAGCTTTGTCGGTTACAACAATTGGGCAGGTTGTTTCGAGCGGCCAGCAGGTTATGCGGATCGTTCCCGATAATGCACCGCTGGAGATCGAAGCGTACGCTGAAAACAAGGATATCGGCTTTCTGCGTGAAGGTCAGGAAGCAATCATCAAAGTTGAATCCTTTCCCTTCACCCGCTATGGGACACTGCCCGGCACCGTCACACGCGTGGCTCGCGATTCTATCCCAAGTTCCGACGCGCAGGTGGCCGAAAGAGATCCGACTCAACTTGCCAAGTCAAACACCAATACCACGTCCATTGGTCAGACTCAGAATCTCGTCTATCCAGTCGTGATCAGCCCTTCAAAGATGGCGGTGGTAGCTGATGGGCGCGAAGTTCCATTATCCGCTGGTATGACCGTATCCGTCGAAATTAAAACCGGTTCGCGGCGACTTCTTGAGTATGTATTTGCGCCGCTGATCGAAGTGGGATCTGACGCCATGCACGAGCGCTGATTGGAATATTTGCGTCCCGAAACACACTCGATATTTCGATCCCAAGGTCAGTCCTTCCGCCGCTAATGCGATCTCAAGATTTTGATCATCCCGCCGCAATCTCGACCCACAGCTTGCTCTCGATTCCAGCGTAGATGTCGATATGCGAGCGAGGCGCCCTGATGGACACGATCGGCGCGTAGCGGGCGGCGCGGTCCCAGCGCTCCAAGCCCGGCTTTTCCTTCCATCAACCACTAACGGGAAACATACCGATCGCGTCGCGCTCGGCCAGAGCAGCCGCACTTCCGCGCTATATAATCGGCGAAACTGTGATCGGTGATTACTACGACGTGCTCGCCGTTCGCGCCACTGGCGGGCCCGCAGGATTTCGCTATTACCGTTCAGTGGATGCGGGCATCGATCAAATCGGACGAATAGCAAACAGGTCCGCCCACAGTACAGCGAACGATCTCTTTGAAGGCTGCCGCGACTTTTGCAAGAAATCCCTTGCTGAACGGTCCCAACACTTCTGCATTTGGGTCATAGTGGAAGGACTGTTCGGCTATATCGCGATTAAATTCAGAGACGATAATCCATGCAGTTTTCCACTCACGGATTCCAGCGCGGCGACATTCGAGCTGCGGAATTTCCAGTGCGGTTTGATCAGATCGGGGTGGGGTACCCGATATAGCCAATAGGATCAGGTTTGTTTGATTGCCTTTCGGAATTGCCAGAACCATACAAACTGGGCGTGCTTTCCGTCCGTCGGTTTCTCCCTTGTCGCGCTGTTATGTCCAGAGATAAGGATAGCGGATGATCGAACCATTGGCCGGAGTATCAGCCATTAGTCTCACTTCCCTCCTGTATCAGCCGGTCCAGTTCGGGACCGATTAGCGCTGCCAGTTCGGGGGGCTTCATTGGCGCCGTACGCCCTGCGCGGATCGCTTTTTTGTTTCATGGCCTCGAAATCGTCGTAGGTCATGAGGACATAGCGGGCCTTGCGATGTTGAGTAATGGCGACCGGCTGGCGATCTGCCGCCATGGTCACGGTCTTAATATCGCGCAGCAGGTCTACGGTCGAGAATTTTTGCAAATCCGCCTCCTTCAAATTATGCGAAATATACAAATCATTTGATTATTTGACAAGGGCAGGCTATGGTTGCAGCCACTGGGTTCCGTGGCCTGCTATGAATGGCGCTAGGGCGTTGAAAATGGCAAGCCGCTGATATATATTGCCGATATCTGATATCGGAGAGTTGTCATGAGAACCTTGGTGGATATTGGGGATCCGGAGGTCAAAGCGTTGGACCGGTTGGCGCAGCGAGAAAAAGTGTCGAGAGCAGCGCTGATTCGCAAGGCGATTGATGATTTTCTGGCTCGCAACAGCAGCGGTAGTTCCGAAGTAGAGGCGTTTGGCCTCTGGGGTGATCGAAAGGTCGATGGTTTGGCATATCAGGAAGACATGCGCAGCGAATGGTGAAAGCACTTTTCGACACAAACATCTTGATCGACCATCTGAATGCCGTACCGCAAGCGCGAGATGAGCTGACGCGGTATCAGGAAAAGGCGATCAGCATCATCACGTGGATGGAGGTTCTCGTCGGTGCCAAGCAGGCGGTTGCAGTCGGAACACGCGCTTTTCTCGCCGGATTTACAATCATTGCTGTCGATGATCACATTGCCGAATGCGCGGTATCTCTGCGACAGCGACATCGCATCAAACTGCCCGACGCCATCGTCTGGGCAACTGCCAATGTTCACTCGATGTTACTGGTCACTCGAAACACGAAGGATTTTCCGAAGGAAATGCCTGACATTCGGGTACCCTACGAAATTTGAGCGCGCTGTTAGTTCTACCGTAAAGCGTTATCCGGGTGTGCTGGGCGGCGACCAGTGGCGTACCCTGCGGAATGCCCATGCTACCGCGAATTTCATCCCTCTGGCTCGATCGTCGACACCAACTGATTGCTACATCCGATTGAGCGTTGACGTTACAACGCGCAGCACCCCGTCATTGCATGGCAGCCTCAATGCCAGACCGCTTCATAGCCATTGAATGATTTATATATGGAATCTATAAACTAAGTGTGTAATAGATGCTCACAGCAGCATTTGAAATTGCGATTAAGCCGAAGGAAGTTGAGTTTGTTGAAAACAACGCAGCTCTCGCAAGAACGGTTCTCGTCGTTGTCTACCGTCAGCCGCGTGGTCATCGTCGGAGGCGGGTTCAGTGGGGCGACGATCGGTCGTCTGCTCGCGCTTTCAAGGCTATTCCGGCGTGAGGAGATGGTCATCTTCGAGCCAAGGTCGCGCCTTGGTGCCGGTGTTGCTTACGACACAAATGATCCATCACTTCGCCTAAACGTCGCAGCCCACCGGATGCGGGCAATTCCTGGAGACCCGCAGCGGTTCGCCCGCTGGTTTTGTGAGACCGGTCGGTCTGGCCGAGATCCTGAGGCTGGAACTAAGGGGGCAATCTACGCACGCAGAGGTGATTTTGCCGACTTCATGGACAATGAGATGAGACCGCTTCTCGAAAGCGGTGACATCTTACATATGTGCGAGCGTGTCACGAGCATTCGTCGACAAAATGGCTGCTGGCGAATCGAAGGCACTGCCGGCACGATCCTTCACGCCGACATCGTCGTCGTTGCCACCGGTCATCCGCCACCAAGGACGCCAGCACAATTTGCTTCTGGGCTGCAATGTCACCCACGTTTCATCTCTAATCCGTCTAGCCCTTGCGCTTTTCAAAAGATCCAGCAAAGCGATAATATCATTGTCATCGGTGCCGGATTGACCGCGCTTGACGTGCTGGCAACCTTGCGCGCTTGCGGTCATGGTGGAGAGATCACCTTGTTGTCGCGTTCAGGACTTCTGCCTCGGCCCCAGGCTACCGGCAGCTTCGCGCTAGATGGCGACTTGCTAAAATGCTTTCCTAAGACGGCGCTTGGCCTTCTGCAACAGGTGCGATCCGCTATCGACGAGGTGACGGAAAAGGGATTACCCTGGCAGAGCGTCTTCGATGCCCTGCGGCATCAGGGGCAGGCAATCTGGCAAGCGCTGCCACCCGAGGGGCAACGGCGTTTTTTGCGGCATCTTTGCAGATGGTTCGAAATCCACCGCTTCCGGATGCCCCCCCAAATCAAGGAACTCGTCGTGCGCGAGACAGCAACTGGTCGCCTCCATATTCGTGCAGGAAGAATCGTATCCGCGGCATATGACAGCCAGCACATCTTGATCGATATCGCAACTGCGCCGCATCGCAGTATCGAACAAGCTCGCGCGCAGTGGCTAATCCTCGCAACCGGGCCCGATCATGAGAATGCGATCGGCCATGAAGCCTGTTTGTTGGATCTTGAGCGCGTCGGTTTGATCACAAAGGATCCGCATGGTCTCGGCATCAAATGTGATCGCGAGAATCGCGCCGTGGCACGGGACGGGACTCCCGTCGAGGGCCTACTCATTGCTGGTCCGTTGGCGCGGGGGACATTCGGTGAACTCACCTCGGTGCCCGAAATTGTCGATCAGGCGGAAAAGATCGTCGAACGAATAAGGCAGATGCACTTCACAGGGACGCGAAGGATGGCAATGCGAATTGACGCCGAGTAATTCGATCAGTCTGTTTTACCGCGACCTGCCGCGGCTCTTGGTGGATATCGACCTGACCTTAGGGGCCTGAGACGGAACAAACGAATCGGGGAACTCGAAACGAGGTTACGAGCAAGGTCTGAGCAAAATGCTGGACGGGTGGGGACGTGTGTGATTCAGTAGCCGAATGGATTTGAGCGGCCTGGATGATTGATATCGTTGCGATCAAGGCGCGCTTTGAGACGCTTGCGCCCTATTTGGATGAGCGGGCGCGGCGATTGTTGGCGGCAACCGAGGCTCGGGCCGCAGGCCGAGGTGGCGTGGCGGCTGTTTCGGCAGCGACTGGGGTTGCGCGCAGTACGATCGGTCGTGGGCTTGCGGAGTTGCGAGCCGCCGATTCGCGACTGGAACGTCGGGTTCGTCGGCCGGGCGGCGGGCGTAGGCCAAAGACCGAAACCGAGCCGGGTCTTCTGGCCGCGCTGGAAGAGCTGGCGCAATCGGCGACCCGCGGCGATCCAGAAGCGGCATTGCTGTGGGTAAGCCGAAGCCAGCGTCACCTTGCCGGCGCGTTGGCTGAACGCGGCTTCACGGCCAGTCAGAAATTGGTTGGGCGGCTGCTGCGCAAGCTTGGCTTCAGCCTTCAGGCGAACAGGAAGACGTTGGAAGGGGCTTCGCATCCTGACCGCGATGCCCAGTTTGAGCACATCAACCAGAAGATCAAGCAGTTCCAGGCAGCAGGTCAGCCCGCCATTTCGGTCGATACGAAGAAGAAAGAATTGGTGGGCGACTTCAAGAATGGTGGGCGCGAGCTGCGACCCAAAGGCGATCCCCAAGCTGTGCGCGTTCACGACTTCAAGATACCCGAACTCGGCAAGGTCGCGCCTTACGGCGTCTACGACATCACCGACAACTCAGGCTGGGTGAATGTTGGCATCGATCACGACACCGCCGCCTTTGCCGTAGAGAGCATTCGACGCTGGTGGAACGCCTTGGGAAAGGATCGCTATCCTGGCGCTACCAGTCTACTCATCACCGCCGATTGCGGTGGCAGTAATGGGGCTCGTGTTCGGCTGTGGAAGCGTGAGCTTCAGACCTTCGCCAAGGAAGCCGGTTTGGCCATCACGGTCTCCCACCACCCGCCAGGGACAAGCAAATGGAACCGCATAGAGCATCGGCTATTTGCATTCATCACCCAGAATTGGCGCGGCAAGCCTCTCGTCAGTCATGAGGTCATCGTTCAACTCATCGGAGCCACGACTACGGCCAACGGGCTCGACGTACAATGTTGCCTCGACGAAAATCATTATCCCAAGGCCATCAAAATCTCTGACGCGGAAATGAATGTGATCAATATCGACCGTGATCAATTCCACGGAGAGTGGAACTACACGATCTCGCCCACGCCCGCTGTTACCGATAATGCCAAAGCCAGGAGTGCTGCCGATGATCGATGACCCTGACAAAACCGATCGACTTGTTCGCGAACTCGAAGCGTCACTTCCCCTTGAAACCAGGCTGTCTCAGAGCCTCAAAGAGACCCTGACCAAGCAATCACAGGATCTCGAGATCCCCGACAGCTGCCACGTCACACGCCTCTTCTACATGGGAGAGGAAGGCGGGATCGTGTGCGGGCTGGATATCGGTGGACCGGACAGCAAAACCCCGTACATCGTTTCAATCACCCATCTCAGCTTTAACAGACGGATCCCGTTGTTCCGACAAATCGACGCCTATCAACGCCACCGTATCAAGAAGCTCAAACTACAAAACAGTCGAAACTACTGACCTTCATCCCAACCGGCGCTCGTCCAAACTTGAAGCAGTTATAACGCGTCAAGCCCTAATTACCGCTCCGGGACCGCGCGGAAAGGTTACTCAATTCGTACATGGCGGAGTTTTTGGTGACGGGGCTGGCGAGGACGCTTCGTCATTTCACAGATGCGATGATTGCCGATCCTTTCCACTCACGGCAATACGCCCGCCGGCGCATACCTGAAGCAGCTCTGTAAAACGTCTGCCGTCCTGTTCTTTCGCCGGGCGGCGGGCTATTTAAGCTTCCACCTCCAATCCTCCCATGCCAATAGACGAACAATTTTCTCCCACTTATTGCAGCGAACCCGACAAAGGTGGCGCCATTGTTTCACTGGATGGTACCAAGATCTTGCTAATTCATTGAAAACGACTGGGCGCTTTGTGGCATGCCTCTTGCTTACGACTTGCGACATTTATTCCAATGAAGAAGTTTAATGTCCAGGTCCTGTTCTTTGATGACATCGTCGGTAAAGATAAAAGCTTTCCGTCCCGTGAGATGGCTGTCCCACCGCCTATAGACGGAGCGAGATCAATGAACCGCAGCAGCTTTTCTAATTGCGGCTTCGGCCTCGCCTTTTGCGCTCGACACGAGCCATCGCGAAGATTTTTCAAGTACTGGTGCGATCTCGAGCCGTTGGAAAAATCAGCATTGGTGCACGATGAGCGTCAACATCGGCTCGTCAGGGAACACCGAGTTCAATACGAAGGCGAATTTCAAACATTAGCCCAAACCCACGAAAACCGGGCCGTGTTCCATGGCCTAAATGGGGGTGATCCAAAGAATCGATTTTTTCTAATCAGTCGAGTGCCATTAGAAAGCGTGGGAGAAAGATGAAGCTGTCAGAAAGGCCGTCGCATGCGCGTGCAGATGCGGTGGGCATTGGATGTTGGCAATTCGTTATTGGTCACGATGTCACGTCCGCCTGGAGCTAAGTACTTGCGAGAGATATGCAAGTTCAAGAAGATTTATGCGCGTGCGGCCGTGATTAGGCATAGCGCGAGGGTCTCATGGATGCAGTCCCATCGATCGTAGCCTGGATCCGTCGAGCAGCTCCGCTCGTCGATGTTTTTTACAATGTACGACCTCCCTCCAGAGTCTAGAACTCAACGGCCAGCAGTTTATCGCAATGACTAAATTTCGGAAGAGATCAGACAAGTGCCGACACATGAGGTCACGTCTCTGCAATCATGTAAATTGAATGTGAAATAATCTAATGGTATCCATTCGTACTGCCGCCCCCGCCCTGCTGCTTCTTTTGGCAGGTTGTGTCAGCGGCCCCGATCATAAGCCACCGGAAATGCCGCTCGCGGCCAAATTCTCGGAGGGCGGTACGAAAGTCAACGGCGACGTCTCCGGTTCGCAATGGTGGACCGCATTCGGCGACAGGAAGCTGAACGCGTTGGCTGAGCAAGGACTTGCAGAAAACCTTAGCATCTGATTGTTTATTTAACTTGGCTAGACTGTAGCCGGCGCTTTGGTCTAGGCGCGGATTCGTGACCCTGCCGCTCGACAAGGAGGGCTTGTTCGGATCAGAAATCCTTCACATGGAGTGTCTCAATGAGTGTGTCTGGGACGTCGCGCGCGATCAAGCGAGAGGCCGATCGAGGATCGCTGTGGCGCAAATGGGACCTGCATCTCCATGCACCCGGTACAATGCTCTCAAACGGATATGGCAAACCAGATGAGGCTACGTGGCTGCGCTTCGTGGATATCCTGGAACAATCCGAGGTCGAGGCCTTTGGCATAACGGACTACTTTTCGTTCGATGGCTACATTAACACCTTGAGATGGTACGGCCAATCCCATCCGGATTCGACCAAACTGCTGATCCCGAACCTCGAGCTGCGCTTGACCGAGACCGTCAGCATCGACGGCAAAAACGTCAACACACATATTCTGATCGACCCTGATGTCGCCACGCCAGAAGTCTTGGCCAAGCTTCTCAACGACCTGGAAACGCACATAACCGTCAATAATAAACGTCTCCGATGCAGCGAACTCACCGCTGCGAACTTCGGCGCGGCCACGGTCAGCATTCATGACGTCAACGAGTCGTTGGATCGGTGTTTCGCTGCAGAGCATTACATGATCGTCACCGCTGCCGGGAACGACGGCCTTCGCGGTACCGCCAAAAACACTCAGCGCAGCAAATCGATCTCGGACGAATTGGATAGGATCAGCAGCGGCTTTTTCGGGAAGGCGAAGAGCACGGATTTCTTCTTGAGCGAATCCCGATACGAGGACGGATCGAAGTCCGATCCCAAGCCGCTCTATGACGCCAGCGACGCCCATTCTTTTGACGACCTCGCGCGTTTGACAGGGGATGAACCGAGCTATCAATCGACCTGGATAAAGTCCAACCTGACTTTCCGGGGCCTGCGGCAGACCATCTTCGAGCCGGGACACCGTGTGTTTGTTGGTGATCGCCCTCCCGTCCTCGTCCGGCTTGAGCGCGAGGCGACCCAGTTTATCGACAGGTTGGAAATAAACCCAGTCGCCGCCTACTCCGGTCATAACGGGACGTGGTTTCAAGGCGTCGATATCCCGTTCAACCCCGAGTTAACAGCCATTATTGGAAATAAGGGAAGCGGAAAGAGCGCCGTCGCGGACATTGTCGCGCTGCTCGGAAACACTCGGCAGGTAAAGTACTTCTCGTTTCTAACCGACAGCCAGACCAACAGGAAGTTCAAGCGACAGGGGTTTGCCGAGAATTTTTTAGGGCGTTTGGTGTGGAAGAGCGGACTCGACGTCGAGCGTGTTCTTAACGCGGATGTCAACGAAGTCGAACCAGAGGCTATCAAGTACCTGCCACAGAACTACTTCGAGAGCCTGACCAACGAAATCGAAGTCCAAGCGTTGCGTCGTGAAATCGAAGATGTCGTTTTCTCGCACGTCGACATCAGCGACAAGATGGACGCCAAGAGCTTCCATGATCTCGAGGGAAGGAAGACGTCGAGCAGTCGGCAGGAAGCGAGCCAGATCAAGACGAAGCTGCGGGAACTCAACATCAAGATTCTGGAACTCGAAGACCAGAGCGAACCCACCTTCAAGGCCAAGCTGCAGGCTGACATCGAGGTCCTCCGGAAGCAGGTATCCGCACTCGTCGCATCGAGACCTCCGGAAGAGGCAGCCCCGCCGGCGCAGAGCGCCGAACAGCAAGCGGCGGCGGAGAGAATAACTTCTCAAACGCAGGTGTTGGAGGACCTTGCCACGCGCCAGAAGAGCGCTGTCGCATTGCTCGGCTTGCATAAAAAGGCCCTGCAGGAGGCTATTGAACTCAATGAGTCCGTTAATGCTCTGAAAACTCGGGTCGAAAGCGAAAAGAATACGCTAAAGGCGAGATACGGCTATCTTGGTTTCGATATCGATCAGATCATCAACCTCACCGTGGACCTGGAACGGGTTACGAAGAAGATCGACAGCTTGAAAGAGAAGATCGCAGCATTAGAGCGCGATAGCGCCATGAGGTTCGATCCGGAGACCGATTTCTCTAAAGTCGGTAGCATCCCCGATCTGCGCGCTGCGGAAAAGCACATCTCCGATGGCATTGCCGCCATGCGCGCCGCCCTGTCGGCACCCCATCAGCGCTATCAACGATACCTACAGGATATCCGCGAGATAAACGAGCAGATCATCGATATCGAGGGCCAAAAGGAGTCGCCTAAACTTGGAACGATCGCTGAGCTGGAGGCCCGCATCTCGCGGATCGACAACGATCTACCGAGCGAGTTGTCCAAGGCGTATGAAGAACGCAAGGAGCTGTGCCTGGCCCTCTTCGAAAGCAAGCGCAAGATCAAGACGTTCTATGAGGGTTTGAAAACCAAGGTCGAGTCTCGACTTGAGGCTGTGAGCACCGGTGATTTTAAGGTGTCAATTGACGCGTCGTTCGTGCAGTCACCCAAATTCGGCGAAGACTTCTTCAGCCACTTGAACCAAAACGTGACAGGTCCATTCCGAGGCGTCGCAGACGGCGCGCGCGCCTTTCAACAAAAGCAATCGGGTGTCGATTGGAACTCATTCGAAAGCATCTTCGCCTTCGTCGAGGACATAATCGCATCGATGAAAACGGGCGGCATCAGACGGCAGACCAAAGACCTCAAAAAATTCTATGACTTCCTGTATTCCCTGGAATATTTCGAGGCCCGATACGAGCTGCGGCTCGGAGGAAAGGACCTCAACCAGCTTTCGCCGGGAGAGAAGGGGCTTTTGCTGCTGGTCTTCTATCTACATCTCGACACAGATAACTCGCCCTTGATCATCGATCAGCCCGAGGACAATCTCGACAACGACAGCATTTTCGTGGTGCTCGCAAAGTGCATTCGCGACGCGAAGAAAACCCGGCAGGTCATACTGGTGACGCACAACCCTAACCTCGCGGTCGGAGCCGACGCCGAACAGATCGTTTATGTCCGCTTGGACAAGGTGAACGGATACAAGTTCAGCTACGAGTGCGGCGCGATCGAGAACCCGAACGCTAACGGCCATATAGTTAAGGTGCTTGAAGGCTCACGGCCCGCCTTCGTACAACGTCGACTCAAGTATCAAATCACCTGATGTTCGAGTAACGGCGCTGTTGCTTTTGGTATGGGTTGGCAGGCTGTAGTGCTGACTCCCGGGCCGAGCCGAAAGGTCCATACCAAGTCCTCGGAGAGCCGATGCTTAGAACGCAGTGATAAGCTATATTCGGTCCATATAATTCACTTTTCTGTTGTCCTGTTCTTCGCCGGTAGGCACGCTGTGGTATTCCTTTGAGTGCCAACCATGCCACGTTCTCCGCTTTACTTCACGCTCGTCCGCCTTGACGATGGCGACCCGGCGTCCCTAACGGTCATCCGCGAGCCGACACAGTTTTTCGCGCAATTGCGGTCCTACGGCTTTACGGAACACGCGAGCGCATCGTCTCCGACACTGGCGGGGATGCAGACAGGTGCGTTTCTGGACACCGTCGCGGGCGTCTTCAGCATCTCCCGCGATCGGCCATTCACGTACATCATTCCCGACGAGATGAGCCGCGCCGACTGGCTGGCCGCTATGAAGGAGAAGGCCCGCGATCCGCGCTTCGGGCTCATGGAGCGCGATGGTGAAATTTCCTACTGCATGACCGTGCCTGTAAACTGATGTAGGCGTGTCATGGCCTTTCAGTTCGCCCGCATCGAGATTTTTGCCCGTTCCGACAAGGCGGGGCGAACCACGGATTTCATTTTTAATGAGGTCACGCGGGTTCCCTCGGCATCGGTGCATGTCCAATCCCCGAAGCCGCCGGAAGTCGTGTACGGCCTCGACATAGACGCGCTGCGCACGCTGCATGACGAACGGGCGGCGGCGGCGAAGACACCGCGGACCGACAAGAACGGCAAGACGACACTGAAGGCGATCCGCAAGGATCAGAACACACTTGCGGCAGTGAACCGCGCCGGGTTTGCCGGAGGCTCCAACTCGTGAGAAAGTGGAGCCGATATGAGCAAGACGACCAACAAATTTTCACCTGAAGTTCGTGACCGAG
>NZ_JARFYN010000095.1 GCF_030272695.1 Martinezella calliandrae
TGTCTCCTCCTTTGTTCAATAGCTTCAAGCATGTGCATTCGTCGTCAAAGTCGAGAAGGAAAAATCATGGCCAAAGGGCTTGAATACGAACATAAGAGACTGTCGCCTATATTAGGCTTCATAAATCATCGCCCACACGAAATCCCTATGCATCGCAATGAGTTGGGTTGACGTTTGAATTCGCCAAACGCCATACGGTTCTCAAATTGCACCGACAGAGGAAATTGAAAAATGTGGCTCTGTGAGAAAGCGCTCCAATGTCGTGGAATAGCCGTTCCAACTTCCACAGGCGAACCGCTGCCTGCAAAGGCTGACGCTGCCTACAATGCCGTTCTTGAATTGCTTTATGGCTACGCCCGCGTGCCTGCGCAACATCTCAGTGACCAGGATCTTGCCACCACTCTTGGCCTTGGTCGGACACCGATACGCGAAGCGCTCATCCGACTTGCCGCGGAGGGAAAGATCCTCTCCGTTCCTCAAAGAGGCTATTTCACTAGGCCGCTCGTGGAAGGGGCACTGTTGGACTTATATGCTATCGCGCGTCAAACCCTCACCTACGCACTCTGGCGTATGCGGTCGCATGTCCCGGACGATGGCGGCGTACGCGATAAGCCGCCGCGCGACCAGCTCGCAATACATGCGGAAACCATCTTTGCCAACATCGCCCAGTTGTCGGAAAATTGCGAGATTTGCAGAATTATCGACAAATTCTGTTTTTGCTCTCGTCCTATCCGGATGGAAATAATAACGTCGGAGCTTGGCCCTTCTTACGAAAAAAGCCTAGCAAGGCTCATTGACGCGATGCCGCAGTTGAGCAAGGCGACGGGGGCGGTGGAGGCCGCACTAATGAGCCACCTTGATGTCGAACAAAGCGCTCTCCCGCGCGTCGTACAAGAGGTAAACAATCAGCGATCGACAAGTTTTCTTCCGCTGGTGAGAAGTTTGTAGATACGCAATTCTGAGCATTGTCGAGCAGTTCAGCCATTGAGTTTTTTTACACAGCCGGACAAGCGGCTTTCCGTGTCCGGTACTTTATGGTCAGGCGGCGAGCTCAAAACAGAGACATGGTGGCCCGCGGAGCAGTGTACCCAACCTGACCGCCTGTTGTCGCCCAATCGTAGCCGACGCGTTCGGCTCCCTGAGCTGCAGGTTCCTTTGAGGATCTGTTAGGTGTCAGAAGCGTTTAAGCTTTTCTCTCTGGTAACGGCACTATCAGGCGATCCGACCTAAAGAGGTTCGCCTTCTTGAGCGCATCCTCTACAGAGGTCGCACCAAGGCGGGCAACTGCTCGGTCCAGACATAGACAGATTTCGGCTTCACGCTTGCCTTCAAGCAAGGCAATCTCGGAGACATTCCTACCGACCGATATCCACCAAAGGCACGATCTTTCAAAGGGCGAGAGTTTCCGCTTCATGAACACTCGGTAAAAATTCGGTCTATGACCTCGTGATCGATTCTCGGCTTGAACTGCGCAATCAAATTCGACGTCCGACAGATTTTCGTTCCTCGCCGAACAGCCGGCGCACAACACAGCGAAGACAGCGATCGTCGTTTCGCGCCTGCAGAGCTCTCAGATCGCCTTCAACGCTCCGCAACGTTGTTGACCATCCCCGATGGCATCCGCAAGTTTCGCCATCATACACCGGCCAGGCAACCGCAGCAGACTGTCAAGACTTGCCATGTTTGGATGGCGGACATTCGATGAATTGTCTGCAGGACCAAGGCGGAACTCCGCAACGATTTCGCCCAAATGCCGGATCTGAGCCGCCGCGTCGTCCGTTTTCCGTATTTCACGCGCCACTCCTAGCCTTTGGATGTTACAAATCTCTCGATCATGGTTCGAATGTGCCGACTCTCGCCGTTCGAAAAGAGGCTGTCGCCGAGCTTTGCTCGACGACAGCCAAGGCGCCTTGGGAGGCAATCGTACTACGCGGGGCCCATTCGAGCGGATCGTTTGCATGCAAGCACCTGGATCAGTCGCGTATCGAAACACCTGTATGCGGATCGAACCAGTGCAGCTTGTCCAGATCGACCGTCAGCGGCAGCCGCTGCTTCGGCGCGGGGGTCGCCATCGGGGGGATGCGCGCAACCAGCCGGTTCGTAACCTTGCGGCTGAAATCGTCGGGGTCATCCGCATCGCTGACATTGACCGGCGGAGAGGCGATGTCGAAGAACACGAAGGTGTCGGCGCCGAGCGCCTCGGCAACCGGGACCGGCTCATTAAACAGCGCGTCCTGCTCTGGACACACCCGAAACATTTCCGGGCGTATTCCGGCGATGATCTGGCGCCCGGCATAGGCAGACAACGCAGCGCTCGCGGGAACCGGAAAGGTGATGCCGGTGCCTACGATCGTGGCACGCAGGCTTTGGCCATCCGCCTGTAGTTCAGCCCGCACGAAATTCATCGCCGGCGAACCGATAAAGCCGGCAACGAATAGATTCACCGGCCGATCGTAGAGCCGCTGCGGCGTGTCGATCTGCTGCAGGTTGCTTTCGCCGGCATCGGCGACCGGCTTTAGCACCGCAACCCGGTCGCCCATCGTCATCGCCTCGACCTGATCATGGGTGACATAGAGCGTGGTGACGCCGAGACGCTGGTTCAACAGCTTGAGTTCCGCGCGCATCTGAACACGCAGCTTGGCATCGAGATTGGAGAGCGGCTCGTCCATCAGGAAGGCCATCGGGTGGCGGACGATGGCCCGCCCCATCGCCACGCGCTGGCGCTGACCGCCGGAGAGTGCACCGGGCTTTCGGTGCAGGTATTTCGATAGATCGAGCATCTCGGCTACATCGCGCACGAGTTTTTCGATCTTGTCCTTTGGCATTTTGCGCTGCTGCAGGCCGAAGGCCATGTTCTCATAGACCGTCATATGCGGATAAAGCGCGTAGTTCTGGAACACCATCGCAATGTCGCGGTCCTGCGGCTCGGTGTTGGTGACATCCTGATCGTCCATGAGCAGCCGGCCGCTGTTGAGCAATTCGAGCCCGGCTGCCATCCTGAGAAGGGTGGATTTGCCGCAGCCCGACGGTCCGACGAGGACGACGAACTCGCCGTCGGCGACCGTAAAGCTCACATTGGCGACGGCGACGGTCCCGTCCGGATAGGTCTTTCCAATCCCGTCAAAGGTCATGGATGCCATATAATTCTTCTCCCAGTATTTAGAGGCGAGGCAGCCTATCCATCCGGATGAATGCCTCGCGGGGTTGGTGACGGCATCAGCCGATGGTCTGAGGTTTGCCGCTGGCAACGGACTCCTCGATCGCCGCCAGAACCTTGGTATTGGCAAGACCGTCGTTTGCATCGGCAAGCAGGGGCACGTCGCGAACCACGCTGTCGACGAAGCGGGCAATCGACTCCTGCACGAAGCCGCCGATGCGGGTCGCGCCCGTCGGCGTCATGCCGATGTAATCGTTGAATCGCATGCCACCATCGACAATCCGGCGAAGGCCGCCGCTATGGGTCGGATCCGCCTGGATCTGACCCTTTTCCCCGACGAACTCGATTTTGAAATCGACGAGCGACGGGTTGTCACGTGACAGGATCCAGCTGTTTTCCATGGTCACCACCGTGCCCTTGGAAAATTCGAGGATCGAGGCGTGGAAATCCTTTGTCTCGACGCCGCCGGCGGCAAGCGTGCCGGACCGGGCAACGGCATAGACGCGGGTCACCTCGTCTTCGAGGATGAAGCGCAGGACGTCGACGAGATGGCTGCCCAGGAACCAGAGGGCAGAGGATTTCGCAGCCCAGCTCAGCATCTCGAAGGGAACGAAGGTCGTATTCGAAAGCCGCGCCGTGCCATGCTTGGCAATCCCGATCTGACCATCCTGGATCATATCGCGGACCTGCGCCAGGATCGGGTTCACCCGGTTGTGGAAATCGATCATCAGCTTGCCCTTCGACTTTGCGGCAGCCTCGGCGATCTCTTCGGCCTCCTTGACGGTCGTCGCCAGCGGCTTTTCGCTCAAGACATGCTTGTCGGCCTTGAGTGCGGCAAGGATGATCGGCGTGTGGGTGAAGTCGGGGGTTGCCACCGACACGGCGTCGATGCGGTCGCTGGCGATCAGCTTATTGTAGTCGGTGAACGCTTCCGCCGCGCCGAAGCTTTCCTTCATCTTGAGCGCCCTGCCCTCGTCCAGATCGCAGACGCCGACAAGTTCGGTTTCTGGTAGGACGTTGAAGGTATGGGCGTGATTATTGCCCCAAAGGCCGGCGCCGATAACGCCGATACGAAGTTTGCTCATTCTTTTTTACTCCATTCAGACTTTAGAAAAGCTCAGCCTTTGACCGACCCGAAGGTCAGGCCCCGGACGACGTAGCGGTCGAAAACCAGGAAGATGATCATCGGCGGGATCACCGCGAGCACGGCGGCTGCGGCGATGTAGTTCCAGGTCACGCCGCTGGTCGCGAAATATCCAAGGGTCCCGATCGGGAGAGTGGCGGTGGAACGCGAACTCAGCACCAGCGGGAAGGCTGCGTTGTTCCAGGCAAAGACGAAGGCGAACATCGAGGTAACGATGATGCCGGGACGCACAATCGGCAGCGTGATGCGCCACATGATCGTGTACCAGCGGGCACCGTCGACGCGGCCGGCTTCTTCGAGTTCGGCCGGCACCTCGTCGATGAAGCTTTTCATCAGCCAGACGGAGAACGGGATCGTCAACGTCTGGAGAACCAGCACCATCGAGAAGTAGGAGCCCTGCAGGCCGATCCGCGTGATCAACACGAAATACGGAATCAGGAAGGCGATCGGCGGCGCCATCAGCAGGCCGAGATACCAGAGCATGATGTTCTTCTTGCCCCGCAGCTTGAAGCGGGAAAGCGCATAAGCGGCGGGAACCGAGAACGGCAGATTGAGCAGCACCGCGGCGATTGCGACGATCAGCGAGTTCACCAGTTGCGGTGCGTTGGTGCCGGGATCGACCAGGATATGCCGGAAGGCATCGAACGTCGGCTCGAACGTCAGCTGCGGCGGCATTGCAAACGCGGTTTCGGCCGGCCGGATGGCGAGCGCCAGGAACCAGAGTATCGGGCCGATGAAGACGGCCAGGAACAGCAGGCCGGCAGCATAGGTGAGCGCGGTATAGAAGGTCTTGCGGCTTTTCATATCACCACTCCTCATTTCGGAAGGCGAAGAAGACGTAGAGGGCGACGATGATGTTGACGATCAGCACCGCGATCCATGTCTGAGCGCTGACAAGGCCGACATTGAAGTTGACGAGGCCCTGCTCGTAGAGCGAATAGCCGAGCGTGCGCGTCGACGTCCCCGGCCCGCCACGGGTCAGCACCAGCACCGTGTCGAATGTGTTGAAGATCTGCATGAAGCGCAGCATGACGATGATGATCGCGGTGCGCCGGATGAGCGGCAGCTTGATGCGCGTCAGGATCGTCCAGGCCGACGCCCGATCGAGCCTGGCCGCTTCGATTATCTCATCGGGAACCGAAAGCAGGCTTGCGTAGAGAACGATCGCGAAGAACGGCGTCCACTGCCAGATATCGACGAAGAGGATCGCCGCGAGCGCTGTTGCGGGAGAGCCGAGAATGCCTTCCGCCGGGACCGGCAGCCAGAGCGACTGCAGCACCCAGGTGACAAGACCGCCGCCGGGATCGTAGAGATAGCGAAACAGAAATCCGACGACGATCGGCGCGATGGTAGTCGGCAGGATCAGAAGCGCACGCACGACATTCATGCCGGGCAGCGCTTCGAGCAGGACGAGCGCAATCGCCAGGCCAAGCGAGAATTCGATCGCGGTGCCCAGGATCGACAGGATCAGCGTATTCGTGAGCGCCGCGCGGAAGTCGAACGCATTGAGCGCCTGCACGTAGTTGTCCAGCCCGACGAAGGCCAAAGGCTGCGGGCCAACCTGCAGGTTCCAGAAATAGAAGCTCGACTTCAGGGCAAAGAGCAGCGGATAGGCGATCAGCGCGAGCAGCATGATCACCGAAGGCGCGATCAGGAAGTATGGCAGGTTGCGCCGGACGAAGCCGCGCCGGACTGGCGCAAGCGCCTGCGGCGAGCGAAGGGTGGTAGCGTGCATTGTCGAAGTCCAGTTCTTCTTCACTCGTTTCAGCCGGCGCGAACCTTTGCACGCGCCGGCCCGAGGAGAATTCTATTACGCCTTGCCGAGCTTGCCGATCAGGGCCTTGGCGCCATCGAGCGTGTCGGCATAGCTTTCCTTCTGATACGGGATCATCAGATTGCCCTTGAGGATGCTTTCGAACAGGCTGTTCGTGCGCTCGAGCGCCGTCTTCGGATCTTCGTTGCCGGTCAGAAGCTGGTTGAGCGTGAGGCCGAGCACACTTTCGACGGCGGTGTAGCCGGGAACCGGCGGACGCGTGATCTTGCCGTTGCCCTGCTTCATCATGTCGTACTGGACATCGAGGTAGGGATAGATCTTCTTGACGTCGGCGTCCTCGTAGAGCGACTTGCGGGCAAAATCCGAGAACTGGAAATTGAGGTCCGGCCACTCGGCCATCTTCTTCTGCGTCGCCTTCGACGTCGCCCATTTGATGAAGGCATAGCCGTTGTCCTGCCGGTCGGAACTGGAGGGAACACCGAGGCTCCAGCCACCGAGGCTCACCGTCTGGGAGACTCCTTCGGCCTTCGGAAGTGCGGCGGTCGCGTATTTGTTGATGACATCGGATTTCTTGCCCGTCATGTAGCCGGAATTCTTCACCAGATAGAAATACGGCGTCCACCAGTAGAACATGCCGATATCGCCCTTGGCGAAGCGGGTGCCGGCATCGAACCAGACGTAGTTGATCGCTTCGGGCGGCGAGAGCTTATAGAGCTGCCGGTAGACATCGACCGACTTTGCCCAGGCCGGGCTGGTGAGCTGCGGCGAGAAATCCCAGGGCGCGCCGGGGAAGGACTTGAACCAGCTCGCGCCGTGGCTCGCCGAAAGCTGGGTAAACATGTGCGTAATCGGCGACGGCTGCGATCCGCAAATCACCGTCGGGAAGAGCGGCTTGCCGTCGAACGACTTGCCTTCGAGCGCCTTCAGCGTCTCGATATACTTCGTCCAGGTCCAGTGTTCGGCGGCCTTGGTCGGCGGTGCGGCGATGCCAAAGCTCTCGAAGATATCCTTGCGGTACATCACCCCTTGCGCGTAAGCCGCCACCGGCAGCGTTGCAATCTGCCCGCGCCACATGTTCGACGAATAGAGGACCTCCGGGATGAAGTCGGCGAGGTCGATGTCGCTGTCCTTGGCGATGTAGTCGTTGAGAGAAATGATCCAGCCGTTGTCGAGATACTGGCCAAGCCACATCTGGTCGACGGCAATCACGTCGGCATCCGAGGTCTTTGCGACGAAGGCGGAGACCAGGCGCGTCTGCAGCGCGTCGTAGGAAAGGCTTTCGAGTTCAACCTTGATGCCCGTTTCCTTCTCGAATTCCGGGATCATCGCTTTCATCGAGAAGAAGAACGGATCTTCGACCGACAGAACGCGCACGGTCTTGGCGTCTTGGGCAGACGCACGCCGCGGCGCGACAAGTGAGCCTGCACTTGATGCCAAGAGAGCCGCGACCGATGCTGACTTCAGCATGTTCCGGCGCGACATATTTCCGATATCGAATGTCATGTATGCCTCCTCAGTTGCTCGTAATCCAACCTCACTCGATGCCGGGAAGCCTGTTGGCGCCGAGCTCGATTTCGATTGTTGCCCCTCGATCTGCCGCTTTCAGCAGTTTGTTTGTACTTCGCACAAACTTATGTTACTGTCAAGAAGTCGTCACAGGGATTCCTCGAGCTAGCCTGGCCAGCCATCGATCTGGTTGTTCTGTGCGACGCAGGCAAGCGCCATCTGGTCGAGCAAGCGCTCAGGGGCTAGAAAGACGGCTGCCAAATCGGAGATAGAAATTGAAGTTCGGAAATCAGCCATCCTATTCGCTGGGGCAACGCAGTGCTTCCACCAAGGAAGCGCTGGCTGGCGAAGGTGGCAATGTAACGCTCGTTTCCCAGTCCACTCTCGGCGAGATCAATCGCGGCCGGGTGCTGCAGGCGTTGTACGACAATGGTCCCAAAAGCCGTGCGGAGCTCGCCCGTTTGGCCGGCGTCAACCGGACGACCATTACCGGCATCGTCCAGCCGATGATCGAAGAGGGCCTGCTTGTCGAAGGCGATGCGGTGCCCTCCGACTTCAAGGGCGGCAAGCCGGCACGTCCGATCTATTTCAATCCGGAAGCCCCGATGCTCGGCGCCGTGCTCCTCCTGCCAGGCCGGATCCAGACATGTCTCGTGACCCTCAGCGGCGAAATCAAAGCGCTGACAAAGGCGGAATTCGATCCGCATGGGGACAGGGATATGTTCCTGACCACCATAAAGGACACCTTATCCGTGACGCTCGCACAAGCCCATCAGGCGCCCTTCGGGATTGGCATAGCCTCGGGAGGCATGATCGACAGCGATAATGGCGTGATCCTTGCCGTCAATCTCGCGCCCGTTCTGACCGGCCTTCCTCTGGTCGACATCCTGCAGAAGCATTTTTCACTCCCTGTCGTCATCGATCACCATCCGCGCGCGCTGCTCGTTGGCGACCGGTGGTTCGGGCCGGGACGAGGCCAGCGGACATTCGCAGCCATTTATACCGGCGAAGTATTGGGCGGCGCGTTCTACATCGACGGACGCGTCTATCGGGGGCTTGCTGGCTCCGGAGGCGAACTTGGCCATACGGTGGTCCAGATCGATGGAGAACTCTGCAATTGCGGCAAGCACGGATGTTGGGAAACCGTCGCCGCTCTGCCCTGGTTGCGGCGCGAAGCGGCTCGACAAGGCATGGAAAATCCCGAGACTGTCACCTGCGCTCGCCTCGTTAAAGGGGCCGCCGAGGGGTCGGAGGCTGCGGACGGTCTGCTGGACCGCTATACACGAAACGTGGCGTTCGGGATTCTTAACTTGCAACAGACCCTGTCGCTCAATTCCTATGTCCTGCACGGCGATATCGCAGGCGGCGGCGTAGACGCAGCCGAGCGCGTCAGGCAGCATGTCGAGCGCCTGGTCAGGAAGCGGCCGAACCAGGAAATTTCCATCACGGTGAATGGTATTGGCGAAGGTCACACCGCATTGCGAGGGGCAGCTGGCTTGGTCTTGTCCAGCCACCTCAAGCTCGTCATCTAGCATGATACGATCGCTGGGGCCGGAGCGGCCGATCCTGACGGTTAAGCCATTGTCGTTTCAATTATCGGTGGGGCCAAAACAAGAGAGGGCGCTCGACCTTCTCAGGGAGCGCCCTCTCTTTCCAACCCGGACAGCCTCGAACGCCAAATGAACGATCATCGAGCAGGAAGCCATCGATGCGGGCGGTAATCGGCAAGTATGGTCTGGCGTATCGGTTTTCAAGTGGCGGCTGCTCGATCGAATTGCTAGCGCGGGGGCGCTTAGTTCGATCCGGGGGGCATGGTATCATCCAGTCACGACGATCCATTGCGGAACGTGCAATTGCCCGCGCGCGTGCTCGTGGAACGCCGATCGACGACGACTCCAAATTCGTCGCGCTCGTTGAGTTGTGGATCGAAGGCGAGATCGACATGAAGGAGATGCGTCTGCGCTATGTGAAGCTGCTCGACCAGCGAGCTCATTCACACTTTGCTCGTTCGCAATAGGATCAACGCGACGTCATTCCTAAGGTCGACTAAACGGACAATGGATCAACCTTCGATCGGGTCCTCGACAAAAGGGGCGATCTGGATTGGCCTTGAAAGCGCAAGTCCCGCATCTAGTGAAGCGGGACCAATAAATGTCAGATCCGGATGAGAGCCAGCCGAGCGGTTCGCGCCGGGTGAGTGTTCTGTTTAACCTTCAACGGGGCCATGCCTGCCGTCATGCCGGCTTCGAGGCAAGCATCCATGAATGCCTCTCGCGCGATGACGGCGGCTACGGTGCCGTTGAGGGCACCGCGACAGGTTTTGACCGCGCGCTGATGGCGTTCGCCAAAGCGCAATGGCCATTCGTTTTCGAGAAAATCCAGGGCGTCGTAAACGCCTGCAAATGTCCGCTCGAGACCGCTCTGCAGTCGGATCGTGATCGGACGAGTCCATGAAACATCATTCACCGGCATCTGATTCCTCCTTTCCACGCCACCTGTGATCCTGCGAAAGATATTGGAATAACTTCCGAACGTTCAAGTATCGCCGCGATGCCGAGCCGCGTTGATTGAGCTGGCGGAGCAACCCTCAAGCGAAGCGGACGGCAATGGCCGCCTGCCACAATTCGACGCGATTGTGAGATTTTGCTACCGCGACCGGTAGCATTGGCGCGCCGTCGTTAGCTGCTAATGTCGGCATGGTATAGGTTGCCGGCCAAATAGAGGTTGCCGGCCGCACGTCGTCCAGAAGATCGTTTGAAGAAAAAGGCGAGTAGGCCGCCGCTGCGACCGCGGTCAATTTCCTCGCCAAGGCAATAGAGCAAGCATTCCCCATTGCCCTTCGACAAATTCGAATCATCCCCAAACTCCGTCAAAAGCAGCTTCGATCATATGCGTCTATCGGTGAAATCCTGCCATTCGTCTCGACGTTTCTGATTAGGCATTGGCATGCACCAACAACTCCTATCGGCGGTGTGTTAGTCTGGAGTTGATTTAGGTCGCCTTGAGGTCCGTCAAAGCTTTGTCAAAGGCACCCTTGATCGGCTTTGAGATCTCCGCCACCGCCTTGTTTGCCAATGCGCGGAATTCCTTGGCCTGCTCGATGCCTGCGTCAACGCGCTTACGGAGGTAGGTCGACTGCAGTTCAAAGAATTGCGACGGCGAATTCGCGCCGAGCAACGCTTGCAAGTGCGAGAAGCCGGCTTCGGTATTGGCCTGCAGTGCAGCGACCGTCTTCAGCGTTAATTCGTAGCCAACCAGATTGGTAGTTTCGAAGATTGGGGTAAGCATTTTCTGCGTCTCTTCAGCGCTCGACGCAAACTTCAAAAAGGCTTCTGTCAACTGCTTGTTCCCCTTTTCTACGGACGCGCCAAACTGATCGACCACCTTGGGGGCCGACAACGCTGGGTTTTCGATGGTTTCAAAAGACCTTTCTGAAATCTTCGTCATTGCGATTTTCCTTCTCATTGACATTGGTTGTGACCTGTTGATGTCGGCGCAGCGACCATCTTGGAGAATTTTGACGCTTGCTGTTTGCCTTGTGGCGAGGATCTGCAAACTTCAAGCCAGCGGGGTGGGGCTCTAAAAAAGGTGCCTTTCGATTATCGTTCCGCGGCTTAAGGGGTATGCCTGGAGACTTTCGCGTCTACCATGTCATTTATTGTCGAATTAGCGACACTTTCAAACATGGGATAGAGCGACCATCTGAATGATCGCTTTGCTCCGCAACGATTTATTTCATTCGGCACGAAGTATGCATGGTTTATGACAAACCTGCGAGCGCAAAGGCTCTGATGTTGTTTAGCACCAATACGCGGACGATTGGTTTTGTAGGGCTCAAAAGGTTCTGGCCAACGCTGCTCGACGAAGCTGTCGAAAAGCACAGTTGGCAGCGAAATATCCGTCGGGATGAAATCACCGGAGTTAAAGATGAATAGATATTTTTGCGAATTCCTAGGAACCTTTGCGCTCATTTTCTTCGGCTGCGGCACACTTCTTTTTATGCGTCTGGAGGTCGGCCTTCTCGGTGTCGCTCTTGCCTTCGGGTTGACCGTAGTGGCCATGGCTTACACGATTGGCCCAGTTTCAGGTGCTCATCTCAATCCGGCTGTCAGCCTAGGTTTTCTCGTTTCGCGGCGATTTGGACTATGGGATTTCGTGGCTTATGTCTTTGCGCAAAGCGCGGGAGCTATCGCAGCGACAGGCACGCTCTACCTGATCGCCACGGACAAGCTCGGCGGTTACGATATTGCGACAGAAGGTTTCGCTCAGAATGGTTGGGGAGCCTACGGGATGAAATCTGCGTTCCTGTTTGAGTTCGTCTCCTCGTTTCTGTTCGTGACTGAGGATAGCGGAGGCACTCTCGCAGGATTTGCGATCGGTTTAACCTTAATTGCAATCCATCTGGCCGGCGTTACGGTTTCGGGTTCTTCTGTCAACCCTGCAAGATCACTCGGGCCGGCACTCTTCGCAGGAGAGATCGCGCGCTCTCAGCTCTGGCTCTATATATTTGCACCAATGCTCGGTGCAATTGCAGCGGGCCTTCTTCAGCTCAGTGGAATTCTCGCGTACCGACCGACAAGCAACCTGTCGAAGCGTGAGGGCACCATCTTTGCAGACCGAAGTAGAGCTGACGCGCCTCGCCACTATCGACCTCGCCTCTGATCCGCCGTTCGGCGATATTGTCCTCTTGATCGCTGCCAAACTCCACCAGACCGCGCATGTGCGGCGATACCGTTTCCCATTTGCAGAGCCATGTCTGCCTACTCCAACCGGTCAATTCATTAGAGATGGCCGATTAAATCAGCATTCCTTCACGAGAGGAAAACGGTCGCTTACGACGGAGGCTCGGGAACGCTCTACCCGAACGAAGAAAATCCTCCGGTCTGCTGTGCGGCCAATGGCCGAAAATGGACATACGATCGATTTTTGCGGCTGACGTTCGAGCAGGGCTTTGCGAGGAATTCAAAAGATCCGCAAGATATTCGTTCCCATTTATCTGCTGGAGCCACCCGAAACCGAGCATTATGAGCTCCGTTCATTGCTTCATGAATAAATGCCATTTCTGATTTGGTTGGCCTCATGATATGGCGCTTCGGTCACCAAATATCCCCCTTGAGAGCCACATTGAGAACCAATGCCATCACTCGGATCTGGGAAATTTCAAGAGATTGGCTGGCCGGTACGCCGCGTTCCTATTGCTGCTTGCGGCAAACTCGAGCGATAAACTTTGACGAAGGTCGATATCTCCGAACTCCAGTCGACAGCAAATAAGAGGTCTTGCATGCGCGCTGACGTGCAGTGGAAATTGCGCCGGGAAAGCGAGTTGGAACTCGCCGAACATGTCGAACTCGCCGAGTTCTTTCGAAAGACCTATGGGCCAACCGGGGCCTTTAATGCAAAGCCGTTCGAGG
>NZ_JARFYN010000096.1 GCF_030272695.1 Martinezella calliandrae
CTGCCGAAGCCGAAGAACGTTACTATGCCATGCTGGACGCGCCAGCCATGGCCGCATAACTTAAACCAAACGGCCTCCGGCAAACCCGGCGCGGTTCACAGTGATCTTCTCGCACCCGGCGACGATGGAGGAATACCGCACCAGCGCCGACATCCGCCGTGACGTCCAGAAATGGGAGCAAACCTCGATCGACTGGCTGCGGGAACAGTACGGCGAACGGCTCGTGTCCGTCGTGCGGCACGTCGATGAAAGCCACCCGCATCTTCATGCCTATCTTCTTCCCGACGACGCCGAAATGCGGGCGGGGCGGCTGCACCCCGGCTATGTCGCGAAGAATGCCGTTGTCGACGGCGGCCAACTTCCGGGTGAGGACAAGAAGGCGCTGGATAAGCGAGCCAACCGCGCCTATGTCGCGGGCCTTCGGGCTTGGTTGGATGATTATCACCAGCGCGTCGCCGTTCCCGCGGGACTGACGCGCCTCGGAGCTGGGAAGCGCCGCCTGACACGGGCGCAATGGCACGCGGAGAAGGCTCAGGCAGCGGCGCTCAAGCTGGCCGTAGAGCGGGCGGCCATCGTGGAAGCGAAGGGTCGCGCCTACATCGAACTCACGAACCGGAAGGCCGCAGCGATCAACGCGGACGCGGCAAAGGCGAAGGCTTCGGCGGATCGCCTGAAAGGCGTGGGTGGCGCGGTGCGTGCCGTCCTCGATGGTGCGCGAGAGTCCGCGCTGCGTGAGAGTGTCCGGCAGGACTACGCCGCCGAGATCGCTGCGGCGAAGGCTGCCGTCGAAAAAGCACAGGAGGAGGTCGCGAAGGCCAATACCTCAAAGAGTGAGGCAGAGAAGAAAGCTGCCGAGCAGCGTCACGCGTTCCGGCAACAAAGACTACGTCTGGTCGCCGCAGAACAGAAAATCCAGTTTTTGTCGGACGCGCTCGCCGCCGCGGCAGATGAGTCGGCACCGACACCGGGAGGGATGACGCCATGATGACCGTGGGCGAAGAGATTTTCTGGAAGAATGCTGCCAGCGTCCTCCGCGACATGAATATGAAGCACCTCGACCCGACGCATGGGGCGGCGGTGGACATCGTACGGTGGTGCATGCTGGTTCGCGGGCGTCCGACACATCATCGACAGACGTTCCTTGAACAGGAGTCTCCAGCGCTACTGGTATACCTCGAAAAGCTGGCGTCCAAGGGAGATGCGGCGGACTGGCGGACGCTGGAAGAACGTATCCAGCTCCGCTTCGAAATCCTTCGTGAAGGGGAAATGCAGCCGTGCGCGAAGCCGTGGCTTGCGGCGGTGTGGCACACGCTGCCGGAGTTAGCCGCCATCGGTCAAACGATCCTTGACGGGACAAAAAACCCCGAAAGCGTTGCCGCATTCGAAGCCGCGCCCGTGACCCCAGACGCCGACGCGGGTTCCGGCAACGGCAGCGATGACAAAGGGAGTGCGGGCAAGTCGGGATCGGCGGGAACGGCGGCGAAACCGAAACCCTCGCCGCGTCTGGCCCTGCCGGTCGTCCCCGTTGTTCTCACAGAGGCCGAGAAGAAGGTGTTCGGCCCCGATAAGCGTAGTTCGGAGGCCGACGAAAAGAACGACGTCACGCCTGACGGCCCAGACGGCATACAAGGGCCGAGGCGACCAGGAGGCCCGAAATGATTGACCTGTTCGCCGAGCCATCCTCCTCGAATCTCGCGTGGCAGCTTGTAACTGCTGTGTTGCCGACGGATGCGACGTCCGCATGGGGACCGACGTTGCAGGTATTCACATCCACGTTTTTTGCGCTGTCTACTATCCTCCTCGGCTACGGCGTCATCTCGGGGATCGTGCAGTCAGCCTATACCGGGAAAACGCTCGGTGACCGCTGGCACCAAATCTGGACGCCGTTGCGTGTCATTGTCGGCCTCGGTCTCCTGTGTCCGATGCCGACCACGGGGTTTTCCGCGGCGCACTACCTGCTCCGTGACGTAGTCGCTCGCGGGGGCATCAACCTCGCCGATGCCTCTTGGGGTGTGTTCGTCGTCACGGTTGCCTCGGGGGAGACGACGATCCTCCCGGCTTCATCGTCAGGATCGACGGTCGCGATGGGAATCTTACAGCATGAGATTTGCGCCGCGGTTTACAATCAGGCGGGCTCCATGTGGGGTTGGCAGGCGCGATTGCCGGAACCAAGCGGCAGTGTCGGAGGGCTTGGCATCCCCGGGTACGGTCAGAAAGTTACCTGGAGCTATGGGCCGACGTGCGGGCATTTCTCGTACACGATCCCCGACAACCGGAAGGGCTTTTCGAACACCAGGCGCGAGGCGGTCAAGGAGATCGTTTCCGCATACCGGACCGAGGCGCAGCGTTATGCGCAGTTGGCTGCCGAGACGTCGGGGCTCTCGTCCGCCGGTGCGATGACGCAGGCGATTTCAGGCAATGTTCTATCCTCGACGATCGTTCAGGATATCCGCGCCCGGGGGGCGGCATTCGATGCCAAGATTACCGAGGCTGCGAAAGCAGAAGCGGCGACGGTCGAAAAGGAGTCGCGGTCGAAACTTGTCGAGAACGCGAAACCTCGGTGCTGGCGGTGCCGCGAGTTGGCTGCTGGACTGGAGCAAGTGGGTCATCGGCGGACTACTCTTTATCGGCTCGATCCGCGCTTATCTGATCCCAATCCTCCCCTTCGTTTTCATAATGATCTCCGGGATTGCGCTGGTCGCCGCCTTGTTGGAAGCAATGATCGCGTTGCCATTGTGGTGCATGAAGTGGATGCGCCTCGATAGTGGTGAGGATTTTGCAGGCGAGAGCGTCCGCATGGGACTGCTGATGACGGTCAACATTTTTCTGCGTCCGTCGCTCGCGATCCTGGCGTATTGCGGCAGCTACCCGGTGTTCAACCTCGTACTGCGCACGATGGACAAAATGTGGGCGACCGCCTTCTTGGCCCAAACGGGCGGCGCGGTCGTCGGTCTTGTTGGCTTCCTCGTCATGTCCGTGATCCAGCTCTACCTGACCTGGTACCTCGACTTCAAACTTTTCGGGCAGAGCTGGGCGCTCCCCGACCGCGTTCTGGCGTGGCTCGGGCTTTCGGGGACTGGTGGCGAATCCAGTCTTGCCGCGGGCGCTGTCGGCGGGATGCTGACTCTTGCCGGACGCGGACAATTGCCGAAGACTGGACTTGGAATGCTCATGAAGGGAGGGAAACCGAAATGAAGAAACTTCTGATCTGGACGGCGGGCGGTTTTGGTCTGGCGACGGTCTGCGGACTGGCAGACTGCCGCACCTGTCGGCATCGATCGTAACGCTTACCGTTTTCTGCTCTATTCAAGCGGTGCTCTGTTCACTGTCCTTTAGTTTCATATGGGCTCTTCCCGACCATATCGCGACATGGATCGAAGCGCAAAAAAGGGGGTAGACGGGAAATGAACACCATCATCGCCGCCGTATTGGCGGCATCGATCGCAGGGAGCGCATCGGCAGAGACCAGTACATGGGGAGAGACCTTTAGGTTTCCCGCCGATGCGCGGGCGGCTTACGGCGTGCCCCAGGTCGATATAGCAATGAGCATTATCATGCACCCCGATTGCGCTGGTCGCTGGTCCGTCGAATATCCATCGGGCTTCACCTTTCGCCGCGGCGGTCCCAACGGCGGGAATCTCTTCGGCAATCCTGGACGGGGGTCTTACGATATTGCCGTTAAGCTGCAGGCATGTCCTTCCCGAGATTCCGATTACGTCGATCCCGCCCACACGATCTGGCACAAAGTCGTCGTTTACTGAGGGGGCCAATGAAAACGATCCTAACCACCGTTTTCCTCACTATTGCCGTCCTACCGGCGAACGCCGGTTCGATCCTCGACGCTATGGAACCGCCTGCCGACGCACTGAAGGTCGAGTTCGTCAGCCCGACCACGACGTCGACCGATCGGCTTGCAGCAGGCAAGCCTCTGACCGTGGGCGTCATCGTCACTAGGTCGACGGGAGTCGTCCAGATTGAGCCGACCGAGAAACCCGACTGGATGACCTACGATCCACAAACTCGTCAGTTTTCAGGGATACCTGTTCCAGGACACTACGAGCTTGCCGTGTTCGTCATCGACACCGGAACAGGCCAGCAGGCCAACGGCATCTTGTCGTTCAACGTTGAACCAAGATGAGCGCTGCCAGAGGGTGCATTGCCGCGCGATTATGGGCCATAATTGCTTTTAGACAACGACATCTGCGTAACTACGCTTCGCCCCCATTTCTCCAAGGGAGAAACGATTGAATTTTTTCGACTCTAGGCCGCCACTTCTTGCCTTTGGCGCGTGAGATTATTTCCATAGTCACGAGTACATTCAAATCTCGAGTCAAAGTCTTGTCGTCGAGGTGCGCGTACGCATGGTTTGTTTTTGGGTCCCCTTCAAAAATGGAATTGAGGGTCCGCGGTTCTGGCGATTTACTTATTGCAATAGCTAAGTCTCGGCGACGCTTTGCCGTTGGCGAAGCCTGCTCTGAGAATTTACTATGAATATAGTTTATCCAAGTTACACGAACTTGCTCTCCCTGGATAAGGGACACCTGCTCAATAAGTCCATCTACAAATCCTTGTACGGCATATTCGATGAAGTTGGTCAGATGACCTCCACTCTTTGAGATTGAGTCGAGCTGTCTATAGTACGCGGTCCGAGTCTTATTGTAGTGATTACTCAGTAATTGGCATGTTGGCATCGGAAACCCGCTTCGCAGAAGGATATATACCTCCAACAATCTGGAGGTCCTGCCGTTCCCGTCGCCATAGGGGTGAATTAGTGCGATATACGCGTGAGCAAATAATGCCGCGAATATACCGTGCAGCATTTTCTTTTCTGGCTCAACGTTCAGCATTTCCTCGATGTGGGAGCATAGTTCGTCAAGGAGATACTGGCAGTCTTGAACTGGGGCACCCCGATAACCAGCGACCACCACGCTGTGATGTCTTACCTCGCCAGCAATCACTCCTTCGTCTAACTGAAGGTTCTTCAGGGCAAGTCTGTTCAACTCATCGATGAAGTCCCGAGTTACGGGGCGTTCTCCATCATCTCGTGTCGAGTCTACGAGGTAATTGCATGCGTCAAGGATGTTCTGCACTTCGATCTGTAGGTATTCTTGAGAGGGAGGCAGTTCTAGTTTTCCGGAAATCTGCTTTTCTACTTGATCTTCGGAGAGTGTGTTTCCCTCGATGGCAGTTGTTGCGGCCGCACCCTTTGCCAGAAAAACGTTGTATAGTTTTCGTGCCTCAGAGGGATCGATCGGCGCATTTGCCACATGTTTGGACTTGGAAATAATTTCTCCCAAGTTCATCCATGCCGTATGGCTGATCGGTCTTAGATCAAAGCTAAATGTCAGCCATGGATGGGTTGAGAGATATTCCCGCTTTTGACCCATTTTTGTCCCCGTTTTCTGTCCAGCTTAATGCATTGAATGTATTGGCATAATTATTTAGCGCCAATTTTTCTTGTCCATTAATATAGAAACAATATGTGTTGTAAAAGTGGAATTTTTATGAACGATTCCTTGCTTGAAGCTTGTCTGGGAAATTTTGATCAATGTCTGTCAAAGTTGTCGTAGTCATGGTCGCTAGCTTGTCCCTGATCTGTGCAAGGTCATAGCCCTTATCGAGGAGGACGAGTATGGCGACGGACCGCACCAGATCGACGGCGTCACGGCTCCGGGCGTCCACGTCGCAGTCCGGCGCGAGCTTCGAAATGTAGACACGCATCATCCGCTCCAATCCGCCGCCTTCGACGGCGGCCAGATAGGCATCGGCGATCGAACGCGCGTCGGGGCGGCGGAGGGCCTTCGCCTTCCGCCGGTTCTTCGCCGCGTAGACTGCCTGACGTTTCTTACGGTCCAGTGCGACGTCCGCCATTGTCTCCTCACGGCCGCATGATGGCGAGGGCAACGGCAGTCGCACTGTCGTCGTGGGTATGGTCCAGTCCTTTCCACGTCGCTCCTTCGCACAACGTGTCAGCCTGGCGCGAGAAGTCAGCGGCGTGAAGCATAGCCGCCAGCACGGAGAGTTCGCGAGTCGTCAGGTAGTCAGCAATCTCGGTAGCCCGCGTGACCAGATGGCCGACGTCCTTGTTGTTCGCCGCCCGGAACCGGCTACCATACTCGTCCCAACTGCCGCATCGGCTGATGTCGAAACCGAGCTTGTGGGCGATCTCCTCGACGGGATCGAGGGTTTTCCAAGTGTTGAAGTTCATATCCTTGTGTTTTCGATCTATGTCTAGCGTCTCACGGCGTGAGATCGGCGGCAAACAAAAAATCACGCCGTGAGATATTTTGTCAGGCAGCGCGGATGAATGCGCGACGTCCGGCAGTCTCGGCAGCGCGGCGGGCCTCGGCGGCGCTGGTGGCTTCGCCGAACGCGATGGGGTCACAACCATCAACGACTTCCCAAGGGAAAATCTCGTCGCCGTGGGTCACGACGAGGTCGAGGACGCGACCATCGGACGCCATACCGGCGGCTTCGCCGTAGACGTCGGCGTCGGGCTTCCAGCCCATGAATTGCAATTTCAGGTTCATTTCAGTTCTCCTATTTGCGTGTGGTCATGGCCAGCCAGAGTTTGGCCACGTCAGAGTCATTGAGACCTAGCGCCTTGTCGGCGTAAGCGATCATGCCGAAGATGAGATGGCGGAGGTCCATCACCTCCAACTTGTCGATGACATGCAGCGGCAGGTGTTCTACTGCGACATCGAAGGAGGCTGTCGGCGTCGAGGGCATAATGACGGCGACTTGAGACCGCACTTCCTCGATTTTCTTTAGTCGGTGCTTCGCCTCCTGCTCAATAAAATCACGGTGCATCGCCGCTTGATGAATTCTCAACCGCTTTGCTGAAACCATCGTCTACTCTCCTGTGTTCTTACTCCTGGGTATGAGGATGGGTTACTGTCCGTCCCTCAGTCGTGATGACGGGAATGAGGATACAGAATAATGGGAAATCTCCAATAGGGGGTTGAGCTAACATATTGAAATAATGTATTAAAAGAACTCGTTTGCCAAAACTGGATCGAGTTCTTTAATTTCGGCGTAATTGAAGACGCCGCCGCTCTCTGAGGTCTTCAATTAGGTCGGCGTGGACGTGAAAGCGGTTCGGAGTTGGCGAAGTCTTGGAAAAATATTTCACTTACAAATGCGTCTCACGGCCTTCGCGATTAGTAGCGTCGGCAGCAGCGTTCAAAGCAACAGGTTTCCAACTTCGACTGCCTCGGGTGCCTTGGTGGCGATGACGTAAAGGACGGCGAAGGCCGCTATTGCAATCGGGAGGCCGAGGATGCGAAGTGCGAGCATTGGTGTTTCCTTCTTTCAGGCCGTGACTTGTTCGAGGCGACGGAATGCCTTAATGCCGCCCTCTTGAAACTCCCGGCGCATGTCTTCCGCAGCTCCGGGAATGCGTGAACGCCGGACAAGATGTCGGGCCTTTGTCTTGAGGTCCAGTTTGTAGAGCAATGCAATGTAGCAGATGAGGCCACCGGAATGGTCCCGGTGGTTAACTTCCTCGACCACTACGACAAAGGTCAAACCCGGAATGGTTGTTCTCTTGATCTCCATGGGAGCGCCTTTTGCCTCTGATTTAACTACCCTTTCTTTTTATCACAGCGTGAGAAACGAGCCCAGGGGACAACGCGGAATGGTTGAGTTGTGCCGGAGAGGTGGTTAACTGGATCGGTAGAATTTTAAGGGTTTCCTGAACGAAAGGCCTGTTCCCTGTTCGATCCTGCCGGAGGCGAGGTCGAACCCGCCCGTAGGGCGGTCTTCTTGATGTTCCCCGTCCCGATGCCTCCTGTCAGTCATCGCTCGCAACGGCAGTCACCCCGAAGGGGCCGCAGCACCGCGGAGGACGGCATCGCCGTTGACATAGTGAGAACGGTGACAGGCTTGCTGATGAGGGTGGGGAAATGGATTCAGGGGTATCTCTTGCCCCATCTGAACGTCCAGCGGTGCTGTACGAGGCTCTATGCGCGCCCGTACAGCACGTTTGACTTCAAAATGGACCCGTGGGCCATTTGAACGCGGGAACCGCATCTGAGATGGAGAAGAGCGTATCGGAGCGACAAGCATAGCGTTCCCTGGTGCCGGGGATGATGCGGGCATTCGCGCATGCGGTTTCGAGATTGACGTTAGCCGCAGGAGCGGCAGCGTAGCGACCCGGCACGGGGGACGCGGGACCGACTGACGCCGAAAGCGTATTCATGATCTCCGGGCGCGGAAATCTGCCTTCCTGAAGCGCGATCCAGCCTTCGTGAGCGGCAAGGACTGCCTCGTCGCTGTTGCAGTCTACGTGAAGGGTGAGTGCTATGCGGGTATGCGCCGTCGTTTCCGCATCAACCATATCCTCCAGTTTCTCGGACTGGGGAAATTCCAATTTTTCGGGGCGCACGGGTTCTACCCCCCTATATAACATAAGAGCGTCTTTTACACCCCCCGCGGCTACCGCTGCCTGGAGTTCGGCGTAGCGATTTATGACCGTCTGACGGGAAAGACCGGCGTCTTTCGCCAACGCCGATTTCGACGGCTGTCCGTTTACGACAAGGCGATTCCAGGCCTCGATCAAACGCTCCAGCGTCCTGTCGGCACGAACCTTGGCCGAATATCGCCCTGCCACGGCCTGGCGCGCGGCCACGCCACGGACATCGCCGACGATATGAGCGAGCCGCTTGGGCGTAGGCAACGATCTTCCTGAAATCTTCGCCGGGTTCCAGGTCCCCACGACCCAGGCGGCCACCTTATGGCGGACGTATTCCATGGAGCGGGGCTTCATGCCCTCCGCGACGACAAGCGTCGAAAGAGCTTCCTGCAGGCGGTCGATGAGAAGCCCGTCGTCGCCATTCGCAAACGCTTCGACATAGAACGGATCGCGGTCACGGAGCCAGCGCGCCATGAGGCCGCGGGCGGCATCGAGACAGCCGTTGAAATACTCGTTCGAATGGCGGAACGTTTCGCCCGTCAGCGTCGCGACGGCCTCGCGGACAAGGGTCGTGCGGTCGAGGCCCATATCCAGGCAAGAGGCATGTTCGTCCAGCGACGTCCAGGCGTCCGACGGGCATTCGGTATGATACAGCGGTGACAACGGGTTCTTGACCAGTTGCGACGTGGCCGGCGCTTGTGGATCAGCTCCGAGGTCGGCAAGCGCACGGCAGAGACCGTAGTAAACCGCCTTAAACTTCCGGAGGAACTTGTTGTCGACGTTGAGAACGCCCATGTCGATCGGCAGAAGCCAGATAAGATGCGGACGGATAAGGCGACCGTCTTCGGTCCTAATGCCGACGATGAAATTCGGGAGCGACCTTATTTTCCTGGCTTCTACCTTCTCCCTGAGCGCCCGCAACAGATGCTCGGTGCTTTTCCAGTCAAGATCCGTATCAAGACGAATGAAGCCGAGAAGCTTCTTGTTTCCCTCGACCGTCGGGGCGTCCAGACCAAGCACTTTGAAATGCGCCGGTTCGAGGACTCGCATGTTCACGTCCTGCGCAGCGTCAACGATTTCCACGGCGTCGCCGTGTTCCGCAAGCAGCCACTCGGGCACGCCATCCGCACGCGCCGCTGCGACCTGGACTTTAAGCGCGCTGCTGCTGCCGCGGTGCCAGCAGACGCGTATGTCGCGGGATCTGTGAACGAGGGCGGGCCAACGCAGCGCGGATTTCGTGTCCAGCGTCTCCGACTTGAAGCCCTCGAACCGCAGACCTTTCTGAACGAGATGCCCGGAGAGGACGATATCTTCGCGAAGTATGAAACCATTATCGATCCGGTCCTGGCGCTCGGCGGCGCGCTGCGGCCCGTGACCGTCAATCGCCGGATCATATGGCATCATCGGTATGTACGCGGGGCGGTTAGCCACTCGCTTGAGGTATTCGACGGTCTCGCCACGAACTTTCTTCGTCGCATCCTCGTAGCGCCAGCGCGGCGGAAGCCGTCCGCCGTTGGCGGCCATCATCGCGGTTTGGGCCGCAACGCGCTCGGGTAGCGACTGGCTAGCGGCCAGCTGGCGTGCGCTGGCCTTCTGGCGACGGTCCGCGTTACGAAGCTTCGCAGCTGTGGCCTCCTCCTGCCAGGCGACGAAAGCGCGCTCCTGCTCTTGCGTCATCAGCTCGGCATTGGCGAGATGCCGATTGCCGGAAGCTAGGCAGGCGTTGGAGTTGTCAACATTTTTGAAACGAGAGGTTGGGGGTGACGTCGGCTCGGCTGGGGTATGTCCCAGCCCGGCGCTCAATTAACCGTCAATGGCGGCTTTACAATGTCAAAATGATCGTTCACCATTATCGAACATTCCTTGAGAAAACCGCCGGAGGGTTGCGAGCCCGTTGATGGCGGTTTTTTCATGGTCGATCGATACCGAGCATGGGTCAAGTGCCGATATTCCCCCACCCCGTCCCTTGGACGGTGCTGCGGCCCTCCCCCAGGGAAGGGCCTCACGCCCCTTGCGGGGCGACCTAGTCTCATCGCCGTCGCGCGGGCGCTCGGGCGATGCCTTTTGTTCTTTCCTAGATTACCCATTTGTACGCGTAGACAGGTGACGTGGAGAGGGGAAGCTCTTCGTCCCTTCTGCGGTCATCAGCAGACCGCCTTTGCCGTCATAAAAGGCATCGCGCGCACTGTCGGCGGGATTCTTAGCCAATAGGAAAAGTAGTCGAGGAGGAACATCGACACCCCAAGGCGCAACTTCAATCTGATAGGCGAAAGCGCCTTCGGTTGGACTTGTTACATGCCAGACCTTCATATCGATTTGCAGTATCATATATGCCCCTCGCACGGGATCGCATTCAACGCGATCCACGATCCGGCGGATAAGGGATGAAAGACGGATTCGGCTCTCTAGCCGTGCTTCGCCTTCTATTTTGAAAAGATCAGTCGATAACCGGAGAATTTCGACAAGGCGAGCGGCATTGCCTGGGTCGCTTCGACGGGTCCCCAACTCCGCCTCTGCCGCCTTCAATTCTCTTTTTTTAATTTTGATTTCCTGCGCATTCTCAAGAAATCGCGCTTCTGCCTGCTGATCTTCGGATTCAGCCAACCTAATGAGTACTTTGTTCCTGCGGTTAAGGTCATCTAACTCCGCCCTAATCGCGTCGACTTTCTGATCCTGATCAACCACATTGCCGTTCAAACTCTCGAAGGACTTCGTTTTAAAAGAGGTAAGGCAAAGCAGGAGCGCTTCTTCGAGCTTGTCGACTCGCCACGCCTGGGCGTTTCCGCATCCCGCATTTCGGCGGTTAGCAGAGCATACGAGATAGATGCCGCCTTTGGGCGGCTTGCCTTTGTCGATGATATGCATCGGGCCTCCACAAGCGGAGCACCTTGCGAGCCCCCGGAGGAGGTGAGCGCCTTTGTCTCCACGTCGACCACCGCTCTGTTGACGTCGTTCTTCGACGGCTGCCTGGGCGCGCCAAAACATTTCATTTTCGATTACTCGGGGATAGTATTCTTTGATCGGGTCGCCGTCAGGCTTCCGGTTGCGCGCTTTATGGTACCCGTATGTGGTTGGTATTCGCCTAGCACCGCGCGATTTTGCACGATCTTCGCAACACTGGAAGTCTGCCATCCTATGGAGGGTTTCTTCCGGTTTTCGCCAGCTTTGAACGAGGGGATTCCTTCTCCATTCAATCGGCACACGATTTCCCTGCGACCGAATCCCTCGATCGTTTCGCGAAAAATGCGGTGTACAATTTTTACACGATCTCGACGTGGGATGAACTTTCCGTCGCGGACTTCCAACCATTCCGGGCACCGTGGCGTGAGAGGCTTCCCCTCTGCACGCGCAGCCACTTTCTTCTGCCGCCATGCTTCTCCAACGCGCTCACTTTTCACGCGGCTTTCATCGTGCGCGCGTGCCATGACCGCCAATGATATAACCAGCGGGGTCCAGTCCTGCCGGAGACGGGTGGCGGAATACTCCTGACTATCGCTAAGAGTGACTACGACAACACCAGCTTGGATCAAGGCGAAAAGCTGGGTCGCAGCATCGATCACGGTTTCGCGTGATAGGCGGTCCAAGCTCTCCACAATGAGAAATGAACCTTGTTCGATCTTGCCCACCTCGACCATTTGAAGGAAGGAGCCAAGGGCACCAGTTGTACGGTTTCTTCCATGATAGGCACTAATACCGAGGTCGCGGTGGGAGTCGTCCAAAATAAGGCCCCGCTCACGCGCCCAAGCCTCTGCTTTCGCGACCTGGCGGCGGAGGGAGTCGCCTTGCGCCTGTTCTGGCGTGGAGAATCGAATGTATGAATATGCTTTCGTCATGGCCTGCATCTGTATCAAAGATCGTACCATTAATGTAGCACAATCTGCTGAAGTTGTGACCGCCGGCACCGGCGGGCTGCCGAGCCTTCTTGCCTCCGGCGGTCATACAACCAGCGGCGAAAAGGGCAGCCAGCGCACTAAAAAGGAAACACGAAACACCACCAGCGGCGATCTCTCGGCGTCATGGCTGCTCGACCTCTGGGGCCAATACCGCCGCGCAACGGAAAGCGCCAATGCATCGCTCGATGCGGCTTTCTCCGGTGTCGACGCCCAGCGCCTGACCTTCTTGCAGGATCTGGCCACCAGCTATGTCAACGTCCGCTACTACCAGGCCCTTGTCTCGATCGCGCGGGATAACCTGAAGTCTCGCCGCGAAACATTTGAACTCACTAAGTTCCAATTCGATGCCGGCGCCGTATCCCGCCTTGACGTCGTCCAGGCCGAAGGTCTCGTCAACTCGACTCTGTCTGAAATTCCCGGCCTCGAAATCAGCTACCGGCAGGGCAGGCGGTACATCATATCGCAACCCTGCTCGACATGCCGTCGGCGACCATTATCGGCCAGTTGCGCGGCGGTGGTAACCAGCCGGTATTCCGGGGCCGAGTCGACACGGGCGTCCCGGCTGACCTCGTCCGCAACCGACCCGACATCCGCGTCGCCGAGCGTAACCTCGTTGCTGCGACCGCTCAGATCGGCGTGACGGAGGCCCAGCTCTATCCGACGATCACGCTCGGC
>NZ_JARFYN010000097.1 GCF_030272695.1 Martinezella calliandrae
CGATGAAATCTCGCTCGACATCCATCTCTCCTCGTTTTGATACGAGGGGTCAGTTCTTCGCTTCGTTAGGGGGTCAGTTTCTCATTTCGCCCGACAATTTCTCGACTTGGAGGCTAAATCTGCAACCGTCGCAATCGCAACTGGGCGACCACTTGGTGCGTCGATGCCGCTTTGATATCCACGAACCTTGGCAGGCAGGCAGTTCCATTACCATTATGATTGCCGAACCGAGGCCATGCGCGCGGCCGCTTGGACATCCGCCGACGCACAAAATTGGACCCCAGTCGCAGTGGCAATACGCTAAAGCTTGGCCATTATCCACAAGCGCGGCCGTTTTCCTTCGAGGCCGGTCCGGGGAAGCCCGAAGGCTATGCGGGACCTGGGTGCCGTGGCATGCCCGGAGCTATCGTCGCGGTAAATTCTGACCTTCATAGCCGCGCCCTTCTATCTGCATGCGCGTCCCAAATCGCTTGCGGTCCGTTCAATGGGCCATGAAAACGGGGATGCTACAGAGAGTTCGCACCGGCTTCTTTGACGCCGATCAATTCATCCGCGCTTTAGTCCGGGCTTCCACGGTCAATGGCGGCAAAGGCTGAAAACATGCACCTTTCCCAACGTTTTCGCATCGCCGATGCAGAACATACCTTGATTTAGCGCAATGAGGATGAAGTCCGGCTGCTCCGAAACCTTCCCCGGCAGCGTCACCATGATGCGGCCGCGGCCGCAGCTGCCATGCCCTTCGATTTCATTGTCAAAAAGTCGATGAACGTCCGAACTTTCGCCGACAGATATTTCCGACTGGGATAGACGGCATAAAGGATGGTGCTGAACGTGACACTGTCGGGGAGCACGGTTTTTAGCCGGCCAGCCTCGATATCCGTCTGAACCATCCATTTTGGAAGAAAAACGAGTCCCATACCCTCAAGTGCGGCAAGGTGTAGGATGGTCTCATTCTCGCTCTGCATTACGGTGTGGAACTGCACCGTCTGCGGCCCTGCGGGGCTTTTGAACGTCATCCCCTCATGGGTGGAAATTCCGCTATAGCGCAGCATCGCGTGGCCGTTTAGGTCGGCAATCGTTTCCAGCTGTCCTGTCCGCCTCAAGTAATCAGGTGATGCCATCAGGCAAAATTCTACAGGCATCAACGGTCTGGCGATGAGGCCGGGATCAAGCCGATCCGGGGTCGTCGCCCGCAGTGCAAGATCGAAGCCTTCGTCCACCAGGTTCACGATGCGGCCGCTCAGATGCAAATCGAGGCACACATCGGGATAACGACGGTTGTACTCCGCCAACATGCCCGTGAAGCACGTACTGGCGGCCCAAACTGGGGCGCTGCACTTAAGAGTGCCAAGCGGCATCACGGTAATGTTGCTAATCGCTGCCTCGACCTCGTCAAGGCCCTCAAGCATCTGCCTCGCCTGATTGAAATAAAGCGCCCCTGACTCCGTGAGGCTGACGCGACGACTGGTGCGGTTCAGCAACCGATTGCCGAGGCGGTTCTCCAGATGCATCACATGTTTGCTGACCATAGCTGCGGAAAGATTGAGACGGTTCCCCGCAGCCGCAAAACTCTTTAGCTCCGCAACCATGCAAAAAACGCGAAGGCTCATCATCGTGTCCATCGATCATCAACATATGGGAAATGATCCATCAACACAATGGTGATTGATCAACGGCGCGAAGATGATGATCCTCCTCTCCGATCCGTTTGTAGCCAAGGAAGAAAGTCTTAGAGATGACAGGGACGAGGCTTCCCACCTATTTCATCAGCCATGGCGGCGGCCCATGGCCCTATATGACCGGCGATTTCCGCCGAAACTTCGATCAGCTGGAGCAATCGCTGGTCGATATGAGGATGGAAATCAAAGATCGCCCCAGGGCAGTCCTTGTGATCTCCGGCCATTGGGAGGAGCAGCGCTTTACCATATCGTCAGGTGCCCGGCCGGGGATGGTCTATGACTATTATGGCTTTCCTGAACACCTCTATCACATCAAATATGGTGCGCCGGGCTCACCCGAACTTGCGAAGCGGGTGCAAAATCTTCTTCGCGAACGCGGCATAGAAGCCGATCTCGATCCGACGCGCGGTTTCGACCATGGCACGTTCAGCATTCTAAAGCCGCTTTATCCGGAGGAGAACGTTCCGGTCGTTCAGCTTTCCCTCGACGCCAGCTATGATCCGGCATTGCATCTTGAGGCGGGACGTGCCCTCACGCCGCTGCGCGACGAGAACGTGCTGATCATCGGAAGCGGCCTCAGCTATCACAATCTCAGGGCAATGCGAGACACAAGCGGCCACGAGCCATCCCGCCAGTTTGATGCTTGGCTGCAGCAGACATTGGTCCACTCAAGTTCCCACGAGCGGGCAAAGCGTTTGCTGGACTGGGAACAGGCGCCATATGCGCGCGCAGCTCATCCGCGAGAGGATCATCTCATTCCGCTTATGGCTGTGGTTGGTGCGGCAAGGGACGAACCGGGTGCAGTCACCTACCATCAGACTGACTTCGCAGGCGGCCTCACTGCCTCCAGCTTTCGTTTCGGCAACCCATAATCCAGCCACGAGGAGCAACCGGCGATGACGAACACCGATTTTAAGCCGATCGTCTATCTCAAAGAAAACTGCCCCTTCTGCCTGAAGGTCCGCCTTTTCCTGCTGGAAGCAGGATTAACGCCCGATGTCGAGGTTCACGACTTCGCCCCTGGGACAGAACAGGAGGACCTCATTCGCGCCGAGCTCCTTCCGCACCTCGACAGAGTGAGCTTCCCTTCCGCGCAGCTCGCACGCGGACGTTATGTCAGCGAATCCGACGACATCGTGGCGTTCCTGGCTGCAAAAGCGGGCCGCAACCCGAGCGACATGCCAGTTTACCGCAATTATGTCGATGGCGCCTTCGCCATGGCGATGGCGCTTTGGAAGGAAAACCGAGAGCTGAAGAAGGCCGCATCTGCCGCTTGATCGCCCGCTACGCTACTTAAACCGGAGAAAATCTTTATGCTGAATACCACAATTTGGGCGCCGCGCATCCTCGCCGTGCTCCGTATCATTACAGGCCTGTTGTTTCTGGAACACGCAACGATGAAGTTCTTGCAGTTCCCGGCGGCTATTCCAGGGCTACCTTATCCACTTCCCGCGATCATGCTGATCGCCGGCGCGATTGAGGTGGTGACGGGCGCATTCATCACTGTGGGATTTTATACCCGTCTTGCCGCATTCATTGCTTCGGGTGAAATGGCGGCCGCCTACTTTATGGCGCATGCCCCGCAGAGCTTCTGGCCAGCGCTCAACATGGGCGAGCCAGCCATCCTGTTCTGCTTCATCTTCCTTTATTTCGCCGTCGCCGGCGGTGGTGCGTGGGCGCTCGACAACCTTCGCCGCCCCGCTTTGGCGTGAAATCTCTATCCGAGCCGCTTCAGTTTAAAGGCCGATAGAGAAGATCGGCCTCGACCAAAACAACAGGAGGTACAGGTTGAAAGCCGCGCTTCTGAAAAATTATGGTGGTATCGATCAATTCGAAATCGAAGATATCGAAACGCCGAAGCCGGGTCCCGGAGAGGTTCTGATCAAGATCGAGGCTTCGGCCGTCAATCCCTTTGACCTCATCCTGCGCCAGGGCTTCATGGCTCAGTATATTCCGCTTCAATTGCCGGCGGTATTGGGAGGAGATGCAGCCGGGACAGTCGCAGAACTCGGCGAGGGCGTTGACGGGTGGACGATCGGCGATCGGGTGGTTGCCGATTTTGCGGCCAACGGAAGAGGGGCTCACGCCGAATACGGGGTGGTGCCAGCCACGTCGATCGCCAGACTGCCACCTGAACTCAGCTCCGAACAGGGAGCGGCACTCGTGAAAGCGGGGCTGACCGGAAGGCAGGTTGTCGATGCTTTGGACGTCAAGGCCGGTGACCGAGTACTGATTTCCGGCGGCCTCGGCTCAGTCGGTCGCGCCGCAATTCAGTACCTCAAGCAAATCGGTGCCAGACCGGTAGCGGGAGTTCGGCCGGAGCGGCTGGACGAAGCACGCGTTTTGGCGGGTGAGGCGCTCGACATCACGATGTTACCCGCCGGTCCCGCTTTCGATTACGCCATCAGCGCAGCGGCCCCAGTCGCCGGAAATCTTATCGCGCTCGTCCGAGACGGCGGCAAAGTCGCCAGCATCGTTCCGGTGCCCGCCGGAGCTAATGCCGGCGACCGCGTAAAAGTTCAGGAACTGTATCATCGGACCGACGCCGCAACGCTTGATGCGGTCTTGCAGGCTGCCGCGCAAGGACTGCTTGTGCTTGCGATTTCCCAGACCTTCAGCCTGGAAGAAATCGGTGCGGCTCAAAGCGCAGTTGGAGCAGGCGCGCAAGGGAAAGTCGTGCTGAGACATTAGGTGCAAAGACAACGAGCTGCCGACGGTCAGCGGTGTCTTACCTGAACCAGCTTGGAAGAAAATCTGAAAAGCTACGGACAGCCGCAGGCATCAGCGCATGGTGGGGGAAGGCCGCGCTCAACGGAAGCATATGAGTGCCGCAACCGCGAAGGATGAGCACGAGTTCCCGTTTGCAAGACAGTCGGACACGACAAAGGAAGGTGCGAGAACGGCCCCGTTCCGCTGAGCATCCGGCAACGCAGGATTAAACATTGGCTGCCGCAATTCGTCCTCTTTCGATCCGAGCACGGCGTCAGGTGCGAGCTGCGTCGGCGCTGCTACCTTAATCGAGCAGTTCGAGGCGCCGACGCCCCGGTCACGAAAACTCCAGCGACGCGGAGAGATTGGTCGGACGCGGTAGCTGCAAGCAACAACGCCTTACCTTCCCGCGATCTCCGATTTTGAAGCCTGACAATTCTTAAATGGAGGTCGAGACCTACAATATCAAAACTCTTCCCATGACGGCGATGCGGCTGCGGCTGCGCCAGAGCCACCGAATGCACCAGCAATTTTGGCTCGAAGCGCGCGCGTCGGCGATGCCGAAGGGCTAGACCGTTCGGTCGCGGCAGCCGGTCGAGCATAACTGCGCTCGTTTTGCAGATTGAACTTTCCAAGGAGGTCATTCAGGGCAGTTACCTCCTTGGCAAGGCTGTAGCTGGCGGCCGTCGATTCCTCAACCATGGCGGCGTTCTGTTGCGTTCCCTGGTCGATGCTGTTGACGGCGGTGTTGATCTCCTGCAGGCCGGTTGCTTGTTCGCGGGCGGCCTCGACGATCGCGCGCACGTTGCGGTCGATGTCCTCCACCTCCCTGACGATCTGCTGGAGTGACTGCCCGGTTCTCGTGACGAGGTTGACGCCGCTCTCAACTTGCTGACCAGAGGTCGAAATGAGCGCCTTAATCTCCTTAGCAGCGGTGGCGGATCGCTGCGCGAGCTCGCGCACTTCCTGCGCGACGACAGCAAAGCCCTTGCCAGCTTCACCCGCACGTGCGGCCTCGACGCCCGCATTGAGGGCAAGAAGGTTCGTTTGAAAGGCTATATCGTCGATAACGCCTATGATGTTGCTGATTCCGCCGGAGGATTTCGAGATTGCTTCCATCGCGGCAACCGCCTCCTGCATGACTTCACCGGATTTCTCCGCGCCGATGCGGGCGCGGCCAACCAGCGAGCTTGCTTCCTCTGCGCGCCTCGTGGAATCCTTGACGGTCGTGGTGATTTGCTCGAGTGCGGCCGCCGTCTGTTCAATGGAGCTTGCCTGCTGCTCGGTACGCCGGGAGAGATCGTCTGCGGCAGAGCGGATCTGGTTGGCGCCAGCCGCGATCGCCTGACCGCCCTGACCGACCGAGAGAAGCGTCTCTTGGAGCTTCGCCATGGAGGCGTTGAAGTTTGCTCTCAGACGGTCGAGATGAGCGACAAAGGGCTGCTCTATTCGGTAGAGCAAATTGCCGTTTGAAAGCTCGGCCAAACCGGTTGCTAGGCCATCGACGGCAAACTGCGTGTCAGCGGCGTCCTTGGCCTTCAGCCCTTCGCGTTCCAGCCTTTCCTTTTCAGAGAGGCTGCGATTGGCGTTAGCCTCCTGCTCCAATCTTATGCGTTCGATGGCATTGTCGCGGAAGATGGAGACAGCCGCGGCCATCTGACCGACTTCGTCCTTGCGTGAGACGCCGAAAATGGTCTCATCGGTATTTCCCTGCGCCAACGATATCATGCGGGCGCGCAGGCGTTCGATTGGAGCTGCAATGCCCCGCGCTGAGATCAAGGCTGCAATCAGTATCGCAGCGGCAAAAAGAGTGCCCAGTGCAATCAAGGCATCCGTAATTGTGCTCGTAGCCTGTTGGTTGAGCAACTCGCTTTTGGCGCTGATGTTCTCATTGAAAGAGACAACCCATTGGCGAATGGCCAGAGCCTCGCCGCTAATCAGTCCGTCGGCCTGCATTAAAAGCTTGGTTGCCGAATCGTCGTCATCAATCTTGCCCGCCGCCACAGCTTTATCTGTAACGGTAACGATGGCGTTAGCCTTCCCCAAAAGCTCTTCGACTGCGGTTGCCTGTTCCGGCACCAGTTTCCTAACATTGGCAAAGCGCTCCAAAAGAGCCTGTTTGTTTTCTTCATAGCTCTTAAGGAAACCGACCATTGCCGGATCTTTTGAATTATAAAGGTGAATTTGGTAGGCATTATAGCTTAGCGCCGCCAATCGTTGATTGGCCATCGACATCTGTATCGCTGCTGCCTCGTCCATTGAAATGAATCTGGAGTAGTTTGCAACGGTATCGCGGTATTGAGACGATACGAATAGAACGCCGGTAATGCCGATTAGACAAATCGGGATGATAACGGAAAGAACCTTTGTTCTAATCTTGACGTTCTGAAAAATACTCATGGGGGCTCGTTCACTCTAGGGAGCTGGTGACCGCCTAGCCGGCGGAGGTCGGTGTAGGTCGGCTGTCGTCTGCTTTGAAGACCGGGAACATTGCAGGGCATGAGCATCCTGCTCGCCGCCTGTTGGCGCTGCATCATTAAAATAGCAGCGACATCTGATGAAACAATTAAAAATGAAAAATCGTATTAAGTTGATGAAGTATTTCTGTCACCCTCCGAAGGCTGATGTCAAGGGAATATGGTTTGGAGGGAAGTGGAAAAAGGCAACAAGTTTCAGTTGGTTGACGTTCTCTCGGTAAGCCGCCCTATCTGGAAAATTCTTCGCGCAAGCAGTTTTCAGAGAAGAACAGCAAACAAGCGCGTAGCGTAGCGAGTACCAGCACGATGCGCTGGACGCTTGGAACGAGAGGCTCCATTGAAGGTGTTCGGATCCGTTGACCGGCGGAGGCCGATAGGATTAAGCGAAGTGAAATACGCCCGTAGCTCAGCTGGATAGAGCGCCACCCTCCGAGGAATGCGGCTGATCAAGATCAGGCGGCTGTCGCGGCGTCACCGTCCAGAATAATGCGAATACGCTTGATCTGCGCATCCGGTGTGAGTTCGAAGAGATCGAGCACATACGTGTCGAGCGTCGGCGTCAAGCGCCGTTCCCACCTATAGCCGAAATGCGCGATGATGCGGTCGGCTCCGTCCTCGGCGACATAGATCGTCCGGATTTTAACTTCCGCACTGATCGTGTCAGCGTGCAATGTCTCGAAGAAAGCGCGCGCCGGTATTGTTCCGTAAACCGGCGACACCACGACAGCGTCCGCGGTGCAGCAACCCTCATTCCCTCCAGATCACCGCTCGACAGCGCGGTAAGGTAGCGACGGACAGTCTCTGTGTTTGCAGACATACGACTCTCCGTCGTTCGACCAGGATGAAGATTAGATCGCTGAGCCGTAGATCATTGGAAGGCGACTCGGTGCTTTTCGACGAACTCGGCTACCGTCATCGGCCGGCGGCCGCCGATCTTCTCAACAAGATCGTTCATGCCCACGAATTGGGCTTCGGCAGGATCCGACCCTGCCGCCTCCTCTATGTGCTGAGAAAGGAACGGCACATCCTGGCCGTACAGGTTCAAGACCCACTGTTTGCCCGAGATATGCTCATAGCGAACCGGCTTGCCGAGCACCTGGCCGGCTATCTCGGCAATTTCCGGGGGGGTCATTTCGACGGGGCCAAAGAGTTGGTAGGTCTGGCCCTGATGCGGTTCTGGATCAGCTAGGATCGCAGCTATCACCGCTCCCCGATCCTCGGCTGAAATTGGTGCGAAGCGCATCGTCGGAGCGAAAGGCACCTTGTAGTGCCCGTCGCGGATCTGGCTGCGCATGTAGAGAAGCCACTCATTGAATACGGTCGGCCGCAAATGGGTAACGGGCGTCCCAGCCCAATCGAAAACTCGCTCCGCGACCCAATGCTGAAGCGCGGACTCGCTTCTTGAGTCCCGGCGCGCCGTTCTTTGCGACATGTTCACGATGGCCTCGGCCTTCGCTTCGATCGCGGCTTGCGCGAAATGCGCCGAGGCCTGAACGATACCCGGCCGGATCGGGTAAACAAAATAGCCCCGCTTTGCGCCCGCAAACGCACGCCGGACGGCGTTGAAGTCTAGCAGGTCGCCAACCACGATTTCCGCTCCCTGAGCGTGGAGCTGGGCGGAACGATCGTCCTCCTTGTGGACGAGGGCGCGAACAGGAAGGCCCTTTTCCAGGAGCAACGTCGTGGCGATGCGGCCGGTGGCGCCGGTGGCGCCCGCAATGAGAATGGGTGAGTTCATATCGATGACGCCTCTACAAGTTTGAAATCGCTGAGGTCGGCCGCAATGATGACGACTTCCTTGTTCGGTGCGCCGTCAGGGCCGCGCGGATAGATTCGCCGCTGGGTCGGGAAGACGATCCCGTCGAAGGTCTGGTGGCCATCGACGTAGTGGGCGACTGGCCCACGCTGGGTGACCTCGACCGCGTAATCCTCACGGCGAAGCAAACCCCTGTCGTCGAAATAGAGCACCTGCTCGGAGGAGAGGGTTGCGATCGACTTCGGAAAGCTGACCTTCACCGCTCGCCAGGTCTCGCCATCCTCGGTCCAGGGCGCGACCTCTTCGAGATGGATGTCACCCTGCACGAGCCGGAACGGGAGGTTGAAGTAGGTCCACAGGGCGTGGCCGGCGAAGTAGACCAACTGCGGCCCACTCCAGGGCGAGTCGGGCTTGAAACTTTCGCGCGGTTCTTTCAGCTCCTCGACGATGCGGCCGTCCGTGGTGACGATCGCCGTTCGATCGGGCTGGTAGAGGCCGACATGGCCGGGCTCGAGGAAAGGATCGATGCTGACCCGCTGGTCCCGCGTATCGACTGTCACGCGAGTCGGCTGTCTTGAGAACGCTTCCTGGCCACGCATCGTCAAGGCGAGCCCGTTCGGCTGAAAGGTCGCAGAGACCTTCTCCACCCGGGACCAGCGCTCAAGCCCGCCGTGAGCCTCGATCAGTTCGTTGATGAGTTGAAGCATGGCGTTCTCCCGTTGTTGGGCTTCATGGATATTTCCTTCGGTTAACTTGCATTGGGTCGGCCGCCTGCGGGCTTAGTAGGTGTTGCACGCTGCAAAAGTGTGCGGGATCGATCAGCCAACCAGGTGTGGCACAGCACGGTGGCCGCGATCACCAGCGTCGCTCCGACACGACAAAGGCGAGCGTGCGGATGACCGGAATGCCGGCTGTGTAGACAACGTAGTGAACTAGCCGAGCCCCAAGATAGGTTTGCGCGGCTAAGACCGTCGCCTGAGGCGCCGATCAGCGCCAGGATGATGACGAGCGGCGCGAAGACAGCGAAATTCTCCACGGCGTTGGCGTGCGCGTGCCGCGCCCGCTCGGCCCAGGCGGGATCGGCGGGGGCGGTCGGGTCAGCGGGATCGGCGAACGTGCGGCCCGGCCCTCGCGTCAGTATGCGCATCCCCATGTAGGGAACCCACATTAGGACCGTCGCGATGGTGACGAGGACGAGGACATAGAGTTCAGGCGGCGATGTGGCCCATCGTGGCGGTGGCGCCGCCGATGAGGATGGGGGGTTCATTGGCGGCGCCTTTCGAGATCACTGAGCTTGGAGCAGGAGGCCGAGCGGCTTGAGCGGCCCGACCGGGAGGAACTCGAAATCGAGGAAGCCAGCGGAGGCAAGCGGCATCGCCTCGATGGTCGCCTTGGCCTCTTCCACAGACGCGACGCTCATAAGGAAAACGACGCCCGGCTTGTCTTCCGTGAAGTAGAACTGCTCGATCTTGCCTTCGAGATAGAGCTTCAGGGTGTGCGGCACTTCTTTGGGCATGATGTGCTTGCGATCCTCATCCGTGATCGGCTTGTTGGCCCGTCCGATAGCGAAGACTTTCATCTGCTTTTCCTCATCGTGGTGAATTCAGCGAGGCAGACTCTAGACCCTGGCCGTCAAAAGCGGTACGGTCGTAAATGCCAACTTCAAGGCCATTTACGCCATGCGGATTTCAGTGCTCGTTCTCGATGGGGTGTTTGACACCGGGCTGACGGCGGTACTTGACGCCCTTCGGGTCGCCAACAACCTCGCGGGTCGACAGGGGAAGCAGCCTCCATTCGAGGTTTCCGTGGTCGGGTTGCGGCAGAAGGTCCGGACGGCAGTTGGGTTAATGGTCCCGGTCCATGCCCCGACGCCGGCATTGCAGCCGGATTGGGTGATCGTTCCGGCCTTGGCGACGTCAACTCCGGAGCTTCTCGTTCCAGCCCTTGGGCGCGCCGACGTGAAGAAAGCTATCGTGCAAATCGGGAAGTGGCACGAACAGGGCGCGAAGATCGCCACCTCCTGTATCGGCGTGTTTCTATTGGCCGAAACCGGGCTTCTCGATCACCGGGAAGCGACGACAACCTGGTGGCTCGCTCCGCTGTTTCGACAACGCTACGCAAGGGTCCAACTCGAAGAGTCTCGGATGCTAGTGCCAACCGACATCGGCGTTACGGCTGGCGCCGCGATGGGGCATCTTGATCTCGCGCTTTGGCTGATCCGAAAGACCAGCCCAGAGTTGGCAGGCGTCGTGTCGCGCTACCTGCTCGCCGATCTACGCTCGTCGCAGGCTCAATACATTATTCCAAATCATTTGGCGCAAGCTGACCCGCTTGTTCTGCGGTTCGAGCGGTGGGCACGCGAGCGCCTGAAGGAAGGCTTTTCGCTACAAGATGCTGCGGCCGCTTTGGGAACGAGCTCGCGTTCGTTGCAGCGTCGTTGCCAAGCCATATTGGGCAAGTCCCCGCTCTCCTACTTCCAAGACCTGCGTGTTGAGCACGCGCAGTCTCTTCTGCATGCCGGGCTGGACCTTGACGCTGCAGCGGCCGAAGTGGGCTACATCGAGGGGGCCACGTTGGGTACCCTCTTGCGCCAGCGGACAGGCCGCGGTGTGCGCGACCTTCGGGCCGATCTGCGCTGACAGCAGCGGCGCAGGTCTTGCCCTGTGCAAGACCTTACGCTTGGAAAAAGGCAGATTAGCTGCGCCGAAACGCGTCAAGGCCACGTTGCACGGCCGGCCTTGCGCCAATACGTTCGAGCTATTGTACGAGCGGACGTTGCGGCTGCCATTCGAAGTGACGCTGATAGGCGCGCACGATGGTGAGCCCCCTATATCGGCGAGCGAGAAGCGCTCGCCGGCCATGTAGGGTCCTTCAGTTAGAAACCTCTCCGCTGCCTCCAGACGTTCAACGAGGTTCGTTTTGAGCAGAGCCGCGGCGTCACCCTGGCCACGATTGCTGAGCGTAAACACGGCCCCCGACCAGACGATGGCGTCGGTGACGAAATAAAAGAAGCGCTCCAAGGCGCGAGCCCGGCTTGTCCCGTCCTCCGGCAGCTGGTGACTAGACGGACCTCGCTCGGCCGTGTGGAACATGATTGCGTTCGATTGGGTGAGCACAAATGGCTCGTCGGGGTCGACAGATCGACGAGCTTTGAAACGAAGGGCACGTCGGCCTCGTACAGGGCGATGGCCGCCCTATGCGAGTTCCCAGTGTTGGCCGAAGAGTTCAAGTATTCTGGCCGTATTGCATCACGATGCCGAGCGGCGTGAGCGGGCCGACCGCGGTGCACTCGTATATTACGAAGCCATCGGCCGTCAGGGGCAGTGCGTTCACGGCTGCTTCGGCCTCCTCGACGCTTCTCGCGCTCATGAGGAAGATCGGCCCGACATTTTCGCGGAACCAGAACTGCTCGATCATACCTTCGAGATAGAGCTTGATGGTGGCGGCCACCTCGATCGGGCGGTACTTCTGGCGAAGTTCCGGCGTCAGTGGTTTGATGAGCTTTCCGGTCGCGAACACTTTCATCGGCATTTCCTTGCGTGGAATAAAATCTTGACCGCTCGTCTATTCGGCCGGCAGCATTTTAGCGTCACGCCGCAAATTTTTGTATTGGCGGAAACGCCAACATTCGCGTCGTTCACGCCACTATCAATCGCCTGGAGGCGGAGGAGCAGGCCCCACCGTCGGCTTCGGCCGGCGCGTCAGCCAGACCGGCGGAAATGACGAGGAGCGCGGCCCAACTCTGAAGTGAAAAATCTCCAAATTCGACATGAGGTACGATTGCGACTACGTCGGATCATAACGGAACTTGCCGCCATTCAGCGGGACCGGGCGAATGGATGCCAGGGGCGTCGGGAATTAGGATGGAGAAAAAACTAATTGGGAGAACTCAAGGAACGTGTCCGCTGTGCGGCCGTGCTGGAACGATCGGGGTTCACCGTAGACTAAAAGGAAAGCACCCGGCGCGCCGTAAAATACAGGTGTCCTTTTGCCAAATTAAATGCCAGCGACGCCGGCCTTACCGAGTGCATTGGTTGCGGCTGTCTGTCGATCGACCGGTGCGGGCTGGCGAATCCTGCCGATGTGGCGCGACGCAAAGGGCCGGGGCCAATGTATGTATAGGCTGGGGTGGGTACGCCGCGGCCGAAATCTGACGATTCTAAAACCTTCGACCTGTTTCTATATTCGACAAGCAACCAAAACGGTTCCTGTCTACTATCGCTAGTCCGGGCAGCAAGCGACGATCAGTCGACAAATTCGACGACCACGCCGGGCTTGACCATTCCGGCCAATTCTTCGACATCCCAGTTTGTCAGTCGGACACATCCGTGAGAAC
>NZ_JARFYN010000098.1 GCF_030272695.1 Martinezella calliandrae
TCGAGACGTTGGTTGCTGCAGCACCACCCGGAACACAGAGTAATTTCTATAGGACATCCGCCGGTGCCGAGATCGATCTGCTCCTCACGCCACCGGGCGGCCGTCCCTGGGCCATTGAAATCAAGCGTAGTCTGTCGCCAAAGCTCGAGAAGGGCTTCTATCTTGCGTGCGAGGACCTGAATCCGCTACGGCGCATAGTCGTCTATCCCGGACAGGAGATCTTCCCGATGAAGGAGGATGTGGAAGCAATGCCACTGTCAGCGTTAGGGACCGCCTTGGCAGAACTCGCCTAGGGGATTGATATACCCGGTCGGCCAGACCGGAGGACGCAATCCAGCGCTTTCTTCCTAACGGCACCGAGTTCTTTGCGGACGATCTCTCCGACGAAGAGCAGAAGCTCGTATGGGCAACCCATTATGCGCCTGTTTACGATCTCTTTCATCAGCAGAAGCTCAGCGCCGATAACATCGCATGGCGGTCAAAGCCGAGTTGGTACGTTCTCGCGACGAAAGACCATACCGTCCATCCCGACCTGCAACGCTGGGTCTCGAAGCGCATGGGAGCCGCGATCACCGAGGTGGAGAGCAGCCACGTGCCGATGCGCTCTCAACCCGACGTCGTCATCGATGTAATCTGCAAGGCTGCCGCCGCGGTTCAAAAAGCCTAACGCCGAGCTCGATCAAATCCTGAAAACGCAAGAGACCGATCACCGTCGGCCTCTTGCCTTCGCAAATGTGACGGGAAAACGAACTGCAGGGCGACTGGACCGCTGGCAGCGACATACCAGATTCCCGTTATCGACAAATTCAGTCGCGCCGAAAAGATGGAAATTTCAGTTAACGGTTGTGACCGGTTTGGGGCCGTAAGTCCCCCGCACACGATACATGTGTTTGCTATTAGGCGTTCGTCTGCCAAACTGATGTCTCAGTCCTTCCCGAAAACTACAATTTCGACGGCCACCGTTGGTGGGCATGCATGACAGTGATAATTTCGATGTGCCCGCTGACACGATACGGAATGATGTAGGGGATATCCGCGAGGACCACTTCACGGGTCCCCTTTATGCGCCCCGGTCGCCCGCTTGCCGGCAATTCGGCAAGCATATCCACGGCCGTTACGATCCTGGCAACCACCCGCGCTGCCGCATCGGGGTTCTCCTTCTCGATATGAGCCCCGATTTCCTCAAGCCGCCGCAACGCTCGAAGCGTCCAACGAACGTGCTTCCTGCTCATGATTGACGGGCAGCTGTCACGTACTTCTCAACGACCTTTGCCACGTCTTCGTCACTGGCAAATTCACCGCGATCGGCCTCTGCCAGTCCGGCCTCGATCTCCGCAAGCTGCCACTCCTGCAGCTCGACGAAAGCTTCAATAGCCTCGGCGGCCATATAGGCACGGGATCGATCCAGCTTTTCTGCGATCTGATTGAGCTTGCTCGCGGTTTCATCCGAAACGCGCACGGTAAATGCTGCGGTCATGGCTCTCACTTCGTTAGTTCACTATAATTATTTGTGAACCAACCTGGTTCGTCAAGGTTCTCATGGTGAGAGAGGCCTTAAAATCACCGTCGGACTGGAAGTTTTGTGCAGCCATTGCGGTCTCTCTACAGTCTATTTTGTGACCCACTGCCAAACTTAAGCCTTCCTTAGAAGCCGTTGGCTACCGTCTCCGTGCGGAACGAAGCAGGAGCTTGTTCGCGCCAACCCAGGAGATGGTCTTGAAGAATTCGTACCGTGCCTTTCGTGCATTGATCGTTGTCGCGCATATTGCTTCTCCCTTTGCCGGAGTTCACTCTGCCTTCGCGGCAACCCCGCCGGCCGCCCATGCGAAATCCGGGCCAATGATATCCAAGGCGCTCGATGCGCTCCTGCTGCCGATCAACAAGGGCGTGATCAAGAAGTTCAAGCTCGACAAGGGTGCGCATGGTGTTCTGGTGCTTTCCGTCAAGCCCGGCGGCGTTGCCGACAAGCAGGGGATCAAGCCAGGCGACGTTCTGGCTGAAGTTCAGGGCCACAAGATTCATAAGCCAATCGACGTCGATGTCGCCGTGCGCCGCCAGTTGAAGGCCGGCCATTCCGACACGTCCTTCAGCGTCGCTCGTGGCGGGGCCGTGGTCGCCGTTGCTGCGACTATCACACTCGAATCCTACAACGAGGCAATCGCGGTCAGCGAGGTCTCCAGCTGGGAGACTGACACGACGGTAAGCTCGTCATCCTACGAGGAATATGTTTCCTCCGAATCGACGGAAATCGAGACGGCCGAAGAGAGCGAGGAGGCGACGGTCGAAGAGGACCTGACCCAGGACGAGTCGGCTGATACTGATTCCAGCGACGATGCGGACGATAGCAGCGACGACAGCTCGGACGATTCGGGTGATGAGGGCGATGGCGACTGAATCCAGCCGACGTGACGGCGAGAAGCGCTTGTCTCCGGCAATTTCGACAAACGAACCTGGCCAGTCTTCAGTGACTGGCCAGGTTCGTTTCCTGCCCTGTTGAGAGCGGCAGCTAGAATCGTGGGTCCCGTCCCTTTACGGGGACGGACCCCCGATTGGCGTGTTCGCGCAGCTCGAACGCGACATGGTCGTAAAGCGCACCAAAGCAAGAGTGGCAGCAGCGCGAGAGCGCGGTAAGATTCCTGGCCGTCGCTCGCCGATGACAGTAGAGAAGCGAGCTGAATTGCGGGCCAAACCAATCTTTGCGACAAGCCCAGATCGCCTCCACGACCGAGCGCATATTCGTTGTTCTCGGTTGCCCGCCACTGCGTGCCAGTGGGATCAGAGGATCGATCAACGCCCATTCCCGGTCCGTCAAATCACTTGAAAAACGAAGTGCGTCTCGGTTATGCTCACGTCGAGCAATAGTAGTCCAAGCCATCGCAAACCCCATTTTGATTCAGCACCAAAGAGAATCACAACCTGCCGTTATCGCGCAACTACTTTTAAATCAGGCTCTCAGGGACAGGCTCTGCCTGTTCTGAATTCACTCAAAGAGGATTTTCCATGATCCATGAAATGCGCATCTATACGTGCTTGCCCGGCAAGCTGACAGCGCTCCAGGAGCGTTTCGAAACGGCGACGCTGGCGATCTGGGACCGGCTCGGCATCCGCCCCCTCGGTTTCTGGACGACGATGATCGGGCCTTCCAGCCACGACCTCATCTATTTCCTCGAATGGCAATCGCTGGAGGAGCGCGAGCGGAAATGGGCGGAATTCCTGGCTGATCCGGCCTGGAAGGAGGCTAAGGCAAAGAGCGAGGCTCCGGGTCAGATCGTTGCCAATATCGCCAGTTCGATCCTGCAGCCGACTGGATTCTTCCGCCCCCACATCTCCGTCGAGGCCGATGGCTGAAGACGGATAGAAGATTGATGGGCCTGTCGCAAATTCGGATCCTTATCTGTATATTGCCGATATGACGAGCAAATCGCGCTCCTGATATTGAGGAGCGTATCAATGATGTCGAATGCCATTGCCGAGAAGCTGAAGCGCCAATCGAGGGATGATTTCAAGGGTCGACATTTCGAGGCATGGCTGATCGTGCAGGCTAGAAACGGCTCAAAAATCCCACGGGCATATGAGGTCGAGACCCGTCGTTTCGAAGTCTTTGAGATTGCGAGTAGCAAGCCGTCCGCCGTTTACTCGAGCGATTGCAGCGATCATTCCATCGGGTGCTGACATCGCGCGTCCTCGACGGACCGCCTCGCCCATGATTTCCCCGTATGCAAGCGCGGCTTCTTCCATCAGCCCGAATATGCGGTCGGCAAACCGACGACGCCACTCTGCCAGCCCCTGCTCCAGACGATCTGCGCGCTGGTCCGGCCTGATCTTTTGGATGCCGAAAGCGATCTCCGCGATGGTCACCGTAGGTAGGGCCAATTCAGCATCGTATCGAATTAGCCACGCCATGACGGCATCGCTCGGAGCTTTCCTCAACGTCTCGGAAACAACGTTGGTATCGAGAAAAATCAAAGGTCGATCCCCGTATGAGGATGACGGTTTTCACGGATGACAGCTTCCAGATCCATGTCCGTGGCGGCTTGCGCGTTAACACGCGAATAGAAGCTCGACGCAGGCTCACGCCCCGCCTCGCGCGTCTCGTAGGCTTCGAGCGCACGTTCGACGACCTCGGCAATCGAACGATTTTCGCGGCGAGCCAGCCTGTGTGCCAGATCGCGCGCTTTGGAGCTTCGGACAGAAAGTTGTGGTGCAGCCATTGTGGTCTCCTTCCAGAAAGATATAGGGCAAGCAAAATATGCCATCAAGATGGCAGAAGCCGGCTTGCCATCAAGAATGCAGAATGGCCGGCAGGGCCGTGAGCGGTGACGGCCGGTAGAGGTCGGCTAAAATCCACCACGATGGCGTCCTCGGCCCTGAAGCGATGGATCGCGCAGGCGTCGATCGAAAGCGGCCCAATCTTCCGCAGGATTGACCAATGGGGTAACATCAACCGGCGGGACAGACGCCGCAATCGGTCAATCTGATCCTGAAAAGCAGGTGCGAGTAGGCTGGATTGGACCCGACGCAGTTTTCGGCACACGGGCTGCCCTCCTGCTATCTGACCGAGGCGGCAGATCGTGGCGTGCCCTTGCCGGAGGCCATGCAGCAGTCTCTGCACAAATCGGTGATGCAAGCTGCGCACTATCATAACGATGCCGAACGAAAGATCGAGCGGGACGCGCGGTTGCTTATATAGGCCAAGCAATATCAGCATTAACGAAAATCCGCTTACTCAAACTTATCTTGCTCAAAGGGAAGCAGCTCACACATACCACCAGAGTTGCCAGCCATTGTTGAGGCACTCGAACGAACACGGCTGGAAGCGATCGCTAGTGGTGCACGGCGGTACCTTTCATTAACACAACCTCGCCGCAACCACTTGCCTGCTAAATTTCGTTACGCTAAAATTACGCGACAATTAGTTGTATTTTTTGCGGGCTGCATTAATGACTGCTAACGATCTTACCGATCCCGCATGATCTGGAACCACCGCATCACGCGCGTCACCGTCGGTCTCCTGCTGCTGGCACTTGCAGTTGTCGTTTCATTGCCAGCAATCACCGGCTACACCAGTCGCGACGGCACCGTGAACGCACGCTTGGCTTTCGTTAACGCTCCTATCGACGGTGTGATTTCGGGAGAACCTGCCAAAGTTGGTGCTCCGGTCAAAGCCGGCCAAAGCCTGGTCGAAATTAGCAATCCGCGTGTGAACCGCGCGGTGCTTGTCTCGCTGGAAGCGGAGCGCAATACGGCGCGCGACCGGATTGCCGCTCTGAAGAAGGAGCGTGACGACCTCTCGCAGCTTCGCGAACAATTGGCCGATCGTTTGGAAATCTTCAAGCAGGCCACGATTTCGAACCTTGAGCGCGAAGTTGAGATCCTGCGAAAGAGAGTTGAGGTTTCACAGGCGCAGGACCTCGCCGCGCAGGTGGACCTCGACCGCCGGATGGAGTTGGAATCCAAAGGGATTCTCACACAGAAGATGGTCGATGCGGCACGCGCCGCCGGCGCCGCAACCGGAGGCGAAGTCACGGTCAGTAATCTTACTGTTGATCAATTGCAGCAGCGGCTCAATGCCGTTCGACAAGGCATTTTTGTCTTCGGCGACGGACAGAATGACGTCCCCTATTCAAAGCAGGGCCAGGACGAGGTGATCGTACACATCAGCGACCTGAATTCACGCATAGCCGAAAATGAAACGCGAGCCACGGAGGTCGAAAAGCAGCTGACTGAGGAAGGCATCCATGTCAGCAGCCTCGAATCTGCATCCGCAACAGCGCCATTCGATGGTGTCGTTTGGAGCAGAAACATCGTCAACGGCTCCAACGTCGTGCTTAACAGTGAGCTGATGCGAATCTTGGACTGTCGGGAACTTCCGTGAAATAGAGAGGCAGCAGACCGAACCAAAGATAGACGATCGGGATGAGAAGGATCATCAGGCGGACCAGATACTGCACCAGCCATGAGGCTGGCAGGAACATGATGCGCTGAAAGAGCGATAGCCCTGGGCCGCGCAACGGGCCATTGTGTAGATAGAGTGTTTGAATGCCCCCCTGACACCAGCGCTCACGCTGAACGAAATAGCCGGTCAAATTTTCCGCGGCGAGCCCCATTGACAAACGTTCGTTTAAATAGCGTGTCTTATACCCTTTGTTGAGCATCGAAAGAGTGGTCAGCAGGTCCTCAGTGATGGACTCCGTTGGAAAGCCGCCGATCGCATCGACCGCCTTGCGCCTGGCGATTGAACATGAGCCACAGCAGAAGCTGACATCCCAGCCATCTCTGCTTGGCGCGATTTCATCGAAAAATAGGCGCTGTTCGTCCGGCCAGATGTTCTCAAGCCCCAGATTCGTCTGCACCGGATCGGCATTGAAAAAGTGTTGAGGTGTCTGGACGATGCCAATGGTCTCGTCGGAAAAGAACGGCAATGTCCGGCGCAGAAAGTATCCCCGATTATGTCTCCTACCAGGTCCCGCTCCTGACAGCCTACTTCCTTCTCATGCTTTGGATAACACCAACACGGTATCTGCCTGTAATTTCCAGCGCCGTTGGAACATTTGCGACGTTTCGTATGCTGCCGACCGTCGTGTCAAGTCTGATTAGGCCTTTCGGCAAACCGTTCAGGGTGACGCCGAAAGGCAGCGGTAATGAAGCAAATCAGTTTGATAGATACACCTTTGCTTGGATCTCAGGCTTAATCACCATCACCGCCCTCGGGCTGATGATCGATATCGTTCCGGAAACGACGCAAATTCAAGCCGAGTTTTCGCCGATAGCGGCATTTTGGGCTGGTATCAACATCGTCGTTCTGGTCATCGCGTCACTAATCTGCTTCGAGAAACCGCAACGGTTGTTTCAGGCGTTCAAATTGGACGAGCCTGCGGTGGTGGACGACGTCCCCGGCCGGCTCGTCAGCCTGGCGCTTGATAAAGCAGTTATAGCGGTTCCGGTCGATTCACGATTTGAGTCAAAATTGGTCTCGCTGCACCTGGAGGGTTTTACACCTTTCAAAACGGAACTAAAGCAGGTCACACAGCGGCGCCGGAGCATTAGTCGGCACGGCGACAGACAAGCTTACTATCTCCACTTGCACTTTGATCTCGACGGCGCCATTCGAGACGCAATGATCGTGAAGCTTTACACGGGTCAATATTCGCAGGACATTCGCGACATCGACAAGGTCGCAGTCTCCGTCAATCTGCTGTCGCGCTCCTTCGGTCGAACGCGCACATTTTAGCCCTGACCCGGAATCCCGGCTGCATGCCGTCCGATCAGATTTGGAAAAGGTCTGTTTGGTCAGAAATTGGTCCGTCGATCACGGCTTCTGGCGACCGCGCTCCTTGCGGTGCAGGTTCGGCTTTTACCTCGCGCATGTAGTCCTGCCAAATACGCGCCTGCATCCGCCCCACGGCCAGTGTCCATTCGACCACCAATTGCAAAGATTGACATTCGGCTTTGCTTACGAGCCAACTCGAAACGATTTCGCTTGCCTGGCCGCCTGAACGCCGATGATGCGCCAAGGTTGACGGGCGCCTTGCCAAACTGAACGGACGCATAAGCGCTGGTGGGTTCAGAAATCGCGCCGCGTACCGCCTGCCGTTTTGTCATAAAACATGCTTTCAAAGGATCGTATTCTTACGCATCTCGCATCTGCACTATTCAGGTATCGATAGTGAGCCAACTAGATGCGATGAGTCGCCATGTCAGTCGGCCGGGATCGCCGGAAATGCCTGGTTTTCCGGGATTCTATGGTGATTTCGCCCGGGATGACCGGGCTCCCCAAGAGTTGGAAGAGGACATGATCTCTTCAAAGCTGCTCTCTCAAGGAGGACGGCTCCCGGCCCTTAGCAGGCACTTCCTCTTCGAGTGGACTTGGTCCGCCCGTCAGTTAGACGTTCTTCAAAAAACTCAGGATTGCCTCCGAGATTTCCTTCGGTCGTTCTTGTTGAAGCCAATGGCCAGCTTCGGGGATGACATGTGATCCTCGCAAATCGGAAACCAGCGCCGGCATCCCTGCAATAATCTGGTCCATCCCGGGAATGCTGAGACCAGTGTCCCTTTCGCCGATCATGAACAGGGCCGGAATATTGACGGTTTGACCAGACGTTGCGTGCTGCAACTCCCAATTTCGATCGAGGTTGCGATAGTAATTCAAGCCACCCCGGAAGCCTGATGTCTTGAAGTCCTTGACCAATCGATCGAAGTCGAGGGCAGGCAGCCAGCCTGGCAACGTCGCCGGCTCCGGCAGGTCTTCCAATAGCCCAGCGGATCGCGAGACCATTCCAAACGGATTTGGCGTGCGGTCACCGGGCAAACGGGGGCCGGCTTCACTGCTGGCCGCGAAGATCAGCTTGCGCAGCGTCAGGTCGACATCCCTACCGAATTCGGCTTCAGCTCCATCAGGGTCCTGAAAATACAAGGTATAGAACAGGCTTTTGTCATCCTGGGGGAATATCCTCGAAGGTGGCGCAGGCGGCTGGCCCATCATCGGCACGCTCAGGGCGACAACGGCGCGGAACCTATCGGGCCGCATGAGCGCGGCCTGCCAGGCAATTGTCGCACCCCAGTCATGGCCGACCAACACCGCTTGCTGTTCGCCAAGCGCATCGAGAAGCGCCACGAGGTCACCGACTGCGTGGAAAACGGTATATTGGTCCGGATGCGCCGGAGCTTGGGTCTTTCCGTATCCCCTCATGTCCGGTGCAACAGCACGATAACCGGCCTGCGCAAGGGCCTCGATCTGGTGGCGCCATGCATATTTTGTTTCGGGAAAGCCATGGCAGAAAAAGACGAGCGGACCTTCGCCAGCTTCAACGATGCTCATACGGATGGTGGCTGTCGAAATTTCGGTCTCTTTCATGGGAGCCTCCTGGCTGGATGCCCGTCTGGCAGAACCGTTAACAGCGATTTGGGCTGCCAAGGCAATAAAAGTTCGGCGGTGCATCAGATTGCTTCTCTTTGTGTAACTGTATGTGTTACACATAATGGTTGAAGTCAAGATACTGTAACCAAAACAGTTGCAGAAAGAGGCGTTATGAAGAGTGATGGTCGCCTGGCCAGAATGCTGCACGTGCTGGTCCATATGGGATTGCTCGGAGGCCGGGAAACGTCGGAGCGGATTGCGCAAATGCTCAACACGAATCCGGTCGTTGTTCGCCGCACGCTTGGGGCCTTGCGCAAACACGGCATTGTCGAATCGGAAGGTGGCCGTGGCGGCGGATGGAAGCTGACCCGCTCGCTCGCGCAAATCACTGTATTGGATGTGCAAAAGGCCTTGCTCGAAGGGCAGATGCTACCCGCGCCATTGTCGAGCGATCATCCCAATTGCCCCGTTGAACGCGCCTCGAACGCCGTTCTAGAACATGCCCATAAACTTGCCGAAGCTGAATTAGAAAAGGCTTACATGGCAACAACACTGGAGCACATCGCTAAAACAGCCGTCTCGAAAGTGTGAGCCAAGTGGCGCTGATAACGCCCGCTTCTGGCGCATTCCGGTCAATCAGAGAGATTCCACTGATCCTCGCACGTAAGAAAGTGTATCACTACAACGAAATCGATTCCGCTTAACGAAGCTGATCGACATGCCATCTTTGGCCGCAGAGACTATATTAGATGTGTGAATTTCGAGCTGGAGACCCAAATCGTCTCCGAACCGCAACTCTCCGTGCGCAGCGCCAAGGCCCGGGATTTGGCGCACGCGCTGGCCAAACGCACTGGCCAGCCGATCAACAAGCTGGTCGAGCAGGCGTTGGAGCATTTTGAACTGGAATTGCGGCAGTCGACGGCGCGCAAGCCGGAGGATGTCCTTTGGGACCTGATGGCCGAAGGTCGCCGCGCGGCTCCTGCCGGAGCGACACCGGTGCACGACGACTTTTATGACAAGAACGGCTTGCCAATATGATCGCGCTCGATACCTCGATCATTCTGGCGATGTCCTTGACAGAGCCGGAGGCTGAAACATTCAAGTCAATCGTCGTTCGGGAATCATCACCATCGGGTGGCCGACGCTCTGACAGGCAGAGGATTTCCAAATGCAGCGGCAATCATAGCTCAGCTCGTCGAGCTGTCCAATGTCAGCGCGGTCACCTTCGGCGAAAGGCACTATCACGCAGCCGTGCAAGCCTTTGAACGGTTCGGAAAGGGACGCCATCCGGCGGCATTGAACATGGGCGACTGCTTGTCCTATGCGGTCGCCGCGGTCGCCAAGGCGCCGCTGCTGTTCAAGGGCAATGATTTCGGAAGGACCGACGTGAAATGCCACCCGGCGTCAACCGGCCAGTGAGCGGCGAATCAACGGTATCACTCCTACAGCGCGCTGAAGAACTCGACTCGCTTGACGCCATCCTTCCCTTCGCCCGCCGTGATCAGTTGGCCATCCTCCTGACGGACGAGGACGTCGCTACCCTCAAACACCTGGCCAAGGAGGGCATGGGCGACAACACGTTAAAGGCGCTTACCTCCGATCTCGGCTATCTCGAAGCCTGGTGCCAGCTGGCGACGGGCTCCCCCTCCCCTGGCCGGCGCCGCAATCGCTGCTGCTGAAATTTATTGCCCATCACCTTTGGGACCCGGCCGAGCGCGCCGAAGATCCGACCCACGGCATGCCAGCGGAGGTCGAGACGGGATTGCGTGTCCAGGATTTGTTGCGCGTGGACGGTCCGCATGCGCCCGATAAGGTGCGGCGTCGCCTGACCTCCTGGTCGATCCTGACGCGCTGGCGTGGCCTGACCGGAGAATTCTCGGCGCCATCGCTGAAGACCGCGTTGCGACTGGCCGTTCGGGCCGCACCGCGGCAACGCCGCCGCAAGAGCAAAAAAGCAGTGACCGGCGATGTCCTGGCAAAGCTGCTGGTCACCTGTGACGGCGAGCGTCTGGTCGATCTCCGCGATCGCGCCCTGTTGCTAACTGCATTCGCCTCTGGCGGCCGCCGCCGCTCGGAAATCGCCGGCCTGGGCATCGTGGATCTGGTCGACGAGGAGCCGGTGCATGCCGATTCGAAAGATGCCGCCTCCCCTGTCGTCCCCTGCCTGACCATCAATCTGGGCCGCACCAAGACGACGACGGCCGAAGACCGAGCCCAGGTCGTTCTGATCGGCCGGCCGGTCATTGCCCTGAAACAATGGCTTGCGGAAGCCGAAATCGACACCGGATCGGTGTTCCGTCGCATTGATCAATGGGGCAATATCGATCGGCGGGCGCTGACGCCGCAGTCGGTCAATTTGATCCTGAAGAGGCGTTGCAACTAGGCTGGCCTGGATCCGGAAATGTTTTCGGCCCACGGGCTGCGGGACCCTCTTACGCGAACCGGACCGCCGTCCTCGCGCGAGCCTTCGCCGCTACCTTCTCGCGATCCCGAGGGGGTTGAGAAGTTTCCAGCGAGTCGAGCAGCTCGCGAGCACAGGCGGCGATCGAACTAACCGCTCGCGCGAACGCGACCTCATTGCGCTTCGACGGTCTGGTCGCTCCGCTCACCTTGCGTACGAACTGGAGAGCGGCATCATGAATCTCCTCGTCCGTTGCTGGCGGATCAAAATTGAACAGAGGTTTTATGTTTCGGCACATGACTTGCTCCCGGTCATCTTCTGTAGGCACAGAGTGGGGTGGCCAGCATAGAAGGCTAGACGCGCAAGCGCTATTTGCAACCACTCCGGGGCTGAACACTCCGCATCGCGAGACGGCGAGGAACTACTTTCGGCTTGTTGCCGTTGCCAGCTTCATCAGCGTCGCCGAGCCGCGGGTCTACAAATCACTGGCGTAAGCGAGACTTTTAGTCCCGCGCGAACTCTAATTCTATCATGACGCTAACAATATGACGTTCTCGCCAAATAACTTTGGAGAGCGCATCCCAACTTTGGAGACCAATAGTAGTCAGGCACGAACAGCCACCGATCACCAACTGAAACGAGGGCCGAAAGACCCATAGTAACCTGGTTGCGACCCGCTCGGATCTAACTGGTTGTCCCGCCGCACTCTCTCTGCCCATCGCCGACGGGCGGCCGCTTTGTCTTTGTCGTTCACGGAACCTGTTGACTTGCTTGCGGTTACTTGAGCCGACTGGCCTCCAGCCCTGCCGACTGTTGAGCAAGAGGCTAAGCAAGCAACCGAAAAAACAATCAGAATGCCAAAGGCAACTGGCCTCATGACCCCGTATTGGATCGGCTGCAAAGACATTTTCACCGCCCTTCTTTGACAATCTTGAACCGCGCCGGGTTTGCCGGAGGCCGTTTGGTTTAAGTTATGCGGCCATGGCTGGCGCGTCCAGCATGGCATAGTAACGTTCTTCGGCTTCGGCAG
>NZ_JARFYN010000099.1 GCF_030272695.1 Martinezella calliandrae
ATGCGATGAAATCTCGCTCGACATCCATCTCTCCTCGTTTTGATACGAGGGGTCAGTTCTTCGCTTCGTTAGGGGGTCAGTTTCTCATTTCGCCCGACACCATCGCTCGAATTGAATGATCAAAGCCGTGGGTTTGACTCCCACTCTCTCCGCCGTTTCTACGACACCGCTCTTCCCCGTATCCGATTGTTCAAATCCACCGCAAAATCACCAAAGAATTCCACAATTTTGCGCTAGTCCCTCTCGCAAGCCGTCGCCATTGGTACGGAGGATGGTTCTTCATCATATGGTGTTGTTATTTCGGGATAATTTTAAGTTTTACGGACATGAGCTCCGATCGAAGCTGTCTGGCCTGACGAAAGTAGCGCATTGTCCGGCGCTGACTACCGGTTGCTGACAAGTGCAACTTCCAGCCCACCTGTGATCGGTTGTCGCCCTCAAACTTTGGATTAATTATATTATTCTGCAAAGCGCGCTCGAGCAGAGCCATAGCCCTTGAGTGGGCTTCAGGCCGAAGCCCAACGCCGGAGCCAGATTAGATGGTGCACCAGTCCCTGGACGCCGCAGACTCGGACGGTAACTCTCAGGTGTTGTGGGAGGACGGCGAGCGCGTGTTCAGCCGCGGCTGGCGACTTGACGAAAATGGCAACCGGCGCGCCGTGCTGGTCGTAGTTCCCGCCGCCGAGCACCCCTCTCCCTCCATTCTCGATCGTCTCACGCACGAATACGAGCTGAAAGATGTACTCGATGGGGCGTGGGCGGCGCGACCGGTGACACTCATGCGCGAGACCGGCCGAACCGTGCTGATGCTGGATGATCCGGGCGGCGAGCCGCTTGACCATTTGCTCGATGGGCCGATGGAGATAGAGCCGTTCTTGACCCTGGCTGTCGCTGCTACCGCGGCTCTGGGCAAACTTCATCGGCACGGGCTCATCCACAAAGACATCAAGCCAGCGAATATTGTTGTGAACTGCGCAGACGGACACGTGCGATTCACCGGGTTCGGTATCGCATCGCGCCTGTCCCGCGAGCGGCAGGCACCCGACCCGCCGGAGACCATCGCCGGCACGCTTGCCTACATGGCGCCCGAGCAAACCGGGCGGATGAACCGGTCGATCGACGCCCGCAGCGATCTCTACGCCCTCGGCATCACTTTGTACCAAATGCTCACAGGAGTTCTCCCCCTAACGGCCACCGATCCGATGGAGTGGGTGCACTGCCATATTGCCAGAAAACCGGTGCCGCCAAGGAAGCGGCTCGAGAGTGTTCCAGCGCAAGTCTCGGCGATCGTTATGAAGCTGCTCGCCAAGACGCCGGAGGATCGTTACCAGACCGCTGGCGGTGTCGAGCGCGATCTTCGACGCTGCTTGGTCCAGTGGGAAGAGCGTCGCCGCATCGATGACTTCCCGATCGGCTCGCAAGACACGCCAAGCCAACTGTTGATCCCCGAAAGGCTGTACGGGCGAGATCGCGAGATCACGACGTTGGTATCCTGCTTCGACCGCATCACCAAAACCGGTGTCCCGGAATTGGTGCTGGTTTCAGGATATTCCGGAATCGGTAAGTCCTCCGTCGTCGAGGAGCTACACAAAGTGCTCGTGCAGCCACGCGGTCTGTTCGCGTTTGGCAAGTTCGACCAGTACAAGCGCGACATTCCTTACGCGACACTGGTGCAGGCCTTCCAAAGCCTCATCAGGCCCCTCCTCAGCAAGAACGATATGGAATTGGCGAGTTGGCGCCACGCGCTTCTAGAGGCGCTGGGATCGGAAGGGCGCCTCATGACCGATCTCATACCCGAACTGAAGCTAATCATCGGAGACCAGCCATCGGTCCTCGAGCTGCCTCCACAGCAGGCACAACGCCGATTTCAAGTCGTATTTCGTCGCTTTATAAGCGTATTTGCCCGCGCGAACCAACCTCTCGCGCTCTTCCTCGACGACCTGCAATGGCTCGACGCGGCGACCCTTGATCTGTTGGAAGACCTTGTGCGCTCGGACATTCAGTATCTCATGCTGGTCGGCGCCTATCGCGACAACGAAGTCACTGCAACCCATCCGCTAATGAAAAAGCTCGGCGCCATCAAGGCCGCTAACGGAAAGGTCGTGGAAATCAGGCTTGAGCAGCTCGACCAGGAGCATGTTGGGAAATTGGTTGCGGACGCTCTTCGCTGTCCGCCGGAGCGCGCCGCACCACTTGCGAAGCTGTTGCATGCTAAGACCGACGGCAATCCGTTTTTCGCCATTCGGTTCCTGTCGTCGCTCGTCGAAGAAGGCTTGCTGGCATTCGATCATGATGGCGCGCGCTGGTCGTGGGATATCGACCGAATTCACGCCAAGGGCTACACCGACAATGTGGTTGATCTCATGGTGGGGAAGCTCGCCCGGCTTCCGATCGCGACGCAGAGCGCGTTGCGGCAGTTGGCTTGTCTCGGAAACACTGCCGAGAGCATGGCACTTTCGATCATCCTCGGGATGTCGGAGGAGCAGCTCGATACGGTTCTGTGGCCCGCGCGCCATCAAGAAATGGTCGAGCGCGCGGGAGGTGCTTACCGGTTCGTCCATGATCGCGTCCAAGAGGCCGCCTATGCACTGATCCCGGAGCGGCTGCGCGGCGAGACGCATCTTCGAATAGGACGGCTGCTTGCGGCGCGGACATCTCCGAAGAAGGGAGACGAAGCGACCTTCGAAATCGTCAATCAGCTCAACCGAGCTGGTCATTTGATTGAATCAATCGATGAACGCGAACGAGCCGCGGAATTTAACCTGGCGGCAGGCCTGCGCGCCAACTCATCTACTGCATACGTTTCGGCGCTCAGTTATTTCGTCGCAGGTCGAAGTCTATTGGCAGAAGATTGCTGGGAGCGTCGTTGGGAGCTTATCTTCACGCTCGATTTTCATCGCGCGGAATGCGAACTGTTGACCGGCGCGCTCTCGGACGCGGAAAGCCACTGGACGGCATTATCTGCGCGCGTCACGAATGTGGCTGATCGAGCGGCGGTGGCGCGCCTCGGAATCGACCTTTACATCAGGCTCAATCGACCAAGCCGGGCGGTCGCTGTCGGTCTCGAATACCTGAATTACCTCGGCATCAACTGGTCGCCGCATCCAACCGATGAGGACGCGCGCACAGCGTATCGGCGAATCTGGTCGGAGCTCGACCGGCGCACGACCGAGGAACTTAAGGCGCTTCCTGTGATGACCGACCCGGCATCCCTCGTCTTGCTGGACGTCCTGAACCGCCTCTCATCTCCGGCGCAATACACCGACTTCAACCTCTACACGCTCGCGGTGTGCGAAATGCTCCGCCTTACCTTGGATCGCGGCAACAGCGACGCGTCTGCGGTCGCGTATGCCCGGTTTGGTATGATTGTCGGCCTAGGGTTCGGTGAGTACGAGGGTGCATATCGTGTCGGGCAACTCGCTTATGAGCTCGTGGAGGAGCGTGCTCTGTGGCGTTTCCAGGCGGGCGTGTACCTGAACTTCGGTAATTTGGTCATGCCTTGGAGGAAGCATATCAGAACGTGCTGCGAACTGATGGACCGCGCATTCGACGCGGCGCAGACAGCCGGTGACCTTGTGTATGCGGGCATCTGCTTCCATCTAAGGGTACTCAATCTGCTTACGGTGGGTGATCCGCTTGCCGATGTCGAACGGGAAGCCGACAGGGCAAGGTCTCGCCAAATACAGCAAGGCTTTGAATTCCTCAGTGCGGCAGTCGCAGTAGTGCGAATGTTGCGCGGCAAGACGGTGCGGTTCGGCTCCTTGAATTATGAGCAGTTTGACGAGCAGCGAATCGAACGCGATTTCACGAAAGCCTCGGCAGCGACGGCCGGCCAATGCCTGTATTGGATTTGCAAGTTGCAAGCCCGCTTTATGGCTGGAGACTACGCGGCAGCGATCGACGCCGCGTCGAGGGCGCAGCCGCTATTGAGCATGTCTCTCACCATCATGGAGACGGCCGACTATCACTTTTACAGCGCCTTGTCGTACGCGGCCTTCTGTGACGCGACTTCTGTTGGCCAGCAGGCATCGGTACTGGACGCCTTAAATCTCCATCACCGCCCGCTTGCGAGCTGGGCCGCGGCTTGTCCCGAAAACTTCGCAGACCGTGCGTTGTTGGTCGGCGCGGAGATTGCCCGCATTGATGGCCGCGCCTTCGCTGCAATGAACCTCTACGAACAGGCCATTCGTTCGGCGCAGACAAGTGGCTTTGTCCACAACGAGGCGCTCGCCAGAGAGTTGGCGGCACGCTTTCACGACGCTTGCGGTTTCAAGGAAATCTCACACCTGTATATGCGCAACGCCCGGGACTGCTACTTGCGCTGGGGCGCCGACGGCAAGGTTCGCCAACTCGATGCGACGTATGCAGGCCCCAGATTGGAAAGGCCCACGCCCGATTCGGCAAGCACGATCGCCGCGTCTGTCGAGCAACTCGACCTCGCAACCGTGATCAAGGTGTCCCAGGCCGTATCCGGCGAGATCGTGCTGGAGAAGTTGCTCGAAATGCTCATGCGTACGGCGCTTGAACAAGCCGGTGCCGAACGAGGCCTATTGATTCTTTCACGCGGCACTGAGCAGAGGATCGCCGCGGAAGCCACGACCGATCGCGATTTGGTGGCCGTGCATCTGCGCGATGAGGAAGCGGCTGCGACGGTGCTGCCGGAGTCGGTGCTCCACTATGTCCTGCGCACTCGGGAAAGCGTTATTCTCGACGATGCGTCATCTCAAAATCCGTTCTCTGTCGATCCTTACATCGTTGAGAGCGGTCTCCGTTCCATGCTGTGTTTGCCGCTGATAAACCAGGGAAGGCTAACGGGCATTCTCTACCTGGAGAACAATCTGACGCCCGGCGTCTTTACGCCCGATCGCGTCGCTTTGTTGAGGGTGCTTGCGTCGCAGGCGGCGATATCGCTCCAGAATTCGCGGCTTTATCGCGACATCGAAGATCGCGAACGCAAGATTCGGCGTTTAGTCGACTCTAATATCATCGGGATCATCATCGCCGACCGCGAAGGTCGGATCCTTGAGGCCAATGACGCGTTTCTGCGCATCTTGGGATATGAGCGTGAAGAGTTGATCTCGGGACGCGTGCGCTGGACCGACCTGTCCGCGCCGGAGTGGCGCGAGCGCGACACGTCGACTCTGGCAAAACTGAATTCAACTGGGATCGTTCAGCCCTTCGAGAAGGAGTATCTTCGGAAAGACGGCAGTCGCGTTCCTGTGCTCATTGGCGCCACTCTGTTCAAGGAAGGAGGCGACGAGGGCCTCGCATTCGTGCTCGATTTGACGGAGCGCAAGCGTATCGAGGAAGCACTTAGCCAAGCACAGAGACTTAGTCGCACCGGAAACTGGATCTACGACGCGACAACGATGCGCTACATTTATTGGTCGGATGAGAGTTACAGGATCTGGGGGTTTGATCCAGTGCAGGGCGTTCCAAGTCGACAAAGTATGTGGGAACGCATTCACCCAGACGACCGCGACAGAGTATGGGCGGCGGTTCAAGGGGCCGTGGATCAAAAAACAGATATGATCGCGGAGTTCAGAATTCGTCTACCAGATGGAACAATCAAGTGGGTCGAGGGAACCAGCTATCATGTGTTCTCGCCGGGGGGGGCCTTGGCAGAGGTTATCTCTACAACCGTCGATGTGACGGAGCGGCGGCGGGCTCACGACGAACGTGAAAAACTGCGCCAACTCGAGTTGGACTTCGCCCATATGAACCGCGTGAGCATGATGGGAGAATTGGCCGCCTCGCTCTCTCACGAAATTCTGCACCCGATCGCGACCGCTCGCAACAATGCTCGTGCGGGGATGCGCTTTTTAGACATGAGTCCGCCGAACCTGGGTGAAGTCAGGGACGCGCTCGGTTGTGTTGTCAGGGACGCTGACCGGGCCGCCGCCATCGTCGGGCGCATGCGCGATCACATCAAGAAGGCGCCCCCACGAAAAGAGTGCTTTGATCTCAACGAGGCGATCAGCGAAGTGCTCGTATTGGCGCAAAGCGTGACCAGCAGGAATGGGGTTTCGGTCCAAACGCGCCTTGCTGAAGGGCTTCTCCCGCTTCTGGCAGATCGCATTCAGTTGCAACAGGTCTTGCTTAATCTGATTCTTAACGCAGCTGAAGCAATGAGCTCAATTGAAGAGGGACCAAGAGAGCTGTTGATTGGCACTAAGCAGGACCAGACAGGCGCCCTCATAGCCATACGCGATTCAGGACCGGGCATCGATGCGCAACATCTCGATCGAGTCTTCGATGCCTTTTACACTACGAAGTCCAGCGGGACCGGGATGGGGCTATCAATATGCCGCTCCATTATCCACGCTCATGGGGGCAAGTTGTGGGCGGAACCGAACGAACCTCGGGGCGCGGTATTTCAGTTCACACTGCCGGCGGACGACGCGTCATGGGACGTGGCTGCAGAGCCGAACGCAGACATCGCTCGAGATGTTCGTCGTCCACCGGCTTGCTGAGGTAGCTAAGAATCCCCGCCTTTAGAGCCCGATCCCTGACGACCTCATCGGGGTAAGCGGTAACCAGGATCGTCGGGATGGCGTGCCCTGCATCGACCAAATGCTGGTGCAACTCGATCCCGTTCATTCCGGGCATGTGAACGTCGGCGATCAGGCAGGCGGTATCAGGCAGGTGACGCGATCTCAGAAAGTCGGCTGCCGACGAAAACGCTTCGACAGTGTAGCCGAGTAATGTTATGAGTTTTCGCATTGAATCGCGATAGGGCTCATCATCGTCGACCACAGATATGAGTGTACGGTTCGTCATTGCGGTTTCGAAGCACCTTTCTCGCTCCCCCTATTGGCGGATGACTTTCGCGCCTACATGCAATTTTTAGTGTCAGAGATATTCCTCAAGAATGCAATGACGCCGCGCGTAAGCGATGGTTTAGTGCTCCGGCTATCCGCTTATGCAACGAATGCTGTTGACCATGAACAATTGGCCGTAAGATGATGGAGTTGAAGTGGGGAAATGCGCTTCTTCCGTAGACGCAGGAAGCCGGGATGGATAACGCGAATCCAAGTGTTTTGCTCATCGATGACGACCCCGAGTTTCGCGATTCGGTCGTGCGGTTGTTGCGGACCGTCGGGCTGCATACCCTTGAATTTTCGTCTGTTCCCGATTTTCTCAAAGCCGACCCGCCGGAGGGACCTACCTGCCTTGTCCTTGACGTCAGAATGCCGGGGCGAAGCGGTCTTGAGCTTCAGCGCGATCTCGCTGCTGCAAACAGGCAAGTGCCGATCATCTTCATCACGGCGCACGCCGACGTGCCGATGACCGTGCAAGCGATGAAGGGTGGCGCTATAGAGTTCCTCACAAAGCCCTTCCGGGATCAGGATCTGCTCGACGCCGTTGACGCCGGCCTCGCCCGCGATCGCGCCCGTCGGGAAAGTGAAAGAGCCCTGGTTGCGCTTAGGGAACGCTTCGACACGCTCAGCTCCCGCGAGCGCGAAATCATGCTACATGTCGTAGCCGGTCGCCTGAACAAACAGATTGCGCACGACATAGGCATCGCCGAATCCACAGTGAAAGTCCACCGCACCAACCTGATGCGGAAGATGAAGGCGCGTTCGCTTCCCGAGCTCAGCCGGATGGCGGACACTCTCAATGTGAGCCGGCCGCAGCCGTAGACTCATTTAATTCGGCAGTACGGCGTCGGGTGACGGTGTTGCGGGGGTTTTGCCCTGTGGCCGACACGGCTCGTGTCGCATCGCGATAAGCCGCTACGGGTGGTCTCAGTTTGGAAAGCACAGAGATGGCACGCCCGCAGAGGCGCTATGCACCAAGAGTCCCAGAGTGCGCATGCGAAGCGCATTTGTTCACGAGGGTCTCTATCTGCGCGGACTGTGCTCTGCAGCGCCAGCGGCTAACGGACTTGAGCGCGTGGCCCGACCATTCGCGTTCTAAGCCATAGTTTAGCGCAAGCAACTACAAGCCAATCTCACGGTACCTCGCGCCGAATCGTTCGTAGCGCTTCGAGCTGTCAAGTTTCACTCATGACGCTCTTGTCGAAATACGTATCTGCCGAGCAGGCAAGGCACCACTCGGATGTCGATCCTGACATCGCTTTACGTGGATACCGCGGTGAATCGAGCAAGGACCATATGTCCGTGCCGGGCGGCGGCCGCGACGGGCATTGGTTAGCCGTCAACGCCGCCGGGCCCGCAACAACTTGAAGGAGAGGAATCCGTGGAGCTTCATCAAGTTCGCTATTTTCTGGCCGTCGCGTCCACACTCAACTTCACACGTGCGGCCGAGCAGTGCAATGTCACACAGCCTGCCCTGACCAAGGCTGTGCAGAAGCTCGAGCAGGAGCTAGGCGGTCAGTTGATCTACCGCGAACGCCTGCTGACGCAGCTAACAGACCTTGGCAGGGAAGTCCTTCCGATGCTGGAGCGCACATTGGTCTCGGCCGAGACGGTGCGTCGCAGAGCCCAGGAGTTCCATCACAAGGAGGTCGCGCCACTGAAGATCGGCCTCGCCCCCTCCATCTCGGCATCACTCGTCCTCGATCCGATCGCGGAAGTCGCAAAATTCGTCCCCGGACTTCACGTCGAATTGCGAGAGCAGGCCGCGGAGAAGCTCGTCGACCTCCTGCTTGAGGGAGAGATCAGCGCCGCAATGGTCGGAGACATACAAGACCTGCCGGCCCGCGTCGACGACTGGTTGCTATTCCGAGAGCGCTACGTCGCGGTTCTCGCGCCAACGCACCACCTCGCAAACCTTCCATCAATAGGCATGGATGACCTCCGTGAAACTGTCTTGCTGGAACGCGCTGGATGCGACGTAGCGCCGAAAATTCAACGATTGTATTTCCCTGAAAAGCCGCCCCACCTCGGGCACTGCAGCGGTCACGACTTGCATTTGCAGCACATGGCCGCGGCTGGATTCGGCGTTATGCTCTTGCCCGAGCACATGCCGCGCCTTCCGACGCTCAAGACCATTCCGCTCGAAGGCGACCCGGTTTTGCGGGAGGTCCGGCTACTGGCTGTGCAGGGGCGCCGCTACTCGCCGGCGCTGGACGCTTTCGTCAAGGTCGCGCGGCTTCGTGACTGGTCAGTCGAAGGTACTGACCAGGTCGGGCAACGGTCCGGGAGTTGACGAGGGCGCCCGCATCGCACGAACACCAGACGCGCACCCCAGGCCAATCGCTTCCAGCCGATCGATCCGCAGCCTGACGTCTTACCTTCGCGTTGGCGCGGGCCGCCATGTAACCGATGTGAGCGCGCGCCGAGCGATGATTCTGAGCAGTCAGACCATCATAACGTGCCGCTATCGACTTCATGGCGTGCCGTCATTTCCCATTCGTTGCGCGGAATATCATGCTCCGGCGGTAACGCACCACGCGGCACTCCAGGATACGATTATGTTTTCAGTGATCTTCGAGGCCCTCCTAACTAATGAGAGCTGGAGTGATTACCTCGACGCGGCCGAGATGCTGCGCCCCGAGCTCGAGCAGGTCGAAGGCTTTGTCGACAACATCCGCTACAAGAGCCTGATCCGCGAGGGCTGGATCCCTTCGATTTCGAGCTGGCGGGATGAAAAGTCGCTCGTCCGTTGGCGCACCCGCACGCGCCATCACGAGATGCAGCAGAAGGGCCGCGACAATATCTTCGCAGACTACCGCCTCCGCGTCGGTCAGATCACGGCCGACAACCAGTACCCGTCGGGCACGCCCTGACGGAGCAGCGGCTCGACGAGACGGCGGCCGGGGGGGAACCACGGTTACGCTGATCAACGCGACGCGCCCCGCGGAGTGGAAGCAGACGAACAATCCGTACGACTGGGCCGAATGGCTCGGCTTAAATCCGTGGGCGACGGACAGCACGTCCTGGGACATCTTTGAAGCCGTAGTCACGCCCGGCGACTTGGTCCTGCTTATATCCTGGAAGAATGCCGTCGCGGCGCAGGCCTACGAGGACGCTTCAGTGCTGAATGACTATGCGAGGCTCAGGACAGTGCGGATCGTGCGCGACCACGGGAAATACGACCGCCGCGAGGCACCTCAATACTACGCTGACGTAGAGGATCGCGACACCCTCCACGCCTGACTTCGCTCCAGCGTCCTTCGAGTTCGACGCTCACTCGTCCAGACACAAACCAGAAAATCAGGAGACTGATATGCCCAGAATCTCGGCGCCGAACCTGGAATAGGTGCCGGCCGATTCGAAGCTTACCTTCGATGCGTTCACCAAGAACATCGGGCTTACCCCAAATATGTTGGCTACCTTTGCACTGAGCCCGATTGCGTTCAATTCGTGGGCCACTCTGCTCGGCTCCTTGAGCAAGGCACTCGACCTGAAGACGCGCGAGAGTAGGTTCTGTCGCAAATTTCCGCCCCGGATTTGCAACCTGATTGCTCGTGACATAGATCCGCGGTGAAGAAGCGCAGGTGAGTTGAGTTTCCGCCATGCTCGATTTCAAAGGCAGTCACTATCCAAAAGATGTGATTTTATACGCGGTGTTCTTCTACGTCCGATTTGCGGTCTCCTATCGCGATCTGGAAGAGATCATGGCTGAGCGCGCCGTTGCCGTTGACCACGCGACGCTGAACAGATGGGTTGTGAAATATTCACCCTTGATTGCCCGCCGGGCTCATCGCCGAAAATCCGCGACCAGCCGCTCTTGGCGAATGGACGAGACCTACATTTAGGGGAAAGGCAAATGGACCTATTTCTATCGTGCCGTCGATAAATTCGGCAAAACGCTTGATTTCATGCTGTCTGAGCATCGTGATGAGGCTGCGGCCAGCGCCTTCTTTGCCCGCACGATCGAGAACAACGGCCCGAAAAGGTCGTCATCGACAAGAGCGGGGCTAACTTGACAGGACTGCAAAATATGAACTGGCTGCTGCTGTTGCAGGGATGGTTCTGGCTGATAGAAATCCTCCAAGTCAAATATCTCAACAACAGGATTGAACAAGACCACCGGTTCATCAAGAAGCTGACCCGCCCCATGAAAGGCTTCAAATCCTTCCAGTCTGCGTCTGCAACATTGGATGGCATCGAGGTGCTGGTGCGGCGTATTGAAAATGAACCGCTTGGCCAGAAAATGGTCCTAATCCGGTAGCGATGAAAAGCAACCAGGACAATAATTCTAGACGATCATCGGGGTCGCCGAGAAAACGACCGGTCTTCCCAGCCAAGTAGAGTAAAATGGCGGACGAGTCGAAGACCGTTGCTTCATTACATTTGTCCGATGCCGAAAGCTTACCTTCATCATAACGCACGGCTATCGATTTCATGGCACGACGTCATTTCTCATTCGCCGCTTGCTATCCCATGTTGATGGGCGTGAGCGGCGGTCGTTCGCCGCCATCCCGACAGTCGAATAAGAGTTCACGATCAGGAGGCTACAAATGTCAGTCCAGAAGCCGGTTCTAACGCCGCCCCACGGTGGCGAGAAGGTGACTAGGAGCGGAGGCTCGAGCATCGAGATTAAAGTGGAGGCCAGCCAGTCCGGAGGCGATTATGGCGCTGTGCTGTGGACGGTGCGAGCCGGGGAGGAGCCCCCGATGCACACCCACTCGCGCGAGGACGAGCTCGTCTACGTGGTTGAGGGGCAGCTAATCGCGCGCGTCGGCGATTCCCGCGTCGAGGTGGGTCCAGGCGCCTACGCGGCGCTTCCCCGTGGTGTGCCGCATACGATCGAGGTCATCGGCGACCAGGCGACCCTGCTGGCCACCTTCGTGCCGGGCGGGCTGGAGCGCTTGCTGGTCCCCCGGAATGGCGAGCAGCCCGATCCGGCCGCTTTCGGTCTGACGTTCTCCTAGGGCCGACGATCGCGGCGCGTGGCGTTCATGACCGTGCGTCCGCGCCAGATGATTGATGCAACGCGCCGGCCGGCTAAGTGTCGGGGTGAAGCTCATCATCAACAGCATGAATTGCGACACGGCGTCACGTGTGTCGTGAAACTTCCGAGTAATAACCTCGTGCATCGACACTTTCGCCAGTCCGATTACGCAACGCACGACCTGCACCAGGCCGGCGCGCGACGTAGAGTCGGTTGCACATGAGAACATGCTGCTGATGGGCATCGGTGCTGAATAGCAGTCACAGGGCGGGCTCAGTATGACGTGTTTTTTCGGGGCGACGCTCTTCAGCCGGACAACCCGCGCGGTACCGGAGAACTGCGGGGGGTGCTTCGCGTCGGCACGCCCATAAGTTTCGCGCTCAGGGAAATCATTCCGCGGCTTCCCGCGTTCATGCAGCAGCACCCG
>NZ_JARFYN010000100.1 GCF_030272695.1 Martinezella calliandrae
GGCTCATCCGCGGCTTCCGCGTCAACGACGGCCGTCCGATGGCACAAAGCCGCCGCGCCGCCTAAAGCCGCAGCCAAACAGCCACACCGAACCGCCGGGCGCAAACCCGGCGGTTTTGCTTTATTGGAGTGGTCAAGTTCGCCTGTGTCGCCGCCGACACCTCTCATGACAGGCAGCCAGTAGGGCGACTACCTAGCGTGACGCAATTGCAGCCTCGACACGCCCGCAGCAACGTTAACTCCCGTACCCACTTCTCCGCTCAACGGCTGCAGACCGAAATTCTTCGCATTGCCACCGATGAGCGCGTTTGCCCCGAGACCGACACCCACCGCAGCGCCCGCAGAAGCGCCGACATAATCGCCCGCCAAGGCGCCCTCTCCGGCGCGAGTCGGCTGAATACTGTAGACGACCCAGCTTAGATAGGATTTGCCTGTCACGCCGATGTCGAGACCAAACTTGCCGATAGAGCCAACATAGCGTTCACTCGGACCTGAACTCCGCTTGAAAATGCAATCGACGGACTTATTGGAGCCGATCACCATTCCGACGCCTCCCGCAACCTGGCAGGACAGGGTGCCAAGGCGTTCCTTCGGACCCGTCGTCTGTTCCTTTGCGGGGTGTTTTTGTGTGTGATGCGTCGTAGCCGCATTGGCCGCGGGAATGCCGAATGCAAGCGAGGCGGCCGCTGCGACGATAAGAGCAAGCTTTTTCATAAGGTTTCCTCCTGAACCATTCGCACACCAAATATTCGCACACCATTCAACGCACCGCGAAGGCGTTCGTTGCAACCCAGGACAAATTCTTTGCAAACTGGAGGCGAGCGTCGGTAACAGAATGTTCTTCCGGTAAGACGGCACGCAACACCCTACCCCCGGCAGAGCTTTCGCGTTTCCCGGTTTATCGACGATTGCAATTCAAGCATTTTCGGCGGTCAATCGATCAATATCAGAGCTACGGCAAGACAGAAGAAGCTGGCGAAATTACCAGAACTTGACGCCAACACCGACCATGACGGCGTTTTGCTTCAAGCTGACGTCGACGCCGTTAAGGTGTTTGTCGCCGAAGTCGGTAAAACGATACTCGAGCCTGCCGAAGATCTTGTCGGTGAAGGCGTAATCAAGGCCGGCTCCAATCGTCCAGCCGTTGAACGTGCTTGTGTCTTTGCTGCCGGTATCAACGAAGCCACGCGTCGCTTCCCAACCGCCGGCCGCATAGAGGAGAGCGCGATCGAAGGCATAGCCGAGACGGGCGCGTATCGAGCCGTCGATGTCTGTACCGACGTCAATGCCAGGCGCGATCGTCTTCTTGTTCCAGTTGTAGTTCAAATCGCCTTCAAGTCCGAGGACGACATTGTTCTGGAACTGCCAATTGTAGCCAATGAAACCGCCAATGCCCCCGCCATTGATATCGTCAGATCTGCTGCCAACGCCGGGAATATCAAAGTCACCGTTGACGAAGGTCGCACCGCCGCGAATACCGGCATATGCGCCGGCCCAAGTAAAGCCAGGGGGCGTTTCTACAGTAGGAGCTTGCGGAGGAGCCTGCGTTATATCGGCTGCATATGCAGCGCTGCAGGCAATGGCGCTGGCGAACGCCGTCGCAATGAGCAACTTGTACATCGGACCTGTCCTCCATTTGCTCAAGAATGGAAAAATAGGCCTATCCTGACCGCAAGGCTGTAGCAAAAATGACACAGGCCTCCGTATTATTTCTCTTTTCTAATATATCACTTGCTAGCGACACCAATATATGACTGCGCCGTTTGGTCATAACTCAAGCTAAGCCCGCCTTATCCCCAGGATGGACGTGGGCGCCCCTGATGAGAGCCGCAATTGCGCGATGAGTTGGAGCCGCAATCGGCTGGTTCAGATTTTGTGATGCCGGCGGTTGTCAAACTCGACGGCGTGGGCGAAAACTGGCCGCATGGCAATCGCAAACAATAAGTTTCTTCTTCAAGGTCCAGAAGACGCCGAGATCACCATTCTCCTCGCACATGGCGCAGGCGGAGCGATGGACTCCGCTTCTATGAACGCCGCCGCCCAAACCCTTGCCGGCTGCGGCTTTCGTGTTGCTCGTTTTGAATTCGCCTACATGGCCGCGCGGCGTAACTCCGGCTTACGCAAACCGCCTCCCCGGGCCGAGACATTGAAGGGCGAATATCTGGCGGCGATCACTGACCTCGGCGCCACCGGCACGCTTATCATAGGCGGCAAGTCAATGGGTGGGCGCGTGGCAAGCATGATCGCCGATGATCTCTATGCCACCGGCAAGATCGCCGGATTGCTCTGCTTGGGCTATCCTTTTCATCCACCGGGAAAACCCGAAGACCTGCGCACCGCTCACCTCGCCGAATTGAAGGCTCCAACCTTGATCTGTCAGGGCACCCGTGATCAATTCGGCGCTCGCGAGGAAGTGGCTCACTATGTGCTGTCGGACGCGATTAAAATAGTCTGGCTCGAAGATGGCGACCATGATCTGAAACCGCGCAAGGCGATTTCAGGTTTCACGGTCGCCGATCACCTGAGGACGGTGGCCGAGGCCGTGGCGGCGTGGAGTGCCCACCTTCGAGATCTAAGAGCGCCTGTCTGAGGGCGAAATGGGCTCGCCGTCGCATTGCCCCTTTGACCCAACATCAATACAGAAAGCGAGCGTCGCCAAATTAGCCAGCCTAAAAAGGCTGCTGAATGATTCTCCGGTCCACCAATCTGAGGCTGCGGTCCGGCTGGATGATATAGGTTTCGTAAACGTCATCTCCCCACTGGTCGGTGAAATGATGTGGGACCTGGCTTCCAATGGGTGATTTGGTGAGCTTCATCCTCGGCTGGCCCCCATAAGTGATGCTTCCCGGAATTGGTTGCAACGAAAAGTTGCCGGCACGAGAGGTGCTCGTCTGGTCACATGAGCAAGTGACCAGACCAACGATTGCAAGAAGGATGATGCGCCGCATGAGCTCGCTCCGTGTAACTATTCTGCTCTGCATTGCATTTTAACAGGGATTTGAGCTCGCGGGATGTGGTCCTAATGGAAACACGGGTTCTACCGAGGGCTATAGGTTAGGATGACGCGCCACAAATGAATTTCCAACGCGATCGTCCGATTTCTCGCACTTGAACGATCGACGACGTCAGCCATATTCCGGATTTGAGGGACTTCAAGGACATCCAAAATGCTAAAGCTGCAGGAATTGGCCGGCTGGATCATCGGCAAGGGCCTCTCCACGAACAATATCGGCGATATTCTGGAAGGCGTCGCAGAGGGACTGATAACGCTTGGATATCCGCTTCTTCGAGCTTCGATTACCATGCCAGCAATCGATCCCCTGCAACGGGGCTTCTCCGTCGCGTGGCAGCGATCCTCAAGCATTTCGGTGGATATTCAGGGGCATGACGAAGCTGGTCAAGAGATGTTCCGTAGGTCGCCCATTTCCTATCTTGTGGCAAACGGTCTTCGATATGGTCGCTGGAAGCTACCGTCTGATGAGTACGCCACACTCTACCCGCTGCTGAAGGAATTATCTGATCTCGGAGCGACCGATTACCTGCTGAAGCTCACGGCCTACCCCGAAGGGACCGCCTTGGCGGGTGTCGGGTTCTCGCTCGCCGGTGAGGGTCCCGGGGGGTTTTCGGAAAGACAAATTGCCGATCTCGATATTTTCCTACCGAGCCTCGCACTTGCCTGCTATCGGATCGCGGCAACCCGCATCGCTACGGATATGCTCGCGGTCTATACCGGTACCCGCACCAGCGGGCGAATTCTGAGCGGACAGACACAACGCGGCGAAGGCGCCGCCATCTATGCCGCGATCCTTTTGGCCGACCTCAAGAATTTTACCCTGCTCAACGAAAACCACGCACCGAACCATATAGTTGCATGGCTGAACGAGCATTTCGAGACGATCGGACGGCCTGTCGAGCAGGAGGGCGGCGAAATCCTGAAATTCATGGGCGACAGCCTGCTGGCCATTTTTCCGGCCGACATGGAAAATCCCGCCGAGGCGTGTCGCCGGGCTCTGTCGGCAGCCAAGGAGGCACAGGAAGCCAATGCGACGCTCAATCGTCGGCGATTGGCGGCCGCGCAGCCAGAAATCCTCGTCGATATCGTCCTGCATGTCGGCGAGGTCTTCTATGGAAATGTCGGCGCCGTCCGCCGCCTCGATTTCACTGCGATTGGCAAAGCCGTCAATGAAGCAGCTCGCATCGAGAAGCTGTGCGACACTGTTGACCGTAGCCTGTTGGCGTCCAAGGCCTTTGCATCGCACTTTCAAGCCCTATTCGAAAAAGTGGGCACCTTCTCGCTTAAGGGCGTCACTCGGCCAGCCGAAATCTATGCCCTGGCCGAGTGATCGGCGCGAACTTTCTCCCATCAAACTTGCTGATGAGGCACATCATCTTTCTGAACTTGGAGGTCTGACGAGGCTTTGCTAAGAGCGGTGCATGACCAAAAACTTCCCTCCTGGCGCGATGTTCGCGTTGATCGCATGCGGAACCGTGCTTGGTATTGCGGGTACGGATCTCGTCCTTCCTGCCGTGCCGAGCCTGCCGCAGTCCTTGGGAGGAACGACCGCGCTGGCACAATTGGTGTTGGCGGCCTACGCTCTCGGCACTCTGATCGGCCTGATAGCATTCGGAGAGCTTGGCGCCCGATTTGATCCGAGAAAATTGTTGGTATGGTCGCTCGGCCTTTTCACGCTGACGTCTTTCCTCGCAGTGCTCGCGCCTTCGATCGAGTGGCTGATCGTTCTGCGCCTCGCACAAGGCGCGTTCGGTTCCGGTCCCGCAGTCTTTGCCCCTGGCTTCATCAGCAGTTCCCACTCGCATGACAAGGCGGCATCCGCACTTGGCAGGCTTGGTTCGATCGAATCCTTGACACCCGCTTTGGCCCCGATCGCCGGAGCTTATCTTCTGGCACTTGGTGGATGGCAAATCTCATTCGCGCTCCTTGGCTCTCTCGGCCTTGCGGCGGCGCTCGTCACAGGGCGCTATGTGGCGTCATTTCCCGGGCGAGATCGGGCTCCCGCCCCGCATCAAAGCTACCTGACAATCATCCGGGACCGCGCGTTTCTCAGATATGCGCTGAGCCAGGCGTTTTCGCTTGGAAGCATCCTTGTCTTCGTATTCGGCGCGCCGGCGGTGCTAACCGGGCCGCTCGGCAAGGGAATTCAGTATTTCGTTGTTCTTCAGGTCTTAGGTATCGCCATGTTCATCACCGGCGCAAACCTGTCCAGCAGCCTAGCAACAAGATTCGGAACAGGCCGCGTCATCGCTGCTGGGACTTTTATCCTGACGTTGGCTTTCGTTTTTATCCTCGTCTACGCAGCAGCCGGCGGCGTAAACATCACCGTGCTCGTTGCCCTATGGATCATCGTCAACCTTGGATTCGGCACCAGGGGGCCGGTCGGGTTTCACCAGGCGATCATAGCATCGCATGGCGACCATTCGCGGGGCGCGGCCCTCATTATCGCGAGCATTCTGGGCACGGCCGCGATTGGAACAGCGACTACCGCGCCATTTATCAGCATGGGCTTATGGCCTCTGGCATTCGCCAGCACGGCAATTGCGTTTCTTGGGCTCTTTTCGTTTGTCGCGTTGGGGCCCTCAACCAGCCGATGGCATCGGTAGCGCCCCCCAGTTAAGGGGGTCAGCCTCATGTGGCATTGTGTCCTCGCTCTCGCTCCTGTTCGCGCCACGATCTAGATTTTACGACGCTGTATGTTGAGCCTGAATTGTGCCAAGAGGTAAGCTTGCGCTTGTTCCACACTTGAGGCTACTTGACGATGAAGAAAATCGGCTTCCTATCGTTCGGGCACTGGACGCCCTCATCGCAATCACAGACGCGATCGGCATCCGACGCGCTTCTGCAGTCGATCGACCTCGCCGTCGCCGCCGAGGAACTAGGCGCAGACGGTGCTTATTTTCGCGTGCATCATTTCGCCCGCCAGCTTGCCTCGCCATTCCCGCTGCTGGCGGCAGTCGGCGCGAAGACCAGCCGTATCGAAATAGGAACGGCGGTCATCGATATGCGTTACGAAAATCCGCTCTACATGGCCGAGGATGCGGGTGCGGCCGACATCATTGCCGGCGGCCGCCTGCAACTCGGCATCAGCCGCGGCTCCCCCGAGCAGGTCATCGATGGATGGCGCCACTTCGGTTACGCGCCAGCCGAGGATGAGACCGACGCAGAGATGGGCCGGCGCCACGCCGAGGTTCTTCTCGACGTGTTGCGCGGGGAAGGCTTCGCGCAGCCCAATCCGCGGCCGATGTTTCCAAACCCTCCCGGCCTTCTACGCATCGAGCCGCACTCCGGGGACCTGCGCGACCGGATTTGGTGGGGCGCCGGCTCGAACGCTACCGCGGCCTGGGCGGCCAAGCTGGGCATGAACCTGCAGAGCTCGACGCTCAAGGATGACGAGAGTGGGCTTCCGTTCCACGTCCAGCAGGCCGAGCAGATCAGGGTGTTTCGTGAGGCGTGGAAGGCAGCCGGCCACAAGCGCGTGCCACGAATATCGGTCAGCCGCAGCATTTTCGCACTGGTGGATGACCGCGACCGCACCTATTTCGGATCCGGCAATCACAACGAAGACAAGATCGGCTTCATCGACGAGAAGACACGAGCGATCTTCGGTCGGAGCTACGCCGCAGAGCCGCATGCTCTCATCGAGCAGCTGGCGAAGGACGAGGCCATTGCAGAGGCCGATACGCTGCTTCTGACAGTCCCCAACCAGCTTGGCGTGGACTATAACGCACATGTCATCGAAGCGATCCTGACCCACGTCGCCCCTGCCCTCGGCTGGCGCTGACGCCGGCCAGAATAGGCGTCGATCCTAGGCAATCGGGCGGTAACCGGCTTGCCAATCGTGTCAGTGCGATCTGCGCCGGCCGTCAAATATTGGAACCATGTCTCTCCTCAATCGTTGCTTAAACATGCAAGCAAGGAGGATAGACAAATGCGAAATACAATCATCGGCTGCGCAATGGCAGCTCTCGCTATGGGTATTGCTGCCCCTGCTTTCGCGGACGACGTCATCTTTGGCGGCCCTTCCTATGACGACGGCTACTATCAGCGGCACCATCATGATCGCGCCGGCGTGATCATAAGCGATCACGGCGTTTCGATCGGTAGGGTCCGAGATCGCGATCACTACTATAACAACGATCGATGCTACACGAAAACCATCACCCGCATGAATGAATATGGCGACGAGGTAACAAGGACAATTCGACGTTGCGACTAGCAACAACTGAGTCCCGGCATTATATGCCGGGCCTCCCTGTTTTTGGATCGCAATAGTCCCCGCATGAACACGTCGACGTCAGGAGCTTAAATCCCTAAAGCTTATACCAGGGATTGATGGCGTCGATCTCGTTGAATGCCTTTCCCGCCTATTTTCAGTAAATAAGCCGCTAGACCCAGTTCCTTCTCGCGTCCTGCGTCGAGACGGCAGGAAATGATCGGTGACAGGGGCTTCGACCGGGCTCAGTTCAAGCGCGGCCCGAGCCATAGTTCGAGCGCGCCCTACCCCTGCCGGTTGCATCGGCTCGCGATGACGAATGCCTTGCGCCTTAGTCGAGAACTGGGCAACCAGGCCGATTGGCAAAGGCCATGCGATCGGGCCCGCCATCGTTCCAGCCACGCACGATGATGCGGCGTCCGTTCATCTGGACGGAATCGATGCGACGGAAACCTTCGTCGCGTGCAGCTGCCATGAGTTCGTGCCGGCTGCAGCCACCCCAGTCTCCGTGCGAGTGATCATAATATTGATCGTGACGCGGCCTGTAGTAGTCGTGATTGTCGTCGTAATACTGCGCCATGGCGACCGTGGGAAGCAATTGCGACACGGCCAATCCAGCCAACGCAATGTAAGAAATTCCTGCGACACGTCCAAACATCTTTTGCTCCTTCTGATGTCGGTTATGTGGATGAACGATACGACATCTACCTGAACGCTACCCGAACAAGCCGTTCATTCAGCCACTCTCATGTCGGAACGGCACGGCTCGCTTGTCCTGCGCTAAGCCGGGATAGAAAGACGTGACATGTTCCGGGCCCCTAACAGAGTAACATAGCGCAGACATCTGCGTACGGTAGTCATAGGAAGCGCTTCATCGCGATTATGAATGGTCGGCAATGGCGATGCATAGCCAGCGGGATATTATAAATTCAAGGACATGCATGCCATTCGCGCGCATCCGACTGCGCGAGCCGAAGAATTCCACACTCCCGCTTGACAATGCATACCCTATTGGCTATACGTTCATTCATAGCCAATAGGGTATGAATTTAAAATGCCGGGCGATCACGATGTACTCTTCAAAACGCTCGCCGATCCGACCAGGCGGGCTCTCTTCGAACGGCTGTGCCGCGAGGGAGAAAAGACCGTGGCGGCTTTAACGGCCAGGGCCGGCGTCTCGCAACCGGTCGTCTCAAAGCATCTCGGTGTCCTGAAGCGGGCCGGGCTGGTGCGCGACCGCCACGAAGGCCGTCAGACGCATTACAGCGCGCAGCTCGGCGCCTTGGCCCCGCTGATCGACTGGACAAGCCAGATGGCCGGGTTTTGGCAAAGCCGATTCGACCAACTCGAAGACCTACTGAAAAGGATGGATCAATGAGCATTACAGCGACCGAAACGCGCTCCGTCATTGTCGAGCGTGAAATACCTTATCCGCCGGAAAAGATCTGGCGCGCGCTCACGCAACCGCACCTCATCGAGGACTGGCTCATGAAGAACGACTTCAAGCCCGTCGCGGATCACCGTTTCAGCCTTCGCGCAGACTGGGGCTCCGTCGACTGCCAGGTCCTGGCAATCGAGGCGCTCAAATCACTGTCTTACACCTGGGCAGCCTACGGTCTCGAAAGTATCGTGACTTGGACCCTCACGCCCACCAGCAGGGGGACTCACCTGCGCATGGAGCAGGCGGGCTTCAGGCCGGATCAGGAGAAAGCCTACCAGGGCGCCAAATACGGGTGGCAGCAGTTCTTTACAAACCTGGAGCAGGTCTTGGCACGGGCAGATTGAAGTTGCCGGCACAATTCGAAATCAGGCCCGATTTACAGTCGCGTCACCGCCAAGGGGTTGCCAGACGCGCCTTGGCTCTCACCTTCAGGGGAGGTCCCATTGAATTGGAACAATTGCATCAGGCGGATCCACCGCTGGCTGTCCATTGCCTTTACAGTGGCAGTCATCGTCAACATCGTCGCCATGAAACAGGGGCAACCCGCCATCTGGGTCGGCCTCGTGGCGCTGCTCCCACTCGCCTTGCTCTTGTTCACCGGCCTCTACTTGTTCGTGCTACCGCATGCCAGCAAATGGCGCGGCCGGCAGCGCGCCGGCGCATTGGAGCGGACAGGATGACCAGCAAGACGCCAGAAATCTCGGCAAAAGTCGCAAAGAAGGCCGCCGACAAGCGGGTTGCCGGGGAGCCTGTGCTGCTTTTAGGCGGCAATCCTCAGATCGCCAAGGGCGAGGGCGACGCCCCCGTTCAGGCCTACATCGCGGCCTTGCCCGGCTGGAAATGCGACGTTGCGCGCCTTCTCGACGCACTGATCATGCGCACCGTTCCCAATGTGCATAAGGCGGTCAAATGGAACTCGCCGCTCTATGGCATCAAGGACGATGGCTGGTTCCTCGGCATCCATAGCTTCAAGAATTATGTCAAGGTGGCTTTCTTCCGCGGCACGTCGCTGCACCCTGTCCCTCCCGGTCAGTCCAAGAGCAAGGACATCCGCTATCTCGACATCCGTGAAGACGAAGAGCTTGACGAAGCTCAGCTCGCGGCCTGGATAAAACAAGCCAGCCAAATGCCGGGCGAACGAATGTGAGCGGCAAATACGAGATACGCTGACGCCAAGTGCCGCTGAAGGATACTGAAGTGACAGGGGAAACAACCATGAGGAAGGCGATAACAACGATGGACAACAGCATCTCGAAAGAAGCAGAAGGCTCTCCCGCTCATCTGATAGATGCGAGGATCAAGCAGTTGAACGATTGGCGCGGCGACACGCTCGCTCGGATCCGTGATCTCATCAAACAGGCCGACCCCGAAGTGGTCGAGGAATGGAAGTGGAGAGGAGTTCCGGTTTGGTCGCACGCCGGAATAATCTGCACCGGTGAAACCTACAAGGACGTCGTCAAGATGACCTTCGCTAAGGGCGCCTCTTTGGAGGACCCTTCCGGCCTCTTCAATTCCAGCCTCGAAGGCAATACCCGGCGTGCCATCGATGTTCGCGAGAGTGACAAGATCGATGAAGAGGCGTTGAAGGCGCTAATTCGCGCCGCCGTGGCGCTGAACATATCCGCGCGCCCCGCGCGCTCCCAGAAGAAACCGAAGAGTACTTGAGGAACGGCAGGCCACTGATGCCATTGACGGCTTGCCTGTCGTAGAGGCCGGGCCCCGGCTTCCTAATGCTCCGTCTTCGTCCGCGTCAGAACGAAAAAATAATATCGGCGATCGGCCTCGATAGCCATGGCGCCCAGCAGCCGGTCATCATCAATTCTGCGGAAATAGTCGATGATCGGCTGCTCGTCATACACCATTGCAGCACTCGTCTTGCCCCTGAAGGACATAGGTCGGAGGGAGGCGACCGGCCCCTTTGCCCGCCACACCTTCTGCAGATACGAAAACCAGCCGCGCGCTGTCCTGCTGCGCCCAAAGCGGTGAAAGCGGAGGGCGAGTTTCAGCGGGATCATTCCCGGGTCGACCGCCACGAGCCGGTGCGGTCCGAGGGAAAATAGCAGAGCATCAGCTCTATGATCAGAGCGGAAGCGCTTGCCGTACCATCCGAGATTTTCGAGGACGCCGTCCAGCGGGTGCCCGGACGCGATGCCCTGACCATGCCACAGACCGGTGAGTTCGGCGACCGAGACCACACCGAGGTCGTCGAAATAGTCAAAGGCTTCGGCCTGCGATCGGAAACGGCTCGGAATTATGTCGCTAATGCCCGCTCTCCAGAACCTAAACAAACCAGTGCATAGCTGATTAAAGCTACGCAGCCGCCTTGTTGTCTGGTTCCTGCTTCCCGCGCAAGTCCACGACTTGT